>CANPXV010000001.1 GCA_947586855.1 uncultured Clostridia bacterium
AAAAAAAGATATAAAAAAATATCTTCAAAAAAACTGCAAATAGAAACCTGCAAACAATGTTATCGAAAAAATATGTTAAAAATGTTCTGCAAAGAGGTGTTTTGTGCTGTCGGGGTGCCGGGCGCCGAGCCAATTTTGGCGGGATGTGTCTCAAAAAAACGGGCTTTGTAAAAAAGGATTGCAATGGTAACGCAAATATGCTATAATATTTTAGTTATGACATTTGCACGTCCGCACAACAACATAGGGCGCTGCCGTAGCAGGGGGTATCTGTGATGTCCCTGCTGCTTATCGAACGCTTGCCCAATATTTTTTGGCTGCTGTTTGCGCTGATTTTGTTGGAAATTGCATATCTGGTGTACATTGTGGCAGACAACGCCCGTCGCAACCGTGCGGCAAAGAGGGGCGAAGTTCTTGCGCCGAGAAGGCAATCGAGAATGTACAGCAATATGTTTTTTTTGGCGTGCATCATGCTCAGCATCTACCTGATGTACAGCTTTGCCACCGAAAACAGCCCCAACAGTCAAAAGACCTTTGCAGAGGTGTTTGGCGGGATGAACGTCAAATATATGCTGTTGTCGGTGATTGTGCTGCTATCCATGGTGCTGCTGGACAGCTTGAAGTACGTTGTGATAATGAGCGCCACCCGCACCAAGGGCAACTTCGGCACGGCGCTATCGGTAAGTTTGATCGGCAAGTACTACGACAACATCACGCCGTTCAGCAGCGGCGGACAGCCCATGCAGATCATCCAGCTGCACAACAAGGGCATAAGCGGCGGCCAAAGCTCGGCGATAATTTTTATCAAATTTGCCTTCAACATGACGATGTGGCTGACGATATGCTTTTTGCTGATGCTCATCAACCGAGATGTGCTGTACCTGCATGTGGCGGACGAATCGCAGCGCAACATACTGACCGTGGGCGGCTGGATAGGCTTCGGCGTCAACTGCGCACTGCCGCTGATGATACTTAGCTGTGCGATTTTTCCCAAGATGACCTGGGCAATAACACGCTGGGTGCTGCAAATCGGCTACAAGTTGCACATAGTAAAGGATATCGACGGGCGCATGGCACGGGGCAAACGTGCGGTAAACGACTTTGTTGCGGCGTTTGTGTCCATGCTGAAACGGCCTCTGCACTCTGTTGTGCTGACGCTGCTGTGCATTGCCGAGCCGTTTCTTTCCATGACGCTGCCCTACTTTGTGGTGGTGGCGCTGGGCGGGCCATCGGTGGTGCCCGGCACCGAGCTGCTGTTTGAGATCATGACGCTGAACGTATATGCGCAGATGAGCGCCATGATTGTGCCCACACCCGGCAACAGCGGGGCGGTGGAAAGCGCATTTATGTTTGCCCTGACATCGCTATCCAGCGGCGCACTGTTCTGGACGGTGTTCAGCTGGCGGTTTTTGAGCTATTACAGCTACATCATTGTGGGTGTGTGCATGACGGTGTTCCACCTGATACGCACCAACAAGACGGTATTCCGCCGCAACGCATAGTCGCAGCGCACATCTTATTTGATAACAAAAGCGCCTCTCGCAATGAGAGGCGCATTTTTTGCACTATTTTCTAACCCTGATTTTCACCGATAAAGGCTTGCACACCACGTTTGAGGCGGTCGAGGCCGTCGTCGAGGGTGGCGGAGGGGCAGGCGACGTTTATGCGCACAAAGCTTTTGCCGTTGCCTCGGTACTTGGCGCCATTGCTGAGATACAGCCCCGTGGCACTGCGAATGTAGTCGCACAGCTTGTCCGAGTCGTCTGTGACGGCCGAGCAATCCACCCACAGCAGATAGGTGGCCTGCTGTTTGACTGCGTGCAGCATGGGCAACTCCGCCGCCAAAAACTGCTGCACACGGCGACGATTGGCGGATATGTGCTTGCGCAATGCGTCCAGCCAGCGTGCGCCCTTGGTCAGGGCCGCAATTGTGGCCGTGCAGGCAAAGCTGTTGGGCTCGGCAACCTCGTCATAGTTGAGGTGGCGCACCACTTTGCTGCGCAGCTCGGCATTGGGCACCACCACCGCAGCCGACTGCAATCCCGCCAGATTGAAAGCCTTGCTGGCGGAAATGGCCGTGACGGAAATATCCGCACATGTGGCGGAAGCGGCGGCAAAGGGCGTGTAGTGCTTGCGAGGCTCCACAAGGTCGCAGTGGATCTCGTCGGAGATGACCGTTACCTGATGGAGGGCGCACAGCTTGCCCACCATGGCCAGCTCTCGCTTGCTCCAAATGCGCCCCACGGGGTTGGCGGGGTTGCACAGTATCAGCAGCGACACGTCCGGCTGCGAAAGGCACCTGTCCAAATCGGCCATATCTATGCTGTATGTGGTGCCGTCGTAGCGCAGAGGGCACTCTATCACGTGGCGGCCGGTGTTTTCGATGGAGTGATAAAAGATATCGTAGACGGGGGACAAAACGCACACGCCGTCCCATGGGCCGGTGAGGCTCTTGACGCAGGACGTGATGGCGGGCACCACTCCCGTGACAAAGCACAGCCAATCTCGTTTGAAGGTGACGCCGTGACGCTTGCTCCACCAATCGATATAGGCGTTGTACCACTCGTCGGGCACCTCTTCATAGCCGAAAACGCCCGTTTTTGCCCGTGCGGAAAGCGCCTTGGTGACGCATGGCGCCGTGGCAAAATCCATATCCGCCACCCACATGGGCAGCTCGGTGGGCAGCACGTTCCATTTGAGGCTATTGGTGTTGCGCCGGTTTATCTGTCGGTTGAAGTCCGTCATTGCTTGTTCCTTTGTTTTATTTCGGTGGCGGAGGGGTCCACAAAGCGTTCGTCCAGCGTAAGCGAGCCGATACTATCCGCCTCGATGACGCCGCCCGACGGGTTGACAATGCTGTCCACGCCGCCCTCGATATCCGCATGCACCGTGCTGTACTCGAACGCCCTTGTGGTGTTGAGCAGGCGGCAGTTGACCAGCGTCAGATTGTCTACATAGCACAGGCCTTGAAGGCTCTCTAACGTGCAGTTGATCAGCGTGACGTTGTGGGCGTTCCAACAGAGGTACTCGCCGGAGATGAAACTGTCGGTCACGGTGACGTTGCGGCAGTTCCAGAAGCTATCCTTGCTTAGCAACCGAGAGTGGCGTATGGTGACGTCCTCGGCGCTGTCGAAGCAGTAGTCGCCCGTCAAAGTGAGGTTGTTGCACGCAATGCGTTTGCAGCCCATGCCAAAGTAGGTGCCCTGCGCCGTGACGTTATCCAGCGTGACGTCGATACAATTCCACAATGTTTCGGCGGCGTTGGGCAGAGAGACGTTGCTCAGAGCGACATTGCTTGCCCACCGAAATGTCTTGGGCGCCTCGATGACGCAATCGTCAAATGTGATGTTGTGCGTGTACCAAACGCCTGCCCGAGCCGTGTCGAAAAGGGTGCAGTTGCGGACGGCAACGTTGCGGCAGTACCACAGGGGATACTTCCACTTGAACAAACAACCGTCTATTGCAAGGTCGCTGCTCTCTTTGAGGGGAGACTCGCCGTCGGCAAAGGTGCACTGCTCAAAATGTGCGTCGTGCGTGGCAAACATGGCCCTTTCGCCCGTATAAAACTGTCTGTGATATTCTTTCATAGGTAAATACAACTTATTTGGTTTGACGCCATATCAAAGCGCCTTGGTGAGATAGTCCTCGATAAAGGGCTGAATGTTGCCGTCCATGACGTCGTTGACGTTGGGATTTTCGAAATTGGTGCGGTGGTCCTTGACCAGCGTGTAGGGGCAAAACACGTAGGAACGTATCTGGCTGCCCCACTCTATCTTTTTGATCTCGCCCTTGATGGCGGCGGCCTCTTCCATCTGCTCTCGCTCTTTAAGCTCGGCCAGCTTACCTTTCAGCATGGCCATGGCCTGTTCTCGGTTTTGTATCTGACTGCGCTCGTTTTGGCAGGCCACCACTATGCCCGTGGGCAGGTGGGTGATGCGAATGGCGCTTTCCGTCTTGTTGACGTGTTGGCCGCCCGCACCGCTGCTGCGGTAGGTGTCGATTTTCAGGTCCTTGTCGTCGATGACGATCTCGTTATCCGACGCCAACTCGGGCATCACTTCCAGCGAGGCAAAGCTTGTGTGGCGGCGCTTGTTGGCGTCAAATGGGGATATGCGCACCAGACGGTGGACGCCCTTTTCCGCTTTGAGATAGCCGTAGGCGTTGTCGCCCTCCACCTTGAAGGTTACGGATTTGATACCCGCCTCTTCGCCGTCGAGATAGTCCAGCACGGTCAGGCGATAGCCACGACGCTCGCAATAGCGGGTGTACATGCGATAAAGCATCTGCACCCAATCCTGCGCCTCGGTGCCGCCCGCCCCTGCGTGCAGGGTGAGTATCGCATTGTTGGCGTCAAACTTGCCCGAAAGCAGCGTTTCGACGTGCATTTCGTACACGTCGGTATCCAACTGTTGCAGCTCGGCAGCGGTTTCTTCCAGCATGGCATCGTCGCCGTCGCACAGCTCCACCAGATCGCTCACATCTGTCAGCCGCTTGCGCAGCTTGGTGTAGGCGGCAAGTTTGTGCTCGATGTTTTTGGCACGCTGGCTGACCTGTTGGGCGTTTTTGACGTCCTCCCAAAAGTCGGCACGGTGCTGCTGCTCGTTGAGGGAGTCCAGCTCCTGCTGCAATTTGGGCAGGTTGAGGCTTTCGCCTATGCCGTCCATCTTGGCGTTGAGTTGCTTGATGTTTTGTTTCAGTTCGTCTATCTGTATCATGATTATCTGGGTTTTTTGTCGGAAATTTTTTGCAGTTCTCTATCCGACTTGCGTTGTTGGCGTTTGAGAGCGTAAATTTCCTGCTTGGTCAGCGGCCTGTCCGTATCCTCTGCGGGCGGTGTATCCTGCACCGGGACGGGATTGCCGTTTTTGTTTTTGGGGTCTAAGGGCTTTTTGGCTGAGGTATCTTTGTTGACGGCACGCAGCCTGTACAGTTGCAGGTTGCGCAGCGTTTGCACCTTTATCTGCTCGTTGAGCGTCTCAAACATATCAAAGGCTTCGCTCTTGTAGACGGCGAGGGGGTCGTGTTGACCAATCGCTTGCAGCCCCACACCCTTGCGCAGATCGTCCAATGCGTCGATGTGATCTATCCACAGCCTGTCCAAAGTGCGCAGCAGCACGTCTTTTTCCAGCTGCAAAAAGCTCTGCTCGGCCTCTGCGTCCAATTGTTGGGCCTCGGTGCGCCTGTCGTTGAAGAAATCGGTGAGCCGTTGCGCCAGCAAATCGCAAACGTGGCGGGCGCTGACAAGGTCCTCGGGCTTGACAAGCTGCTCGTCCGTCATATCTTCGCCCTCTGTTGCGGCAGACGGATCGGACAGCCGCTTGAAGGGCACAAAGAAGCCCCTCAGCACTTTGTTTACCTTGTCCAGGTCCCAATCGGACACGTTTTCGTTGCTGTCGCACGCCTCGGCGAGGGCATAGCGGGCGTAGTCGGGCACCATGGCCAATATGTCGGAGTGAATGTCGTCGTTGTCCATTATGCGGTCACGCTCGGTGTAGATGATTTTGCGCTGGCGGTTGTTTACGTCGTCGTATTGCAGCACGTTTTTGCGGGCGGAGAAGTGCATGCCCTCCACACGCTTTTGGGCGCCCTCCACCAGACGGTTGATGGTGCGGGATTCGATGGGGGTGTCCTCGTCCCAACGCATAAATTTCATCACATTGGCCAGCGTTTCGCCGCCGAAAATCCTGATCATGTCGTCCTCGGTGGAGGAGAAGAACACGCTTTCGCCGGGGTCGCCCTGACGGCCTGCACGGCCTCGCAGCTGATCGTCGATACGGCGTGCCTCGTGACGCTCGGTGCCTATCACAAACAATCCGCCTGCGTCCAGCACCTTTTGGCGGTTGCGCTTGAACTCCTCGGCCAGCCTGTCGTAGATTTCCGTGTAGATACGGCGGCACTCCTCGGCAAAGGCGTCGCCCGTGCTGTCGGATAGCGCCAGCCGCAGCGCCTCTTTGGCCTTTTGGTCCACCTGCGCCTTGTCTTTGAGAGTCTGGCGGTAGCGCTGTTTGACGATTTTGAGAAACTCCTGCTTGGCAAGGGGCACGGGGTCGCCGCCGCCCAGCAAAATGTCCGTTCCTCTGCCTGCCATGTTGGTGGCGATGGTGACGCTGCCCGGCATGCCCGCCTTGGCAATGGCAAGCGCTTCCTTTTCCTCATCCGACTTGGCGTTGAGCAGTGTCACCACCTCTTTGTCGGTGATGCCGCAATCTTTCAATCTGCGAGATAGCGCAATGCTCTTTTCGACGCTGGTGGTGCCCACAAGCACGGGCTGTCCCTTGCTGTGGCACAGCTTGATTTGTTCCAGAATGGCCCGCATTTTGGCCTCGGACGTGCGATAGAGCCTGTCCGGGTGGTCGATACGAATGACGGGCTTGTTGGTGGGGATCACCACCACATCCACATTGTAGATGGTGTTGAACTCTCGCTCCTCCGTCTTGGCGGTACCCGTCATGCCGCTCATCTTGTGATACATACGGAAGTAGTTTTGCAGCGTGATGGTGGCTACGGTCTTGTCCTCCGACTGAATGGTGACGTTTTCCTTGGCCTCGATAGCCTGGTGCAAGCCGTTGGAAAACCGCCTGCCCTCCATCTTGCGGCCGGTAAAGTTGTCCACGATGACAACACGGCCCTTTTCGATGATGTAGTCTACGCCCCTGTGCATAAGCGCGTGCGCACGCAGCGCATTGTTGATAAAGTGGCTGATTTCGGTGTTTTCGGGGGCGGAAAGGTTGTCCACGGTGTAGAACAGCTCGGCCTTTTTGATACCTCGGTCGGTAAGGCGCACGCTGTTGTTCTTTTCGTCCACAACGTAGTCACCGTTGGGCTGCTCGCCGTTGGTTTTGAGGCGGGCAAAGCGGTCGCCCTCTCCCTCCACGTTGCCTTCGACATCCACATTGGTGGATTTTTGCAGGCGAATGACCAGCTCATTGGCACGCTTGTACTCGCCGCTGGGACGGTCGCCCCGTCCGCTGATGATGAGGGGTGTGCGGGCCTCGTCTATCAAAATGCTGTCCACCTCGTCCACTATGACAAAGCGCAGCCCCCTCTGCACACGCCTGCTGCGCTGCGTAACCATGTTGTCCCGCAGGTAGTCGAAGCCGAACTCGCTGTTGGTGCCGTAGGTGATATCGCATTGATAGGCCGCACGTTTGTCCTCCGGCGACTGTTGGCTGAGCGTGACGCCCACCGTCAGCCCCAAAAAGGCAAACACCTGCCCCATCCACTCCATATCACGCTTGGCAAGATATTCGTTGACGGTGACGATGTGCACGCCCTCGCCCGTCAATGCGTTGAGGTAGGCGGGCAGCGTTTCGGTGAGGGTTTTGCCCTCGCCTGTGGCCATCTGGCAGATACGTCCCTGGTGCAGCGCAATGCCGCCCATCACCTGCACATCGTAGTGGCGCTGGCCCAGCGTGCGCTTGGCGGCCTCTCGGCAGACGGCATAGGCGTCGGGCAGCAGCTCGTCCGTCGTTTGGCCACCTGCCAACCTGTCCTTGAACAGCTGCGTCTGTGCGGCAAGCTCGTCGTCCGACATGGCGGCGTACTTCGGCTCCAATGCGTTGACGAGTTTGAGAATTTTTTGAAGTTTTTTAAGCGATTTGGCATTGGCTCTGCCGTAATTTTCCTTCATACGCTTTCCTCTTGTTCAAAAATGAAGTTTTCCTTGCGGGACGCCACCGTCAGCGCCACCACCTGCGTTGCGCCGTGATTTTTGAGTACTTTTGCGCACTCGTTGACGGTTGCGCCTGTGGTTTTGACGTCGTCAATCAGCAAGACGCTTTTGTTTTTGACGTCGGCCTTTGGGTGCAGCCGATAGCTGCCCACAAGGTTGGTCTTTCTCTCCGTGCGGGACAGCCTCTCCTGCGGGACGGTATCCCTGATCTTGACAATAGTTTCCTGCAATTTGTCCCGAATGTCAAGTATATCACAAAATTGTTCGGCAAGCAACTGCGCCTGATTGTAGCGGCGTTTTTTGAGCGAGCCCTTGGACATAGGCGCAAACGTCACCACATCGAACACAAGGTGCCGCCGCTGCGCCTCGAACACAAGGTAGCGGGCCAGCACGTCGGCATAGGCGCCCAGATTGTTGAATTTCATTGCCACGATAGCCTCTCGGATGACGCCGTCGTAGCAAAAGGGCGAAAAAGCCCTGTCAAAATAGATTTTGTCAAAGGCACAATTGCCGCAGTAGTCCTCGTCGCCGTCCAACGCCACGCCGCAGCGCTTGCATATCTTGCCGTTGTTGAAGGTGACCCGTTTGAGGCAATCGGGACAAAAGCCCAGCTCGTCAAACACGTCCCTGCCGCAGCCGAGACAGCGGCAATCGACGGGCGCAAACACCTTGGCCAGCCGACGGCGCAGGTCGCTAATCCACCTTATCATCCTTGCCCTCCGCTGCACTGCCGAAGAACCGCTGATGAAGGGCGTTTTCTTCCTGCAAAAATCTGCACAGATTGGTGGTGCGTGCCGCAATGTAGTTGTTGTGCACCATAAGCGCCAATATCTTTTTGCTGCCCACCAACACCACCGCACGTTTGGCACGGGTGATGGCAGTGTACAGCAAATTTTTGTTGATTATCGTGGGCGGACCGCTGAGCAGGGGTATCACCACCACCTCAAACTCGCTGCCCTGACTTTTGTGTATGGTTATGGCGTAGGCCAGCTGCAAGTCGCTTATATCCTGCTGGGTATAGGTGGCCACACGCCTGTCGTCCAACAGCACGCTTACCGTGCCGGAAGAGCGGTCTATGCCGCCGATAAAGCCGATGTCGCCGTTGAATACGCCCTGCCCCTCGCTGAACGTGCCGTCCTCGTTTTGGCGGACAAAGGGCAGCTCGTAGTTGTTGACGGTCTGCATCACCCTGTCGCCCACACGCAATATGCTTTTGCCCACTGTAAGCTCCGCCTTGCCGTACTGACGGGGATTGAGGGCCTGTTGCAGCCTGTTGTTGAGGTTCTCCACACCGGCAACGCCGTTTTTGAGGGCACCCAGCACCTGAATTTCCGACGAGGGCAGACCCGTCCACTTGGGCAGGCGAGACGTGACCAACTCCACCACCGTATCCGACACCTGCGCAAAATCGTTGTAGTTCATCACAAAGAAATCTCTGCTTTTGTTGTTGATTTCGGGCATTTTGCCGTGGTTGATGAGGTGGGCGTTGGTGACGATGAGGCTGTCCTCCGACTGCCTGTATATGTGCGTGAGGTAGCGTATCTCTATCACGCCGCTGCGTATGATATCGGCAAGCACATTGCCTGCGCCCACGCTGGGCAGTTGGTCTTTGTCTCCCACAAGCACCAGACGGGTGCCGCTTTCCAATGCGGCAAGCAGGCTGTACATCACCGATATATCCACCATGCTCAATTCGTCCACTATCACCACGTCGCAGGGCAGGGTGTTGTTGCGGTTGTACTTGAATTGCATCTTGTCGCCGTGCATTTCAAAGCCCAACAGGCGGTGTATCGTCTTGGCGTCGCTGCCCGTGGATTGTGCCAAACGCTTGGCGGCACGTCCCGTGGGGGCACAAAACTCCAAACGCATACCGTGAGAGGTAAGTATCTCGGCAATGCACTTGATGATGGTGGTTTTGCCCGTGCCGGGACCGCCCGTGATGACAGTGACGCCGTTGACCAGCGCCGACTTGACTGCGCCCAGCTGCCCTGCGTGGAAGGTCATGCCGTTGACCCGCTCAAATTGGGCAATGAGGCTGTCGGCGTCCATGGGTATGCGCCGTGCGTCGTGATTGAGGGTGATGAGACGAGAGGCAATGGCTTTTTCCAGCTTGTAGTATCTCAACAGCGAAATGCAGCGCTGCCCCTCCACGTCAAACACTTTGACGGTGGGTTCCAACACAAGCTTGGTGACGGTGTCCTCCACAAGCTGACCGTGCTCGGCCAGATCCACACCCAACAGGGACGAGCATGCGCCCATCATGTCGTCGAAGAGCAGATAGGTGTTGCCCTGCTTGTCTGCCGCCTCTTTTAGCACGTACACAATGGCGGCACGCACCCTGAACTCGCTGACGGACTCCACGCCCATGCTGCGGGCGATCTTATCCGCCGTGACAAAGCCCACGCCGTCCACGTCGTCGATGAGACGGTAGGGGTTGGCCAGCACAAGCGAGCGGGTGTCGCCCTTGTAGATATTGTAAATTTTGACGGCAAGATTGACCGTTATACCGTAGCCCTGCAAAAACATTATCTGCTCCTGCATCGCTTTCAGCTCGGCCACGGCGTTGGCTATATCCATTGCTTTTTTTTGCGAGATGCCCTTGACCTTGGTCAGCAGCATGGGGTTGTTTTCGATGACGCCAAAGGTGTCGTTGCCAAACATTTTGTATATGTTGGTGGCGGTAACTTCGCCCACGCCCTTGATGAGGCCGCTGCTGAGGTACTTGATTATCCCCTCCTTGGAGGTAGGATCGCACACGGTGTAGCTCTCCACCGAAAGCTGCTCGCCATAGGTTTTGTGCACGGAAACACTGCCCGTAACGGTCAAAACGGCCCCCACCGACAGCGCAGGAAAAGTGCCGACGCAGGTTATGTTGTCCCCATCGACGGTATCCAGACTTATCACGGTGTAGCCGTTTTCCTCGTTGCGATAGATTATCGCCGCAACGGTGCCCTTGGCAGTCAAATTCACAGCAGGCTCCTAATCGAGATATTTTTTCAAATCGTCCACTTTGTCCAGACGCTCCCAGGCAAATTCCTCTCGGCCAAAGTGACCGTAGCTGGCCGTTGCCTTGTAGATGGGGCGCTGCAACTGAAATTTTTCTATTATCGCACGGGGGCGCAAGTCAAACTCCTCCGCAATGATCTGTGACAGGGCAAAATCGGCAATCTTGCCCGTGCCGAAAGTGTTGACATCTATGCTGACGGGCTTGCTGCGGCCGATGGCGTAGCTGACCTGCAATTGTATCCTATCCGCCAAGCCTGCCGCCACAATGTTTTTGCAGATGTAGCGTGCCATATAGGTTGCCGAGCGGTCCACCTTGGTGGCGTCCTTGCCGGAGAAGGCTCCGCCGCCGTGGGCGCAATAGCCGCCGTAGGTATCCACAATGATTTTGCGGCCCGTCAGTCCGCTGTCCGCCGCAGGGCCGCCAATCTCGAAGCGCCCCGTGGGGTTGATGTAGTACTTGGTTTCCTCGTCCAACAGCTCCAACGGCACCACCTTGCGTATGACGTGGTCTATCATATCCTTTGCGATAGTGGCGCTGTCCACATCGGGGCCGTGCTGTGTGGACAACACAATGGTATCCACGCGGTAGGGTTTGTTGTTTTCGTCGTACTCCACTGTCACCTGACATTTGCCGTCGGGGCGCAGGTAATCCACAATGCCCTGCTTGCGCACCTCGGCCAAACGGCGGCTGATACGCTGCGCCAATGTGATGGCCATGGGCATGTACTCGGGGGTTTCGTTGCAGGCAAAGCCAAACATCATGCCCTGGTCGCCTGCGCCGTAGATATCCAGCAGCTCGCCCCTGTTGCGATATTCGTCCGAGCGATCCACGCCCAAGGCGATATCGGGCGACTGCTTGTCCAGCGAAATGATAACGCCGCAGCTGTCGGCGTCAAAGCCGAACTTGGCACGGGTGTAGCCTATCTCTCGCACGGTGTCCCGCACGATCTTGGCGTAGTCCACAACAGCTGTGGTGGTGATTTGCCCCATCACAAAGACCGTGCCCGTGCACACCACCGTCTCGCATGCCACGCGGGCGTCGGGATCGGAGGCCAGAATAGCGTCCAATATGGCGTCGGAAATCTGATCGCACATCTTGTCGGGATGCCCCTCGGTGACGCTTTCGGAGGTAAAAAATCTGTGTTTGTTGTTCTTCATACGTTCTCCCGTTACCTATCCAATGGCTGCGGCTTCAAAAAAGCGCCTTGCACCGTGACAAGACGCACAAAATCAGCCCTTCGCCGTCCCATCTTTCGACAACCGTCGCGGAATTTAGCACCTAACGCAAAAAAATTTTTAGGTTGCTGTGACTTCACCGAGTCCGTCTCTCCGTCACTCTCGATAGGTTAGTGATATTGTACCACCCGACGGGCAGCTTTGTCAAGAAGATAGCCGCCTTGCGGCAATTTTTTCGCAAAAGATGTCTGTGCCGTTCTGCTTTTGGTCGGATAAATGCCAAAATGGACCTCTTCCTTGCGGAAAAGGTCCAAATAGTGACAATGGGGTGGGGATTTTTGCAAAATATCCCCACAACAAAAGGACGAACTACTCCTTGTCGGGCTGCTCGGCGGGCTCTTGTGCGTCGTCGGGTTGCTCGACTGCCTCTTTTGCTTCGTCAACGGGTTGCTCGTCAGCGGGCGTTTCGGGGTTGTCGGCGACAGTGGCCACTTCCAGCGCAGATTCGTCCAGAACGTGCACTTCGCCCTCGGCGTCCTTGTTTTTGGATGGGTCGTCGTTTTTGTGCAGCTTGTTTTTGAAGCGGCGCCACACCACCGTCAGCGATGCGCCCACCGCCACAACGGCTGCCGTGATACTTGTGGCCAGGATAGTGATGGCCGACGGATCGATATAAGCCAATAAATTCATAATTTCACCTACCTTTTGTTATTTTCTTTTGTTTTGTTTGGCAATCAGAGAGTTGAGTATGTACTTGGCGCCCACTCGGCCCGCAGTGCCGTGATTGAAAATGAATCGCTCGTAGCAGGCGTTGATCTGCTCAGTGTAGCGTTGACGTTCGTCAAACAGCCGTTGCACCGTGGCGGCCAACTCGGAGGGCAGTTTGTCCTTGTCCAGATTGACGCCGATGATATCCCGCAGTTGAATTTCCACAGGGGTGAGGCCGATTTTTTGCCAATTGGGGTTCAGCACCTTCATCTGTGTGTTGACAAACAGCACGGGGCGGCCGGTGGCAAAGGCAAACTCCGCCGAAATGCCCGACCAGTCGGTGATGAGCAGGTCGGATGTGTACACCGAGTCATTGCCGGAAAAATCCGTCTCGAAGCGCAATTTTTCCGACGGAACGTCCTTGTAGCGCTCCATGATACCGTTCAATCGGCCGCCGTAGCGCTTGACGTACTCCGGATGGGGGCGCACGATGAGCTGCACATCGGTGGGCAGCAGTGCGGCAACGATGTCGTCCAGACAGGAGTCGAGGATGTTGTCGTCGTTCCAGGAGGGGGCAATCAGCACTTTGCGCACGCCGTCGCTGGTTTGCGATTGCGTTTTGCGGAAGGAATCCACCAAGTTGTCCAGCAGGGGAAAGCCGAACTCCACCAGATTTTTTGCGGGCAGGCCGTACACCTGCTCGGTGGCACGCACCTCCTCCACAACGTGAGGACCGCTGCAAAACACGGTGTCGAAGTTGTCCAAAGCGCCCTCCTTGAAGCCCATATGCACGCTCATTGCGTCGTGCGGGACGTAGATATACTCGGTATCCTTTTTGAGGAAGGAGCGTTTGAGGTAGTACTTGCCCAGCTCGGGCGTGGTCATGATAAAGATGTCCGTTTCCACCAGCATCATCAGCACGGCCGTCTTTTTGAGGCTGATAAAGTAGGGCTTGATGCGGGGTTCCGTCTGTGCCCACTCGAAGATGGCGTCGTTGAAGTCGTTTGTGACGTAGTGTATTGGCACGTCGCACATTTTCAGCAGTTCGCACAGTATTTCTTTGTAGTATTTGACAAAGCCGCTCTTTTCGGAGTAGACCACGATGTGCTTGTTGCCGACTTTTTTGAAGCGCTTGTAGTCCTCTTTTTCTTTCTGCCGCATTTGCTTGTAGCGAGGGTCGGATTTGTCCATTGCGCCAAAGGCGCGGGCCTCGGCAAGGGCCTTGCGGCTTTCTTCCAGCGCCTGATAGTCAACATGCTTTTTGGGGTTTATCAGCCAATTTAGCAGGTACATCACCGCCACAGACAGCAGGTTGGACGCCACCCAATACAGCGCCGTGGCCGTGGCCACAAATATGCCCAACACCAGTGACAGCGCCACGCTAAGCGCCATCATGCCGTATTTGTTGAGGTTGCCCTGCTCGTGCTGGATGACGTTGGAAAGGTTCTGCGTAAAGCACATCACCCAAGCGGACAGCGCCGCCACCACCGATACCAGCGTGTACCAACCCCACACGGTGCTGGGCTGCACCAACAGGTCCAATCCCAAAAACATGGTGTCGAAGTCGGCAATTTTCCCTGCCAAGTCGGCCAGCACGGCGGGATCGACATTGGCAATGACGGTGGAGGAAGTTATCGTGCCGCTTTTGATAGCCTGCAAAATGACGATCTGCTCTTCGGGGTCCACATTGAGGTGGGCGGCAAGCGCATCTATCACGACGGGATCCACCTCAAACAGGTAGTTGAGGGGGCGGTCGATGACGGCAATGACGCCCAGCAACAGCAAGATCTGTATCACCAGCGGCACCAGCGTCAGCAACGGGTGATATTTTTCCCGTTTGAACAGCTTGACCTGCTCTTCGGCGATGGCGTCGGCGTTGCCGTACAGACGTGCCTTGATAAAGTTGATCTCCGGCTGCATTTTGACCATCAATATGGAGTTTTTTTGTATCCATACCGAGATGGGCATCAGCACCAACTTGGTGATAAGCGTAAACAGAATGATGACAAGACCATAGTTTTTTACCAACAAAAAACAGCCTTCCATCAGCTTGCCCAAGGGCCAGCACAAGTAGTAAACGAAATCCATTGTATCTCCTGATTGGGTTGTGCGCAACAAGCGGCCTGCACAAAACGTTGCGGCCAACCGCCGTTTATCAATCCGTAAGCTGCTTGTTGAGGTGCAGCTCCTCTTCTATCGACCAATTGTCAAAGTTGCGGGCGTCCCCCACCACCTTGTAGCGCACGGCCAGCAGCTCTCGCGAATAGGTGTGGCTGACGGTGTACCTCACCACGGGGTCGTCCTCGGGGATGTCGAACACCGATCGGCCGTAATTGAAGTCCTGCGAGGGTGTGATACCCGCCGACTTGAACACCGTTGCCCACAGATTTTCGTGCGAGGTGGGCGCAACGGACTTGACAAGTCTGGCATTTGTTGCCCCCGACGGCTTGACAAACAGCGCCGTCAGCTGGGGCGAATCGTAGTAGGCGCCGCCCAGCACATCGGCAAGGGCGTGGTCGCCCGTGATGATGATGGTTGCGTTGTCGTAGAGCCCCTTGGCTTTGAGGTTGTCGATATATTTTTGTATATACGCAAAGTTTTCCAGCGCAAGGCGTGCGCCCGCTTTGGCGGTGGTGGCGGCGTGGCAGCCGTCCTTGTGTATAAAGTAGAATGCCTTGTCCTCTGCCGAGTCGAATTGTCCGTCGGGCAGACCATAGCAGGAATACTTGGCGTTGCCGTCTGCATCCGACTCCTCGATAAAGTTGTTGCTTGTGGACGAATCCAGATGTATCACCCGCTTGGCAAGGTAGGGCAGCTCTCGATACAAGCCCACGCCCACCACGCTGAACGCCAATTGCACCCTGTCGGACACTTGGTAGCTGGCGCTGAGCGCACGGTTGGCAACGTAGTCGGGCAGGTCCTTGGCGTCGTCGAAGCTGTAATATTGCTGCGTGTACAAATGGACGCTGTATCCGTTGTTGTGCAGCTCGTTGAGGGGCAGCGGTTTTTTGTAGCTCTCCCGCAGCCAGCTGGCACGCATCATGTGCGGGTCGTACTCGTTGCAGGTGAGCATGTGCGCTATTGCGGGGAAGGTCTGCGAATAGCACGCCAGATGCGCCTGAAACCAAGTGAAGCCCTCCAAGTTGTCAAACACCTGCGGCTGTTGGTTGTAGGCCTCCTCGGCAAAGGTCTCGTCAAAGCGGTCGATGATAAACCAATATATGTTGGATCGGGTGGCCGCTGTGCGCACGTTGGCGTCGGTGAGAATGTACCGCTCGGTATGCACAGCGTTATCCGCTTGCTTGTCGTACATCTCGCCGTTGGTGGCCGCCACAAAAATGGGCGCAACCACCTGCGTGGCCAGCACGATGACAGCCAGCACCACTCCCACAAAGGAAATGATGTTTTTGCGGTCCTTCAAGCAGGCAAGCACTATCCCCACGGCCACAACCGCTATCCATATGACGGCGTTGAGCCAGGCGCTGACGGCGGAAATGCCCTCGCCTTCGAGGTAGTCGCCGCCCAGCGAATCCAGCTGCCCGTTGAGATAGTTGCCCTGCACAAAGCACATCAGCGCAAGGGTTATCAAAATGGAGCACACTATGCGAAAGGCCCTTTTCGGCAGAAAAAACACCGCCGCAAACAGCACCGCCACCGCCAGAAAGAAAAATCCCACGCACACGGGGAAGAAATCTCCCAGCGTAAAAACATATTGCGCAAAGTTGGCCCCGTACACCTCGAAGGGCACACTGATAAGCAGCGTAAGAGGCAATGGCACCGCCGCCAACAACGACAGCCCAATGCGCATCAGTATCGTCTTTTTGTCTGCTTTCTTTTGTTTGTTCATTTGTCAGTCGGTTAGTCCTTTGTTGAGCTTTATTTCTTCCACTATCTGCCAATTGTCAAAGTCTCGTGCGTCCCCCACCACCTTGTAGCGGACGGAATGCAGCTCTCTCGCATAGGAATTGTAGACGGTGTAGCGTTCGACAATGGCGTCCTCGGCAATGTCGAACACCGACGTGCCATAGTTCTGCGAGGGGGTGATGCCCGCCGATTTGAATACCGTTGCCCACAGATTTTCGTGCGAGGTGGGCGCAACGGACTTGACAAGTTTGGCGTTGGTTGCGCCCGACGGCTTGACAAACAGCGCCGTCAGCTTGGGCTGCGTGATGTGGCCGTCGCCCGTCACGTTGACCATGGGGTGATCGCCCGTGATGATGATGGTTGCCTCGTCGTACAGCCCGTTGGCTTTGAGATTGTCGATATACTGCTGTATGGTGGCAAAGCTATCCAGCGTGCACTGCGCCCCGATGACGGGCTCCACTGCGCTGTGGCAGCCGTCCATATGTATAAAGTAGAACGCCTTGTCCGGCCCGCTTTGGAAGGCCGTTTGCGGCACATGCGCCGTAGAATACTTGGCGTTGCCGGCCGAATCCGACTCCTCGATGTAGTTGTTGCTGGTGGCGGAATCCACCGGGAAAACCCGTTTGAGAAAGTAGAACGAATCCCTGTACAGGCCCACTTCTACCACGCTGAACGCCAACTGCACCCTGTTGGATACATCGTAGCTGGCGCTTGGCGCACGGTTGGCGATGTAGTCGGGCAGGTCCTTGGCGTCCTCGAAGCAATAGTACTGCTGAGTGTACAGATTGACGCTGTATCCGTTGTTGTGCAGCTCGTTTAGCGGCAGAGGATTTTTGTAGCTCTCCCGCAGCCAGCTTGCCCGCATCATGCGAGGGTCGTACTCGTTGCCCGTCAACATGTAGGCCACCGCAGGAAACGTGTGCGAATAGCTGGAAAGGTGCGCCTGAAACCAAGTGAAGCCTTGCAAATTGTCAAACACCTGCGGCTGCTTGCGATAGGCCTCCTCGGCAAAGCTCTCGTCAAAGCGGTCCACAATGAACCAATATATGTTGGACTTGGTTGCCGCCGTGCGCAAATTGGCCTCGGTAAGCACATATCGCTCGGTCTGCACTGAGTTATCCGATTGCCTGTCGTAGATCTCGCTGTGGGTGATGGCCACAAAAATGGGCGACACCACCTGCGTGGACAGTACGATGAGCGCCAATACCCCCCCCCACAAGGAAATTATCTGCTTTTTGTCATTGAGGCAGGCCAACACAATGCCCGCCGCCAACACAACCACCCAGAGAGCGGCATTGAGCGAGGCGGTAAGCATGGATATGCCTTCGCCTTCGAGGTAGTCGCCGCCCAGCGAATTCAGATGGCCGTTGAGATAGTTGCCCTGCACAAAGCACAAAAAGGGCACCAATATCAGGATAGCGCTAACCACACGGAACGCCCGCTTGGGCAAAAAGAACAATATCGCAAACAGCGCAAAGGTTATCAGAAAGAAAAACCCTATGCACACGGGCAAAAAGTCGCCCAGCGCAAAAACATATTGTTGATAGTTGGCCGCATACACCTCAAATGGCACACTGACCAGCAGCGTAAGCGGCAACAAAACGGCCACCATCAGCGAACAAATCGTCCTCTTGATGATAGCTTGTTTGGTGGGCTCGACACGTTGCTTTGATGTTTTCATAACTCTAATTATATAAATTAAAAGAAAATTGTCAACGAAAACAGTTGACTTTTGTTTAGTTTTCTTTTTCGCCAAAATCGGCACAGATTGCGCCCGATTGTGACAAAATGTTCACAAAAAATACAAAATTTGACAAAATGTACACAAAACGCTTGACACTGCCGCCTCGTTAGCTATATTATCTTGACGTACTTTCAAAATTTGAACAAGGACAAAGGCAAAAATGAAGAGAGTTATTGCTTTGCTTTTGGTGTTTGTGGCTCTGTGCGGGGCCGCCGTGCTGAAAAGCGTGCTGGCCAACAGCGGCGAATCGGTGATCGTGTACACCTCTATGGAAGATTACGCCGTGGAGCTGCTGCAACAACGCCTGGCGGAGAAGTTTCCGCAGCACGACATCCGCATAGCCACCAAATCCACGGGCGACATCGCCACCAAGGTGTTGGAGGAGGGCGAGCATTGCGAGGCGGACGTCGTGTTTGGGCTGGAATACGCCTACATCGAAAAGCTCATCGCCAACGACAGAATCTACAACATGGGGGATCGCTACGACATGTCGGTGTTTGCCGATGATCTGGTGAGCGACCTCAACAGAAACTACATTGTACCCTGCGCAAGGCAGGGCATCACCGTCATCGTCAACAACAAGGTGCTGACCGACAAGGGGCTGCCCAAGCCCACAAGCTATGCGCAGCTTACCGACCCCTGCTACAAGGGGCTGCTGTCCATGCCCTCGCCCAAAAGCTCCGGCACGGGCTACGCATTTTATCTGGCGATGGTAAATTTGCTGGGAGAGGAGCAGGCGCTGCACTACTTTGACGAATTTGCCGGCAACGTGCTGCAATTTACGTCATCCGGGTCGGCGCCCGTCAACAACCTCAAAAAGCAAGAGGTGGCCGTGGGCATTGGCATGATCTCGCAGGCGGCGGAGGAAATCACCGCAGGCCACAGCGAGTTGGAGATAGTTGTTGCGCAGGAGGGCGCATGCTTTGGCAGCTATGCTTCCTTTGTGGTAAACGGCAAGCAGAGCGACGCTGCGCTGGACATCATGGACTACCTGTACAACGAGTTTACCGACGAGTGCTGCGGCAAATACTATCCCGAGCTGATCTTCAAGGACAGGGAGTACTCGGTGGAGAACTTTCCCAAAAACCTTGCCTACTGCGATATGAGCAACAACACTATGGCCCGCAAAGAGGATCTGCTGGCCAAATGGGGGTACTGATGAACAACGAACAAACGGTAAAACTTAGCGTGCAACACCTCACCAAGCACTACGACAACGAGGGCGCCAACGCCATCGAGGATATTTCCTTTGACGTGTTCGACGGCGAGTTTTTGTCCATATTGGGGCCAAGCGGCTGCGGCAAATCCACCGTCATCAAGATTTTGATTGGACTGCTTGCGCCCACTTCCGGCAGGATATTCAAGGACGGGCAGGACATCACCGATTGGAAAATTTCCAAACGGGGCATGGGGATAGTGTTCCAGAACTACGCCCTGTTTGAAAACATGACCGTGCGGCAAAACATCGAGTTTGCCCTGCGCCTCAACAAGGAGACCAAGCCCACCGCCAAAGCCGTCACCGACGACCTGTTGGACAAATTTAACCTGACAGAGCACGCCGACAAAAAGCCGTCCAACCTGTCCGGCGGGCAGCAGCAACGAGTGGCCATAGCGCGCACGTTGGCAATGAAGCCCGATTTGATACTGTTTGACGAGCCAATGTCCGCACTGGACGCATCCACAAGGTTGGAACTGTGCTCGGAGATAAAGCGTGTGCAGAGGGAGTTCCACACCACCATTGTGTACATCACGCACGACCAGGAAGAAGCTTTTTCGCTGTCGGACAGGATAATGGTGATGTCCACGGCACAGATACGGCAGCTGGGCACGCCGCAGGAGATAATCAATCACCCCGCCGACGACTATGTAAAGAGCTTTGTGTGCGACAACCTCGCCAAAAAGATAGATTCGCTCAATGCGATCGTGGGAGGCGGCAATGACAAGGCCTGACAAAAAAATATCCCGCTACAACCCCAAGCACACCGCCGTGGTGGCCGTTTTGGGCGTGGTGTTGGCGGTTTTTGTGGTGATGCCGCTGGTGGCGTTGCTGTGCAAAATCGACGACAAGGCGTGGCAAACCGTTTTTAGCGGGGGTCAGTTCGGCACGGCGCTGCTCAACTCGCTTGTGACGACGCTGACGGCCACCGTGATATCTGTACTGCTGGCGTTTGCGTTGGCTTGGGCCATATCCCGCACGGCGATAAGATGCAAAGAGCTGTTCAGCACGCTGTTTGTGCTGCCTATGCTGATACCGTCCATTTCGCACGGGCTGGGGCTCATCAACCTGTACGGCAACAACGGGCTGCTGACGTTGCTGTTTGGCACCCAATCGCACCTGTACGGCTACGTCGGGATAATTTATGGCTCGGTGCTCTACTCCTTCCCCGTGGCGTACCTGATGTTTGTGGACATATTGCGCTACGAGGACTCCACTGTCTACGACGCCGCCGACGTGCTGGGCATATCCAAATGGCGGCAATTTGTGCATATCACGCTGCCCTACCTCAAAAAGACGCTGATTTCGGTGTTTTTTACCGTGTTTACGCTGATAATAACCGACTACGGTGTGCCCATTGCGGTGGGCGGCAAGGTCAAAACGCTATCCGTGCTGCTGTACGAAAACGCCGTGGGACAGTTGGACTACTCGGCGGGGGCGGTGATAGGTCTGTTTTTGCTGATACCCGCTGTGGCCGCATGCCTGATTGATTTCTTCAACAAAAGCACCGACAAGGTGTCCTTTGTTACCAAACAATTCAGTACCGACAAGCAACGTGTGCGGGACGGCCTTGGCTACACGGTGTGCGCATTGGCAAGCGTGCTGGTGCTTTCGGTGATATTGCCCTTTTTGGTGCAGGCCTTTACCGTATCCTACCCGACGGATATGCACTTCACACTGCAACACTTTACCGACACATTGGCGGGGCACAACGGCTGGTACTTTTTGCTCAACTCGGTGCTGATGGCGCTGCTGACTGCATTTGTGGGCATGGCGACGTCCTTTTTGGTGGCATATTGCACCGCAAGGCTGCGCACTCCGCTGACAAAGGCGCTGCACGCCATATCGCTGCTGTCGCTGGCCATACCGGGGTTGGTGCTGGGACTATCCTACATTATTGTGTTCAAGGCCAGCTTTTTGTACGGCACGCTTACGCTGCTGATACTTGCCAACACAGTGCACTTTTTTGCCTCGCCCTACCAGATATTGTACAACGCCCTGCTCAAAGTAAACGTCAACCTCGAATCGGTCGGGCAGGTGCTGAACGTGCCCCGATACCGCATTGTCACCGATTGCATCATGCCGCAATGCCGCTCGTCGCTGGCAGAGGCATTCTCCTACTTCTTTGTAAACAGCATGATGACCATTTCGGCAGTGGCGTTTTTGTCCACCAACGACAATCAACCGCTGTCGCTGCTGATAAACCAATTTGAGTCGTACAATATGATAGAGTGCGCCACCGTTGTGGCATTGCTGATACTGACGGTGAACGTGCTGATGAAAACAGCAATATATTTTGTAAAAAAGAGGGCCGCCCATGCTTAGTAAAAATCAATTTGACGTGTTGGAGATACTTTCCTCCCAGCAAAACAAACTCTCTCAACGCAAGATCGCCGACCTGCTGGATGTTTCGGTGGGAAAGGTGAACAAAATCTGGTGCGAGCTGGAACAGGCTGCGCTGGTAAACGACGGACGTATCACGCAAAAAGGCGTCGAGGCGCTGCAACCCTATCGGGTAAAACGGGCCGTCATTGTGGCGGCGGGATTCGGCTCTCGGTTGGTGCCCATCACGCTGAACACCCCCAAACCGTTGGTGAGGGTGAAGGGTGTGCGTATCATCGAGCCGCTGCTGGACGCCCTGACCGAGTGCGGCATAGAGGAAATTTATCTGGTGAGAGGGTATCTGTCCACCCAATTTGACGACCTGCTGTACAAATATCCCAACATTCGCTTTATCGAAAACCCCTACTACAACGAGGCAAACAATATCAGCTCGGTGTACGCCGCAAGAGAATTTTTGCACAACGCCTACATAGCGGAGGCCGATTTGCTGCTGTACAACAAAAAACTGATACGCCGCTACCAATATTGCAGCAACTATCTGGGGATACCCTCAGACGAAACAGACGATTGGTGCCTCTACCTCAAAAACAACTACATCAACCGACTTGCCGTGGGCGGCAAAGATTGCTACAAGCTGGTGGGGATATCATATTGGACGGAGGAGGACGGCCGCAAACTGTGCGCCGACATACAACAGTGCATCGCCAGCCCCGGCGGCAAAGAGCGATTTTGGGATCAGGTGCCGTTGGAACTGTGCAAAAACCACTACAAAGTGTCCGTGCGACGCTGCCAACAACAGGACGTTGTGGAAATTGACACCTTCAACGAGCTGAAAGCCATCGACCCATCCTACAACTGCTAAAAAAACCAAGCGCAGTCCTATAAATCACACAAACGGCGCAAAACAGAACAGTTGCTCGCAAGAGGACTGTTGCAATGAAATTTCTACAAATGACGCCAAAAGCGGCTTGAAAGTATAATTTCAAGTCGCTTTTTGCATAATTATTCGTTTTTTTTGATAATGTATGCGATTGATACGACTGCATATTTTTTTGCAAAAAAATTTTCTGCTTTATCTCCCCTTTTTCTCATTTGGCGCAAGACGTGTGCGCTTTTGCCCAAAATACAAGCCGCCCCGTCCTGCGGCGGAGCGACCTGTTAGGAGAAAAATCCGTCATTGCTTGACGGCACCTGCGGATAGACCGCTGATGAGAAATTTGGATAGGGCAAAGTAGAATATCACTATCGGCAAAGCGATAAACACCGACCCTGCGGCAAAACGTGAGAACTCGGTGTCGTCCAGCGACATCAGCCCCACCGCCACCGTGTACAGATCCTTGTTTTTGAGCAGCAGCTTGGGCAAGATGAAGTCGCTCCACGGCCACACAAAGGAGCTGAGCAGCGTGTACACTATCATGGGCTTGGCCAGCGGCAATGTGATTTTGACAAAGATCTGAAAGTTGTTTGCGCCGTCGATACGGGCAGCCTCGTCCACCGATACGGAAATCGTGTCGAAAAAGCCCTTTTGCGTGAGGTAACCCATGGGTGCGCCCGCAGCATAGATGAGTATCAGCCCCCAATGTTGGTTGATGAGGTTGAACTGCGTGCACAGCAGATACACCGCCGTCATAGTCATAAAGGACGGAAACATGCCCAGCAGCAGCGTTGTTTTCATCAATGCTTTGCGGCTTTTGAAGCGGAACCGAGACATGCAGTAGGCCGTGAGAATGGTGAGAAAGGTGCCCAGCAGGCTGCTCATCACGGCGATGAACAGCGTGTTGGCAAACCATCGGGGATAGTTGTACATGTCGGTATCGGTAAACAGCCGCACAAAGGTGTCGAAGCTGTAGTCGGTGGGGAAAAATCCCTTGAAGGAGTAGATAGAGCCGCTCTTGGAAAAGGACGCCAGCACCAGCCACAATATGGGAAAGAGAAACACAAACGCCACAGCCAACAAAATGATGTAGGTCAGCGCAACGCCCAACAGCCTGCGAGGGTGCTTGATGATTTTTTTCATTGATAGGTATCCTCCTGCCGATAGGACGGGCTGAGAACGTACACCGTCAGAGAAATGACGGACGTAACGATAAATATCACAATGGATATTGCGGCGCCGATGCTGTAGTAGTTGTTGTCGATGGACATGTTGTACAGCCAATTGATGAGCAGGTCGGTGTCGCTTGCCAAAAAGTACCCGTCAAGATACAATCCGCCCCGCAAAAAGTAGAATATGCCAAAGTTGTTGAAGTTGCCGATAAATTGCGATATCAGCACAGGCATGGTGGCAAACAGCACATAGGGCAGCGTGATTTTGGTAAACTGTTTCCAATTGCCGGCGCCGTCCACACGGGCCGCCTCGTACAAGTCGGTGTTGAGGTTGGACAGTATCCCCGTGGCCAGCAGCATGCTGCTGGGTATGCACAGCCAAGCGTTGACGCCCAACCCTATCAAGCGGGACGACCACTTGGCGTCGATATCCAGAAATCCCACTGCGCTGCCGCCCGATTGCGTGATGTAGTAGTTGATCGGTCCGCCGTAGGAGAACATAAATTTGAACCCGATAAGCGTGATGAACCCCGGCACGGCATAGGCCAATATGGGAAACAACCTCCAAAACACTTTGCCCTTGACGCACTTGCGATTGAGCAGCAAAGCCAACCCCAATCCCGCAAAATAGTTGATAAAGGTGGACATGACCGCCCAAAGGATGTTCCAACCGAATATGCGGAAGAAGGTGGGCGCAAAGTCGGATAGAGTCAGTATCTTGCCGAAGTTGTCCAGCCCCACCCAATCGATAAGTCGGGGCGGAACCACCGTGCCGCCGTAGTTGGTGAAGGCTATCAATATCATAAAGATGATGGGCAACACGCAAAACACGCACACGCCCAATATGGGCAGCGCCAACGCAACCTTGTAGAAGTTGCGATCCAGCAGCGACGACAGCTCCTTGCGGAAAGTGGGCGGCGTTTTGAGGCAGTCGTAGGCCGATTGCGTGCGGTAGACGTCCCTGATGTTGGCCGTGTACACCACCGCATACAGCACCAACGCTATCACCGACAAAATGCCCAACAGCAGCATGATGACGGAGTTGTCACCCTCGATGCCGTACCAGGCGTTGCCCTCTACCGTGCCCAGCGTAAACAAGCCCACCAGGCCCTTGGCGCCCACAAACACAAAAAACAGCACCATCGCCGCCTGCACCGCCAAAAATATCAGCCCCTTGGCCCATTGGTGATACAGCAGCTGCCCCAGCCCCATCACAAGGCAGGACGCCGCCACCTTGCCATTGGCGTTTTTGAGGAAGTCGCAAAAGGTGTGCCATCTGACGGCAAAGCGGGCGGGCAAGGCCTTGAACCAATCGCCGATATGCGCCAGCCATTGCCTGCACCCGTTGCCTATTTTTACAAAAAATTGTCGCAATTTTGCAGTCATTGTTGATGTCCTCTCATGCCAAAGTGAATATCGCACTGTAAATTTGTTCGTCTACTTCCTTCAAGCGCTGTTGGATTTTGTCCAGCGTGTCGTACTTGAAGTCCATCGAGTCGTCGGGGCGAAAGGGGTCTTTGGCCAAATCCTGAAAGAAGGTTTGCAGCGGCGTCCATATCTGCGCCACTTCGCTTATCGAGGGCATCACCACTATGTTGCCCTGCGAAAGGTTGTTGCAGATGATTTCCGACAGGCCGCCCACCTCTGCCGCCACGTCGGTGCGGGCGGGCACAATGCCCAACAGTTGGTTGCGGCGCATGATGAGACGGTAGCTTGTGGCAAAATCCACAAACGCCAACGCCGCATTGGGATACTTGGTGTAGGAGCTGATTGCATAGCCCTGTATGCCGCCCATCATTCTCGACTCCACAAAGCCTTGGCTTTCGTCCTCCAAGTCGCCGCTGACGGGCAGCTTGGGCATATCTGCCGTGACAAGATTTTCCTCAATAAACTCGTCGGAGTAGCCGGCGTTTTTCATCTCGGTGACAAATGTCGTGTACACGTCGGGCGTGGTGACGGTGGCAAAGTACTCTCCGCTGGCCAACGCCGAATAGGCCGTCACCGTCACGGTGTCGTCGATACAGCGCTTGTCCATGACGGAGGCCAGCTGCCTCATCACCCAAGCACCCTTGGCCGAGTCGCCCTTGCTGTGGCCGATATCTCGTGGGTTGGTGTTGTTGTCGCCGAAGGTGTAGCCGCCGTAGCTGTACAGATACCCCACTGAAAAATACGGCTCCATGAAGGAACGCATGTATCCAAACCTTTTTGCACCGCTGTCGGTGAGCAGGTTGCCCTGTTGCAGCTGCTTGGAATACCTGTACATATCCGTCCAATACTGCACGATGTCGCACACGCCGTCGCCGTCGTCGTCCCAACTTTGCTGCCAATTGTCGGGCAGCAGGTCCTTGCGATAGTACAGCAGCGGCCCCTGAATGTTGACGGGCACGCCAAACACATAGCTTTGGTCGTCCACCTGGCGGGTGTAGGCCTGCCAGGATTGCTCGTCCACCGAGTTGTAGCAATCCAACTGCTCCACAGGCAGGGGCATGATGTGCTTGTTGTCCACATATTTCATCAGGGCGTCGTTGGCCTGATACAGCACGTCGGGGCCGTAGCCATATGGCCCGTCGTTGGCAAGGTCGGTGTATTGGTCCATGTTGGCGTCCACCGCCCGTATGCCATATTGGGCGTACTGCTCGTTGAAGGCGTCCAACAGCTCTTTGAGGTAGCCCTGCTTGATGGCGGTGTCGTTTTCCAGAATACGCAGCGTGACGTTGCGCTCCAACTCGCCGGTAAATTTTTCCTGCCCTTCGCCGCCGCTTGTGCCGCCCAACAGCCCCACGCAGCATATCAGCACGATGACGACAACTATATGCACGGACAGGGCAGCAATGGTCTTTTTCATACTAATCCTCCGTTTCTTCTATCACAAAGCCCGCACCAAGGACGCCGTTAAGCAGGTTGTGCTGCAACAATATGCGTCCGCTGCCGACAAATGGGCGGGGCTCGCCATCGCCATTGACGGTGAGACGTATCCTGTGCTGCCCAAGCCTCTCGATGACCAGCAGATCGCCGCAGCTGCCAAAGCGTATGTCGCCATCGACAAACTCCTTGCGCAAGCGTGACAGCCCCGCAATAACATCGCACAGCTCGCCACGCTTGCTCCAATCCATTGTGCGGCGGCAATCGGGGTCGTAGCCGCCTTCGAGGGGCAGCTCCGTGCCGTAGTAGACGCAGGGTGCGCCGCTGTGCACAAATATCACCGACAGCGCAGCGCACAGCTTGTGGATATTTTTGCCGCAGAGGGTAAAAAATCGGTGCGTGTCGTGGCTGTCCAGCAGGTTGAGCATCTGTCTGTTGGCCGTGGCCGTGTTGCGCATGTACAGTTCGGACAGTTTTTCGGCGCATTGGCGGGCAGTGAGATTGCCCTCCACAATGTAGTCGATCAGCGCCTTTGTGAGGGAGTAGTTCATCACACCGTCAAATTGGTCACCGCCCAAAAATGGAGAGCTGTCGTGCCAATTTTCTCCCAAAATTACGCAATTGGGGTCGGCTTTTTTGATACTCCGCCGAAAATTGCGCCAAAAGTCGTGGCTGACCTCGTCGGAGACATCCAGCCGCCAGCCGTCTATGCCGTACTCCTTCATCCAATACAGCGCAACGTCTATCAACCACTGCTGCACTGCGGGGTTGGATGTGTTCCACTTGGGCATGTAGTCGCACACGCCAAAGCACTCGAAGTTGCCCTTGACGGGCCGTTCTCCCCGCACGATAAACCAATCGAAGAAGCGTGATTGCTTGCCGTGCTGCAACACATCGGCAAATTGGGCGGTGTTTTCGCTGCAATGATTGAACACGGCGTCCAGCACTATGCGCATCTTGCGGGAGTGCGCCTCATCCGTCAGCCGCCGCAGCGCCGCCTTGCCGCCAAATTGAGCGTCCACATCAAAGTAGTTGTAGATATCGTATTTGTGATTGGACGTCGAGCAGAATATCGGCGTGAGGTACAGCGTGTTGACGCCCAACGACTGCAAGTAGTCCAGCTTGTCGGCCACTCCCCACAAGTCGCCTCCGGCAAAACTCTTGGGTGTGGGTGCGTCGCCCCATTTCAGGTTGACGTAGCTTTCGTCCTTGGGTGCGCTGCCCCTGCAAAATCTGTCCGTAAAAATTTCGTAAAACACGGCGTTGTCGAACCAATCCACCCCCACGGGCACATCGGCCGCATTGACATAGGGCAGCTGGAACGAATTGTAGTAGGCCAGCGAAAAATCGTACCTGTCCAGCAGGCCGTCCTCGCAAAAAAAGTACCTTTTGCCGCCGCAAAACAGCTCAAATATGTACACAAAGCGCACGTCTTGCAGCTTGATGACCGCAGTGTACCAATTGAAGCTGCCATCGGTAAAGGTAAGCTGCATGGGCGCAGATTGTTGTTTTAGGTAGAAATCGTATTTGTTGCCATAGATGACGTTTACGCCCTCCAACACGTCCGATTTGTCCGTGCGCAAGCGCAACTCGACGGTGTTGCCGTCCAGCGGATAGCAAAAGCGGCTATCCTGAATGTGCAATATGGCTTTGTAGTTGAGTGTTGACATTTCCTATTGACTTTTTTGTTTGTTTTTGTTATATTTTTTGTTATGAATGACCAAAAAGATTTGACCAAGCCCAAAAAGGCCACCAACCGAGATGTGGCAAGGCTGGCAGGGGTGTCCGTTGCAACAGTTTCGTATGTGGTAAACGGCCGAGAGGACCAGCACATCACCGAGGCCACCAAGAAGAAGGTGTGGCAGGCGATAAACTTTTTGAACTACTCTCCCAATCCCTACGCAGTGGGGCTCAACACCGAGCAGCCGCACACCATCGTCATACGCTCGTCGGCTGCGGCCAACGAGATGACCGAGAGAGAACTGCTGTGCTTTATGCACCAGCTGGACCCTCTGTGCGAGGCCAAGGATCTGCAATTGATCTACTCGCTGGACAAGCGCCCCGCCAAGATCGCCGCCACGGCCTGCATTTGCTTTGATATGTCCAACGAGGAGTTTCATCGTCTGGCCGAGGAAAACTTTATCCCCATGATTGCGCTGGACAGCTTGGTAAACGACCCCGTTTTCTACCAGATAACGGTGGATTTCGACGCCGTAAAACGGTGCGCCGAGCAACGCTTCGGCAAGGACTTCTGCTACGTGTGCCTGCGCCCCAACAACAGTCAGGTGGAGCAAAAGATACGCTCGGTGTTCCCCAAGGTGCACTTTGTGTCCGGCTGGAAGGACCGTGTTGTGGGGCACACCAATCTGGTGCTGACGCAACCGTCGCTGTTTGACCTGTTTGACGAGGCCGAGTTTGACGTGCTGCGCTACACGGACAACTACCTTCGCCGCCCAAGCTGCACGCTGGATTGCATAAACAAGGCGCTCAACCGCCTCAACACCGCCGACGAAGCGCACTTTGTTGAATTGTAATAACAAAAATCAGACACCGCCGCCATTGAGCGACGGTGTCTTTTTTTGCGCTATGTTCAGGCGTTGACGGAATAGAAATCTACTTTTTCGGTGGCTATATTGTACACCACTTTGTAGGTGCCCGCAACCGAGCAAGTGATATTGTTGTTGGTTTCCGCTGCCGCTTTGACAAATTTGTCATTGGCGTCGCCCGTGTTGCCCTTGGCCGTGATATTGACAAACGTGCCGTAGCCGCTTGTTACGCCTTTGGCAAACACTTCCAGACCGAACTCCATCGGTTTGTCCGCTTCCACCGTGAGGGTAAACTCGTAGCTTTCGCCGTCTGCGGACAGCTTGAACTTCCATTGCGATTCGAAATTGTGGTTCCAACCGTTGATGTTGGCGCCCTTGATGTAGACATCCAACGTATCTTTGCTTTCGGTGTGGGGCACAATGGTGATGAGCTTGGAGTAGCTGTCGATGGAGATATCGTAGTTGCCCGCCTTTTTGACCTTGATGTTGTTGTCGGTGGCGCTTGTAGCCTCAAAGTCCTGGCCCGGGTTTTTGAGATAGTCGAATTGATACAAGTTGCCGGCCGTGTTGGAGGTGGTTGCTGTTTCGCCCGCCTTGCATGCGCGGATCTGTATCGACTTGCCCGCTGCCAACTGTTTGGTTATGGTGTACACGCCGTTGCCGTCGCTCGTCAGCTTGTAGTCGGAGGGGCTATCCACAAAGGCATTCCACTTGTCGCCCGTGCCGATGTTGCCATCCAGATAGAAGTCGTATTGCGGCGCAGGTTCGCTGACGTATGTAACGGTGAGCACCTTGCTTGTGGAGTTGTAGCTGAATTTGTAGGTGCCGTCCGCTTTGGCCTTCATGTTGGCGCCCGTTTCCGAGTAGCCGTCCACAAGGCTTTGGCTGGCTGTGTCCAGATTGTTGGACTTGATGTACTCGCTGCCCACGCTGACGGTGTTTTGGCCGTTGGAGATCTTGGTGAGGCGGGACGTAAACATAAATTGATCGTCCTTCTTCAACCACACGCTGAGGGTGTAGACGTCGCCGTTGCGCACCATTTGCGTGGAGGGGTTGTACACGTCGCCCCAACCGGTGATTTTTTCGCCCTTGATGTAGAAATCCGTCACGGTGACTTCGTTTTTGAGGACGTCGCCGTTGCGCACCCAGCTGATGGTGTCGTAGGTGCCCCTGTTGTAGGTCTCCTTTGTGGCCTCGGTGTAGTTGGGCGCAGTGGTCTCGTAGTAGTCGTCGGCGGGATAGGTGGTAAGTTTGAGGGTGTAGTTGCCGGCCTTTTCTACCTTGATGTTGGCCGTTTTGGCGGCGTCGGTGTAGGGGCTGGCGTTGCTGCTGAACACCTCGGTGCCGTCGGACAGCTTGGTCTCAGCAAGGTAGCCAAATCCGCGCTGGTTGTGCCAATCGGAGTCGATAGCCAGCTGAAATTCGTCGCCCTGCATCAGGTCCAGCGTGATGGAGTACTCGTTTTTATCCGCAGCCTTGCTTAGCTTGTGACTGTCCGTGATGACCTTGCCCCAATTGGAGCTGAACAACAACTCGCTGGATCCGCTGCCCACAACGTAAAAGCTGCGAGTATCCGTTTGCTGTTTGGAAAATCCCGCATAGATGGCGGTGTCCTCGGTGATGGCCGTGTCGAAATCGAAACGGTGCGCCTTGGACGGCACCGCAAACCAATCCACAAAGGTGTAGGCGCCCTCCTTGGTGGGCACGTAACGCTGCACTTTTGCGCCCGAATCTACCTTTTCCGTTTTGAGAACGGGCATATCGCTGACGGTGGACGTGCCTGTGGCGTCGTACCAGGTGACGGTAAGCTTGCCCTCGTCGTCATCTTTTTTGCAGGCCGCCAGAGCAAACAAGCTGAGCGCAAACACCGCAAAAAGCACTATCGCTAACAATTTTTTCTTCATAGTTGCCTCCCGAAAATGTGTTTTGACTGACCGCAAGCCAACAAAAAGGCTTTTGCTTGGATCCGCTGCGACCGCCTTGCGCACGCTGCGCCTGATGCGGGTGACCCTTCCGACTTTGGCATTGCAACAATGCCCACAGACCGCACCGCCGCTCTTCCCTGCGACGTTTGCGCCTCGGCCGACGCTTCCAAATCGACGGCAAAATTGCGCCTTTTTGCTAACTTAACAAGTTAAGTATAGCACGTTAAAATTGTTTGTCAATAGGGTTTTGAAATTTTTTTTGCCAATTTTTTGCTTTTTCCCCTCCACCCGACACCCCAAAGCGATACGCGAAATCACAACAAAACCCCAAAATCACCACAAATACCTCAAAAATCACAGTGTGCGGTGCAAAAATCACTACATGTGCAACAAAATCACCACGTGAGACCCCCTCATCACGTGCGGCCCAAAAAATCACTACAAATTGTAGTTGAGATAAACGTAATGTAATTTGTATAATAAAAGCAAAAAGGTGGCAAAAATATGGGTTTTATCGGCAGTTTGATTTTTTCGATGATCTACACAGGATTTCAATACGGCTTCAAAAAGCTCAAAACACGCAAAGCCACCCAGATACGTTTCGGCGTGCTGGGCGTGCTGTGCGCCTTCAACCTGTTTGTGACGATATATTTCTGCTGCACCATTGCAGAGTTTTGGTGGCTGTATCTGATGACGACGGGCGTGTTGTTTTGCGTGTTTGTGTGGCGATTTGTCTGGGACGGAATTTTGCTTGTCAAAAACGATTTTGACTCAACGCCCGATGCGCCCGCACCGCCAAAGGTCTGAAAACCGCCGATTTGAGGGGCTTTTTGGGCAAAAATACGTCCGCAAAAATAAATTTTTGCCCACAAAATATTTTTTTTGATATTTTTAGTGGAGATTTTGTTTTAGCGACGAATTTATAAGTGCAAACACATCTTGATGATTGGCGCAGAAAATACCCAAATTTTCAAAGTGGAGCGATTGACAATATTGTAAAAATCTTGCCTGTGTTTGCTTGAAAATCTTTACAAAACAAAGGAGTTAACCAATGGACGAACAAAAAATTGATGAAACACTGCGTGATGTACTTTTCCTGACAAAATATTTTGAAAAAAGCTTGTCGAAAACCCTTGATCAAGTGCAGGAACTCGAAACTAAGGTAAGCGAATTAGAAAAAGCCCTCCGAAAATCGTCTGCCGGCCAAACGTCAACAACAACACAAGGCCCCGCAACTTATCCATATCAGGGAACAACAACCGGCCAGAGAAACACGTTCACATTTGACGGCGGAGAATATTTGACAACCATGGGCGCAACGTGGTTTGTGTCCTATGCTTATTGGCACAAAAATCCCCACCACTTAAATTGGCGAAGAGTCAGCACCTATAAAAACAGAATGAGCGTTTTTAACAACACAAAATCGTATCACAAGTTTTGGCTGCAACAAGTTGTACACATGGACGAAAATAATCTTGATAAAAACAGCATTGGATTGTCGGGATTGCAGGTCAAGCAAATGGCTTCCGAACTGTTGAAAACGTATTTGTAAAATTGTGTTTCGGGGCGGGGCGGCATGATTTTTGACGCAAAATCCCCATGCAATTTTCAACTACAATTTGTAGTGTACACCAAAAGTTTTGTTTGATATCATTGTAACGTAAAATTGGGCGGCGCTTGGCGTTGTGTGCTTGGCGGTCGCCTGCAAATTTGCGGGAGATGACTATGAAACAAAAGAAATTTGTGCTGTATCCGGTGTTGGCGATTGCGCTTGTGTTGGCGTGTTTGGGCCTGGGCGGCTGCGTTGACGACGAGCCCGACGAGCCTGCCAACTATCCTGTGGCGGGCATCTGGCACGCCGTTGCGGCCTGGCAGGAGGAAAACAACGTCAAATTGGGCGGATACACCTACCACATTGTAAACGACTACCAAATTGATTTCTATTTCGACTTTCGGGAGGACGGGGCCATACTCAAAAAAACCATTTCGCACATGAACGGCAACCTTGTGCCCACCGACAACGACGAATGGAACATCTTCAACGAGACCTGGACGGTGAAAGGCAACGTCCTGACGCTATCCAGTGGCAAGCGGTATGTGATTGTGGACGACGAATTTGACGACGTTTTCCCCTCCAAAAACATACTGCTGCGCTACAAAAAGCAAGCGCCCGCAGTCGACAACGATCAGGGCGACGCACAGGGCAAATCGGCCATTTTGCAAGGCACAACGACGGTTTTGTAACCCACAACAAGGAGACAACTATGCAATCCAACTTCAACCGAAACTTTCAAACTTTTATTTTGAGCAACGACCTCAGCAACCAAAAGGCCGCCGACCTGATAAACGAGGAAATGGCCCGCCTGGACGCACAAAACGACCGTATCTACATGGCCAACGACGTGTGGACGATTGTTGGGCGGGGCAGCACTCCACGCAATCACCTGGTGATGGTTGCCATTGCCAACATCATTGGCAAATCGCTGGAAGATCTGATTGTGCACCTATACGATATGTCCGATTTGTCCCGTCCCGACCTCAGGCGCTGCCCCTGCAACATGGAAAAGAGCCCCTCGGACAGGGATCGGCGTGCAATGCTGTCATGCAGCGATATGGTAAGGGACTTTTGGAACGAGCAAAAACCAAGCATCGCCCAATTGTTTGGCAAGATGGAGCCGGACGACAAAACGCTGGTGCTGGATTTGGTAAGCAGTATCGAGACGGAGGGCGATGACGTGTTTTTGTCGCTGCTGGTGGAGCCGGAAATGCCGCTGGACGACGAAATCAACATATGGGTGCACTACAACAACGCCTCGGGGCGGCCGGAGGGCGTGCCCGTGGATTGGGAGGACTTTGCAGAGAGATTGCAGCAATGCAACTGCGACCCTTGCGCCACCATCACACGGTTTGTGCACGACCGCTTTTTGTGCACGCTGGAAAACGACCTGCATCTCGACGTGACGCTGTGCGACTTTTGCAGGTACTACGATGCGGACGAAAACGGCTTTGAGATGGACAACGGCTACCTTGTCAAAATGCGGCTGGGCGGCCTGACACGCAAGGATATGCTGTTTTTGTACGAGCAGTCGCTGGAACATCTGAAACAGCGCCTGGCCGAGCTGGAAAAAGCCAACAAAAAGGAGGACTGACAATGCAAAAAAATCTGATCGAACTTGTGTTTATTTTGGACAAAAGCGGGTCTATGCACCCGCGCACAGCGGACACTATCGGCGGCTTCAACGCCATGATAGCCGAGCAAAAACAGCAACCGGGCAGGGCGCTGGTATCCACCGTGTTGTTTGCCGACAGGTCGCAGGTGCTGCACGACAGGATAGACTTAGCAGATGTGGCGGAGATTACCGAAAAGGACTACGTTGCCTTCGGCTGCACGGCGTTGATGGACGCTATCGGCGGGGCAATACACCACATCAAAAACGTGCACAAGTACGCCCGAGAGGAGGACCGCCCCGAAAACACTCTGTTTGTGATAACCACCGACGGCCAAGAAAATGCCAGCAAGGTCTACTCGGCCGAACAAGTGCGCTCGCTGATAAAGGAGCAGGAAAAGGCCGGTTGGCAATTTGTTTTTGTTGCGGCCAACATAGACGCCGTGCAGACGGGCGCAACGCTGGGAATACGAGAAGAGTGGTGCTCGCAATACGACGTGGGCGACGAGCGAGCGATGTGCTGCATGGTGTCGAATGCGGTGTCCGAGTGCAGAAGCACAGGGCAAATCTCGTCCGATTGGAAAACGCTGCGGCGCAAAGCAAAGGAAAACAAACGGTAAAACCACCAAAATGCGGATATGGGGTACGTTTTTTGCAAGAAAAACAACAAAACGCCGCTATCCACCGTCAGTAGGAGCGTCCGCATTATCTGATTGGTCTCTACAACAACATTGTTGCGTTTGCAACATTGATACTTCACAATTTACTCCCCAAAAGGTCCGCACAAGCTGCGGGCTTTTTGATTTGTGGGCGGCAAACTGTACTTTCAAGCGCAACAAAAAAACGGCCAAAATACGCCTTCGACAAGGCAGCAGTCGTGCCAAAACAATTGCGTGAGAGGCGACAACTTTTGACAAACCTATTGACTTGACCTTGTTTGTGTGATAAACTCAAACAAAACGGTCACGGAGGAAAACGCTATGTATTGCAGATATTGCGGCAAACAAGTGGACGAGGACGCCGTGGAGTGTCCGCATTGCGGCAAGCCCACAGGCGTAGAGGCGGCTCAACCCGACAATCAATCCGCAGTCGATGAGCAACCCGCAGCTCCTCTACCAGAAACGCAACCCGACAAGCGGCCCGAAACGCCGTCTGACGAGCAGGCCCTCGCCAGCACCCCCAAACAATGCCCGTTGTGCACCACTGCGCTGCTGGCGGCGATATTTGGGTGCGTTGGCTTTGTGGCAAGCATCGTGATGGGCTCGATGCTGTTTGCAAATTACATCGCCTTGCTGTATATGATCGGTTGGCTTGCCGTGCTGCCCTCTTTGGCGTCGCTGGGAGCGGCCGTCTGCGTGCTGCACGCCCCCAAGGACAAGCTAAATCGTATTGTATCCCTTGTGACGATGTGCGTGGCGGGATTTTCGCTGTTTTACACTTTTTTGGCGGTGTGCGTTGCCGCATAAACAAGGAGCGATATGGAATTTTACGAACTGATAGAAAAGTACTTCGATCTGGTGATACGCTACATCGTGCTGCTGATAGAGTTAGTGGGCACCGTTGTGTTGGTGTACGCCATTGTATCGGCCATTATCGGGCTGTTCAAGCGGCAGCAACACGTCAGGCTTAAACTTGCCGAGGGCATTGCCCTTGCGCTGGAATTCAAAATCGGCGGCGAATTGCTGCGCACCGTGGTGGTGAGAGAGTGGGAAGAGCTGCTTATTCTCGGCGCCATCATTTTACTGCGGGCGGCGCTGACGTTCCTGATACAGTGGGAGATAAAGATCGAGCGCAAAAACGGCAACATGACCGTGGAACAGCTGCAAGACATCAAGACGCCTCTGACGCAGGACGGCGAATCCCGCAGCGGTAAAAACGCAGTACAAAACGCTCCTCAGACGGACGAGGCGGCAGGCGAGCAGCCCGACGCACCTCGCCGGTGAGGCCACCTCGCCGGTGTGGCAAGTTGGCAAATTTAACTTCTTTATTTTGACTGCTACCATGTCCAAACATTTAGTAAAGGACTCAAAAAAACGGTCTGACGAGATGTCGGACCGTTTTTTTTGTGCAAATGCTGCACCAAAATGCTTTTGTTGGGGCTATCAGACCTTTTCCACATCAAGGAAGTGGTATTCGCTATTGACAGTTACTTTGTAGGAATCCTCACCCACCACTACGGTAAAGCTGCCGTCGGTGTTGAGCGTTGCGGTGAACTCTACCTCTTCATCATCGATAGCGAAGGAGAGCAGTTGCTGCGCCTTGCCGTTTGTGTCGTAAAGCACTGTTGCCGAGCAAGCGAGTGTGCTTGTAGAACTTGTGCTTGCAAAATCAATGCTGCCGCTCCACACAAGGGTCATAGTGTTGCCGGCAACTTGTGCGGTAAAGCACAGGGTATCGATGGAATATTGCGCCACCAACGACACGCTGCCGTCATCGTTGATTGTCACGGATTGCAACTTCCAGGTGTTGAAGCCGTAGTTGGAGTTCGCTTTGATTTCAAGTTTGTTCACGGCGTGGATCTCGCCCTCGATGACCAATGCGGTAAGGCGCCAAGCGTACAGGTTGGTTTGCTTAGGCTCGCCCTCATACACTTGTTCGCTGCCCAATGTGGTCAGAGTGCCGTGTTGGCCGTCGGTAAGCTTCAACGAGTAGTAGGTGTTGTCCAGCACCAGCATTGCGCCAAATGTGTTGTCGAACTTGCTTGCGCTGCCCACCTGCGTGTCGCCGTAGCTGCCCGCAAAGGTCACATCAAAGTAGTGATGATCCTTGTCGTAGACGGCGGATATGGTCAACGACAGTTGTTTGTCACCAACCGTCAGTTGGTGAGTCTCGTCCAGCCGGCAAAGCAATTTGCCCTGCCAGGACAGCACCTTGTCGCCCAAATCGGCCACTTTGACAAACACGCCCGACTTTTCGTCAAACTCGTACAGCGCCAATTTGCCGTTTTCGATTGCATACAGGCCCAGATTTGTGTATCTCAGCGTGTACGCACCCGTCACCACCTCGCAGAAGTAGCCGTTGCGCAGCTGATACACGGTGCCGCTGTCCAGATCGATAAATTGGCGGCCGTCCTCGTCGCCGACGGGCATTGTTACGGAGCCTTTGACAAGCGCCCACTTGCTGCTACTCAGCACGGTGTTGACGGCTTGCATATCCTTGACGATCACCACGATGGCGATACCTTCGTCCAGCACGTCGTCGTTGTCGAACGCCCTGAACACGTCCTCGCCAAAGGCGATATTTGCAATAGTTTGCACCGCAGTGAGGTCAAAGCGAATGGGGGCAGTGACGTCTGCCACTTTGAACTCCGAAAAGGCCCTGTCGCCGATGGTTGTGATGGCGCCAAGCGACACGCTCGTCAGCGCAGTGCAGTGATAGAAGGCCTCGGCAGCTATCTCCGTGACGCCAAGGATGTTGACCGTTTCGAGGAAGCGGCAATCGCGGAAGGCGCCCTCGCCGATGTACAGCAGCTTGTCGGAGGCGACTTCCACTATCAGCGAGGCGGCAAATGCACCGCTGCCGATGTGCGTCACTTTGTTGAAGTTGACGTGTTCCACCGTGGTGGAAACAAACGCATTGGCGTAGATCTGCGTCACTTCGTCCGGTATGGTGATGGTTGTTTTGCTGCCCGTGTAGCCGTACAGCACGCTGTCACGTACCACAAAGTCGGTGTTGAACACTTGTTGCGTTTTGTTGTCGAGGTCCACGTCGAAATACAGCGCATGACTGAGTGCACTCGATTGGAACTTGACCAGCCAAGACGTCACAAAGGTGTAGGTGCCATCGCCGCTGATGCCGTAACGATCGGTGTAGGTGGCCGCACCGTAGCCGTCAAGTATCAACGACGACCACTCGTCGTCGGATAGCAGCGTGCCATGTTGCTGCGCATCAAGCACCAAATATTCGAGGCCGGCGCTTGCCTCCTGCAACACAAACACAAAGCTGCCCTGTGCGCCCGTGTACACCAGCTCGGTGCGGTCGGGGTTGTTGTAGGTGTAGGCGCCCTGCTCGATCTGCTTGCCATCGGCGTCCAGGCGTGTGGCCGTGCCGTGACCGTCCAGATAGATAGTTTCGTCGGCGGATACGCCGTGCTCGTTGCGCTGATAGGTGCCGTAGGGCAACAGGCGCTGAACGGCCTTGCCGTCCTTGTTGATGTCAAACACGTACTCTTCGCCGTCCTCGGTGACAGCCACGATCTGCTTGCCATCGGCCGCAAGTTCGTAGGTAAGCTCGCTCACGTCGCCGTCGAGAATGTTGCAGCGCATCACTTGCGCCTCGACAGTGACGCCGTCAAGCGACATGGTGCCGGCTGTATAGCCGTTGCAGAACAGGCTGCCTGTCTCGTTGCTCTTGTCGTCCACAATTTTGACGTCCACAAGGTAGTTGTCGTCTCGGGCGACGTAGTAGCCGATGTGGTCCTCTTCTCTCAGCACCAAAGCGATGTTGGCCTTGCCGTCCGAGAAGGTGATTGTGTATTCGTCCAGCCCCTCCACTGCCGATTTGGCCAAGCGCACATAAGTGCCCGTCTTGGTTGTGAATTCGTTGGTGTCGGCAGAGAAGCTGCTGTACACAGCCACGCCGTCGCCGTCCAAAAAGTACTGCTCGTAGCTGCTGACGCCGTCGGCCGTGATGACGTAGTAGGTGCCCACTTCGTCCGCCTTTACTTGCTTGACGCTGTTGCCGCTCACTTTGAGGGCAAGCTCGCCCTTGTCGTCGGCAAACAGCACCACACCTTGCATATAGGCGTAGTGGCCGCTGCGGCCGTTGTAGGTGGCGTTGCCGTAGCCGTCGGTCACAAGTCCGCCAACGCTAAGCTCGTGCTCGTCGTAGCGCTCAAACTTGTTGCCCGTCTTTTTGTAGCGGAAATGGTCGTAGATGGTCAGCACCTCGTCGGAATCGATATCACTGTCGTGATACTCTCCCACAAAGTTGTATTCGTCGGTTTTGCCTGCCACTGGTGACACGCTGCCCAGCAGTATGCAGTACTTGTAGGCGCCGCCCTGTCCGTCGTCGGCGTCCAATCGCACCACCGCAATTGTGTCCGTCACAAACACGATATCCGCATTGTAGCCGCTGGCACGTGCCGGGTGCGAAACAGTCTCGGTGCAGGCGGTTTTCTCATCGATGCGGTAGAATTTGCCGTCAATTGCGTAGTAGATACGCTTGTTGCCGTCGCCGAGATCGAACTCGTAGACATCCACCACCTGCTTGTCGAAGGTGTAGTCCACCGTCTCGTCGCCCAGGTGCGCAACGCCCTTTTCGTCGATGGAGAGGTCTGTGTCCACCGTGATTGCGTCACTGACAAATTCCAGACTGCCCCTTTGGTTGAGGGAGGACTGCTTGTTTAGCGCAAAACGCATCGTAACTTGCGAAACCTCGTCCACAGTCTTGTGTAGCGACAGATAGCCGTCGCTGAATGTGGCGCTGTCGGCCGAATCTGCCAAAGAGTACACCACCCTGTTGGAGAAATACATAGCGGGTATCCACAGCTGCGGACCGTAGCCATCGCTTGGGCCCTCGGGATAGATGTACACAAAGGCGCCGCTTTGGCGGATACCGCTCAACTCGTCCAGCACGGTGTTGTTGGTGACGTCGTATCTGCCGTAGCCCTCGCCCGTGAGGATCTTGTAGTAGGTGACGTATGTGCCCGTTGCCATATCCTGCTCGTCCCAGATGAAGCAAAGGATGGGATCGGCGCCTTGCGGGGTAAACTCCACATAGTACACGTGGTAGGTGCTGATGATGTCCTCCAACTCCTGTGCGGAGTCGGCCGCAGACAGATCCATATACTCCCAAGTGTGCTCAATCACCCGATATGTGCCCTTTTTGCCGTCGTAGGTGCCCTCGCCGTAGCCGTCCAGCACCAACTTTTTGTTGTCGGTTTTGGACAAGAAGCCGTCGGTGATGCCCTGCGTGATGCCGTCATTGAGTTGGTAGTAACCCACGGTATCGGGCACGGAAGGCTTGTCCTCGCGGACGAGGCGCAGATACAACGTGTGCATAAGCATGCTGCGATAGTACAATACGACCTCGTAGGTGCCCTCCTCGTGCGTCATGGCGTAGGTGCCGGTGTATTCCAGAATGGGCTGCCCGTCATAGGTGGCCTCGTAGGTGGCGCCGTCCATGATGTAGGTTGCGGTGCCCACACCGTTGAGATACAGCTGCGGGTAGGAAAATTTGCCGTCGGCATTGAGAGCATAGTAGCCCGCAATATCGGCGTCCTGACGTTGGAAGAACACATTCTCGCCCGATTGGCGCAGCACAAACAGGAAATTGAGCTGTCCCGATTGGAACTTGTAGAATCCGCTGTCCTTTTCCACATCGTAGCTGCCGCTATACGTTTTGGAGCCGTCAAAGTAGGTGGCCGCACCGCCGTCGGATATGGTCAGTTTGCGTTGAGAATCGGGCTCGTTGTAGTCGGCGTAGTCTCTGTTGAGGGTGTCTCGATAGTAGTAGAAGTTGTTGCCCACCACTTTGCCGCCAAGGCCGTTGTCAAAGCCGAACACGCCCGTGGCGCTGTCGTAGGTGCCTGTTTTTTCCTCCAAGCCGTGACGGCGCAAATACACGGTGTTATCCTGCGTGCGGGAGACAAACAGATAGTCCGCCCCGTCAAAGATGTCGGTGAGGCCGTGCTCCCATTGGGCATACAGCCTGGTGTTGTTTTTGGTCACATCAAATTTGTCTCCCTCGACAAACTCGATGTTGTCGTCACGTGCAGAGGACCACCCCACAAAACGGACGCTGTCGTCCGCCTCGAAACGGTCGCCGTTGGGCAGCGTGTGCTGGTCGCCCATCACAACGTCGTCGAAGAAGGTGGCGTCGTTGCCGTCCAGATTGATGTCAAACACAATGCGGGCAATATCCCTCTTGCGGTACACGTCAAAAACTTCGCCCTTTTCCAACGAGTCAACGGACAGTTTGTTGGCCTTGGCGGCATCGGTTGCTCCCTGCAAGCCGTCTGTGTTGACAGTGCACGCCTCGTGCCAGAAGCCTGTGCCCGTGGTTTGCTCGGAGGGTTGCTGCGGGTACTCGCCGTTGATGTCGGAGTAGTACACCCTGACGGTGTAGCTGATGCTATATCTTGCTTTCAACGTCAGATCCTCTTGCGGCATGACGCTGTTTTCGTCGATGAGATTGTCGCCGTCGAGCCAGCCTGCAAAAGTGAGGCCGCTGTCGGCTGTGAGGGTCACGTCCCCGATTGCGTCCAATATGTTTTGGTCCGCCGCCACTTTCAGTTCGCTTTGGGACAGCGTGCCGCCGCCTGCTGCGTCCAGCGTGAGCGTAAAGCCCTCGTCTTGCTTGCACCCTGCAAACAGCGCCAGGCTCAGCGCCAGACACACTGCCACCGCAAGCATAATTATGCGATAAAATTTGTTCATTTCTTCCTCCTCACCGCACAAGGCGACAACCGCAAAGTGCGATCTGAGCCTATTATACCACGCTTTCGACAACGTTGTCAAAAGAATGGCCGCCCGTGCGGCGAGGTAGCTAAAATCAATTGCGAGGGAATAGTATGGGACGTGGTAGCAGTTAAAATAAAGAAGTTACATTTGCCAACTTGCCCCACCGGCGAGGTGAAAAAATCCCCCATGCCAAAGCATAGGGGGACAAACAGGTTTGCTGTTTTATGGTTGTTGCGGTGAGTAGCCGCATTTGGTGCATTTGCCGTCGGCGCCGTAGTCGTGAGGGGTCAGCGTGGCCTCCTGCCAATCGCACTCGACGCCGTTGCCGAACTTGTGAGTGCACACCATTCTGTGACCGTCGGGAGTGAACTCGTATGCCTTGCTGTGGCCCGCACGAGACTCGGGGTCCATAGCGTTGTCGTCGGGGCAAACCAAAAATTGTTCGGTCTCGGTGTAGTGCGCCTCGGTAAATTCGTGAAAATGCAGCGTGTTGAGCAGCACTATTGCCAGCACCATTGCGATACTGAGGGCGATAAGTGCGCCCGCCGCAATGAGATAGCGGTTTTTGTAGAACATAATCAGGCCTCCGCAAAATCTTACTTATACATTATACACCGTGTTGCCGCAGTTGTAAAGAGCAAATTTGCCGTATGTGCAAATTGGTGGCGAAGCTGCATCACTCCTTGGCCACGATGATCTGCCTCGGCTTGACCTTGCGCAGCACCACAATGGGCACAACGCTTGCCACCATCGACAATGTGAGTATCGCAGCGGCGCCCACAATGGCCGTGGTATAGCGGAATCGCAGCACCGTGATGTGCTGTGCAAGCGGGTTTTTGGTAAACTTGACAAAGCCCGCCACCAGCACGCTGTCGCCGAAGGTGACGCCCGCATACATGCCCAAAACGGACAGGACGCATATCACCAGGCCCATAAGCAACATCTGTGCGGCAAATATCAGCGCCAGATTGTGCGTTTTGGTGCCCAAGGCGCGCAACACACCTATCTCGAAGATGTTTATCTTGATGGCCTTGACGCCAAATCCCACCAAGCAGCCCACGCAGATGACGTAGAGCACCACAACTATCAGCGTAAAGAACTCCTGAAACACCTTGACGGCGCCGGTGATGTTTTGCACGGCCCTGTACTGCATGTTGGGGGTAAAAAAGTTGTTGGGCTCGCCCAGACGATACAGCTCGGCGGTATCCACAGGGTCGGAGAAATACACCCTGAACGGCACAATTTCTATCGCACGCAGTTGTTCAAACACTTTTTTGGAGACGCGCAGGCTGCCGCTCGAATCGAACCCCTGTATGGTAAACTCGTGCGAGTAAATTTCTTCCTCGGTGCCGGCAGCAAACACTTTGAGCGTTATCTTTTGCCCCACAAACGAGTTCCAATAGGCTGTGTTTTTGTCACCCTTCAATTGGCCCGTCATCAAACGCCACTGCGCCTTGCTAAGCCTGATTTCGTCGTCTTTGAGGGAAGTGTTGAGGGTGGCGTTGAGGCCGACGTTTTTGAGCTTGACGCCCTTCATAGACAGCGACGACTTGGCAAAATAGCTTGTTTTTTTGAAGTCGGTCTTTTCGTAGGTGGAGTACAGCTCGTAGAAATTGGGGTTGATGCTGTACGCTATGTTGAGGGTGGCGTTGGCCTCGGCAAGAAATTGCTCAAATGTGGGGTCGCTTACCATATCCTCAAAGGAGGCGTCGGCGTCCACCAAGTCTATCAGCGATTTGTAGCGCCCCTGATAGCCCGTGTCGATGACGGCGCACACCTTGTAGCGGCCTTTTAGCAGGTTGCCGGCGGTCAACTCGGAGTAGGGATTGTTGTCCTCGCCAAACAGATCGGGCGAGCGTTGCAAAATGCTGTCCGCAAGATAGTCGGTGATGATGACGGAGATGTCGTCCTCGTCCACCTCGGTGGGGATAGCCCCCGATTTGACGGTAAGCTTGCCGTCCTCGTCGCCGAAAACCTTGGTGAGGTAGTCCATATCGCACACCATGACGCCGTTGGCCGTCTGGGAGAACACGCTGCGGAAGTTGGAGCTGTCGTCCACAAAATTGTAGCTTTCCATGCTGGTGTTGGAGCCAGTGACGCACACGTTGTAGACGGGGTATATCTTGCCGTCGTAGCTCTCCCGAAAGGCTTGCAAATCCTCATCGGTGATGCGCACCAGTTTGCCCGTGGCCAGATCGCCGTTTTTGTCGATGTAGCCCTTTTGCAGCGAAAACACCTGTTTTTCGCCCTCGTCCTGCAACAGGCGCACGGTGGCGTCCAATGCGCTGAATTGCAAAAACATCTGCCCCACGCCCAACAGCGACACCAATGCCACCACCAGCAGCAACGTGACAACAAGACTTAGCGCCTGCTTGCGGGTGAACATGGCAAACATACGCCTGCGACCCCTGCGGGACAGGTGCAAGTCGTCAAAGTGGGGCGTATCGGCGGGGGCGGTGGCAGCAACTGGCGGCGTGGGCAAAAACATATCGTCCACCTTGCGCAGATGGGTGGGTTTGCCCTGCATAAGCTGCCGGTTGATGGCCTGCAACTGCTCCTCCGTGGGGGAGACGCCCTGTTGCAGCACTATCTCGCTGTCTGTGATATCCACCTGCTTGGCATGCGGATTGCGCACCGTGTCGCTTTGTATCCTGCCTGCGGACAACTCGATGATCCTATCCGCATATTGGTCGGCGTTTTGCCTGTTGTGCGACACCACCAGCACCAGATGGTTGACGGAATAGGCTTTGAGCATATCCAACACCTGCTCGGTGCTGCGGCCGTCCAGATTGCCCGTCGGTTCGTCCGCCAGCACCAGCTTGGGGCGCTTGACCAACGCACGGGCAATGGCCACACGCTGACGCTGACCGCCGCTTAGCTGCTTGGGGTGACGGTCGCCGAGTTCGGCAACGTCCACATCTCGCATGATTTGTCGCACCAGATCATCGTCAGCAGCATTTTTCAGCTCCAACGACATGGAAATATTCTCGAAAACGGTAAGCTTTTCCATCAGGCAGTAGTCCTGAAACACAAACCCAACGTAGCTGTTGCGATAGCAATCGAAGTTGCGCTCGGTAAAGCCGGAAAAAGCCGCCCCGTCCACAATGACGTCGCCGCTTGTTTGCTTGTCCAGCCCGCCCAACAGGTTCAGCAAAGTGGATTTGCCGCTGCCGCTTTTGCCCACGACAAACACCATGCCCGTATCGGGCAGCACAAAGTTGATGCCGTCCAATGCACGGCATTCGCCCGCCTTTCGCGAGTCGTAGATCTTGGTGAGATCTCTTACTTCTATCATGCGATGTTATCCTTTATTGGCAAAGCGCATTTGCGCCGCCCGAAATTTGTCAGTCCTTTTTGGCAATGGCCGATTTGTAGCTGTTTTCCGAAAGCTCCTTGAAGCGGATCCTTGCGCTGATACGGTTGAGAATGGCCTTCATGGCCACGTCCATTGCGCTGCCCTCCACATAGTTGCTTTCCACATAGAAGTCCACCCTGTCCTCCTTGACGAGGTAGGTGGCGTCCTCCGGCTTGTGATACACGCCCACGGCATAGCCGCCCCTGCTGCGGGTAAGCTTCATGCTGGGCACGTCCGTCAGTCCGTCTCCGATATAAATCATATTTTCAAAGGGCACCACACGCTCGCTTGCGGGCATGTACATATTCAGCTTTTTGTGCTCGCCGACGTCCTCTACGCCCTTGTTGATACGGTACAAAAACTGCGTTTTGCTGGTGTAGTTGATGGCCACGCCCGGCCAGATCACCTCTCCATTGCTGCCGTAGATGTATTCGCAGGCAAAGATGTTGTGGAACTCGTGCCCGATGGGGCAGCCCTCTATCATGGCTTTGAGACCGCAGCTGATGATGTAGTGGCGCACTTCCAACCCAAGGCCGCTGCCGTAGTCGTTGATACGCTTGAACCAGGTCTCCACGCCGTCGAAGAACTGCACGTCCTTGCCCATTTTGCGCAGCGACTCGGGCGAGAGGTCGATGCCCTTTTCGTGCGCCTTTTGAGCCATGAGGAACATATATGCCAGGATGTGGTCCATGTTGCGCTCGTGAGAAATCTGGTCGCACTTGGTCCAGAACTCGCTTGGGGACATGCCCAATGCGGGGATAAAGGTGAACTCCTGCATGTCCCGTGTGGACAGCGTGTTGTCGAAGTCGTAGATCAATGCTACAATTGGTTTGCTCATGTTGTCTCCTTATTTTTGAAATATAACCGCCGTTTGCGGTGCAAGCATTGTGACGCCGTCTTTCTCCGAGGCGGTGCCCAGCTCGAAAATTTTGCTGCCGACGCTTACAGTTGAAACCTGCGGACAGTCGGTGGGGTTTAGCAGTACATAGGTGTGTTGACCTCGCCGATAGCACAGTACGCCCTGTGGGGTGCACTCTACCACCGTCATTTCGCTTGATGCGTGCAAGTCGGCCTGGGCGTGCCTGATTTCGGCAAGGGTGCGCACCACGTTCCAGAGGGAATTGCCGTTGCTCATCTGCTTGCTGACGCAGGGGGCGTCCTGTTGCCTGTCCACATCGAGGTACAGCTTGCCGCTTGCCGCCGTCGAAAAGCCCATATTGGGCTGTGCGTCGTCCCACTGCATGGGTGTGCGGCTGCCCGTGCGGTGAAAGCCGCCCTCCTTGGATTGCTGCGCAATGTAGCGCATGCCGATTTCGTCGCCGTAGTACACAAAGGGTGCGCCCGGCAGCGTAAGCAAAAACACAAACGCCAACTTGCGCTCGCTTTCGTCCAGATAGTGGCTGAGGCGCTCCACATCGTGATTGCCGCTTACCACGCAGATGTAGCCGTTGTTGCGTGTCTTGGCCAGCTCGTCCAGATACAGCTGCAACATTTGTTGCGCCGAAACGTGCGCCGTTTTGCAAAAATATGCGCAGCTTGCGCCCTGTTCGTTGCGCTTGTAGAAGGCAAAGTCCGTCAGCTTGCCGCCGTGATTGAGCAGAAAATCGCAATGGAACCCCGCCTTGTTGATGGCAACGGGGGCATTGCACCACTCCGACACCAGCGCCGCCTGCGGATAGTGCCTGTCCAACATGCGGCGAGCCTTGCGCCACAGCCAAGCGGTGGCCGATTTGTCGGGGTCGTTTTTGACGAGGCTATCCGCCATATCCACCCTGAAACCGTCTGCGCCCTTGTCCAGCCAAAAGCGCATCACTTTCAGCATGGCGACCATTGTGGGCTTGACACGCTTGTCTCGGTAGGAAATTTGCCAATCGGCGTCGGTGATGTTGTTGAAGCCGTAGTTTAGCGCAGGCTGACTGAGGAAGAAATTGAGCATGTAGGCGCCGTTGCGATCGGCATTGCCCACAACCCAATTGTAGCCGTCGGGGCGAGACCAACCGCTGTTGGACCAGATGTAGCGGTCGGAGTACTTGTTGCGGAGGGGCTTGGCGCTCATCTTGAACCACCGACACCTATCCGATGTGTGCCCCGGCACCAGATCCAGCAATACGTGCATGTTGCGGCGATGGGCCTCGTCAAACAAGCGCACAAGGTCGTCGTTGGTGCCGTAGCGGGGCGCCACCTTGAAGTAGTCCTGCACGTCGTAGCCGGCGTCCTTGAAGGGGGACACAAAGCAGGGGTTCAGCCACAGGGCGTTGAAGCCAGTGCGGCGGATGTAGTCCAACTTGGAAATTATCCCTTCGATGTCGCCGATACCGTCGCCGTTGGCGTCGCAAAAGGACTGCGGATATATCTGATAGAAAACAGCGTCGTCTAACCAAGCAGGTTGCGGCATAAACATTCTCCTTGGGGCAGCTCTCTACAAAAAAATGCAACCTGCGGTGCAAAAACACAACCTCGGCGCTCCTGCGGACAAACTGCCCCTTATATACTATGTCAATAATATATTACTACAAAAGGCGACGTTTTTCAAGATATTTTTTCACTTTTGCCGAAATATTTCACAAAAAAAGTTCCGCCGCACCCGGCAGCGGAACAACTTGCAACAAAAGGCTATTGCTTTTCAAAGCAAGGGAGCAAATATTTTGACAATCGCCCTGATAAACTTGCCGGGCAGGTGCTGCCGCACAAGGCTGTTGTCCGCCTGCATGCTTAGCGCTTGCGTAGCGAGAAAATCCCTTTCGATATCGGCAATGGCGGGCACATCGTGCATCCAGACGCCGTTTTCGAAGTGGTGAACAAGGCTGCGATAGTCCAGATTTATTGTGCCCACAATGGCGGTGTCGCCGTCGGCCAGATACACCTTGGCATGCACAAAACCGGGGGTGTATTCGTAGACCTTGACGCCTGCGTCCATCAGCTGCTTGTAGTAGCTGCGGGTCATGGTAAACACCAGCTTTTTGTCGGGGATGTGCGGGGTTATCAATCGCACGTCCACACCCCTCAAAGCGGCGCTTTCGATGGCCTGCACCATCTCGCTGTCGATGATGAGGTAGGGGGACATCATGTACACGTACTTTTGCGCCTGCGACAGCAAATTGATGATGGCCATCTTGGCCACAGTGCGGTCGTAGACGGGCTTGGGGCCGTCGCCAAAGGGCACCACGTATCCTTGCAGCGTGGGGCGGGATTGCTCCTCGAAAAAGGGCGTCATATCCTCCCACTTGGCGGTGTTGAGGGTGTAGTCGGCCAAAAACAGGCGTGTAAGCTCGTTGACGGCGTTGCCTTCGAGGCGCAGACCGACGTCCTTCCAATGGCCAAAGCGCTCCCTCACGTTGATGTACTCGTCGGCCAGATTGACGCCGCCCGTGTAGCCCACTTTGCCATCGATGACGGTTATCTTGCGGTGGCTGCGGTTGTTGAATTTGTTGTTGGCCTGCGCTATCAATTTGGAGAAGGGCACGCTTTTTATGCCCATTTTGCGCAGACGCTTGTAGTAGTCGCCGGGCAGAGTGCGCATGCAGCCTATGTCATCGTACACCACCCTCACATCCAGGCCGGCTTTGGCTTTCTCCTGCAAGATGTGCAGGATATTGTTCCAAAAGCGCCCCTCCTGAATGATGAAATACTCCATAAAAATAAATTTTTCGGCCTTTTTGAGGTCCTCCAACAGGGCAGGGAACATGTCGTCGCCCAACGGATAGTAGGTGACGGTCGTTTCGGTGTAGATGTGCGTGTGGGACAACTTTTTGAGCATGTTGGCCTGCGAATAGGCAGCGGGACTTTCGGCGGCAAGCCGTTGAAAATCGGGGCTATCCGTCAAAACGGAGCTATCGGCCGACAGTTTTTTGAGTTTGTGCCGAGCAACGGGGTTGAGCTTGCGCGAATAGAACATAAAGTAGCACATAAACCCGACAACGGGCGCTATCAGCACAAACAACAGCCAAGGCGTTTTGTAGTCGGGGTTGTCGTTGCCGGCAACAATGGCAATGGCCACCGCCAGCTGCGTGGCCACTTCCGCTATCAGGGTGTAGCGGCTCCTGATGGCGATGAGTACCACCAAACCGATGACCAGCGCCACCTCTACCAGCAGCAGCAACATGTTAAACACAAATCTCATCGGCATATAGCCATAATATTTACGTTTGCTCATAAAATAAATACCTCTTTGCCGTAAGTGTAAATCAAAGGGAGGACGTTGTCAAGGGACGTATCCGCACATTTTTGTCGATATGGGTTGGCAACTAACGTTTGCTGTCGCCATCAGACGTGTCGTCAGGGGCAGCATCACCGTCAACATCGTTGCTTTGAGGCTCGGTTGACGGCGCTTGTTCGTTGACGTCCTGCTCGCTGTCGTTTTGTGCGTTACTGTCGTCCTGCGCACCATTCTGTTCGTTGTCGTCTTGCACGGTGCCGTTTTGTTGGCCGTCAGAGGGAGCGCCCTCGGCAGGCAGAGACTTTTTGTCGAAGCGTATGCGCTTGATGAGGCAGTAGAAACAGGGTATCAGCACCAGCGTGACGGTAGTGCCCAACAGCAATCCGCCCAGCACAACCACGCCCATGGGCTGCATCAGCTCGCCGCCTCTGCCCAGGCCCAGCGCCAACGGCACCAACGCCAACACGGTGGTGAGGGTGGTCATAAGTATGGGGCGCAGACGGCTCTTGCAGCCCTCGATAACCGCCTGTTGCGGCGCAAGGCCCTCGGCGATGAGCATGTTTATTTTGTCTATCATGACGATTGCGCCGTTGACGATGACGCCCATCAGCATGATCAACCCGACGAAGGACACCACATTGAGCGTTATGCCGCTGATGGCCAACGCCAAAAATCCGCCCGTGAAGCTGAACGGTATGGACATGATGACGACAAAGGGTTTGGAAAGGCTCTCAAATTGGCACGCCATCACGCTGTACAACAGCACAAACGCCACCGCAAGGGACACAATCAACCCGTCAAATGCGTCGTTGAGGTAGCTTGTTACGCCGCCTTCGATGTAGTCCACACCCGCAAATTGCTCGTCGGCAAGCACTTCTTTGACGGCGTTGCCGATAATTTTGCCTGCGGAGCCGCTGTCTATGCCGTAGATCTCCACATTTATGTCGGTGTAGTACCTGCCGTCCTGCTTGTTGATGGCCGCAGCCACCTCGTTGGCGGTGTACAGCTTGCCGTCGGGGGCGGGTTTGAGCACATCGGCCAGCTTGACGACGCCGTTGTCGTCTATGCCCACGATGACGTTGACGATGGATTGAATCTCCTGCTTGGTTTGGTCGGCAAATTGCACCGTAACAGTGCGGCTTTGCCCGTCCGTCACGACGGTGGCCGCCTCGTACCCACTGAGGCCCACCCGCAACATCAACACGGCCGTCTGATAATCCACATTGCGCTGCAAACACAGCATGCGGTCGAAAGTGAAGGAGTACTCCGTGCCAAGCACAGGGGTGTTATCTACGGCGGAAACAATGTGCTCGGGGTCCACTTTGAGCAGCTTTTGCTGCACCAACGCCGCCGCCTTGCGCAGTGTGGCCATGTCGTCGCCCAACAGCCCCACCGATTGGTTGGCCATGCCGCCCGTGACCTCTGCCACGACGCCGTCCATTTCTCTCACGGTGACGTTTTTGGCGGTGATACCCTTGGTTTGCGCTATCAATTGGCGGATATCCTGCACGGTTTGGGTGGTGTTGAGTTTGCTTGTATCCGTCTGGATACGTATGACGCCGCTGTCGCTTGTAGCCAACAGCCCCTGCTTGCCCACCGTGAGGGATACGTATTGCAGCTTGTCGCCGAAATGCGTGCTTATTGCGTCGGCAATCAGCTTGCCGGTGCTTTCGGCGGTGGCAAAATCGGTAGACGTGTCGAAATCCACATTGACTTCGATGACGCCCTTGTCCACGCTGGGCATAAACTCCATGCCCGTCGTAAACACCAACGCCACACTGCCGCCAAACAACACCAATGCCACCAGACACACCAAAATGCGCTTGGTAAGTACCTTCGACAGCACCTTGCCATAGCCTTTTTCCAGCCGACTGATGGCCACTTTGCCGCCCGATCTGCGCTTGCGGCGCTTGCCTGTGCCGGCCGTTGCGGCTTGGGGTTGAGGTTCTTCGGCGGGCTGCGCTTGCTCCGTCGGTTGGGTGACGTCAGATGTGATTGCGGACGTGCGCCCTCTCGGCTCGGCGTCCTCGTAGCTGCCCGCCTGCGTGTAGGTGCCGTCGGCGTTCTTTTTGTAGCGGAGGCGTGGCCCCTTGCGATAGATGAGGTGATACAGCGACGGAATGACCGTCACCGCCACAATGAGGGACATCACAATGGAGAACAGCACCGCCCACACAAGGTCGTAGAAGATTTCTCGGGTGAGGCCCCTTGCAAACAAAATGGGAAAGAACACGCACACGTTGGTCAGGGTGGAGGCAAACAGGCTGCCGGCCACCTCCTTGGTGCCGTTGAGGCAGGCGTCATAGACGCTTTCGCCTTGGTCTCGGCGCTTGGTGATACTTTCCAACACTACTATGCTGTTGTCCACCAACATGCCTATGCCCACCGCAAGGCCGCCCAGCGACACAAGGTTGAGGCTGATGCCCATGGCCCACAATCCGATAAGCGCCACCAACACCGACAGCGGCATGGTGATGCTTACCACCAGCGAGGAGCCTATCTTGCGCACAAACAAATATATCACCAGCACCGCCAGTACGCCGCCGATAACAATGCTTACCAACACATTGGATATGCTGTCCGTGATGAACTCCGCTTTGTCGTCCAACAGCACCGTCTCGCTGTCCGTTTGCGTTTGATCAAGCACCTGCTTGACGTTGTCCACCACGTCGGTGGTGTTGGCGTCCGATACGGCGTAGACCTCTATCGTGACGGCCGCCAAACCATTGTACTGCGCATAGGCAATGCGGCTATCCTGCTCCTCTACCCGCCCGATGCAGGCAAGGGGCACAAGCAGACTTTCGGGGTAGGCGGTGACGCCGTTGACAGTGCGCCCGCCAAAGTCGCATGTGCGCACCAGACGAACAAGGTCCTGCGTGAGGTCGATACCCAAGCTTTCGCCCAGCCCCAGCGCATTGCACAGATCCAACGTTTCGTCGTCGGAGAACACAGTATACTCGCCGTAGGTGTAGTAGTTGGCGGCAATTTGCTCGTCAGACAGCTGCAACGGCGTGCCGTCGGCGCCCACAAGGTTGCCCTTGTCGTCCGTCAGCCGCCCGTAGTTATCCACAAGATAGGTTTTGTCGCCTATATTGCCCACACGGCGGCCCTGCTCGTTGAGAGCCACCTTTTGGCCGTTGGCGTAGATGGGCTCGCCCTCATCGTTGACGTGCGCCTTTTTGACGGCGACCAGCTTGCCAACAATGCAATCGGGCGAGGCGGTTTCGGCACTGTTGCCCAGTTCGCCCAAGTGGTGTCGATAGAAGTTGGGCAGGCGCAAAATATGCACCACCTGCGTGGTGAGCAGCTCGTCGATATTTTGCGGCAGACCGCCCATGCTCTCAAAATAGTGCCATTCGTCCAATGCGTGCAAAGTCACAAGCAACTGACTGCGAGCGTCCTCGTCCGTCACGTTGGCGTCTTGCGACACAAGCGTCCTGAGCCTTATCATCATGTCGGCAAGGCTCTCCAACTGCTGCAAAGTGCAGTTTTCCACCGCAACAAGCAGCGATTTGGCGCTGTCCAGCTTGCGGAAAGTCTCCGAGCCGAGGGGCAGCTCTACCGGCAGGCGCATAACGTCCAACAGGCCGGCTGCGTCGGTGGCGTTGCGTATGGACACCGTTGTGCCGTCCTGCATGATCGTGCCCAGAGGGATGTTGAGATTTTCGTTTTGCAAGGCCTGCACCGCCAACAGTGCCGTCATATCCAGCCCCTGCAATGCGGTGATGGTTATCTGCCTTTGCGGCGTGCCCAATGCACTGACGGAGCCTACGCCCTCGATACCGCTCAGCTTGGCGCTCAGGGCGTCTGCGTCGTCAAAAAGCTGTTGCAGCGCAGCATCGTCGGATGCCGCCGCATAGATGGCTATGGTTGCGGTGGCTGTGCCGTTCATATCTATCTTGATGTAGTCGGGCGATTGACAACCATCGGGAAAGGTAACCGAACCAAATGCGTCCTCGATGGCGGCGATCTTCTCGTCCAGATCCGTGCCGTAGTCGAAGGTGAGCACCGCCACAGAAACGTTGTCGTAGGAGGTGGTTTTTAGCTGCGTTATGCCGGGTACCGTTTGCAAAGCCGCCTCTACCTTGGCGGTTACGTCGTCCTCTACGCTTTGGGCGCCGGCGCCGGGATACACCACAGATATGCCCATCATGGGCAGCTTGATGTTGGGCAGCAGGTTGGTGGACATATCCAGCGTGGCCAACACGCCAAACGCCATAAGCACTATCACCAACACGCAAACCGTAACCGTGCGCTTTAACGATGTTTTGATGAGTGAGTTCATAGCCCTCTCCGTGCGACTGCCGCTTTTTGCCGCAATGCAGACGCAACTTGCAAAATTTACACACTTATTATACTACTGCGCCGCAGACAAAGTCAAACTCAATGCGCAATTTGCAATCCTTTTTTGAGGCTCTGCGCCCCATTTTGCCCCCTCCGACAACCACCCAACCCCAATTTTGCACCCAAACCGCCGCAAAATACAAAAAATGCCGAGAGCCAAAACGGCCCTCGGCACTATCAAACAAAGCAAACTACTCTTCCTCGCCCTTGTATCCCCACAAAACGGGACAATTGGAGGGGTTCCAGAACTCATTCCATTAGTGGAGCATTTGCCGAGCAACGAAGTTGCGAACGCCGGCGGAACAAAAAAATACACCGCAAAACGGTGCATTTTTTGTGGAGCTACTAACCGGATTTGAACCGGTGACCCCGTCCTTACCAAGGACGTGCTCTACCGACTGAGCCCTCAACCGAGCCGAAGGCGAACGTCGGCGAATGTCGGTATTCGTAGAAATAAACTTTTGCGACAAAAAAACACTGCATTCTTTGCAGTGTTTTTTGTGGAGCTACTAACCGGATTTGAACCGGTGACCCCGTCCTTACCAAGGACGTGCTCTACCGACTGAGCCATAGTAGCGCTATCCAAACCTTGTCTATTATAGCGTGTTTGCAAAAGATTGTCAATAAATTTGAGCAAACTACTTTTTGCGCAAGTCAAGTGTTTGGCCAAACCGCTTTGTGCGCAAGGCCAAGTGTGGAGCAAACCGCCCTGCTCGCAAAGTCAGTTGCGCTGCTCCAAATTGCGATAGTCTATCTTGCCCATTGCCGTGCGAGGCATCGTATCCAGCACCTCCACAAAGCGGGGCACGGCGTAGCGGATGAGGTTTTGCCGACAGTGCACAATCACCCGTTGTGCCACCTCGTCCTGCCCCATGGGTCGGCGCAGTGTGACGTACACCTTTACAAACTGTTTGCCCTGCACCTTGACGCCCACGGCGCACGCCTCGGACACAAAATCCAGCTTGCCGACGCAGCTCTCCACCTGCGACGGAAACACGTTGACGGCGGCAATTTTGAGAGAGCGTTTTTTGCGGTCCACCACATACAGATAGCCGTCCTGCATGTAGCCGATGTCGCCCGTCCTTACCCAAACGGTGCCGTTGCGTTGCACCAGACAGTCCTCGCCTTCCAGATAGCCGCTCATGGCGCCACCGCCGCCGATGACAATTTCGCCCGTCTGCCCGTCGGCAAGCACGTTGTCCTGCTCGTCCCAGATCTGGGCGGCAAAGCCGGGCATAGGACGGCCGCAACTGCCCTTTTGATAGAAATCGAAGTTGTTTACCACCGACACGCCGCACATTTCCGTCAGGCCGTAGCCCCTCATCAGGCGGGCGCGGGTGCCGTATTTGGACAAAATGCCGTCCACCTGCTGCACCAATGCTTCGTCGCAGACGTCGCCGCCGCACCAGATGACATCCAGATTGCGCAGGCCTTTGCGATCAAACAGACCGCAGGCAAGCAATTTTTTTAGCATGGCGGGCACCACCGACCACACCTTGATGTTGTAGCGGTTCAGGATCCTCGCCACGACGTGCACATCAAACTTGGGCACCAGCACCAGGCTGTACCCCACGCTGAGGGGGCCGTGCATAGCGCAGCACAGGCCGTAAGCGTGGAAAATGGGCAACGTGGCCAGATTGTAGTAGCCGTGCCGCACATCGGGGTGATACATGGCAAACATGCCCTCCACCACGCTGTTGAAGGCACGGTTGGTAAGTTTGACGATCTTGGGTGTGCCGCCCGTGCCGCCGCTGTGCATGTAGCAAAGCACGTCGTCGCTTTCGCCCTCCACTTCCGTTGGGATACCCTCGCCGCATTTGAGCAGACGCCGATAGCTGTCGATGTGGCGCAGACGCACGCCGCCCAACGCCGAATACAGCTTGTAGACAGGCTTGCGGAAGCGCACATAATCGGCAATGCTGCACCGCACCAGATGCTGACCAAGCCCCGCCAGCGGCCGCTCGTCATGCACGGTTGCGTCGTAAAAAAACAGCACCTTGGATTGCGTTTTGCGCACGTTTTCCGCCAAAAGATTGACGGGCACCAACGGGTGCACGATACTTGCCACCAATCCCAGCTTGCTGCACGCATAAAACAGCGCCAAAGCCTGCGGACAGGTGGGCAGCTGCAACGTCACGACGTCGCCCTTGCGCAGCCCCAACCCTTTGAGGCCGCCCGCAAGACGGTCCACATCGCACAAAAAAGCGCTGACGGACAGCTTGTGCCCGTAGTACACTATGTTGCCGCTTTTGTCGGCGCCGTTTTGTAAAAATTGGTAGCAGGTGGTCATTGTTATCCTCGATCGGGCAAAAGACTTTGCAAAACAAAATCCCGCCTCGCCTGTTGCGGCGAAACGGGCGCAGGCTGCAAGTTACAGCAGAGGTATCACGCCGAGATACAATATGTCGTTGCGCTCGGCTGCGCTGCCCTCTGCCAACACAAAGGCTTTTTTGTAGACGGTGCCGCCGCTCATCTGCACAAGCTGTTCCAGCCCGACAAGGCTGTGGCCGGTGGACACAACGTCGTCTATTATGCCCACTTTTTTGCCCCGCATAAGCTCGGCGTCGTGCTTGGAAATGTACAGCTTTTGCTCTCGCCCGGTGGTGATGCTGCTGTTGATGGCAACTTCCAGCCCGTCCTGCATGTACAGCTTTTTGGATTTGCGTGCCACGGCGTAAAATGGGTGGCCAAGCTCCCGTGCGATGACGTGAGTGAGTTGCAGTCCCTTGCTCTCGGCGGTAAGCAGCACGTCGCAATCGGACACCAACTTGGAAAGTTCCTTGCCGCAATGCTCCGTGAGGGCCACATTGCCGTGCAGATTGAAAAACGCAATGTTGACGCCGCTTGGAAGGGGTATGATGGGTAGATGAGCTTGCATGCCGTGCAGGTCTACGTCGAAAGTTTTCACTGTGGGTTCTCCAAATGTTTCTTGATGTATTTTGCTGATATATTGTACTTCAACGGCCGCACTATGTCAATAGCGAGGGCAAAATAAGTCCGTTTTGTTAAAGTTTTGTGCCGTTTTCGTACACCAAGGTGATGTTATCCCCCTTGACGAGGTAGCCCCTTTGCGCAAATTGCCACATGGGGGCGTCACTACGAGAGTCGGAATAGTAGCTGAAGGGCACAACGTCGCCAAATCGCTCGGTAAAGTAGCGCACCTTGTACTTGCCGTGACAATGCTTGCCTGTCAGCTTTCCGCTTGGACTGAAATCGCTTGCCACGCACTCCACGCCCAGACGGCGGCAGGCCTCTCCCACCAAAAAGAAAGGTGTGGCCGACACCACAATGTCGTCGCTGCGTTGTTGGTCCAGATACCATCGCTTGATACGGCAGAGGTTTTTGTCCCAAAACTTGCAGACAAACCTGTCGGTGTGGGGCACAAACACCACAAAACCTTCCAGCAGCAGCAAATAGACGTTTTTGTTGAGTATGCGCACCGCCCTCAGCAGCAATACCACCAATATCACCGGCAGATAAAGCAGCAAATAGGGCAGCCGCAGGGTGCAGAAAATAGAAAAGCGGCGCATACTGTTGCCGCGGAAAATCGTGTCGTCGAAATCGTAGCTGTTCATAGTTGCATTATAGCACAGGTTGCGCAATTGGGCAAGCGCTTTGCGACCATACGGACATTGCAACCCATTTTGCTTGCACACTGTCGGAGGCAAAAAACAAAACCGAATTGCAGTTGACTCCAATACAAAAGGGCCGAAAGCAGCTCTTTCGGCCCTTTGCCGTGCCTTGCGTTTGGCCGGTGGCTCCAAGGCAAATCGTTGGGGTGGGTCAAATTATTCTTCTATACAAAGTTCTTTTTACACCAACATTTGCCGTAGAGCCATTTTACCACTTGGGGCGCAAAAATCTCTTTTGCTCCTCCGGCATATCCAGCGCCAGCGTGCCGCCGGGGTTCATCAGATTGTCGGGGTCGAAGTGCTGTTTGAGCGCCTTGTACACCTGCAACTGACGGCTGCCGATCTGTCCCTCCAACCACGGGGCGAAAAACTTGCCCACACCGTGGTGGTGGCTGATGGCGGCGCCGCTCTTTTGGATGTGGTCGAGGATGCCGCTCCAATAGTCCACAAATTCGTCCAGCTTGGTCATGCGGGCGATAAAGATAAAGTACAGGTTGGCGCCCTGCGGATAGCAGTGGGACATGTGCGTCATGCAGATGGTGTCGGGGCGGCTGTGGCAGTAGTCTCGCACCATTTTGTGCACCTCTTCCATCTGGCTCCACCGCACCGAGCACTCCAATGTGTCCGTCATTATGCCGAAGTCCTGCATGCTGTCCCTTAGATAGGGGTCGTTGAAGCGGCCCTTCTCCCAAGCGGAAGTGACTGCGCCGGTAAGGGACATTGCCTTGTACTTTTTGCAGATTTTTTTGACGTTGCGGGCGACGTTTTTGCAAAAGCCCTTTTCGCCGTCGGTAAAGCCCAAAAACAGGCAACGCTCGCCCGGTTTGTAGCCGAAAGCCTTCATCAGGCCGTTGAGGGGGCTTTCGTCCACGCCGTACATGCGCATGGTGATATCCGTCTCTTCGGGGTCGGACAGGCGAAACACGCTTGGGCGGCCGCACTCGCATTGCATTATCTCGCGGGCGGCCTCCATTGCGGAGTGCCAATCCTTGAACATAAAGCTGAATTTGTAGTGGTTTTGCGGTTGCCAACGGAAAACTTTGAGGGTGACGTGGGTAAGCACGCCAAATGTGCCCTCGCTGCCCATCATTATCTGGTTGATATCCGGTCCTGTGGCACGTGCGGGGAAAGCCTCCGTCTTGACGATGCCCGTGGGGGTGGCGTATTCCTGTGCGATAACGATGTCCTCTATCTTGCCGTAGTAGGTGCTGTTTTGGCCGGCGCCTCGGGTCACCGTCCAGCCGCCCACCGAGCTGTACTCGAAGGATTGCGGAAAGTGTCCGCAGGTGTAGGCACGCTTGGCGCCGAATTGGCGGACGGCGTCACGCAAAATTTCTTCCAGCTTGGGGCCGCTCATGCCCGCCTCGACGGTGATGGTCTGGTCGATTTCGTCAAACTGCACCACTTTGTTGAAGTTGCGGCGCATATCCAGCGTCATGCCTCCGCACATCGGCTCTACGCCCCGTGTGACGGAGCTGCCCCCGCCATACACATACAGCGGCACCTTGTGACGAGAGGAAAACGCCACCAATTGCTCTATCTGCTGCTTGTTTTCCGGATAGACCACCACATCGGGCACGTTGTCGGCAATGTGCTCTCTGAGGCGCAGCAGATCGAACATCGTTTTGCCGTACGCCACCGAAAGGCGGTCGTAGTCGTCGGTGGAGACGTTTTGCTCGCCCACGATTTGGCGCAGCTCCTGCAACAGCTCTTCCGAAAGGCCGCAGGGCTTGTCCAGATGGACCTTTTCCAGCCCGAGAGGCTCGGCGTACTGCTTGAAGTCGTCGTCGGTGAGGTGGAAAACGTCCTTCATCATCTTGAAGAGCGCCTCCTTGGGGTATTTGTTGAAGGCGGGGTCTCCCCACTTGAAGATGGAACGGTAGCTATCCTTGGGGGCTACTTCTCGGTACCAATTGGGCTCGAAGCCCTTGTAGGGTTTACTCATGGCGGTTACTCCTTTTCAAGATATTTGTAGAAGCTTTGCAGCTTGGCGTATAGTTTGAGGTAGATGTTGCGATAGATATGCTCGTAGGTGACAACTGCGGTGGGTTCCGGGGTAAAGGTGTCGGTGTAGTGCACCATGTTGCGGATGGCCTCCTCGTCGCTGGCGTACACTCCGCAGGCCGAAAAAGCCACAATTGCGGCGCCCAAAGCGCTGGTTTCGTAGGTCTGAACACGCTTGACGGGCTTGTTGAAGATGTTGGCGGCTATCTGGCAAATGAGGTCGCTTTGCGAGCCGCCGCCCGACACGGCAATGTACTTGATTTTTTGCTTGCCACGCTTTTCCATACGCTCCAAACCCTCCCTGAGGGCAAAGTCGATACCCTCGATGATGGCCCGATAGACGTGCGCACGGGTGTGATAGTCGGAGAAGCCGATGATTGCGCCGCGGGCCTCGGGCGTGGTAAGCCCCGCCTGCCAGAAGGGCTGCAAAATGAGGCCGTCGCTGCCGGCCGGTATGGACTCGATCTCCTCGTTCATGATTTCCTCTACCGATTTGCCCATTTCTTCGGCACGTTTTTCAAGATGGCGGGCAAAGTTTTGCTTGAACCAACTTATCATCCAATAGCCTCGGAAGATCTGCACCTCGGGGTTGTAGTAGTCTTTGAGGACGGCGGGATAGGCCGGCATAAAGGGCTCCGGCTCGAAGTACTTTTTGGTGGTAAATTGCACCGTGCTGGTGGTGCCGAAGCTGACAGAAGCCACATCGGTGCCCACGCAGCCCACGCCCACCGTTTCGCAGCCCTTATCCGAACCGCTGGCAATGACTTTGAGGCCCACAGGCAGGCCCGTTTGAGCAGCGCACTGCTCGGTGATGGTGCCCATCACGTCGCCGGGGGCGCACACGGGTATCATATAGCTGAGGTCCAGCTCGTACACGGGGAAAACAAGGTCGCTTTCTTTGAGGTAGCGCTTGTTTTTGTGGTCGAAGGGGAAGTGCCCTATTGTGGAAGCGTAGCTATCCGTCATGTTGCCCGTAAGCAGCCAATTGATGTAGGCGGAGATGTGCACCACTTTGCGTACCTTAGCCCACAGCTCCGGCTCGTGCTGCATTATCCAGCGGGTCTTGACCTTGCTGCGTATGGCGTTGATGGTGCGTGTCATGCCTATCAGCTTGAACAGCGTGTTGTGCTTGCTGTTCATGGGGGTGGAGGTATCCGCTGTGCGTTGGTCGCTCCACAGTATCAGATCCCGCAGCACGTTGTTGTTTTCGTCCAGCAGCACCGCAGTGTCGCGGAAGGTATCCACGCTCATGGCGATGACGTCCTGCATCAAATCGGCATGCTGCGCAGAAATTTTTTTCGTAATACCGCACAGTGTATCCCAATACATTGCCGCCGTTTGCTCCATGTAGCCGTTTTCTTTGCTGATGTAGGGTTGATACTTGACTTGTTCCTTTACCAGCAGGTTGCCTTTTTCGTCGAAAATGATGCCCCGCATGCTTTGCGTGCCGACATCGATAACCAATACATTACTCATTTGCACTCTCCATATTTGTTGTTGTGATAAGATCTACTCCCGTGCCGAACAGGTTTGCTGCCACCACAGAGCCTGTGGGCAGAGGTTGGGTCACGGTGATTTGCTTGCACAGCTGCAACAGCTCGGCAAGCTTGCCCTTGGGGATCTCGCCCGCTGTCCTGACGGACACCACGGGATAGCCCTTGACCGTTGTGCGCACCGAAGTGGTAAAACTGCGTGTGGGGTTGGTCAATTCGCTGACGGCAAACGCTTCGCCGCGCTTGCACTTGTTGCCTTGGACGGAGATCTGCCCGTCCTGTTGTTGCACGGTAAGTCTGCACCCGTTGGGGCACACAATACACACCATCTCCATGCTACTTATCCTCCAATCTGACGACTATGCGCTGCGCCGTGGCGGCCTTGCCGAGGTCCAGCACGATGCGCTCCATTTCCGGCGGAAGCAGCCGTCTGTAATTTTTGGTAAACACCGTCTCGCCGTCCACGCTCACAGTGAGGCACTGATTTTGCAGCTCCTCGCTCGCCCGAAAATACATCACCACCTTGTCGGCGGGGGCGTTGACATCCAACCGCTGGGGCACGATGTACAGCAGCTTGCCCTCTTTGTCGATGTTGAGCAGCTTTCTCGGCCCCGAGGCGGCGCCACAGGCGGCAATTTCGCCGCTTTCCGACACGTAGTCCACCAGATCATTGACGTGCAACGCATTGCCGCACGCAAACACGCCGTCCACCAACGTCTGACAGTTCTGGTCCACAAAGGCGCCCTTGGTGCAGGGATCCAGCGGCACAGTGAGCGAACGAGCCAACTCGTTTTCCGGTATGAGCCCCACCGCCAACACCAGACAGTCGCACTGCACACGCTGCTCGGTGCCCGCAATGGGACGCATTTTGTCGTCCACGTCGCAGATTTCCACCTCTTGCAGCCGCTCCTCGCCAAACACCCGAGTGACCGTTTGCGAAAGGTGCAACGGTATGTCGAAGTCGTGCAGACATTGGTGAATGTTGCGGGTGAGCCCGCTGGGCGTGGGCTTGGCCTCGTAGACGCCCACCACCGTGGCACCCTCCAACGTGAGGCGGCGTGCCATGATGAGCCCGATGTCGCCGCTGCCCAATATCACCACTTTTTTGCCCGGCATGACGCCCAGCATATTTACCAGATTTTGCGCCGCACCTGCCGTGTAGACGCCTGCGCACCTGTCGCCGTGGATAAATATGCCGTTGCGGGTGCGCTCTCGGCAGCCCGTGGCAAGTATCAGGCGGTTGCAACGCACGTTTTTGACGCCGTCCTTGCACACATATGTCAGGTGAAAGCCTTTTTCGGACTTCTCCGCATGGGTGACAAAGCTGAACAGGCTTGTTTGCACCTTTGTTTGTTTAAGTTGAGAAATAAATCTGTCGGCGTACTCCGGCCCGGAAAGTTTTTCGCCGAAACGCACCACGCCGAAGCCGTCGTGGATACACTGTTTGAGGATACCGCCAAGGCGGGCCTCACGCTCGATGACAAGCACTCTTTCGCCACGCTCGTCCGCCTTGATGGCCGCAGCCAGCCCCGCAGGACCGCCGCCCACAACTACCACATCGAAATCCATACTACACCTCTTTGATTTTGCCCACGGCCACGTTGCTGCCGATATCGTCCTTGGCAACGTCGGTGCACTGCCCGTTGGTTTCCTTGGCGATGATGTCCGTTATCAGCGGCATGCAAAAACCGCCCTGACAACGCCCCATGCCCGCACGCACACGCCGCTTTACGCCGTCGATGGTGTGCACGCCCAGCGGATTGTGCAGCGCTTGCTTGATCTCGCCCAGACTTATCTCCTCGCAACGGCAGATTATCTTGCCGAAGTCGGGGTCGCTTTGGATAAGCTTGTCCCGAGCGTCGTCATCCAACTGCCTGGCCTTGACGGGACGGGGCCGCACGGGGTCGAAAGCGTCGTTGAGCACAACTTGCTCTCCCGCAGAGAGCAGATATTGCCGAACAATCTCCGCCACGTCCTTGCTGAACAGCGGCGCCGCCGTGATACCCGGCGACTGTATGCCCGCCACATGCACCAGATTGGCCACCTTGGCGCTGCGCTCGATGATGAAATCCTCCTCGTAGGTGGGCGCCCTCACGCCGGAAAAATATGCGATGATGTCGCTGCGGCGCAGGGTGGGACACACTTGCGAGTGCTTGGCAAACACATTGGCAAGGCTTTGCGCATTGGTGGATGTGTCCTCTCGGTCGGGGATCTCCACTGCGTCCGGCCCCAGCAGATAGTTGCCGTCTGCGGTGCGGATCACTCCGCCGCCCTTGGTAGAGCCGCTGCCGAACTTGGACACCGATTTGAGACTTGGGCCCATGCTGATGGTCTGCGTGGGCACACCCTCTGCCTTGGGGTCCAACATCAGGTCGGTGCCCCTGCGGGGATGTATCGAAAAGTACCTGTCCCCCGCCATTGCAGCCACCTTGTCGGCAAACACTCCTGCGCAGTTGACAACGCACTTGGCGGACAGGGTGCCTCGGTTGGTGACCACCTTTGCCACCAGCCCATCGGCCATCTCCATGCCCAATACGGCGGTGTTGAGGCTGACGGTGGCACCGTTTTGCACGGCGTTTTCGGCATAGGCAATGGTCAGCTGATAGGGCGAAACATATCCCGTGGAGGGCGCATACAACGCACCCACGGCAAAATCCTTGACGGCGGGCTCGACTTGGGCAATCTCGTCCTTGCCCAAAATGCGCACGCCCGGTATGCCGTGACGGGTGGCCCGCTTGACGGTGCCCTTGGCAAAAAAGCGTATCAGCTTGCTGTCGAAAATGACGTACTGCCCCGAGCGGCGAAAGTCCACGCCCAACTCCTTGCATACGTCGCCGTAGATGGCGTTGCCGCCCACGCCGTATTTAAGTTTGAGGCATTGGTGTTTGAGGTCGATACCTGCGTGTACCATTCCATTGTTGGCGCCGCTTGCCCCACGGGCGACGTCGCTGTGTTTTTCTACCAGCAGCACTTTCAGCTTGTAGCGGGTAAGCTCTCGGGCCACGGCGCAGCCGCTTATGCCGCCGCCGATGACCACCACATCCCACGATGTGCCGTCCAGGGCGCTGTCCGTCAGCTTGGGCAGGCGCTCGGGCTGCTCGGTGTGGCCGATGAGCTGTATGTCGTTGACCACATGCTTGCCCTCGGTGACGTACATCTTGCCAATGGCCACGATGTCCGCCCAATTGCCGCACTGCCCCCGCAAAAACACGCTGCGCTCGTCGGCGGATACCTCCACATCTACGCCGTATTGCTTGGCAACCTTTTTTGTGATTTTTTCGTAATTCATGTCTACCTCTCCGACGAGATCGCAACGGCGCAACAGCCAAGGCCGCCGCCCCGTTTTTGCCGCAATTTGCAGGCAAAACCCCGTCAACATCATTATACCAAGCGATAAAGCAAATATCAATAGCGAAATTTTTCACTATTATTTCAAACATAGGGAAAAATTATCAATAACAAGACAAAATTTTTGCATACAAACGAACAATATTTTTGCAACGGAAAACAAAAATTATTGCAAACAAAGGCACAAAATTTGTGAAAACAAAAAGGTAAAAATTTTTCAAGCAAATCAGGCAAAAAAAGCAGAAATTTTTCAACAAAAAGGCAGAATTATTTCAAACAAAAATCAGATATTTTTTTCAAATAATTTCCTCGATAAAATCTTCTTTTTCAAAAGTGAATTTCTCAACTATTTTTTCATTTATGCTGCCCCCCCCCCGTTATTTTAGCACTTTTTTAGCACTTCTTTTGATATAACGTAGTTGCCTAAAATTATGTGCGCAAAAAATGCGCTCAAAAGGAGGAAAAAATGAAAAAATTCGCAATCTTTGCGTTGGCGATGTGCCTGATCTGCTGCTTTGCGGTGCTGATGGGCTGCCAGACGCAACACAACACGGGCGATGCGGCCAGCGGCTCCTTTGAGGGAGAGTGGGCAGAGGGCGTGCAGTCCGTAGAGTTTTTGTATGCGGGGGCGGACGACAACATCGACTTCCACTCCTATCCGCTTACGGAGAAAAACTACCGCACAAGCGGCATTCTCCTTGTTCAGGGGGCTTACTTCAATGTGCGGGTAACGCTCAAACCGGGCTACACGTTTGGCGGGCTGCAGCTTGTCGTGGACGGCCAAACCTTGGAGTATCAAAGCGACCACGAGCGCATCCGTGACGCATCGTTCCGTCCGACACAGGAAACGTTTACCATGTCCTTTGTGGGGGCGTCCACCGACGTGACGGGCGGCCTGTCCATAGAGGTGGACGGCGATGTGCAACCCGTGGGCAACACCCTCACCGTGGTGCTGGACAGGGAAAACCCGATAACCGTCTACGCAAGGCTGGGCAAAAGCGTGGCCATATATGGCGATGAAAGGGTCATCGAGTGCACCGTGGACAACAACGAGATCGTCTCCGTGGAAAGCTCCGGCAGCAGCGACATAGATGCGAAATTCCAGATCTTTATGCTGGCGGACGGCACCGCCACGCTCACATTCAGCGCAGGCGGCCAAACCTACCAGCTGGTGATTGTGATATCAAGCGAGGGCACTACCACGCCCGAAACGCCCACCAAACCTGCCGAGGTGACGGCGCTCACCATCAACAGAAAAACCGCCAAGGCCTACCTTGGGTGGGAAAACTACGAGGATATTGTGGTTACCGCCACCTACGAGGGAGAAAACCAAGACTATTTGTTGGATGTAAGTTTCAGCGACAACTCGGTGGTGGAGCTGTCTCACGCCATCTATGCCAATTACGACGTGCAAGAAAACCTGCACAACTACAAGATTGACCTCAACTACAAAAAGACAGGTAGTTGCACCATCACCGTCAAGGCCGCCGGCATGACGGTAAGCTGCAATGTTACCGTTGTGGACAAACCCGCCGAGGTGGCAGGCTCGGCCGGCCTGCAAGTGACCGAGGACAGGTACAATAACAAGACAGCCTGGTATGTGACGGGCTTGGGCACCTGCACCGAGACAGATATTGTTATCCCCAACGTGTACGATGGGCACCGTGTCATCGGCGTAAAAGCCATTGCTTACCAAGCGCAGAACACGCAAGCGCTGGAAAACGTGAAGAGCGTAAGGCTGCCCGAAGGTCTGGAACGACTTGAAGCCTACTACGGTTATGGGGCGTTTGAAGGACTGAGCGGGCTTGAAAGCGTCACTTTCTCATCCACCGTGAAAGAGATTGGCGCATTCAGCTTTGAAGGCTGCACCTCGTTGACTACGCTGGAAGTGCCCGGCACGATAACCACTATCGGTCGATATGCCTTTTCCGCCTCCGCAATAGACACGATAACCTTGAACGAGGGCGTCACAACCATTGACAGCTACGCTTTCTACGACTGCGAAAATCTTTCCGTAGTAAACCTGCCCAATAGCTTGACAACAATCGAAATGAATGCGTTTAGCGGTTGCTCGGATTTACAAAGCATCACCCTGCCGCAGAGCGTCGAGACAATTGGATATGACGCTTTTTGGGGTTGTGATGCCCTGGAACAAATCGTCCTGCCGCAAAAAATCAAATCCATTGGATCATATGCTTTTGCGTATTGTGATGCCCTGAAAGATATCACCCTGCCGGACAATCTCACCGAGATATCGCAATGTATGTTCTCGAATTGCAAGTCTCTGGCGCAAATCACCATTCCGCAAAGTGTTACAAAAATTTGTTCAGACGCCTTTTACTACTGCGAAAAACTCAACAACGTGGTGATACCCAACAGCGTGACGGAGATAGAATCGGGCGCATTTCACCATTGCATCTCTCTGGTTGAGCTGACCCTGCCACAAAGCGTCACAAAAATCGGAGACAAGGCCTTTTATAACTGTCCCCTGAACGCCGTCACTTTGTACAAAGACACCGAATACGGCGTCGAAGTGTTTGACGTAGACATAAAAAATGTGTATGTAGATACAATTGCCCTTCTGGCGCAAAAGTTTGGTGCGTTCAGTTTTACAGGAAATTGGTCGGATAATATGGCCAATTGCAACGTGTATGTCGGCGCAGATAAGACCTTGCTGACGGGTGCTGTTGTGGTTTCGGGCGTAGAGCAAATCCCCGAACATTTCCTTTGCGGCTATCCCAAAATAACCGCTGTTTCTTTTGATGGCGTCAGTGTGATATGCGAAGGGGCGTTCGGACATTGTCAAAACCTTTTCAGCGTCGATCTGGAAGGCGTTGCGGAAGTGCAAAACGCATTTGACTTTTGTGATAATTTGACCTACCTCACCATAACCGAATCTCTCGAAAAACTTGGAGGGTTTTACGACAGCGGCATCGACTATGTGGATGTTGACAGCCTAAACCATTGGTTAGAGCTGGCCGAGGACTGGGACGAGCTGGGTTTCACTTTAACAATCAACAGTCAACCACTGCCCAAAGTGCTGACAATTTCTGGCGTGGAAAAAATCCCGGCACGATCGCTTGCCCAGCAATCTTCGATTGAAGAAGTCATAATTGAGGACGGCGTAAAGGAAATCGGCAACCAGGCGTTTTATAACTGCTGGGCGATGACAAATATCACATTGCCAAGCACTTTGACGACAATAGCCGACGACGCCTTGGATTCGTGCATTAGATTGCAGACAATCAATTGCCCCTCCAACGTAGATGTGAGCAATCTGACACTTGTCAACTGTCCGAAATTTAGCGGCACACCATCCGAGGACGGCCGTTACACCACCTTTGGGGGCAAGGTGTTCAAAGTGACAGACACAACTTTCTTTGTGGCTGACGAAGATATGCGTTTTTACCAAAGCGCCTTCTCCTCTGCGCTCTCTCTCAAATACCTGTACATACCCAATGCAGACTATGCACCGAGCAATATCGACAAAACGGGATTGTTCCTCTTGTACAAGACGGGCGAACCGCAAAACCTGTATAGAGCAACGGCTGTCAAGCTGGACGAAAAAGATCTGTGCACTGCGGACGGCTGGATATATCAGACGGCCGAGGACGGCAAATCCGTCACGATAAAGGGCTACATCGGCGGCGCCGACCAGGACGGCGTTGTCGACGTGCCCGCCACGATAGACCAATTGCCCGTGACGGCCGTGACCTATGTGGACACATTCGGCTGCTTCTTCAAGGACGGGGACGTGCGCAAAATCACCTTTGACAGCCTCGTGATAAGCGTGGATACCCGCACATTTGTGGGACTGTCCAATCTGGAAGAAATTGCCCTGTCCGAAAACGTGTTTGAGTGGAAAATTTTGTGCGGCGTGGGCAACAACAATTACATAATGAATATGTTTAAGGACTGCACAAAACTGACGTCGATTTCTGCTCCCGAAAACAAGGATCCCGCTATTTTTGAATACTCGTCGCAAGCTATATCTGCAACAGGAGATATTTTGACAGTAGTAAAAGCAGCAGCACTAAACGATGAGCAACTCGTTGTTACACTACGGCCGCAAAAGGGCAAGACGTTCGACTCCTTGGCGGGACACACCTTTGTATTGTACGAAGCAAGGTTGTCCGGGGGACTAAGTCCTCAACCTACACAAAAGCGTGCTCTTGATGATACTGCATTTAATCAGCGCGGCTCAACATATAAGTTTGGCGACACCACAGTGGAAATGGGCAATATCTTGCAGCCCGACAGCGTGCAGGAATTTAGCTACACTGCCCAGGACGGCACACTGACAATCAATATGCCGTCAGGCGGAGTCAACGTCACATTTACTTATACAAACACCGAGTTGGTTATGCAAATGAAAATGATGTTTCCGGGCAGCATGGCAATGACCACCGTTGAACTTGTGTATGTAATGGAATAATCCACCCCATATCCCCAAAACAAAGCAAGCCGACCCCGTCGAGGGGTCGGCTTTTTGTTGTTTTTATCTTGCAATTTGCTGTCAGCGCTTGATGTCGTAGCTCATGTTCATCAGGTTGCGGATGGTCTGCACGTCGTCGGTGATGTTGGCGTCGCCGTGTATGGTGTGCTTGATGGCGCTGCTGGCCACCGCAAAGTTGACCATATCCATGGGCTTGTAGTTGTGCATCATGGCGTAGATCAGGCCGCTGGCAAAGGCGTCGCCGCCGCCCACTCTGTCCAAAATGTTGAAGGTAAACAGGCGGCTCTCAAAGGTGTGGTCGCCGTACCACAAAAAGGCTTTGAGGCTGTTTTCGCTGCCGCTGTGGGCGTAGCGGACGTGGCGCCCGATACACTTGATGTTGGGGTAGCGCTCCACAAACCGTCTGAAAATTTCGTCCTGCTGCTCGTAAGAGGGGTGCAGCGGCACGTCGTCCTTGAAGTCGCCCTTGGAGTGGTCGTTTTCGTCCCGCCACAGGTGATAGGGCTCGATGCCCAGCAGCACGTCCACATAGGGCAGGCATTGTGTGCAGTAGTCTCGGGCCTGATCCCACGTCCAAAGTCTGCTGCGGAAGTTGCCGTCGAAGCTGACCGTGAGGCCCTTTTGCTTGGCGATACGGATGCTGTCCATCACCAACTTGGCGCAGCTGGGCGACAACGCCGGCGTGATACCGCTGAGGTGCAGCCAACTAAACCCGTCCAGCAGCGATTCGAGGTCCACACGGGAGTAGTCGTACTCACTGAAAGCGCTGTGCTTGCGGTCGTAGGTGACAACGCTGGGGCGTATGCCGTAGCCCGCTTCCAGATAGTAGCTGCCCAAGCGGTGGGTGGGGGTTTCCTCCGGCGTGCTGAGAATGACCGGCGTGCAGTGCACATCGTTGCTGCGCAACATCCTGATGGCGCTTTTGCCCAGACTGTTGTTGGGCACCACGCTGAAAAAGGTGCTGTCCACGCCCAGATTGGCCAGCGCCAATGCGATGTTGGCCTCGCTGCCGCCGTAGCTGGCCTCGAAGGTGGACGCCATGCGGATTTTTTCGTAGTTGGGCGGGGTGAGACGAAGCATTATCTCGCCGATGGTGATAAATTTGTTTTGTGTGTCGTTATCCTTGGTCAACGGATTGAAGTGCTGCACTGCGATGCCTCCTTGATGTGGCGGGCGCCGTCTGCCCCGACGCTGTTGAGGCGCCCAAAGGGTGGCAAACCCGCCTTTTTCGCCATTATACCACTATTATACAACCCTTGCGCAGCAATTTCAATACCCGACGCAAAATTTTGCCGCACCTCGCCGGTGAGGCGAGCAGGGGAATAATATTAAGCACTCGTCCAATAGACGAGTGCAGGGTTTTTCAGTAGAAAAGGTTGATTTTGTGATAATTGTTGGGGAAGAAAAAAGCTAAAAGAAAATACCCGAAACAAAAATTTCGATACCTATCGCAAGCAAAATGCAGCCGCCCAAGATCTGCGCCTTGTTGCCCAGCCGTGCGCCGAATTTTTTGCCCAGATACACCGAGCCAAAGCACACGCCAAAGGTAACGGCGGCGATGATACAGGCGGACGCAAGCGCCATCCACCACACGTCGCCGGCAATATCCGCCAGCGAAAACCCCGCCGACAGGGCGTCGATAGAGGTGGCCACTGCCTGCACCAACAGCATGGCGATTGTCAGTCGGCGCACGCCGCTCGATTGTTGCTCGCTTGGGCCAAAGCCGTCGTACAACATCTTGCCGCCCACCAGCACCAGCAGCGCAAGGGCGATGTAGGGTATCCAGCGCTCCAACACGGCAAACTGCTCCACCACCAAGGTGACGCACAGCCAGCCCAGCATGGGCATCACACCCTGAAACAGCCCAAAAATGCCCGCCATAAGCGCCGCACGGCCCCGTTTCATTTGCGGGTCGGCCAGCCCGTTGCTGATGGACACTGCGCAGGCGTCCATTGCCAGCCCAAAGCCCAGCCCGATACTAACAAAAATCAGCTGCCACATCTAAAAGCTCCACCCCAATACTGTACGCAGCACAAGATAAATCAAGTACAGGGCGTAGAGGGACAACAGCACAATGCCGTGGGTGCGCCCCAGCTTGCCCCGCAGAGAGAACGCAAACAGCAGCACGGTGACGGCCAACATCACAAACACGTCCACCAGCACCTGGCTGCCCGTTGTGAGGGGGTTTACCGTTGCCGAAATGCCCAGCACAAACAAAATGTTGAAGATGTTGCTGCCGATAACGTTGCCCAGCGCCAGCTCGTTTTGGCCCTTTTTGGCGGCGACGGTGCTGGTTACCAGCTCGGGCAGCGATGTGCCCACGGCCACAATGGTCAGCCCCACAAGCGCCTCGGACATATCCCTGTCCAGCCCCAGCGCCGATGCGCCCTGCAACGCCAGCCCTTTTGCGCCAAAAACCACCAATTGTCCGCCCAGCAAGATGCCCACAGCGCCCGCAACCACCAGCAAAACGGCCTTCCACCAGCGCATATCCTTGATTTGCTGCTGCTCGGCGTCCATCTGCTCGGGGTGGCGCTTGGCGGAGACCACCAGATAGGCGACGTAGGCCACAATGCCCACTGCCAGCACAATGCCCTCCCAACGGGTGATGGCAAGGTCGTGCACGTCGGCGGCAGAGCTCAGCCCAAACAGGCACACAAACAGCACTGCAAGGGCCGTCACGCCCAACAAAATGGGCATTTCTCGGCGGTTGACGCTGCTTTTTACCGCAATGGGCGTAAACACTACCGAAAACCCCAACACCAGCAAAATGTTGCAGATGTTGCTGCCCACCACGTTGCCTATCGCCACATTGGCGTGGCCGCCGCCCACAAGGGTGGATACGGAGTCGGATACGGAAACGGCCAACTCCGGCAGAGAAGTGCCCATGGCAACTATCGTCAGGCCGATGATCAGCGGCGACACCCTCAGCTTGGCGGCGATGACGCCTGCGCCATCCACAAACCAATCGCAAAAGCGCACCAGACAAAACACGCCCAACGCCAGCCCCACCACAAACAGGGCCAGCTTGATACCGACGTGCAGATCGGCTATCCAACCGTTAAAAAGCTCCACAAGCATACAAAAAGCTCCTCTTTTGCTCAAAAAAACGCCTATTTCATTTCAAAAAAAGACCGCACAGCAACAAAAGCTGCGCAGTCTCAATTCCTCTGTATCGCAACCGAGCGTCGCTCGGCATGTGGGCGCAACGATCGCTCCCGAGAGCAACTATATCTTAGCACACAACAGTCGTTGGGTCAAGCAAATGCACGGGCAGCACCGCCCAGATTGGGAGAAAGCGAGTCCAGCAGCTTTTGCGCAATGTCCACCACTATCCAATCGCCAAAAAAGTTGTGCTTGTAGATGTGGTTGCCCACCCAGCTGTTGGCAAACCCGTCGCCCAGCAGTTTTTTGGTAAGGGGCAAAAAGCCCTCGCCCGTATCCTTTACCAGCGCAAACAGCACGGCAAACACCAGATACACCACCACAAAGCCCATCACGGCGCCAAGCAGCCTGTCCAGCACGCCCACCACGTGGATGTTGCGCAGCAATCGTGCCACCAACATGGCCACCACGCCATACACCACAGCGATGAGCAGCGCCGCCACAATCATGGCCAAAGCGTTGCGCAGGTTTTCGTCGCCGATTGCGCCCTCCAACCAGCCCTGCACATAGGGCGCCACCACGGCCGTCAGCGAGGCCACGGCTATCACGCCCAAAATGGTAAGCACCTGCTTGATGATGCCCTTGAAAAAGCCCATCACCACGCACAGCGCCATCACTATCAAAAAGAAAATATCAATACCGTTCATATCAGTCCTTGTCAAAGGCGATCTTGATGTCGCCCTTGCCCACGCTTACCGCAAGTTTGTAGTTGCCGTTGCTGCTGCGCCTGTCCAGATTGCAACTTCCGCTGCCAGTGTGGGCGTCGATGTCGTACCAATACTGCGGGTGCTCTACACTGCCCTTTACCCAGCCCTCGGCCACCGTCAGCGAGATATCCCGCACTTCCAGATCGATGTGCACATTGCCCGTGCCGACGTCGACCGTGCACGCCTCGCCTTCCAGCTCGGCCATCACGTTGCCCGTTTGTGCGGACACCTCTGCACTGCCGCAAAAACAGCCGTCCAACCGCACATCGCCCGTGGTAACTGCCACAGTAGCACGCTTGCCTCGATGTCATCCACCTGCACATTGCCCGCACCAACCTTGACGGTCAGCTGCATGGTGCGGTGCTGCAAGTTGTGCTCCGGTATGCCCACTATCAAAAAGGCGTCCTCGTCCGCATTGCCGTGCTGCGCAATGGTAACATCGCCGTTGTCGATTCGGTACTCGATTGCGGTTGCCCCCTGCACGTAGTCGAGGGCGACGCTGTTGCCAAACTCCAACTCCTCCACATACACGTTGTAGCTATCGGCCTGCACGGTGACGCTGTCGCCGTCAAAGGGGAGATCCCTGTGCACGTTGCAGCGGCGGTACAGCTTGTCCACATCCACCTCCGCAACCAAATCGCACCCCACAAGGGCGCAAAGGGCAACGGCGCACATTGCCGCCACACATATTGTTGCCAAAAACTTTTTCATATCTACACCTCGCAACAAAAATTTGGTTGCCTGCCTTTTGGCAATCGACACATACATTATAACACTACTGCGGGCGGTGTCAAATGAAATTTTATAATCCGGCCAGTCGCAAGGCTGCGCTTGCGCCCCGAAGGGGTCGGTTGCGTAGTCAACCGAACCGACTTGCGCTTGGTCGGAAAACTTTCAACTAAACTCTGCAATCACGGACCTGCGCCGAGATTGCAGTCCTCCCCGGGGGTGCTGGGGGTATGGGAGACCCCAGTGAAGTTCTGACTGATGAACAACCGTGCAGGTTGTTCCTTAGTAGTCCGGCCAAGGCTGCGCTTGCGCCCCGTAGGGGTCGGTTGCGTAGTCAACCGAACAGCCTTGCGTCTGGCCGGGGGGGGGAAAAAACAGAGTCAACCCCTTGCGAGGTTGACTCTTGGTTGGTTTGCGTTGCCTGCGGGTTAGCTGTTGTGAGAACGGTATGCTTCCAACGCCTGTTGCAGCGTTGTGCCGTCCGGCCACTTGCCGTCCCATATCGGCGCCCTGCTGCCCACCGTCTTGGTGGCATTTTCCAGAGACTGAATGAACGCCTTGACGTGGTCGGGTTCTCTGTCCGCAATGAGAGACACATCACGGTAGCACCTTTGCATATGCCACAAGATGTGGTCGTCGTTTCTGATGAGCTTTCCTTCACCGTCTACACCAAGATATTGGCAAAGCAAACGGATATAGCGGTCGCTTGAGAAGAGTTTCTCAATTTCGGGACGGCTCACATATAATTCAAAATGGCTATAGTAGTTGTGTGACGGATTGTAGTCAATGTGTCCGCCATCAGTATCATTTTTATAGTTGTATGTGTATGCCGTTATCATACCATTGCCATATAGATGATTTTGTAGGTCGTTGCCATATAACGGGTGTACAAATTTCGGCGACGAGGCATTCTCAACATTTACATACGCTTGTTGCTTATCGTCCCATTGTTGAACAACTCCGCACAAGCCACCCACCGGCTCACCATTCAGACCTCCATACGAATCCATCTTTTTTGTCTCTCCATCTATACCAGTGTCAACAACAACAGGGTTTACAAAGGCATCTTCATATCCGCTGTATTTGTTATTAGAACCTGCATTACTTATCATTGTTATTGTCTTCATGTCAGCGCCAAACCATTCAAAATACTCGCTGAACTTTGTACTTCCAAGTGTGATTGAGGAGCCTATTATTTTTGTAAGATCCGGTAACAATGCTTCAACAGCACCTGATCCTCCGCCGAGCGCTTTTCCAATCAAACCAATCAATCCGGGAATATTGTTATAATTCAATGCGTCAAGGAAGCCTTTAATTTTGACCGTGTGCGCTCTTGAATTGGGATCGGAACTTTCTCTCGAACCTTCCAAGGATATGCCCTTCGTTGCATTGACAATCGTCACATTCTCCAAGTAAGCATTCCAATAGCCTCTGGTTGCAGCTGGGGTACTTGCCTCGTTCCAAAGTTGCAATGCCTGCACGGCAACATTGTGTAGCACCGAGTTTTTGATTGAAATACTACCGCCCATCGGATTCATTTTGCTGTAATTTTGAAGGTCGGTGTAGTAGATATTCTTTACGTTGAACAAAATGGCAAAGCTTGCAGAGTTGATTGTTTCGTTGGAATTTCTGCCCATCAGCCTCACATTGTAAAGACTTGTAAAATATGTTGCGTTGCCTGTGTTTTCCTGCCCACCGTTCATCATTCCGCCAGAAGAAGTAGTAGGACCCGTGCCCACAATCATATCATTAAGCTTGTTTAGGTTAGCTTGATAGCCATTGCCGTAAATAGTGTTTTTTGCATATGATTGGTCGTTTGAATCTTTTTGCGGCTCTTTATCCAAAATTTGGGCTTTTTTTGTAGCTTCGAGACTTGGTTCGAGCTCTCCGTTGCCATACAGGTCATTGTGCAACACAATATTTTGATTGTTGTAGTAGCCGTCGGCGTCAAACACGTTGACAAGGCTGTCGTCTTGCAGCACATTGAAGTTGAAGTGTGCGCTGACATCGCTGCTTTCGGAACCGTCGTTGGCCTCTACACGCAGATAGCTATATGCCCCGCCGGAAGGCGTGAAGCTGCGGCCGCTGCCGTCATCCGAAACGGTAGCCTTGGGGGACCAAGCGCTTTGCTCGCCAAAGTTGCCAAAGTAGTCGTTTTGCACGTCCACCTCGCTGAGGCCTGCAAAGTTACCAAAGTAGATACGGACGTTGCCTTGCTCGGCCTCGCTGTATGCGTCCACCCAGGTGATGCCTTGGGGGTTGGTGCCGTTGAAGCCGGACACAACATTGCCGCTTTCGGAGTCGAACAGGACGTACTCGTCGTTGATTTTTTGGATATCGTAGGTTTTGCCGCCGTAGGTTACCACACTGCCCTTTTGCGAGGCAACCGTGGTGACGGTGGGCTCGGCGGTATCGTACTTGTAGGATTGCAGCGACCAGCTGAGCTGTTCGAGACGGCCGGGGACTTTGCGGGCGGCGTCCTGCCACACCTTGACGGGCACCGAGAAGTAGTCTACCTGCTTGCCGTTGTAGTAGCTGTGCTTGGCAAACACACGCACCTGCTGATAGCCAAGGTAGATATCGGCTGTGTTGCTGCTGTTGTAACCGACAAGGTCAACAGCGGTGATGTTGCTGCTGTTGAGCAACACCGTGACAACAAGATTGCCGCAGTTGAACTCCACCTTTTCATCGAGGAAATAGTGGAAGTCGTCGCCCAGCTTCAAGATGACTTCTCTTGTGCTGGCGCTGACCTCGTACATATCGCTCCACTTGTCGGGAGTGATGGAGAAGAACTCGTCCATTTCGTCCTGATCGAGGCCGCCGAGTTGGTTGTCGATGGTGAACTTCAAGCTGAACGTGAGCGGGCCCTTGATACCCTTGGGCAGGGTGAGGGTGATTTGACGAGCAGTGGGGTCGTTGGGGTTGTAGGAAGCCGTTTCGACCTGCTCGCCGCCGTCATATTTGAGCGTGAACGTCAGCTTGTTGGTGTTGAGAAGATCTTGCCAAGTAACCTTGTTGAGCTGCACTGTGACTTGGCACGTGCCGCACTTGACAGTGAGGATGGCGCTGCCCACCACCTGCAAATTGACGTTTGCGGTGCCGTTTTCTGCCGTGACGGTGGACCAATCGCTGCTGTTGTTGAGCTTGTAGCTGATGGTCGTTTCGGTGACGGCCTTGCCGTCGGTGCGGCCAATGGCAAACGAGAGGGGAAGCGTGCCCAACATTGTGTTGTAGGACGTTGTGGAGTTTAGCTCGGTGCCGTCGTGCTTGACGGTGAGCGTGTGCGCAAGCACCTTGACCGTGACGCTGAACCCAAATTGCTGACCCGCAACAGTGAGAGTGACGGGCTCGGTGCCGCCCTCGACCGGCGTAAATGTGACCGTGGCATGCTTGCCGTCGGCGTTTACGTCAATCCGAGTTGAATACACCTTGCCTGCGCCGCCAAACACGATGTCGGCGGATTTGAGGGTGTAGTCGGCAGGTTCGCAAGCGGACACGTCGATAGTGAGGGTGACCTTGTTGTCGGCATCCTCGACGATATCCTCGAACAGCACGCTGTTGCCCGTTTGCTGCCAGGCCACACCGCCGCTTGTGAGCGTGGGCCTTGTGCTGAGCTTGCCTTCGGTGGTTTTTACGTCGCAAGTGGCGGCGCATATCTCGCCCGATTTGCCCGCAACTGTGTTGGCCTCGTCGTTGTAGCGGACCGAGGCGCTGAGGGTGTCGGCGGTTTTGCCGCTATCAAAGTTGTAGGTTTGCTCGCTGACGTATTTGCTGCCATCCCAATTGGGGGTGACTTTGCTGCCGCCTATCCACAGCTCCTTGCCCAGCAGTGCGTCCTGCGAGCAGTTGACCACCACCTTGTAGGCAAGGGTGGCGTTGGCTGTGACGCAATCCGTGGTGACGCTGCCGTCGGTGTGGACGGTGACGCCCTCAAATTGGAAGGCAATATCCTCGGTGGAGATGCGCTTGTCCACATACACGCGGAATGTTATCGATTGCGGATCGCCCGACCTGGCCGAGATTGTGCTGATTGTTGCCACCGCCGCAAGAGACTCGAAGGTGACGGTTATGTTGGCAAAGCCGCCCTTTTGCGGTTCGAGGCTGATGGTGCCGTCGGGGGCAGTGACCACCTTGACAACGTCAACGGCGTCGGAGGTGACTTCTTTGGTTTTGGAGCCCTCGGGCGGGGTGATGTGCAATACGGCCGTATCGGCTTGCTCGTCGGTGATTTCGAAGTGGACTTCTTCGCCGGAGGGGACGCTATCCGTTGTGATGTTGATGTTGTCCTCGTTGGGCTTCCACTCGCTGTATGTGATTTGCAGTGTGGCCGACTTGGTGGTTTCGTCAGAGGAGGCCGTGACTGTGGCCGTGCCCTGACGGTCGAAACGGACGGTGTTGCCCACTTTTTGAGCGTCGCCGCTTACCGTAAAGGTGACGTTATCCGTGTGGTTGGCTGGGCTTACCACCAGGCTGACGCCGCTATCTGCGTTGCCGGAGGCAATTTCGGAGACGCTGAGCGTCCTATCCGAGGTGCCGACGGTGCCCGTCTCTCCACGCAGGTTGAGAGATATGGACGTGGCAGGACGGCTGACGTAGATCTCGCAAACGTCCACCGTGCGGGTTTGAATGGTGCCCGTGCCGTAATCGTATTTGTTGGCCTTGATGGTGACGGTGACCAAGCCCAACTCGGTAGTGTCGGATACCTCTTTGAGCGTGAAGGTCTCGGTGGCCTTGTCGAAGGAGATGACGTTGGGTTTGGAGATGATTGCTTCCAGAATCTCCAACGTGGCGCCCTCCGGCTTGTGCTGCAACACGATGTCCGTCAGCTTTTTGCCCTTGTTTTGCTCGTAGTCGTAGCGGAAGCTCGTCTGCGTGAAGAGACTATCCGCAAAATACCCATTGGTAAAGTTGTAGCGGACGTCCACCCTGTCGCTGTGGTTTCTGCCGTCAGTGGCAATGGCGTACAAGGTGACTGCGCCTGCATTGTGGACAGTGATCTTGCCGTCCTTATCCACCGTGGCAATGGATGGGTCGTCCGAGAAGTACTCTACTGTGTAGGTTGCGTTGACGGGGTTGGGCGTAATTGTGGGGAAAGTGTACTGTTTGAGCGCAATATCCGCCTTGTAGTACTCGGCAGCAATGGACGAAAGCGGCTCGTGACAGGTGATCGTCACCGAGTCGGTTATGTCGGGGTTTTCTACCGAGCTGACCGTGATTGTGGCCGTGCCCTTGCCCACGCAGGTGATATCGCCGTTTTGCGTGACGGTGAGCACCTTGTCATCCGAGGAGGCCCAGGACACCATGCGGTTGTCGGCCTCGACGGGCAGCACTTCTACATTGAGGTGCTGCGGCTCGTCGCCGCGATACAGGTCGTTTGGACGGGTGGTAAGCGTCACCCGGCGAACGTTGTCGTCCGTGACAAGCACCTCTCGCTTGTCCACGGCGGCGGTGTTGTCCTCGCTGGTGACCACGACAAACGTTTTGCCGAAATCCTTGGCCGTGACAACGCCGTTTTCGTCCACCGTGACGATGTCGGGGTTTTCGGAAGTAAACTTGACGGCTTTGTTGGCCGCTTTGAGCGGCAGCACGTTTACTTCCACCTGCTGATAGTCGGGCAGCACGTCGTCATTTATGCCCAGCACAAGCGTGTCGCTATCAACAAACTCGACAGATTCTACATAAATGTATGTGACCATGCTCATGATGGCACCGCTGACAAGCATTATCGCAAGTATCAGCAGCGGCAGGAGTATGATCGTGGAAATCATCAACTTCTTCATAAATTGATCCCTCTTTTTTCGATTATCCTTGGAATATTTTGTTTGGTTGGGTCAGGTTGCTTGTTGCACTTGTTGTGGGCGGTTTTGCGCTTGTTGCGGCGCCGGCCGCCTCACTTGTGCGCAATCAGCACTCGATGTTTTTGTATTTTTTGTCTGCGGTAAACCAAAACACCAAAAAGTTTATCAGCGCATACACGCAGGACGTACCCACGACCACTGCATACGCAATAGCCGTGCCGCTTGCCTCGACGGCTTTGGGCAGGATTATGCTTGCTGCACCAAGCAGCGCCGCCAAAACCAGGCCGATAAGTAACATATAGGTGATGTTGATTTCCTCTGCCTCGCCGTTGGCCTTGGGTTTGAGGTTGGGATTGGCCAGGTTGAGGTTGATTCCGTTGAACACCAGCCCCGTGGCCAGCACCAACTGAGAGCACACCAAAACCGCCATCTCTGCCGCATTGATAAATTGAAGACTGCCGATGACCACTGCACTGATCAACAGCGCCACTGCACTGACGCCGATATTCAGCAAAGCCTTTACCAACAGCTGTTTGCGATATCCAACGGGCACCAGCTTGGTGATGTAGAAGTTTTTGCCCTCCACGCTGAGTACCGTGCCCGTAAAAGAGCATATCATGGCCATAAACACCGCCGCAACCAATATCGATGCGCCGAAGTTTATGCCTTTGCCTATCTGCGCCTCGCCCACCATGCTTACCAGACGGTTGCAGAAAAACACCATGACGGGGGTGGAAATTGCAACGCCCAGATAGAAGTAGGAGTAGGTTTTTGTGCGCAGTATCTCCTTGAAGCCGTAGCGGAAAATGGCCAGACCGCTGCCGTAGTTATCCAAAACGGAGTGGCGAGGATAACCCGAGCCGCCGCTATCCAGCGCTTTGAGACGCAAGCGAGTGCACACTACCTTGGCCAACGCCGCACCGCCGCCGACAAGCACCGCTCCCGCACCGAGCAGAACGCCGAATCCCAGCCAGAAACGGTCGAAAAACAACACGTTGCCCAGATAGTAGGCGGGGTTGTAGTAGCCGTCCAAGGCAGTCAGGATCTTTTCCCAGATTTCCAACGTGCCTTCTTCCCAATTGCGATGGATAAAGAATTGGGCCAGCACCGTGAGGATGTAGTCGTACAGCACAAATGCACCCACCAACACCAACACAAACAGTATCAGGCGGACGATGCCGTGTTTTTCCAGCAGGGACATCAGGTACACTGCCGGTATTGCGATAAATATGGACAGACCAAAGGGGATCAGCGGCATAAGCAACACGCACAGCAACATCCCAAATGCGTACGCCACCGTAAAGCAGCTGACGGCTATGCCATACACCACCAATATGGGCAACACCAACACGGCCGAATACACACAAAGGTCTATATAGTTGAGGATAAGGTAACTTACAAACAGCTTGAAGGGGCTAAGCGGAAAGCGAGCCGTGATAAGCAAATCTCCGGGGCGATACAGACGCTTCATCTGCATGCCCGTGGCGGCCACCAGCAAGCCAATCATTATCAGCGTCAGATACATCTGAGACAGCTGTTTGAGGCTGATTTGCGGGATACTGCTACGCAACACATAGGATAGCACCAACACCAATGCCAACGCTATCACCACTGCAAACAGTGTGGCGATGGCTGTCATGATGGCGCTTGCCTTGTTGTTGTTACGGTTGAAGCCCCACTTCAATTTGAGCTGCAAACGAATAAAATCAGCCATTGCGTTGCACCTCGTTAAGCTGCGTGTAGTATCTGTCCAGATCGAAATCCTTGTTGGTGGTGAGGTCCAGAATGTTGACCACCTCTCCCTTGCGGATAAACACTACCTTGTCGCAGGTTTTGCGCACCACTTCGAGGTTGTGCGAAGAAAACAGCACCGAGTGCTCGCTATCGGCATAGCTGCGGATGTAGTCGCACAGCAGCGCCATTGTCTGGTGGTCCAAGCCGACCATGGGTTCGTCCAATATCCACAGCTTGGGGTTGTGCACCAGTGCACCCAAAATGCAGATCTTTTGCCGCATACCGTGAGAGTAGCCCGCTATTTGCTGGTCCAATGCGTAAAATATTTCAAACTTTTGGGCAAGCTCGTCCGTTACAAACTGCTTTTGCTCCTTGTTGGCGCCGTACAAACTACCCATATAGTTGATGTACTCGCGGCCGGTGAGCTTTTCGTAGACGGAGTGATCGTCGGGGACGTAGCCGATCAGCTTTTTGGCCTGTTCGGACTGCTTGACGATATCAAACCCGTCGATGGTGATTGTGCCTTCATTGAAGGGCAACACACCTATGATACTCTTGATGATTGTGGATTTGCCGGCGCCGTTGCTGCCCACCAAACCCACAACCTCTCCTGCCTGCACCGTAAAGTTGACGTCCTTGGCAGAATAGTTTTTGTTGTTACGGTATTTTTTAGAAAAGTTTTTTACTTCCAACATACGCTTGTTAGCCTCGTAGCTTGGTCGAAGCGTGGTTGCTTCGCCATTTCCTTTGTTAGCTTGCCTCCTGTTTTTATTTTATGATTTTGTGTTGCCCACTACGCATCGGCGAGCGTTTGCGCCGAAACCGGGGACTTGGGGTAGTTGTATAAGGCCGCCCGTGACGAATTTTTCCCCAAAAACACGTCCTCGGTTTCGGCCATTACACCGTCCACTCCCTATTTTAGATATTTTGTGCATTTTGTCAACGATTTTAAGTCGTTTTTAAGAATTTTAATAATGAACATTTGGGAAATTTTTATGCGATTGATTTTTTTGCAAAATGGACAAAATGGGGCATTTTGAAATATGAGTGATATCCTTTCAATATAAAAATATTACTTTTTGCACATTTTTATAACATATAACACGCATTATTCTGATGGCGCCCCCCCCCCCGATCGACATCGAATTTGCGCAAAACCTTTAACTAATCTGAAAACAAATATAACGGGCTGCCCGCATCACTGCCTCACTTTTCCTCTTTCCTTAAAATTATCTCCATATGCACGCAACATGGGGGAGTATAATGATAGATACATTTTTGGAGGTGCATCATGTTGTATAAGGAATGGCTGAACGAGTGGTTGGAGGTGTACGTGAGGGCCTCCGCCAAGGAAAGGACTTACAAAAAGTACCGTCAGCAGGTGCGCAAATACATTGTGCCGTCGCTGGGAGAATACGACACGGACGGTTTGTCGGCAGGGGTGCTGCAACGATTTTCGCTGTCGCTTGCGGGGTTGGGGCTATCCGCCAACACGGCAAACGGCATTTTGACGCTGCTGAAATCGTCCCTGACCAAGGCGGTGGCGTTGGGTCTGGCGCAAGGCCACTTTTGCGAGGCCATCGTGCGCCCAAAAACACGGGCGGGCAAGGTGGGGTGTTTTAGCAAGGCAGAGCAGCTGCTCATAGAAAAATACGTTTTTGAGCACAACACGCCCTATCTGTTTGGAATTTTGCTTGGCCTGTACTGCGGATTGCGCATAGGCGAGCTGCTGGCGCTGACTTGGGAGGATGTGGACTTTGAACGGGGCACGCTGAACATCACCAAAACTTGCAGAGACAGTTGGCAGGGTGGAAGTTACGTCAAGCTGCTGGATACCACCAAAACGCCCAGCTCGGAGCGATTGGTGCCGCTGCCAAGCGGGATAATGGCCCATCTGCGCACACTGAAACAGGCCGCCAAGTGCCCTTTTGTGGTGACGGGGCGCACGCCCTACGGCGCCGAGGTGAGATCCTACCAACGCACTTTTGCCGCCGTGCTGAAAAATCTCGGTCTGCCGCACAGAGGGTTTCACTCGCTGCGTCACACCTTTGCCACCCGTGCCTTGGAGGTGGGCATGGACATCAAAACGCTGGCGGAAATATTGGGGCACAAAAACGCCACCGTCACGCTGCAACGGTACGCCCACTCCCTGCTGGAACACAAGCAGGAAATGATGAACCGAGTGGGACAACTGCTGCAATATTAGAGCCTGGGCAAGGGCGTGCATCACCAAGGTTGATGCGGACATGCGCAGACAATAAAAAAAGACCCTGCCAAAAGGCAAGGCCTTGTTGTTTGGTTGATGTCAGTCCGCTACGTACGGAATCAAAGCCATCTGACGTGCACGCTTGATTGCCACTGCAAGCTCTCTTTGGTGATGAGCGCAGACGCCGGTCATACGGCGGGGCAAGATCTTGCCGCTTTCGGCCATGTATTTGCGCAGTTTGGCAACGTCCTTGTAGTCGATGTGATCCAACTTTTCTACGCAAAAATTGCAAACCTTGCGGCGAGCGGGACTTCTCATAGGTCTTTTTACTTCTTTGTTTTCCATTTTCTATTCTCCTTTCAGAAAGGCATATCGTCGTCATCAACAACTTTGAGGCTGTCGATGCTGGAATCCTTTGCGGCGGGGGCGCTTTGGCCCTGTTGCGGGGCGCTGCCTGCACGGGACAGGAACTCTACCTGCTCGGCACGGATATCAAACGTCTGACGACGCACGCCGTCACGCTCGTAGCTGCCCGTTTGGATGCTGCCTGTTACCGCTACCTGGCTGCCCTTTACAAGATACTTGACGCAGTTGGTGGCCAATGCGTCCCAAGTGATGATGTTGATGAAATCGGCACGGTTGTCCGCATCGCGCGAATAGCTGCGATTGACGGCAATGCTGAAACGGCAGTAGGTGTGGCCGCCCTCGGTGGGTGTGGATGCCTGTGGGTCTTGTGTTAGTCTACCAATCAAAAATACTTTGTTCATCTGTGTCTCCCCAATTGTTTTACTTTCTGACAATCAGAAAACGAATGACGGAATCTTGATTGATGCGCATCACACGTTCCAATTCCAGCGGCAGGCTTGCGGGCGCGGTAAAGTTGACAAGCACATAGTAACCTTCGGTTTTGTAGTTGATGGGATAGGCCAAACGCCTTGTGCCCCATTTGTCTACGCTGTCAACAGTGCCGCCGTTGCCCGTGACAACTGCATTGAGCTTTTCCACAACGGCGTCCTTGGCCTCATCGGCAAGTTCGTTGTTGAGGATGTACAACAACTCGTAACTGTTCATGCTGAAAAATACCTCCTTGTGGTCTGTTTGGCTGCGGTTCCTCCCCGCAGCAAGGGTTGCTCCATATTTGGGCAAAATACATTATATACGAATTATCCCGAAATTGCAAGCGATTTTGAGACAAAAACGGTTTGGCAGCAAATGTTGGGATGTGACAGCGAAAATTGTGACGAAGCTCGACCCAAGCAGTACAATATATCAAATAAAAATCTTCCCAACCCGCCCCACCGGCGAGGTGCGGCGAGGTGCAAGGCGCTACCAAATTATCCGGCGACCCTGCTGCTGCAAAAAGGCGTTGGCCTTCGTGAAATGTCTGCACCCGAAAAACCCATTGTAGGCGGACAGCGGACTTGGGTGCGCCGCCGTCAGCACCAGATGCTGCGGTGCGGTGACAAGCGCCTTTTTTGCATAGGCGTTGCGCCCCCACAGCAAAAATACCATGCCTCGGCTGCGGTTGTTGAGGTGCGCTATCACGGCGTCGGTAAATATCTCCCAGCCCTTGTCCTTGTGAGAGTTGGGCTTGCCCTGCTCCACCGTCAGCACGGTGTTCATCAGCAGCACGCCCTGCTTGGCCCACGGGGTGAGGTCGCCGCCTGCGATTTGCGAGGGACGGCCCGTATCGGACTGTATCTCCGCAAAGATGTTGACCAGACTTTTGGGCACCTGTACCCCCTGCGGTACGGAAAAACACATGCCCATGGCCTGCCCAGGATTGTAGTAGGGGTCCTGCCCCAGAATGACCACGTTGACGTCGTCATAGGCGGTGTTGTCGAATGCATTGAGTATCAGAGGTTTGGGCGGGTAGATACGCTTGGCGGCATATTCATGCACCAAAAAGCTCTTCAACTGTACAAAATAGGGCTTTGAAAACTCTTTCTTGAACATTTCGTCCCAACCGTTGTAGGAGCGTGTCATTGGTTTGCCTCCTTTGCGACGGGTTTTATGTGCAGGTCCCTTTCCGCACGGATCACGTCGCCATCGTGCAATGTGAGCACTTCGTTGTCGTTGTAATCTGCCACCACACCATTGTATTGCAGTGCAATTGCGCCCTCGGCCGAATGTATGACGTAGCTGCCTGCAGCAAGCGGTTTGCCCTCGCCCACGGCATAGGGGTGCAGCGCTGTCAACACAAAAAACTCGCCGTCGATGGCAATGGGCGCCGGTTGAGACGAGGCCTGCAAGCGCACAAATTTCTCCCGCTTCATATCCCTGTACATAACGACAAAGCGCACCGCCAGCCCGATTGTGGCCGCAGCGGCAATGGCCACTATCACCCAGGGAAACCAATCCGAAAAACTTGTTGCAAACAGCATGTGTGCCACCTCACCAAGATTTATCGACAAAATTATACACCACTTTGCTACCGTTGTCTATCCCCCGACGGCACACCAAAGAGGCAAAACTTCGTTCTATCCGTTTGGCGCAGGCGCATTTGCCATTTTGATGGCATTGTTTTGCAAAATGCGTATTGACTTTGCCTGCGGCGTTTGCTAAAATATATACAGATAAATTTGTCTACACGGGAGGTTGTTATGGATAGCCAACAGATCTACAAGAGAGCCCTTGCTGTGATGGAGGAAAACTTTGGCCACGTGGTGGAAATGAGCGTCGGCTCGTCCGCAAACGGCACCGTGAGCGTGCGGGACGTAAACGCCGTCTATCGGGAGGGCAAATTTTATGTGCTGAGCAGGCTGGGCAACTCGCTGATGAACCACATCGCCGTAAGCCCCGCCGTTGGGCTTTGCCACGGCTCTCACAATATGCACGGCAATGCACGCTCGCTGGGACATCCGCTGGACCCGCAAAATGCCGAGCTGCGCAAGATGCTGAAAAGGGAGTTTTCGCTCAACTACGACGAGTACGTGACCGAGCGCAACCCCGAAATGCGCATCGTGGAAATAACGCTGACCTCGGCCGAAACTTACACACGCTACCACCGCTACAAAATCGACTATGTGGCGCAAACGGCCGTGCGAGACCACACCGAGCCGCTGTTCCTCTATCGCTGACCCCGACCCGACCATTGACCAACATCGAATAAAAAACGGATTGAGCACTCAATCCGTTTTTTTGGTGCACCATAAGGAGCTCGCAGTGGCTCTGCCACCAATGGAAGCGTAAGCGACCGCCATATCTAACCTTTGGATACAATTGTAAACGGGACTGAATTTTCTTCAGTCCCGCTGTTTGGCGCGCCTTAAGGAGCTCGTGGACGGAGCGTAGCGCAGTCCCCAGGGATTGCTACGCACAGCGTCAATCCCGTCATATATTTCAGTCCCTCCTTGGGGTGCGCTTTTGCGAAAAGGCGACTTGGAATTTATCCAAGTCGCCTTCGCTGGCGCGCCATAAGGAGCTCGAATCCCTAACCTTTGGTTCCGTAGACCAACGCTCTATCCAATTGAGCTAAAGGCGCATATATTAAGTTGTTTTTGCAAAGGTTGCTGCCTATTGCACCCACAAGGAGCTCGCAGTGGCTCTGCCACCAAGGGAAGCGAAGCGACCGCCATATCTAACCTTTGGATACAATTGTAAACGGGACTGAATTTTCTTCAGTCCCGCTGTTTGGCGCGCCATAAGGAGCTCGAATCCCTAACCTTTGGTTCCGTAGACCAACGCTCTATCCAATTGAGCTAATGGCGCAAAATCAATTTGCTAACATATTATACAGCTCGGCGGCAAAAATGTCAACGATTTTGGGGCGGTTTGTAAAATGTCGGGCGAGGCCCCGTGCCAAACGTCTGTGCTATGCCCTATCCACAAACTGCGCCGCCAAAAAGCCCGCCACGGCACCGTCCCCCACGGCGGTGGCACACTGACGCACACTTTTGGTGCGGCAATCGCCTGCGGCAAAAATACCCTTGCGGCCGGTGAGGCAGTTTTCGCCCGCCACGATGTAGCCCTGCTCGTCCAATTCCACCAGGCTTGCAAAGGCCTCGTTGTGGGGTTGCTGCCCAATCGCCACAAACACGGCGTCGCAATCGATGTAGGTTATGGCGCCGTCGTCAGACTTGCAAACCACGCCCTTGACGCACTCGTCGCCCACAATCTCCGTGACGGCCACGCCCTGCGTCCAGACAACGCCCTGCGTCGCAAGCAGCCGCTGTTGCAGCTCCATATCGCAAAACAACCTGTCAAACAGGGTGACGAGGGTCACTTGCGAGCAAATTTCCGCCAGATACAGCGCATATTGCACGGCACTGTTGCCGTCGCCCACCACGCAGACGTGCTTGTCCTTGTAGAACGCACCGTCGCACACGGCGCAATAGCACACACCCTTGCCCAAAAGGCGCTGCTCGCCCTCCACGCCCAGCTGTTTGTGCGTGACGCCCGTGGCCAGCACCACCGCACGGCACGGATAGGAGGCGTACTCCGTTGTGACCACAAAGCCGTTTTCGGCAGGCGCAACCGTGGCTGTGCCCATGTCAAAATCCACCCCGTGAGAGGTGGCCTGCTCAAACATTTTGTCGGCCAGCTGTGCGCCGCTCGTCTCCATGACGGAGGGGAAATTTTCCACCCTGGGGGCGATGGCTATCTGTCCGCCGAAAGCGTTGCTTTCCAGCAGCATAACCTTTTTGCCGGCACGGGCCGCATATAGCGAGGCGGTCAAACCCGCAGGTCCGCCGCCGATAACCACAATATCGTACATTTTTTGCCGTTATTTTGCGCTTTCGATATACTTGCGCACGTTGGACGCATTTTCGTATATCTTGTAGCTGTCGCCGTCGGCAACAACCAATGTGGGGGTAAGTTTGATCCGGAATTTTTGGGAAAGGTCGGCGTGCTGCATGGCGTTGATTTCCTCCACGTCCATGTTGGCCTTGTGCAGCATAAGCTCGGCCATCTTGCAGTTGGGGCAGTTGTCCTGCACAAACAGCAGCGGACGCAACAAGCAGGTCTGCGCCTTGGCTTCTTCCTTTTCGTGGGAGACAAGGCACTTCTTTTGCACGCTGTGCTCGGGCTGATAGGTCTTGCGATCCTTCCACTCCTGCTGCTTGCCGTCGTTCCAATTTTGCACGGGGCGATAGTAGCCCGTTATGCGGCTGTACACCTCTGTCTTGGCGTGGCACTGAGGGCACTCGTACTGCTCGCCCGCAATGTAGCCGTGCTCGGGGCAGACAGAGTAGGTGGGGGACAGCGTGTAGTAGGGCAGACGATAGTTTTCGGCTATCGTGCGCACCAACTTCATTGCCGAACGCCAATCGGGCAGGCGCTCTCCCAAAAATCCGTGGAACACGGTGCCCGACGTATACAGCGTTTGCAGCTCATCCTGTATATCCAATGCATCAAAGATGTCGTAGGTGTAGCTGACAGGCAGGTGCGAGCTGTTGGTGTAGTAGGGGGTGCCGCCCTTTTTGCCGGCAAAGATCATGTCGGGATACAGCTTGGCGTCGTGTTTGGCCAAGCGATAAGCGGTCGACTCGGCCGGGGTGGCCTCCAAGTTGTACAGATCGCCGTATTTTTCCTGATAGTCGCTGAGTCGCTCTCTCATGTGGTTGAGCACCTTTTTGGTAAAGGCTTGCGCACGTGCGTCCGTCATGTCGCAGGCCAACCAGGCGGCATTGAGGCAGGCCTCGTTCATGCCCACAAGCCCGATGGTGGAAAAGTGGTTGTTGAATGTGCCCAGATAGCGCTTGGTGTAGGGATACAGCCCCGCCTCCATAAGCTGCGTGACGGTGGTACGCTTTATTTTGAGGGAGCGTGCGGCAATATCCATCATTTTGTCCAGCCGCTCAAAAAACTCCTTTTCGTCCTTGCTGAGGTAGGCGATACGGGGCATGTTGATCGTGACGACGCCGATACTGCCGGTGGACTCTCCGCTTCCGAAGAAGCCGCCGCTCTTTTTGCGAAGCTCTCTCAGATCCAGACGCAGACGGCAGCACATGCTGCGCACGTCGCTCGGCTCCATATCGCTGTTGATGTAGTTGCTGAAATAGGGCGTGCCGTACTTGGCTGTCATCTCAAACAGCAGCTTGTTGTTTTCTGTCTCGCTCCAATCGAAGTCCTTGGTGATGGAGTAGGTGGGGATGGGATATTGGAAGCCCCTGCCGTTGTAGTCGCCCTCTATCATGGTCTCGATGAAGGCCTTGTTCACCATGTCCATTTCCTTTTTGCAGTCCTTGTAGCGGAAGGGCATTTCCTTGCCGCCCACAATGCAGTGCAGCTCGGCCAGGTCGTTGGGCACAGTCCAATCCAGCGTGATGTTGCTGAATGGCGCCTGCGTGCCCCAACGGCTGGGGATATTGACGCCGTAGATGAAGGACTCGATACACTTTTTGGTCTCCTCGTAGGAGAGGTTGTCCGCCTTGACAAAGGGTGCAAGATAGGTATCGAAGGAGCTGAACGCCTGTGCGCCCGCCCACTCGTTGGCCATGATACCGATAAAGTTGACCATCTGGTTGCACAGCGTGGCAAGGTGCTTGGCCGGTGCGGAGGTGATTTTGCTCGTCACGCCGCCAAGGCCCTCCTGAATGAGCTGTTTGAGGCTCCAACCGGCGCAGTAGCCGCTAAGCATGCCCAAGTCGTGCAGGTGGAGCGCACCGCTGCGATGCGCCTCGCCGATCTCCTCGTCGTACACCTCGCTGAGCCAATAGTTGGCCGTGATGGCGCCGCTGTTGGACAAAATGAGGCCGCCTACCGAATAGGTGACTGTGCTGTTCTCCTTGACGCGCCAATCGGCAATTTTGAGGTAGTTGTCCACCACCGATTTGTAGTCCAAAAAGGTCTCGCCCGCACGACGAGCGTTCTCGTGCGATTTGCGGTACAAAATGTATGCCTTGGCAACGTCGGCATAGCCGGCCTGTATCAACACCGTCTCGGCGCTGTCCTGGATGTCCTCTACCGACACGATGCCGTCGGTAACTTTGTCCAGAAAGTCCGCAGTCACCTTCAACGCCAACATGTCGATGACGTCCTGCGTGTAGGGCTTGCCCGTGCCGTCGAAGGCCGCCTTGATAGCGTCGCTTATCTTGGAAAGTTTGAAGTCGATAACTTGTCCATTTCTCTTTTTTACACGATACATTTTGTCCTCCGTTTGCGCTCCGCTCTGCCGCAGTTTGGGCTGCCCCGCCCCGAGGGAGAGTGAGCCTTTATATTGTATTACAAAAAAAATCGTTTGTCAACAGCTCAAACACAATATATTGTGTTAGTTTTTCACTTTTGACACAACATATAGTATGTCAAACATACCGCTTTGTCTGTCATAGGCGGCGGAAAATGTTGCCGAAAATTGCAAAAAGAAAGCCGATCGTTTGTGCAAATCGGCTTGTAAAATACATTTTGTTGCATTGTGTACAAAGATTGTCGAGCTGCGCACAACGCCTTCTGCCACCGCTGTCGACGTCAAAAACGGTTGTCACTCGAACAGGGTGTGCAGGTTGGTGCCGAAGAGGCGGCGGCGATCACGCACCACGCTGTTGAGCAGCTTGCGGGGCAAATCGAGGTTCTGGCGCAAAATCACCGACAGCTGGCTGTACGGAAAGGGGTGCTCGAAGCGGTCACTGCCCACCTCGATGGTGTAGGCAGGTATTTTGAGGCATTGGATACACCAATCCTTGTAGCCGCCCACGCTGCCACTAAGAGTCACAAGCGGATAACCTGTGTAGCGAGAGATGGCCTCGGCATAGCGTTTGTCTCGCTGGCGGCGGTGCCCCGTCTGGCCAAACTCCCAATAAATTTCCTCCCCTTTGAGGTGGTAGCTAAGGGTGACGACGGGCTTGATAAGCAGCGTAAAATCCCTCAAAGCACGGCTTTCCGCAGCGGAAAAGGGTTGCCGTCCCACATAGTTGCAGGCCGAGCGGTAAAAGCCGTTTTGTGCGCCCTCCGCCCAATGTGCGTCGAAGTTGACGTTGATATCCACACCGTCGGCGTTGGCCTTCCACAGCGAAAAATCCGTGCCGCCGTTGACGGCCAGCAGGTTGCTTTTGCGTTGCTTGTCCGTCACAAAGCCCACGCCCTCCTGCGCCAGACGCACGCCGTCGGGGTTGGTCATGGGCACAAAATAGATGCCGCCGTCTATCGGAAGGCGGTTGTTTTTGACGAGGTGTTTGGCCAAACACACCACCAACAGCGCCGTGAGATGCTCTCGGGCGTGCATTGCGCCCTGCACTATCATATAGTTGCCGTTTTTGCGCCCCACAAAAATGTAGGGAATGCGCTGTTTGAGTTCGCTTTCGCCCACGGTGCCCGTTTCCACACCGTGACGGCAAAAAAGATCCACTTCTCTCAGCAAGTCGTCGTAGCGAAACAACCTCAGCCCCCTTGTCGAAGTAGTATATGCGCCCCGCCCGCCAAAAAGTGACGTGCCTGCGACAAATTTGCCCATTTTGCAACAAAAAAAGTCAGCCGTCATATGCGGTTGACTTGAAATGCGATATGTGACCGACCGTGCGGGACAATCAGTGGGCGTTGGGCAGCAATGACAGATAGTACACCTGTTTGTCGGTGCGCAGTTTGTCGGAAATTTCCACCCCCATCACGGCCAAAACGTCGTTGCCGCACGCCAAAAGCAGCAGTTCGTTGCGCATGCGTTGGGGGATTTTTTTGTCGGTGAGATACCTGTTGAGGGGCTTGGTGCCGCCGCCGAATTTGGTAAACACGTCCCCCTGCCTGCGGGTGCGGAACACAGAGCCGCTCGGCACCTTGTCGGGGTCGATGCGCAAGCTATTTGGCAAAGGCTGCGTGCCGACGCTCACAGTGCCCAACGGCGTGACAGTGTTGCCCACGCCAAAGGGGATACAAAACGTCCACGTCTGCTTTTGCTGCGAGGGGCACACGGTAAGGCGGTCGTAGTCGTTGTAGACGGCCAAGCCAAAGGGCAGATCCAGCCGCTTGCCGCCCACGTTGCGGGATAGCGCCCAGATGGCGCAATAGTGCTTGTACTCCACGTCGCAATGCACGCCCAAACGGCCAAACACAAGGTCCAACAGGCGGCAGTCGCCCTCCGACACCAATTCCAGCGGAATGTGGGCGCCGTCCTCGTCGAACACCACCTGCTGCAACTGCTGCTCGGCAATGGCCGCAAGCCTGTCCTCGTCGGCGGCAATGTTGCGGGCAAAGCGCAAAATGTTCTGTTTGACGCCGCCGTTGAGCTGCTGCAACAATGGCAGCACCTTGTGCCGCACAAAGTTGCGGGTGTAGTGCACGTCGTCGTTGGTGACGTCCTCCACGTAGTGCACGTCGTGCTGCGTTGCATAGCGCAAGATATCCTGTCTGCTCCACCCAAGCAGCGGACGGAAATACTTGCCGCTGTGCTCCCTCATGCCGCAAGCACCCTTGGCACCGCTGCCCCTGATGATGTGCATAAGCACCGTTTCGGCGTTGTCGTCGGAGTTGTGCGCCAGGCAAACCTCGTCGCAGTCCAGCCCGTCCAGCACCCGATAGCGCAAAATGCGCGCGGCCGTCTCCACCGAGAGGTGTTGCTGTTGGGCAAAATCGGGCACGTCCACGCAGAAAATGCGGCACTCCACGCCCAGCTTGCGGCAGTAGTCGGCCACAAAATCGCAGTCGGACTGCGCCTCGGGGCGTATGCCGTGGTTTACCGTTGCAACAAAAAAGTCGGGTCGGGGCCGGGCATCGGCAAACAGGTGCAACATCACCATGCTGTCCACTCCGCCCGAAACGGCCAGCGCATATCGTTTGGAAGTTTCCGTTGTCATCTCCACTCCTCTGCCTCGATTGCTTGATACAGTTGGACAAAATCGGCCACGGACAGTTCTTCGCCTCGGCAATGCTCGTCCAGACCTATGCCGCAGATCAGCTGCGTCGCCCGTTGCTTGTCTACGCCAAAGCCCACCGAAAGGCAATTGGCAAGCAGCTTGCGCCGCATAGAAAAGGCCGCCTGCACCGTTTTGCGGAACAGCTTGCGGTCGGCAATATCCCACATATCGTTGTCGATATCCAACCGCACCACTGCGCTGTCCACCTGCGGAGGCGGACAAAACAGCTGCCGCCCCAACACTCTGGTAAGCGTTGCGTTGCCGTGCGACTGCACCCCCACCGACAGTGCCCCGTACTGCTTGCCGCCGGGACGTGCCACAATGCGCTGCGCCACCTCGTACTGCACGGTAAGGGTGAGGCTGCGCACATCGGCCGCCTCGGCAAAGCGCATCACGATGGGGCTGGTGAGATAGTAGGGGATGTTGGCCACCACCTGATAGCTGCCGCCGCACATCTCGGCAATTTGCTCGTCCGAGTAGCGCATTATGTCGCCGAAAACCACCTGCACATTGGGGCAATCGGCCAGCGTGCGCTGCAAAACGGGCTGCAAACGGGGGTCGATCTCAAACGTGACCACCCGTTGGGCGTAGCGGCTGAGCATGCGGGTGAGCGTGCCTGCGCCCGTGCCGATTTCCAACACGACGCCCTGTATCTGCGCATCACGGCAGATTTCGTCCAGCACGTGCTCGTCGGTCAAAAAATTTTGGCCGTACTTTTTGCTGAAACGGAATTGGCTGTCCCTGAGGAGCGTTTGAATGTCGTCTGAACGGTTCATAACTGCATTATACAATATTTTGCCCGATGTGTAAAGCGATGCGCCGCCTCGCACACTTCGCCGCACCTCGCCGGCGGGGACACCTCGCCGGTGAGGCCACCTCGCCGGTGGGGCAAGTAGGGGTGGATATTCAATGACGAATGTGCGATTTTGCGAATAAATTTTTTACTCTGTGATATATGTTGCGGTGCAAAAACAATCAAAACTCAAACCAAAACGCTTTCAACCAAACTCCCGCAAACACTATGGGGCGCCGAGTCGGCTTGCAGAGCAAAAAAATTTGCGCCGAACAAACGCTCGGCGCACTGTGCGATAAATATTTGCAGGCGGGATCACTCCACGTGCCTTGCGATGAACGGGGGCAGCTCCTCTCGGGCGCCGCTGGCCGTGATGCAGAAATCCACGTTGTGTTCCTTGGAGATGACTTCCATGCCCTCATATAGCTCTTGCAGCTGCGATATGTTGCAATCCAGCAGGCGGGTGATACCATCCATATAAATCTTTTCTATGTCAAAATTTGCGGCCAACATCCCCTTGATGAATGAGAGAATGTCGTGTTGGGTTTTCAGATCGTAGGCGGATGCGTCCACCAGACGTATGTTCCTGTGCAGGTCGTGCAGGCGGTGATTGCTGCGATCCATATAGACCACCACGCCCTTGGCGTCCTGCGCATATGTGTTGGCTTGCTCTACGATGATCTTTGTTTTGCCCGTTCCCTTGGCGCCGTAAATTACTTGTATCAATTGAGTGTTCCTCCGTTTTTTCTTTGGCGGAGACAATCTCCACCTGATACCTATTGTAACGTATTTGCCGACAAAATTCAATAGCTTTTGCAAATTTGAAAAGGCTTTTTTGCGTTAAATTTTGATATACATGGCGGGCACAACGCCGCAACAGGTGGCGTCGAGGTTGATGACGTCCAACTTGCCCTGCATATCCACGCATTGCCCTGCCGCTACCGATGAGCGCAGCCACCAACGGCCGAATCCTCCGTGCATATCCACGCCCATACATTGTGCATAGGGAGAGGGGCGCAGCCGCAGCTTGGGCGAGGGGGTCGCGGGGGACAAATTTGCCGTCAGAGCGCAGTCGGGATCCCGCAGGTCCTGCTCGGAAAGGAGCAAAATGCGACGATCGGGCCGTGCGACGGCTTGATCGCTTAGCGGGCCGTTGGGGCCGACAAAGCAAATGCGCCGACGCTCCTCGTCGGAAAAAGCTTCCGAGAAAAACTCGCCGTTGAGCCATTGGGGCAACGTGGGCAGAGAGTCTGCCGAGTAGTGGCGACTGTCCAATATCAGCTTGGACATGACCAGCGCCATGCCGTCCTGCCGACGCAAAATGCGCCAACCGACAGGCTCCCACCGAAACCAATGCACCAGCCCCTTTTTGTAGCCGTTGGCGCTTTGTCTCTCGGAGATATCCGCACCGACATAGCATGGGCGATACCTGTCGAAAAGCACGCCGCAATAACGCACGCCGTCCAACGTCACATCGCAGTGGCGCATAAAGTTTTGGGGTTGGCCACCCACAAAAAAGCCGTAGTCCGTCCAAAAGTCGGGGCGGTCGTTTTGCCGCACAAAAGCGTTGAGACGGGCGATCGTCGATTCGTCCGCCACTCGGTTTTGCGGATAACTGCCCAAACGCACACCGTCCGCAGGCGTTTCGGGCAAATGGTGTTGAAAATTTTCGTTTTGCTGCATAAAATCTACGAGAGGGCACCTTTAAGTGTGCAAGTTTTGGCGTTTAACGTGCAAAATTTGCATTTTTTTGCACAATTGTTGTGCCGTCAGTCCTCGGTGGCTTGCAGCTTCTTGGTCTGGTCGGCCAAGCGCAGCGCCTCCACCATCTCGCCGATGTCGCCGTTCATAAAGTTGTCGATAGAGTACAGCGTAAGCCCTATGCGGTGGTCGGTGACACGTCCCTGCGGAAAATTGTACGTGCGGATACGTTCGCTGCGATCCCCTGTGCCCACCTGCGATTTGCGCTCGGCAGCGTACTCGGCGTCGGCCTGCGATTGATAGAAATCGTACAGCTTGCTTTTGAGGATACTCATTGCACGCTCTCTGTTTTTGATCTGGCTGCGCTCGTCCTGACAGTTTACCACAATGCCCGTGGGCAGGTGTGTGATGCGGATGGCGCTCTCCGTTTTGTTGACGTGTTGGCCGCCCGCACCGCTGCTGCGGTAGGTGTCGATTTTGAGGTCCTTATCCAAAATTTCCAGCTCCACATCGGGCGCCTCGGGCAGCACCGCTACCGTGATGGTGCTGGTGTGTATGCGACCCTGACTTTCGGTATCGGGCACACGCTGCACGCGGTGGACGCCGCTTTCAAACTTAAATTTGCTGTATGCGCCGTCGCCCACCACCATAAAGCTGCCCTCTTTGAGGCCGCCAAGCTCGTTTTCTTCGATGTCGATTTCTTCGATTTTCCAGCGGTTTTTTTCCGCAAACATGTAGTACATACGGCGGATTTCGTTGGCAAACAGCGCAGCTTCCTCGCCGCCGGCGCCCGCTCGTATCTCGATGATGACATTTTTGTCGTCGTTGGGGTCCTTTGGCAGCAACAGCACTTTCAATTGCTCGGTCAGCTCGTCCAGACGCTTTTTTTGCAGGGCGATATCCTCGTGCAGCAGCGCAAGCATTTCCTTGTCCGTCTCGGAGGCGGCGCCCTCTTCGTTGAGGGCCAGCTCCTGCTGCGTTTTGCGATACTCTCGGTAGCAATCCACAATGGGCGCAAGGTTGCTGTACTCCTTGACCAGCTTTTTCCAGCTGTTGTTGTCGGCGATGACCTGCGGTTTGGAAATTTCCTCCGCAAGCCACTTGTGACGCTCGACGATCTTGTCCAATTTTTCTATCATAGTTTCTCCGTTGGGGGACATTGCGTTGTGTGCGCAGTGGATTTGCCCCACTGTTGCGCCGTCACGCAAATATTTGCTGAGTGTCGATCAGACCGCACGGGGTGCTACCGCCTGAGCTTGGCCACCACAATGCGGTCGTTGCCGCCGTAGTCCTTGGATACCTGCACCTCGAAGCTATCGGCAAGCAGTTTGGACACGTCCTCGCCCTGATCGTAGCCGATTTCCAGCACAAGCACGCCGCCATTTGCCAGATGTTTGGGCGTTTCCTCCGCCAAAATGCGGTAAAAATCCAGCCCGTCGGCGCCGCCGTCCAAAGCCTCTTCCGGCTCGAACAGCCTCACGCTGTCGTCCAGAGTGGCCATATCCGCCGCCCTGATGTAGGGCGGGTTGCACACGATGACGTCGTAGCTGCCGTGCACGTCCTGGAACATGTTGGTGCTGACTATCTTCGCCTTGACGTTGTTGCGCTTGGCATTGCGCTTGGCCATGGCCAGAGGGGCGGGAAAGCGATCGGCAAGGGTAACCTTGCAGCCCTTTTCGCAAGAGGCCGTGATGCCCAGCACGCCGCTGCCGCAGCACATATCCAGCAGATTGGTATCCTTGTTGACGTATTTGAGCAGTTGCTCGCACACCAGCTCCGTTTCCAGACGGGGGATGAACACCATTTCATTCAGCTCAAAATCCCGCCCGTAAAACTGCGTGCGATTGACGGCATATTGCCAAGGCTCGCCGCTGTCCAGCTCGAAGGCGATTTTGTCCAGACGTATCGTCCAGCTGAAAGGTATCTTCACCTTGGGGTTGGACAGGTCGCTTTTGCCCAGATTGAGTATGGCGCAAAGCAGCCAATCCACGTCTCCCTTGACGCTATCCACCAACTTGGGGCACTTGGCCACCAGCTGACTGCGGAACTCGGCAAGGCCGATCGGTTGCGGAAAATGCTCCTCCGGCAATGTGGGGTCGGCGTCCATTTCCAGCACCTTGTTGAAGGCGGCAATTGCCACCAGGCACATCTCGTAGTCCGGCTCTCGGGTGGTGAGCTTCTGGAATTGCTTGCCCAGCCACTTCAACGGGCGAAACAGCACAAAATTGCTGCGTGCAAGCAACATCAGCACCTCGTAGCTGATACCGGCTGTAAGGGGCAACAGCGCCAATTTGAGCAGCACCCTAAGCCACCAATTGCCGTCCGCCAAAAACAGCGTCCAGCCGCAAGCAGCGCACACCACGTCCAGCACCATCATCAGCACCACCGACAGCACCACCACAAACACGATGAAGCTTGTGCCGCAGCGGTCGTGATAGCGGCTGCACTTGCGGACATTTTCCACAGTCAGGTCCAGCCCCGCCTCGTAGCAGGCGATGGTTTTGTGCTCTGCCCCGTGGTACATAAACACCCGTTTGATATCCTTCATGCAGGAAATTGCCGCCATATAGGCCGTAAGGACGCCGATTTTAAGCACGCCCTCCAACAGCGATTTGAGCCAGGCCCAGCGCAGATCCTCGGTGCCGATGCCCGCCACACTGAAAATGCCCTTGGTGATATAGGTGGGGATGAGAATGAACAACGCCACCGCCAACAGCAATCCCATCAGCGTGGAGACAAACATCATCCAGCCCATGCCGTTGCCGTCGCCCTTGGTATCCACGTCCTCCACCATCACTTCGGCGCTTTTGCCGATGATTTTGACGCCCGACACCATCGAAATAAACAGGTTTACCACGCCCCGCAAAAATGGCACACGCCTGTACCAGGGCTTTTTGCTCGGCAGGCGGGTGGTATCCAGGCGAATGGTGCCCGTTTCGTCCAGGCAGGCCAACGCCATGCTGCTTTCGCCGCGCATCATGACGCCTTCCAACACGGCCTGACCGCCTATTTTAGTTTTACGTACCGATGTGGGACACACGTCGGCCTGATTTTTTTTACTCATAATATCTCCATATCGGGCGGGAAACTGCGCCTTGTGCCGCAAGCCCCTACTCCGCTATTGTATAGTATAGCAAAAAACAAACTTTTTTTCAACTGTTTTGCAAGCGGCAAACGACAGGCTCCGTCCGTGCCGCATTTTGGACGGCAGTGCAAAAAGTCTCCTCTTATGCAAAAATACCCAAGCGCATTGTCGCCTGAGTATTTTTGTGCGATTTTTCGTTGATGTGCGCAAGACTTATCGGCAAAAAAGAGCTTGCGCCGGACTTTGCCGCCGACTACTTCACCGAGAAAACGGGCAGCACGGCACCGTTGTACTGCGAAGAAATGTAGTCGTAGACTTCCTGACTGAACAGCGCTTCCAGCAGAGCCTTTGTTTTTTCCGTCTGCTCGTTGCCACGCTTGACGGCGATGACATTGGCGTACAGTTGCGCTGCGTCACCCGAGGCATTTTCCACGGCCAAAGCGTCCTCGCTTGCGCTGAGACCCGCCTGCAAAGCATAGTTGCCGTTGATGACGGCCAGCGTTCCGTCGGGAGACTCCGCAAGTTGCGCAGTGATAGTTTCTGCCGCCACCGGGCTGATTTCGTTGCCTTTGTCGTCGGAAATGTCCTCCACCGTCAAGGTGTCGGTGGGCGTGACGCCCGATCTCAGCACGATAAAGCCCTCATCCTGCAACAAAAACAGCGCACGGGTAAGGTTGCTGCCGTCGTTGGGCACCAAAATGGTGCGTCCCGTCTTGACAAAACCCGCAGCGGCGTAGTCGGACTTGCTGACCCCTTCGCCGTACAGACCAAACGGTTCGTAGTGCACCTTGCCCACGGAGACCAAATCGGTGTGATAGTCGTGATTGAATGTGTCGAGGTAGGGCGTGTGTTGGAAGTAGTTGGCGTCCAGACTGCCTTCGTCCAGCGAGGTGTTGGGCGTGACGTAGTCGTCAAAAACCTTTATTTTCAACTTCCAGCCCTTCTCGGCCAGGTTGTCCTCGATAACCTGCAAAATTTCGCTGTGCGGCGTCTGACTTGCGCCGACGGTTATGGTGTGAGAGTTGTCGCAAGCGACAAACGCAAACAGCACGGAAAGTGCCAGCAGTGCGACCAAAATCACGGTAAACAGTTTTTTCATAATTTTCTCCTTTTATCTTTTTTCGTTGAATTTATTGTGAGGATAGCCGCCTAAACCGCAGTTGGGTCGGTATCCGAATTTTCGTGCAAACGCTTGGATTTTTTGTTCAGGCGGAGGCGCTTGTCCACCTTGCGGGCAACAAACATGCCCAATTCTTGTATCACCTGCACTATCACCACCATCAGCGCCACGCACAGCCAGATGACGTCCTGCGCATTGGAGGGGCGTGCCTTTGTGACGGCGATTGCCCCCAGCCCTCCGCCTGCGATGGTGCCGCTCATGGCGGAGTAGCCCAAGATGGTGACGGTGGATATGACTGCGCCCACCACCAACGAGGGGCGAGCCTCGGGCAGGTACACCTTCCATATTATCTCGAAGGTGTTTGCCCCCATCGAGCGGGCCGCCTCGATGACGCCCTTGTCCACCTCTTTGAGGGAGGACTCTACCATGCGGGCCACATAGGGTGCGCTGGCCACCACCAACATCAATATCATTGCTCCGTTGCCGATGCTTGTGCCAATCAGCGCACGAGACACGGGGATCAGCGCCACCATAAGTATGATAAAGGGTATGCTGCGGAAGATATTTACCAATATGCCCAACGTTTTGTTGAGCCAGGTTACGGGCGCAAGGCCGTCCCTATCCGTGACCACCAACACCACGCCGAGGGGCAAACCTATCACATAGGCCAGCACCGCCGAGGCCGCCGTCATGTACAGCGTCTCTGCAATGCCCAGCCAAAATCCGCCCGAACTCCAAAGTTGCGTAAACAGTGTGCTCATACTTCCTCCCTGTACGAAACATGCTTTTTGTCCAAAAATTGTTTTGCCTGCGCCGCCTTGTCGTCGGGCACGGTAAGCACCATATGCCCAAACGCACGGCCGTCGATATTTTTTGTGTCGGCATACAAAATGTTGACGGGTATGCGGCACTCCATTGCCAAGGCGGATATTATCGGCTCGTCCGACTGCTCTCCGTTGAACACCAGCCGCAGCTTGACGCCCTCGCCGCCATCCAGCGAGCGGATAAGGTTGGGTATGATGAGCTGCTTGGCGATATCCGACTGCGGAAAGCTGAATACCTCGCTGACGAGGCCCACCTCTGCAATGCGGCTGTTGTCGATGACGGCAACGTGGGTGCAGATGCTCTCCACCACACGCATTTCGTGCGTGATGACCACCACCGTGACGCCCAAACGCCTGTTGATATCCTTGATGAGCTGCAAGATAGCGTCCGTAGTGGTGGGGTCCAATGCGCTTGTGGCCTCGTCGCACAGCACATACTTGGGACGAGTTGCCAACGCACGGGCAATGGCCACGCGCTGTTTTTGTCCGCCCGATAGCTGCGAGGGATAGGCCTTGGCCTTGTCCGACAGGCCCACAAGGTCCAACAGCTCGGTCACACGGGCTTCGGCTTGCTCCTTGGGGGTCTTGTCCAGCTCCAACGGAAACCGCACGTTGGCCTCCACAGTGCGCTGCTCCAACAGGTTGAAGTTCTGAAACACCATGCCGATGTTGCGGCGCAGCTTCAACAGCTGCTTTTTGGACAGGGCCGTCACGTCCTCGCCGTCTATCACCACTTTGCCGCCCGTGGGGCGCTCCAACATGTTGATACACCTGACCAGCGTGCTTTTGCCCGCACCCGATAGCCCTATCACGCCGAAAATTGCGCCGTCGGGCACCGTGAGATCAATGTGCTCCAACGCAACCGTTTCGCCGTCGGGCGAGGGGTAGCTTTTGCTGAGATCCAAAAGTTCTATCATTTGTTTTCCTCAAAACAACAAAAAAGCTCGGCTTGTAACCGAGCTAAGCGACAGTGCATTTGCCTCAAAACGCCATGGACAAAAGCCCGCACTTAGTTCGGGTGTTGCACATGCGCATGACCATTTTGAGAGATACCTTTTTCATAGTTGCCTCTTGCCGAGAACGCTCGGCGACGATTTATGCTACCATTGTAGCAGTTGACGGGCGATTCGTCAAGCAAATTTTGCCACTTTGTCCCTTTTGTTTGGGCGAGCGAACGGTGCGTTGCGGAGGGAGGGTCGCCTTGTTGCGAAAAATATGCGCAAAAAGCCGTCAAATTGCACCAAAAAAGCCCTCAAATTGAACAAAAACGCCGTTTGGACGGGCAAAATCTTTGACAGCAGCGGCAATCTGCGCTATAATCGAACTATGCAATAGGATGTTGTCCTTGCCTAAACCATCCGCATTGCACTCGCTTGGCGAGAGGCCCCGCACAATACGCAGGGCGCACTAAAAAACAAGGAGTTTTTTTATGAAAAAAATCAAAAAATTTTTTGACGAATACCGCATTTTGTTGCGGTCAACGCCGTCGGTGGTTGTGTGCGTGTTTGTGCTGTCGGTGTTTGTGATGAATTTGCTTGCCAACAAAAGTATCAACCTCAATGTGGATTGGCTGGCCCTCGATTGCGGCATAATCGTATCCTGGGTGGCCTTTTTGTGCATGGACGTGCTTACCAAACACTTTGGGCCAAAGGCGGCCACGATGTTGTCGTTGTTTGCCATTGCCGTCAATCTGCTGGGCTGTTTGGTGATGTTTGTTGCGGGCACAATCGGGGGAACCTGGGGCGCCTTCTACGACTTTGGCGAGCAACCCGTGATAAACGATGCGCTGGACGCCACCATCAGCGGCACCTGGTACGTGGTGATGGGCAGCACGGTGGCATTTGTGGCCTCCGCCGTGATAAACAACTTTGCCAATTGGGGCGTGGGCAGGCTGTTTTGCAAGCGTCCCGACGGCTTTGGGGCGTATGTGTGCCGCACGTATGTGTCCACGGCCGTGGCGCAATTTGCGGATAACCTGATTTTTGCGCTCATCGTCAGTCACTTCTTCTTCGATTGGAGCATTGTGCAGTGCCTCACCTGCGCTGCGACGGGCATGGTGGCCGAGCTGCTGTGCGAGGCGATCTTTTCGCCGTTGGGCTTTGCGGTGTGCAGGCATTGGCAGCGGCAAAATGTGGGCAAACAATATCTTGACTACATATCCGAGGTGGAAAAATGAAAGTTTTGATAACGGGCAGCAGCAAGGGCATAGGCAGGGCCGTTGCGCTTAGATTTTTGCAGGAAGGCCACCAAGTGACGGGCATAGACGTGCTGCCGTCGGCCATATCGCACCCGCACTACACCCACGTGACGGCGGATGTGGCTTGCGACCCGCTGCCGATAATTGACGGCGTGGAGATCCTCGTCAACAATGCGGGCGTGCAAAACAGCGGCAGGGATATAGCCGTCAACTTGCAGGGCGCCATGCGCATAACGGAGCAATACGGCGTGCAGCCCCACATCAAAAGCGTGGTGTTTGTGGCGTCGGCCAGCGCCAAAACGGGGTCGGAGTTCCCCGAATACGTTGCCTCCAAGGGCGGGCTGGTCAGCTACATGAAAAACGTTGCCCTGCGCATTGCCGAGTTCGGCGCAACAAGCAACAGCGTCTCCCCCGGGGGCGTCACCACCGACCTCAACGCACCTGTGATGTCCGACCCCGACAAATGGGCGCAGATCATGGCGGAAACGCCCCTCAAAAAGTGGGCCTCTGCCGACGAAATTGCACAATGGGTCTACTTTTTGGCCGTCGTCAACCGCTCTATGACGGCGCAGGACGTCGTTGTGGATAACGGCGAAAGCGCCCGAGCTAAATTTATCTGGTAGCGCCCCACGCCGCCCCGCCGCTTGCGTGGCACAGCCCATCGACCGCAAAAAAACGGCCGCAATATTGCTTACAAAAAGCGGCGATTTGTAATACCCCCAAAAAAACAGTTTGACATATATCTTGCAATAATTTATACTATTGATGTATATGTTGGCGCAAATCTGCCATAAATCGCCAACTTTTTGCACAAACTGTTACCGGAGATAAAAATGAAAGACTATTTGTTGTTTATGGACGTGTCGGGCGATGTGGACAAATCCCTTGTGGAGTCGGGCAAGATCGGGCTGATCCCCATGGAGTTTGTCATCAACGGAGAGATCCACAACTACACCGCCGACGAAAACGGCATGGACGCAGCGGAGTTTTACGACTTTGTGCGGCAAAAACTGCCCATGAGCACCACGCAAATATCCCCCGCCAAGTGGATGGAGTACTTTGAGCCATATCTGGCGCAGGGCCAAAGCGTGATGTGCCTGTGCCTCAGCAGCGGGCTGTCCAACAGTTACAACTCTGCAATGGCCGCCGCCGAGGAGCTTAACAGTCGCTACCCCGACGCCAAGCTGGTGCCGGTGGATTCTCTGCGGGCAACGGGTATCAGCGGACTGATTGCCGAACGTATGATCGCCAACAAGGACAACGGCCTTTCGATAGAGGAAAATCTGGCCGATTTGCAGCAATATCGGCACAAAACGCTGGCCTGCGCCTACGTTGACGACCTCGACAGTTTGAAGCGGGGCGGCCGCATAAGCAAAACGGTGGCGTTTTTCGGCTCGCTGATGGACATCAAGCCGCTGATCCAGTTTAACGACGACGGCACGCTTAGCGTGTGGGGCAAGCAAAAGGGCTATCGCAAGTCCATGGCCAACATGATACAGTACTATCTGGACCGCACCGACACAAGCAAGCTGTGCACCGTGTATATCACACACGCAAACGACGTCAACTACGCCAACGAGCTGGCCGAAAGGGTGCGCACGGCCAACCCCAATGTGGAGATAAAAATACAGCTGCTGTCCCCCATTATCGGCGTGCACCTTGGCCCCAGCGCCATGGTTTTGGGCTTTGTCGGCAAGTAACGATCCCCACCACCGCAACGCCAAATTGCCCTGATGGGGTGAAGGGTTGAGAAATGGGTGGAGAAAACATTGGCGAACCGAAAAAGTTGATAACAGAAAAAAGGAAACGGCGGAGCGAGTGCTCTGCCGTTTGTTGTTGTGATTTAGTGTTGATTTGTGTTTTGTTGTGATTTTATTGATTTTTTTTGTGATTTGTTGAGATTTTATTGATTTTTGATTTGTTTAGATTTTGAGGGTGAAAAAAACGAGAGCCGCTGCGCTGGTGGGCGCAACGGCGTAGAACTCGTTTGTAAATTGCAGGGTTGCAAAGCTGATCGCTTGGCAAGCTACGTCAGATTTGCGAAAGTTGTTCGCTGGTCATGGTTAATGTGAGATAGCGTAGTCGCCGATATCCAGAATTGCTCCGAAGTAGGGCGCACCGGCGCTTCCCGATACAGCACCTGCCGACAAGTAAATACATACCTTGTTGTTATAAGCGTCCGCAGATTTTCCCATCCAATTTGAGCCAATAAATGTTCTCTGATCTACATCACCCCACGATTTTGCACTTGCGGTTACTTTACCTGCTGTCCCAACTTGACTATAATAAGTTGTTATTCCGCTCTCAGTCGGATAGATAGAGTTATCCAGGTCTGTCGCCAGCCAACTATCGCCCATTTGTGCAAACAACAGATATTTACTTCCGTCTTTTTGTGTTATCTTGCGAGCCGTAGTAGTCAGTGAGTTGTGCATTGCAAAGGTAACAGGATTGTCACCGTAATCAAAGGTTGTTTTACCCGCTACATCCAGCGTGACCTTATCCTTGCCGTTGATCAAATCGCCGGGGCTGCAAATCATGACGGCAATGACATTGAGATATTGGTTTTTGTCCTTATCTGCCGTATTATCGCCCTGGAACGAATGCATTGTGCCGTCTGCTGCTTTGACCCAACGAACAGTTTTGCCGACCTTGTTGAACAGATCTGTTTCAAGTTTACCACGCAACAGAGAAACAAGTGCAGCTGCATTGTTGGCGTCGTACCAGCTTTCGGCACCGGTTGCATATGCTTCCAGACGGCATTTGTCCTTGACCGTCAGGGTGGGGCCGCCAGTATCTGCTGTATTATACACGCCGTCGTTTTCAACTCTTTCTCCGTCGCACAGGATGAACAACGGGCCGCCGGAGCCGACCATGTCGCAATCTTCAATTACGATGTTGCCACGCCAGGTGTAGACCATGTTGGAGTAGGCGTCGTAGATCTTGGAGTGGACAACGTTGAATGCAGTTTGGAGATTGCCATAGTTGTCACCCACGATTGCAGTGAAGAAGTTGTTGGCGTTGATATTTTCGAAGTCGATGCAAGCATAGGTGTTGGCAAGCATGATTCCGCCGGGGGCAAAGTAGATGGTCTTGCCCTGATCGTAGTAGTCCTTTTGCGGGGTGGAGCCCTTCATGGCGATGTTCTTGACCGTGAAGTGGTTGTCCTTGTGACCACGTGTAGAGTCGTTTGTGCCTTCTTTTGTGTTAGACAACAGCTGGAATACGCTCCAATGGGGCACAGGGTCGCCGACCTTGGTGCTTGTTTCGTAGTCCACCAAAACTTGCAGCAAACGTCCGCCACGTTCCAAAATGTGTGTGAGGCTGAAATAGTTGCCGGAAACGCTCACTTTGCAGGTGGCATAGAAACCTTTTTGCATGTTGAGTCCCAAACCGGTGTCAGGCTGAGTTGCACCGTTGTTCGCAATATCTGCTTTGTGGTCGAGCACACGGCAGTAGCTATAATATCCGTGTTCGCCGCTTATGACGCCGCTGTTGTCGCCGTCCTTCAACGAGCCGATAAGTTTTTCCTGCTGACGAGGCCAGCCTGCAAGAGATTGATAAGCCGCATAGTACAGCGGGTCACCCTCTTGCCAGAAGAAATCTTGCGGCATCTGCGTGGGATCCAGGTCGATGTCGTTGTGGAGAATTACCCAATCGACATTGCCGACATACTCGTACAGATAATTTTCGTCCGCAGCAAGTTTGACGGGGCTTGCGCCTGCCGAAAGCGTAACCGAGCCATCGTCACTCTGCGTAGCAGTTGCGCCCCACAGCGGTGCCCAAACCTTCTTTTGCAGGTCGTTCATCACGGACAGACCACGTTGGTCGTAGACGTTGTAGCCGCCCTTGACAAGTTTGAACTCGGCTGTGACCTTGTTCTGTACAGAGGAAGGAATCGAGTAACCACTACTCGTATCGAGCGATACAGTGAGGCGAACAAATGTGCCGTCTGCGATATCCTCGAACTTGTAGGTGTTGTTGTCTACTTTTACCCAATCACTTGTGTTGCCGCGGGTGAGATTGTGTGTTTTGAGCGAAGAATTTTCAAACGTTTCGCTCTCTTTGCGGAACTCTACTGTGGCAGTTGTGGTCGGGTTGTAGTCGTAGACAGCGTCAGCACCTTGGGGCTTGATACGTGCGATGGGACGGAAGATAAACTTGTTGACCGTGCCCACCTCGTAGACTTGATTGAGCTTCTTGAAGTAACCAAGACTGTCGCCCGTGTTGGTGGAGCGTTGCTTGTAGCTGTTGTAGGAGTCGGGTGCGCTGAACGACATCACGAGACCTTTCAGAGCCTCCTTCGATTCACCAACCAAATACAGGTTGCCCGTGACGGGAGTGCTAAGGTCGTAGGTTTTGGAGCCATTGTACCAAGTGGTTGCCTTGGCAAGGAAGTTTTTGAGTGCTTCGCTCGACTGTGCAGCAGTATTGAGGCTGGTGCCACTGCTGATAACGAAGTTTTGGACCTCTCCATTGTAGCTGAGTGTAACCAAATAGGTCACGGTGTTGTCCGCAGTCCATTTTGCATACAAGTGGGTTTCTGCGGTTACCGTTTTGTTTTCCGTCCATGGGTTACCCCAATCGCCGCCGGTGCCATCCTTGTCCCACCATCCTGCAAAGATGTAGCCGTTGCGTTTGGGTGTGGGCGGATTGTATTCTCCACCATTGCTTACCTTTGTGGTAAATGTCTCGCTGGCCTCATTGTTGAAGTGCAAAGTGACATTGAATACGTTGCTTGCGCTTGCGTCTTCTGTCCATTGAGCATAGAGGAACAAGTCGCTATCGATGATGTAGTTTTTTACCTTCTGGGCATCTTCGTTGAGCACAATGGGCCACGGAGCATGCTTTCCGGAAACAAAGTGATACCAATAGCAGAACGGGTTGTCTGAGGACAAAATCTTTGAGGGATCAAGCAATGCGCCATGCGTGTAGCCGGCTCTGGTGACAGGTTGAGATTTTGTGTCCAAAATCATCTTAATTTTACCCGTAATTGCCCGCAAATCTCCTACAGCACCTTCTTCATTGCCGCCCAAGTATTTCTTGACTATGTCCGTAAGCTTCGCCTTTAAGACTTCTCCCAAATCCGACTCTCCCTCGGCATCATAGTAGTAGCCCAACGAACCCGGCGCCCACGGCCAAGCAGTTTGCACAAATGACTTAGCTTCATTACCTTTACCCAGGGTGTCGCCTTGTTCTTTGATTTTGTCCAAAATGCCGTTGTAGACCAAGTCATTGATAAACGTGGCACCCGTGGGCACTTCTGCGCCAATATTGGGTTGGCCGTTGCCCAGAATGATGTTTACACGGACGGAGTGATTCCACTTGGCGTAGAGGGTGATTGCGATCTCTGCGTTATCCGGTTTTGCCTCGATAGTTTCCTTTTTGGTGGCGTCGGTTTGGTTTTCTTTGTCGCTGTACCAACCGGCAAACACGTAGCCCTTCAATGTGGGGACGTGCTCGGAGAGGTCCACCACGGTGCCCCAATCGACAAACAAACGCTCGGACTCGTCCATCAGGTTGTAGTCCAAAACGATTGTGACCGTGCGGACTTGCCAATGAGCGTAGAAGTACTTGTAGCCGGGAACGTCGCCGACAGAGTAGTTGCCGTCCTGGGCGTTGCCGCCGATTTGATCGTCGAACCAGCCGAGGAATTTGTTACCCTTGGCAAATTCGGCGTAGTAGTCTGCTCGTTCGAGTTGCGACTTCACATCACTGATCGAGATTTGCTTGTTGACATCGACAGTTACCGTGATGACATGGTAGGCTGTAACTTCACTGTCGACATCTTCGATACCGGTGGAGAAGTAGACGGTAACTTGGCCCACCCACTTGGCGTAGAGGGTGACGTTGGCGTTGCCGATTGTGACTTGGTTGTCGCTGAATTTGTGGCCTTCGGTGCAACTCTCGTCGGTGTACCAGCCGTCGAACTTGTAGTTTTCACGATCGATAGTTTCGGGAATATTTACTTTCTCGCCGCTGTAAAGGCCCTTTTCGCTGCCGCTCTTGTCTGTTACAACAGTGTCGTCTTGGCCGTCGAAGTTCCAATCGAATGTGACGGTGTACTTTGTCAACTCGGAATAGCGAGCGTACAGGTTGACGTCGGTTTCGCCAACTGTTTGATTTGTCCACTGTTCGCCGGCGGACTCATCGGTGAACCAGCCGTCGAATTTGTAACCACGGTTGGGGGTTACTTGGGGCAGGGTGAGCGTGTCGCCCTGGTTGACGGTGACGTTGTCGCTGCCGCTCAAGGAGCCGTTGGTGCCCACATGATAGGTTACTTTGCGAGGTATGGAGGCCTCGTTCCACTTGGCATACAGCGTCATATCGGCTGTGACAGGCGTTGTGTTTTCCCACTTGGTGCCTTCTTCTGTCTTGCCGTCCTTGGTGTACCAGCCGGCAAACGTATATTGTTTGTTGTCGGACTCGGGACGGCTGACGTTGGCGGGCAGCGTGATAGTGCCGTTGATGTCTACCGTTTGAGAGTCGGGGCCGTCCTTGGCGCCCTCGTAGTTGAGGTCGAACTTGACTGTGACTTGCTGCACCCACTTGGCGTACAGGGTGGTGTTGCCCGTTGTGGTTGTTGTTGCGCTCCACTTGGTTGTGTCAAGGGCGTCGCCCGTCTTGGTGTACCAGCCGTCGAAGCGGTAGCCTTGACGAGTGGGGTCGGTGGGCCAATTGTTTGCGCCCAGAGATTGTCCCTTATCCACCGTTACGGGGTCGTGAGGGGTGCCATCTGCGCCGTTGAGGTCGAAGGTGACGGTTGCCGTCTCTACCCAGCGGGCGTAGAGCGTTTTGTCGGTGGCAATGGCCGTGTTGGCGGTGTATTGTGTGCCGCCCTCGGTTTGCTCGTCGTACCAACCCACAAAGCGGTGATTTGCCCAAGAAGGATCGGCAGGCCAATTCTGTCCGAGAGTTGCGCCCTCGTTGACTGTCTTTTCGAGGTTATCCGTACCGTTGCCGTTGTAGTCGAAGGTGACAGTGACGGTTTTGTGCGACCAGTGCGCATAGTAGGTGACGTTTTGCGTGACGGGCGTGTTGGCGTCAACTTGCGTGCCGTTTGTTCTGTCGGTAAACCAACCCGCAAAGGTGTAGTGCTCGGGGGCCTTGTCGGTGCCGGCGGGCAGCTTGTCGCCGAGGGTTGTGTGCTCGTCGATGTTGTCGAACACCACCACTACATTGTCGGGGTTTTGGCCTGCGGGATAGTTGTAGTTGAATGTGACTGTGGCCTTGGTGACAATCCATCTGGCGTACAGGTTGTAGGTGTTTTCCGTGGCCGGGGTGGTGGCAAGCCATTTGTCGCCCCATTGGCCGTCGGTTGTGCCGTTTTTGGTGTACCAACCGTCAAAACGATAGCCTTCGCGAGCGTCGGGTGTGGGCAGCTTGTCGCCCAAAGATTGACCCTTTTCTACCTTGGCGCTGATATCGGTGTGATCGCCGTCATCAAGATAGAAGAATTGGAAGTTGGAGTAAGCGATGGCCGTCCACTTTGCGTAGAGGTTGAGGTTGCCCGTGACAAGGTCGTCCTCGTCCCATTGCTCGCCCCAATCGTCGTCGGTGCCATCCTTGGTGTACCAACCGTCAAAGTGATAGTCCTCTCTGGTGGGCTCGGTGGGGAATGTTACCGTGCTGCCGGCGTCGACAGTTTTGTGCTCGACCTGAGAGCCGTTGTTGAATGCAACGTCGAATTGAACTTTGGCATTTTCTGTCCAGCGGGCGTACAGGTGCAGGTTCTCGTTGACGGTCATATCCGCCGTCCACTTGGTGCCCCAAGCGCTGTCCTCGGTGGAGGTGCCGCCGTTGACCGTGTACCAACCGCCAAACGTGTGGTTGGTGTAGCCGGGCGTGGTAAGCTGGATCTTGTTGCCCTTTTCCACGCTGTACGAGTAGTCCGCCGTGGCGCCGTCGTTATAGTGCAGGGTGACGGTTACCTGGTTGGAGGGCTGAACGTCCCTGACCTTGACGGTGATGTTTACAACGCAGGATTTGCCGCCGTAGGTGACGGTGTAGGACGTTGCGCCCTCTTTGGAAAGGTCGGCTGTGGTGTGTGTAGCACCCCACTCTTTTACCGTTTTGGTGACGGGGTCGCCTTCCTCGAAGGTAACTTTCAGTTTAAGATTGTCGTAATCAATTACATTGTTGTCGCCGAGATAGAACTCTGTCTGGGCGTCAACGACTTCGATCTTTGTGACAACCTCATCCTTGCTGCACGCCGCAATTGTGGGCAACACAAATGCGATGAGCATGACAAGCGCAATCAAAAGTGAAAGCCTTTTTTTCATTGTTACTTTTTCTCCTTATAAGATTTTTGTAGTGTCTATATATAAACGCAAAACTTACGTTTTGGGCGTTTTGCCGACATCAGTTGCCGAAGAAGTAGGGGCGCAGGTCGCTGCCGATGACGTTGATCCACAGATATGTGATTGCGCTGCCCGCCGCCTGATCGGTGGCACTGTACTCCAAGCGGATGGAGCACAAATCGTCAGGGGCGATGTTTTTGAAGGTGATGGTGAACCGATCGTCCACCTCGAAATAGGGGCAATCGTCGTGCTCGTAGGAGTCGCCGTAGAGAATCTTGATATCCACGTTTTTTTCGGTGGCGTCTGCCGGATTGAAACCGTATCCGACAAACACCGTCATGTTTTCCTCGTAGGGCAGGTAGATGGCCTTGCCGTTTTCCTCGTCCACCACTCTATTGATGAGGTCGCCCTGAAAATCGGGGTCTTTGAGGTTGGTGACGATGGAATTGAAGTAGATTTCCTCGATGGGGATGCGTTCCTCGACGGGCACGCTGCGCATACCAAACAATCCCACCGCCAGCACGGAGCCGACAAACACTATGAAAACGATCAGGATGGTAGATTTTTTCATGCGTCAGTCCTCCACAAAGTACAGCTTGCAACGGGTGATATACAGGTATATCCTCACCGCAAGGAACACGACCGCCACCGCCAAGGCCTTTACCAACGCCGCCATTGTGGGCGTCAGAGAGGAAATGACCAGGCCGCCGATATCGGATAGCAGATAGTACATCGCCGCAAACAGCGCCGCCAGCAAAAAGCCTACCAGCGTTGCGTTGCGCTCGTTGGGACTGTCGAACTGCACACCAACCGTCTGGTATTGGTCGGCGTAGTTGTGCATGACGTCCATTTCCGCACACCACAGCAGGTGCGCCTCGCCCACAAACAGCGTGATAAAGCACATTGCCGTGATCTCTTGCAGGGTGGCGCTATCCACGGCGCCGTGCCCTATCGACAGTGCCTCTATGTAGGCCACCTGCACCAATGCGGTGGACAAAAACACCGTCACCGCACGCACCGCTATGCGCCCAAACAACGTGTAGATGGGCTTTTGCGGACGGGTTTTGAGGATGTTGCGGGCTGCGCCCTCCCTGCTGTACACCGAGGCGAAGGCGTTGTTGAAGGCCAGCGTCATCACCAACATCACCAGCAAGCTGAATGTTTTGGTCATCACATAGCCGGAGTAGTTGGTGTTCATGGCCGCATACAGCCTGTTTTGGAAGAAGATGGCTATTGCGGGCAGCACCAGCTGCACAAAGCATCCCACAATGTAGGTTGTGCTGCGCATGTTCATCTGCAACGACTCTACAAAGGGAGAGATTTTGCGCTTGTGCACGTGGTTTTGCTTGGCCTTGACAGTGCGCTTGTCAAACTCGAACTGCTTGGAGGCCATCTTGATGAACATGGGCCTTGCGCAAAGGAATGATGCGCCGAGAAGTACCGTCAAGCCGGCAAAAAGCACGCCAAAGGTGGCAAAGGTTGCGCCCACAAAGATGTTGGAGGCGATCAGCAGCGTGCCGCCCACCATCATGGTGGTCAGGCGATAGTAGGGGTAGGAATACACAGAGAATTTTTGCAAAAAATCCTGTATCGCCACAAAAATGCTGCCCCATTGCCCCAAAATGTTGATGTTGTTGGGTATCATGCCTATCAGGCGCACCAACAGAAAGGCTATCGTGCCCGCACCTGCCAACGCCAACACGGCCTGCAACCACTTGAAGCGTCCCACAAACACGCCCACATACAGGGCGGGTATGGACAAGATGGCGGCAATGGCCACGGGCACCATCGATACAAACAAAAAGCACAACAGCAACCAGGGGTAGTAGTACCACACGGCGCCGTTTATCATGCCGTAGGCGATAAATATGGGCAACGTGAGGCCGATGTTCTTTTTTAGCTCGAAAATGTAGTACAGTATCAGCTTGGAGATGTACACGCAGGTGCTGCTGACGGGCAAGGTGAGCAGCACTTTGTTATCCGCCGTCATGTACAGCGTTTGCGTGAGGCCCACGGTGCAGGTGACAATGGACATCAGCTGGATGACCGTGAACAAGATGTTGACTACCGAGTCGGGAATGACGCCCGACGGACGGAAGATGGACAACATGTTGCACACCATAAACAGCACAAAGAAGATGGCCACGGCCACCACCATTTTGATGATGGCCAGCACCACTTTGATGATGGTAGAACGCACGCTGCGGATAAAGGACAGATCCAACTTGTCCCGCAGCTGCATCATCACAAGCGTTTTGAGATTGCGCAAATAGACTTTCACCGATTGGCCTCCGCGTCCTTGCGACGTTTGCTGCGTTTCTCCTTGGAGGGCTTGGCGCCGCCCTCACCGCCTGATGTGCCGCCCTCGACGGGTATCGGCTCCACCTCGCTGCCGTTGATGACGGACATGTAGAATTGTTCCAGACTCTGGCCGGAGGCCTCCATCTCGTGCACGTCACGCACGCATTGGATCTGACCCTTGCGGATGATGGCTATGCGGTCGCAGATACGCTCCACCACGTCGATGATGTGGCTGCTGAAAAACACAATGTTGCCCGCCTCGGCGTGCTCCCTCATGCACTCCTTCACCTGAAAGATGCTGTTGGGGTCCAGACCGGTGAGCGGTTCGTCCAAGATCCACACCTTGGGGTTGTGGATGAGCGCCGACATTATCGTAACTTTTTGCTTCATTCCGTGCGAGAAGGTGCGGATGGGGTTGTCCAGCGCAGCGGTCAGTTCAAAACGCTCCGCCATGCGAGAAAGCCTCTCGTCACGATCCTGTTTGGACACCTCGTACAAATCGGCGATGTAGTTGATATACTCACGTGCTGTCAGCCGCTCGTACAGTGCGTAGTGGTCGGGCACAAAGCCTATTTGGCGCTTGGCCATGACGGATTGCGTTGCTACGTCGTAGCCGCACACCTCGATGGCACCCTCGGTGATGGTCTGTATGCCCACGATGCTCTTGATGATGGTGGATTTGCCTGCGCCGTTGGGGCCCAAAAAGCCGTAAATCTCGCCGCCGCACACTTCCAGATCGGCGTCCTTGACGGCATAGACGTCACTGCTGCCGTAGCGCTTGGTAAATTTTTTGAGAACGAGTTTGTTTGCGTTTTCCATGTTCATTGGCTCCTCGATGCTTCTGCCTGCCAGCTTGACCTCCAAGGCAAGCCTGTCGGCATGTATTTTTTTGTTGCGTTCCACAATATCCAACCAGCCCGCAGCGGCGTTGTAGCCCAATTCGTAGATGAACCACATGCCGAACGCAAAGCCGTAGTACACAATAAGAAACAAAAACTGATACAGCGGATAGAAGATGAATTTCAGTTCTCCTATGCTGAAACTCCACACAAAGTTGCGGGTGTCCCTTGCCCACTGACCAAGTTTGTCCACTATGAAGTCACTGTTGAGGAAGAAGTAGTCTACGCTGGCATTGTAGTTGGTAAACCAGGCGTTTACTATCAACATCAACACAAAGTACACCGAAAACCCTATCATGCTGTACTTGAATTCCTTCAAGCGGGGGCGGCGGAATATGCCCAGCCCCACCACCAACAGCGGCATAAAGAACGCTTGATAGTGGTTCATGTAGAACAGCCATATGCTGATGCCGAGAATGCTGATACCCTCGTTGTAGTTGGGCATTATCATCGCCAAAAATGCGCCCAACACGTTGATAAAGTAGGTAAAGTAGAAAAACTTTTTCCACTTGAATGTGAGGCACAGCGGCGTGATGTACATGGCGGTGTTGCACAAGTGCAAGGGCAGCGCCGTCACCCAGCTGGGGCCGAAGAAATCGGCAAAACGGTGGTAAAAACTGAAATTGAGCAGGCCCAGCCAGGCGTAGTACATCATGGCAAAACGCTTGGTGTCCATAGGCTTGTCTCTCAGCAGCACAAACAGCACGATGGGTATGATGATCGCAGGATACAGTATCATGCGGTGGTAGATGTTGAAATCGTGCGGGTTCATGGTAAACTTGTTCGGGTCGGACATCACCTGCAAGCCGTAGCTGGGGAATGCGGCAAACAGGCAGCCCACCACCGCCAACGCAAACCATATCCACTCCTTTTTGCGCAAAATGACCTTGTCAAGATTGACAACGGTGTACACAACGCAGAAGCCCAAACCAAGGCCCGTTTCCAACCCGATAAGCATGGCTCGGACGTCAAACGTTTGCAGGGCCTCGCCGCCCGTGATGGCCAGCACGTGGCCGGGAAACATCACCGTGTTAAACACAAATATGGGCAGCGCAACGTATGCGATCAGCGCAGGCAGCGTGCGCACCTTGAAGAAGGGCGCCAACACCACCAACATCTCCGCTGCGTAGGCAAACCACACCTGAAACAACGCCACCGTGATCAGCTCCTTGGAGCCGATAGTGTCGTTGGGTTGCCTGTTGATCATGTTGGCAATGACGTCCTGTCCCAACATATAGCGGAAGAACAACGCCGTCGCCAACAACAACGAAAATGTTTTTAGTGCGATGTTTAGTTTTGTCGGAAGTTTTTTGTTGAGCACCAACCCAACTGCGATAACCGCCGCAGCGCCTGCCGCACCGACCAGATAGTAGACTGCTGTCATTTCCTCTCCTTGAATTTTGACATCAAAAAAATCCGCCTATCGCCCATATTAGTTTGGACAATTGTACGGATTTAGTTGCACTACCGCCCACAAATTGCTGCAAGGCTTTGCCAAGGTGCGCACTTGAATGGATGTGCCCTTGACGGCGAGCCTGCCGTTTTGCATGCGGTACTATTTAGTTCAGGACAAAAAACAAACCTTGTGTCGGTAGGATACCGCCGCACAAAGTTTGTTGCTAACGCAAAAATCATCGCCGCAAACATATTTGCAGTTTGCACCGATGAATTGCGAACTATGCGCCGCATTGGACGACGTGATAACCCACGTCGAAACACACCACAGCGCAACAAAAATGAGACCTAACAGGCTATATTGGGCATACCCCCCCCCGTGGCGAATTTGCTCAAACGCAAAAACTATGCCTCGCTCCAACAGGCGCACGGTTTGGGGCGTGACGATGGACGAATTGTGCTCTACGTCCTTCATCACAAGGCTCAGCAACAACAGCAACAAAAACATAGCAAGAAAACTGACAGCCTTGCACAGGCAGCTGCCGAGTTTTTCTACCTTGATCTGCAATGATTGCGAGCGCTCGTTTTGGATTATGCGAGAGCCGTAAACAAATTTGTGCATTTTTGCCACGTCCATTGCCGAAAATTTGGGGGTTTGCCCTCAAACTTGGGGATTTTGACCTCAAATTCGGAAATTTGCGCCCAAATTCGAGATTTTTCTCCCCCGAAAAGTTAAAATCACACTTTGACGACATAATTATAAACCTTTTGTACAATTTGTCAACAATTTAAGAGTATTTCAAGCATTTTTAACAGTGAACGTTTGCAGAATTTTTTCGCATTTGCAGCCGATATTCGACTTTTTGCGACAATTTTGTTATGTTTTCACCCTATCCGGCGGCCTGCGTTACCGTAACGGGGTGGGATTTTGGTGCATACGCCTCCGAAATCGCCCGTCGTCGCCGCCCGACCGCACACCGAAAGCCTCACCGACGCCGTTTGCGCTTGTGGCTGAATTTTACCTGTCATCAACCCCGCCGCCCTTGGACGCTGCGAGCAAATAAACGTTCGGTTCTATAATAAATGTCGAGGTACGAGAGCGATCAAAACAAAAAAACAAATGCTTCAACCATATATTGAGAGTGCAAACCTCTTTATGTTTTTTCTGTGAGAAATGTCGAGGCGCGGGACAATCAAAACAAACACTTCACCTGAATTTCGAGACTGCGGCCCATTTTGCCGCAGTCCCAAAACAAAAGGTGGAAGTGCACATTTGTACGCTTCCACCTGACACAGCTTTACGCCGAGCTATTGGTTTTGGTTATTGTTTGTTGTCATCATCCAATTCGTCTTTTTCCGTTTCCTCGACGGTCTTGGATGTCACAAACAGACCGGGGGCAATTTCTATCGGGGCAGAGTTGTCTTCTTCTGTCTTGGCCTTGCCTTGGTCGAAAATAGCTTCGTCGGCGGCAAACTTGATGTCTCGCTTGGCAAGTCCTTTCTTTATCAGCTCCACAATGCCTTCGTAGGGCATGTAGTAGTCTTCTGCCTCTCGCTCGATACGCTCGATGCCCATCCGTTCCATTGCCATTGCAACAAGCTCAACTGCGTACTTGGCACGCTTGCCGCTCTTGATACGATACATGGCGGGGGTATCAAAGTTGGACGGAGTGTCGGAGACATCTTCCAGTTGATACTTGCTATCCACAAACTCTGTCACGTCCAACGGCAGGAAGAGGCACAGCGTCTTGCCGCGGAAGGACAATTTTGCAACGACGATCTTGCCCACCTTGAAGGTCTCGCGCTTCCAGCTCATGCGGCACTTGGACTTTTTGTAATTGAGTATCTCGTTCTTGATGTCGTTATACCAGAATTTGACATCATCTTCCGACTGGATCAACCTTGCGGTAAAGCTGCGATCGTAGCGCAATCTGCCGGCTTCCACCGACTCCTCCTCGATGATGATGGGCTCGCGCTGCTTGCGCTCCTCCTCGGGCAGGGCAACAACGTTGATACGGTAGCCGACCGTTCTGTCCTGATACACTACCGAAACAGTGGGAGAGCCTTCCTTGTCCATATCGGGCGGCAACACAGTGTAGTCCTGCACCTCCTCGGTGAAAGGCTCGGCATTGTAGCTGGCGGTAACCACCAATCCGTCGTGATTGAGGGCGTCGCCCACAAAGAATTCCTTTTGCACGTTGTCGGTGTTGAGGGACAGCGAAACAAGCTCGCGAATCACCCGTTCGGGCACTTCGGGCACCTCGGTTGCGGCGACTTCTTTTTCCGTTTCCTCGACGGTCTTGGATGTCACAAACAGACCGGGGGCAATTTCTATCGGGGCAGAGTTGTCTTCTTCTGTCTTGGCCTTGCCTTGGTCGAAAATAGCTTCGTCGGCGGCAAACTTGATGTCTCGCTTGGCAAGTCCTTTCTTTATCAGCTCCACAATGCCTTCGTAGGGCATGTAGTAGTCTTCTGCCTCTCGCTCGATACGCTCGATGCCCATCCGTTCCATTGCCATTGCAACAAGCTCAACTGCGTACTTGGCACGCTTGCCGCTCTTGATACGATACATGGCGGGGGTATCAAAGTTGGACGGAGTGTCGGAGACATCTTCCAGTTGATACTTGCTATCCACAAACTCTGTCACGTCCAACGGCAGGAAGAGGCACAGCGTCTTGCCGCGGAAGGACAATTTTGCAACGACGATCTTGCCCACCTTGAAGGTCTCGCGCTTCCAGCTCATGCGGCACTTGGACTTTTTGTAATTGAGTATCTCGTTCTTGATGTCGTTATACCAGAATTTGACATCATCTTCCGACTGGATCAACCTTGCGGTAAAGCTGCGATCGTATCGCAATCTGCCGGCCTCGACCGATTCTTCCTCGATGATGATGGGCTCGCGCTGCTTGCGCTCCTCCTCGGTGAGCTCGCTGACGGAAATTGTGTAGTATGCGGTTTGACCGTCAAATTTGACGGCAACTTCCTTGTCGCCCGCAACGGACATATCCGGCTTGATCACATAGCAACCGACCAACTCATTTTCGGCGGTGATATGGTCGTACAGCTGCTGATCGACAACGGCAAACTCCGCAACGGTTTCGCTTGTGGGGTCAAGATCGTATTGAGCGTTGATCACAAGGCCGTTACAATCGAATTCATCGCCCTCAGTAAACTGACATCTTACGGCCGCAAGGTCCAAGGTGACGCCCACAAGTTTGCGCTCGGCAGGTTCTTCTTGCGGCTGAACGTCCTCTTCTTTGGAGGAAACAACGATCATGTACATGGCCGATTTATCCTTGTAGCAAACAGTGACGGCAGGCTTGCCCTCTTGCGACAGGTCGGGAAGGATGACATAGCAATCGTCGGTATCCTTTTCGGAAAGGGCAGCATACTCTTCCGCAGAGAGGAGGCTGAACTCGATAATAGTTTCGGCAAGGGGTTCCTCGCTGTAGTTGGCGGTAACCATCAGGCCGTCGCAATTGAACTCGTCGCCAACGACGAAATCCCGTTGCACCACTTCCAGATTGAGGTCCAACCCCACAAGAGTACGCACGGAATCCGTTTCCTGCACGGGCGTCTCGACGACAACGGGTGCAACGACGGGTGCGGGAGCTTCTTCGTGCTCGCCCACGGAAATGACGTACAGCGCTTGCTGTCCCTGGTAGCACACCGTAACAGACACCTTGCCCTCGACGGATGTGTCGGGATAGAGCGCATAGCACACGTCCAGAGGGCCTTTTTCCTGAAGCATTTCCAGAGTTTCGGGTGTGAACACCGCCACCTTGGAGATAGGTTCGGACATGGGGTCCAGATTGTAGTTTGCCGTTACTACCAGCCCGTCGCAGTTGAACTGCTCGCCCACATCGAACGTGCGCTTGACCATGGATAGGTCGAGAGTCAGTCCGGTGAGTATACGTTCGCTGGGCTTGGTGTCGACGACGATTTTGTTGGTGCCGACACGCTTGATAAGTATTGCAAAGACAAGTACCATAAACATTATCAATGCAACTTGCACAATCAAAAGCCAAAACAGTGCGCTTTCGAGAGGCCAATCGAATTCCCAATTGAAGATCTTCATTTTGTCTGACAACAGATTAAACATTTTTTTTACCTGCCTTTGTGTTATTTGGTTCTTTGTTTTTTATTCCCTTTGCGCCTACGGATAAATATCAGCGCAAATGTAAGGATTACAAATTGTGAAGCGTAGATCATCACATAGGTGGTGATATCCAGCCCATCGGGGAGGGACAGCTTATTGATGACGTTTATCATAAAGCGTGTCATGGCTCCCTTCCAGTTGAGTGATTCGTCGACGATCACCTTGGCGTAGTAGGTGCCCTCGGGTGCGTTGATGATGTCGTCAAAGTCTGCCAAAACGGTCATCTCCGCATCCAGATAGTACTCTACCCTGGCGTTGCCCCACTTGGCGGTGGGCAGCTCGGCTTGTTCGATCGGGTCGCCCATGTCGATGTCGCCGTCGCCGGTGTACTGCTTGGTAAAGAAGTTGTCGGCTTGCTCTATCGCATACGTGCCAAACCCGCCTGCCGATCCCTCGAACGTTACTGCGTAGTTGGGGTTGTCGGCTGTGCCACCTATCGCATAGACGCCAACATTGTGCAGCTCGTTATCGGCCAGACCGTCCAGCCAAACCACCCGCAATCTGATGTTGAGGTCGTCACCAGTCTGCAAGCCTTGCACCGCAGCGTAGGTGGGCTGTTTGAACTCGTCGCCGTACTTGACAGTGTTGTCGTTGATGTGGACTGTCACCGGTCTGGGCGTGATGATGTAGCTGCCATTTACTACGGTTACTTCGTAGCAATCGCTCACGGCGTCCTTGACGGTGTAGGTCAGCGTCATTGCGTAGGTGCCCACATACCAGATCCTGTTTTCGGCGCCAACTGCCACGGTCAGGTTGTCCGTCGTGATGTCGCCCGCCGTTACCAGTGCGTCGCCGCTCTTGCCTTCGGTGGAGCGAGCAAAGTGCAACAGGCTGTTGCCCAGAGTGTTGGGATCGACAAATGCGTCTCCGTACACCTGCGACACGTTGTCCACAGTGATGGTCACCTTGCGAGGCACAATGCGATACACGCTGTTTTCGTTGGAGTCGTCCTGCACGTCGTAGTTATCCCAAACGCTGCTCTGCACGGTGGGCTTGGTCACCTGCAACCTGTACTCGCCCACTTTGGTAAAGCCGCCCACAAGATTGGCATCGGCATAGGGATCGTCTATCCAAGTGTATTCGTAACCGAGGTTGTCGCCGTTGACCATTGCGGGGCCGCTCTTGCCGTTGGAGCGGTAGCTTGCGCCGTGCGGATCTATCGGGTCGCCGTACTCGCTTTCGCTATCGAAGGTAACAATGATCTGACGTTTTGTCACCTCGTACACGCCGGCCTGATCTGCCACTCTGTTACCGGGCAGGTCTCCGTTGTACTCTCCCGCAAAGGTGATTGCGTAGTTGGGATTGTCGCTTGCCGTCACAATGATGGGATACTTGCCGACATGCGTCGTGCCGTCCACCGCTGCTCCGCTTGGCAACAGGGCTGTCAGCGTGATGTTGAGCTCGTCACCATTTACCAGCGCATTGCCGCCTGTGCGGCTCACCCGATAGGTGAGGGCCACAACATCGTCTCCGTATTCGGAAGAAGCGTTCTCTATCGTCACCGTTATCTTGCGAGGAGTGACGACATAGTTGCCTTCGACGGTTGTTACCTTATAGTTGGAGTTGGCAAACTCTGCTCTCAGACGGTAGCTGCCCGCAGGCGACGCCTTGTCTATGTCGCAGAACAGTGCGATGTCGTAGATGTCCTCTATCAGCACGGTTGCGTTGTCGCTGTTGGCAAATGTCGGGTGATGTGTGCGGGACGCAGTCCAATCCACGTTGTATTGAGTGCTGAACGGATGTTCTTCGCCGTACTCGCTGCTCTGCTCGTTCACTCGGATGGTTATCTCGCGAGGTACTACGTGCAGCGTTCCGCTGACGATATTGTTGACGTGATAGTTGCTATCGGCCAGGGTGTTTCTGTCCACGGTTATGCCGGCCGCATAGTCTTTTACAAACACGTTGTTGTCGATATCGGTGTACAACCCAAGCACAGTCACGATCAGGTCGTCTGTATAGGCAATGCCATCGCCGCTGACGCCGCCCGTACGACTTGCTGTCCAACCTACGGTGTAGCCGAGGCTGGCGATAAAGTCGCCGTGCCTGTCGCCGTACTCGCTGCTTTGATCCAACACGGTGATGTCAATCTGGCGAGGAACAATTTCGTAGGTGGTTGTAAACACGCCGTCCAACACATAGTTGGGATTGTTGATGGTCGCCGTGACGGTGTAGCTGCCCACTTTGTTGGTGTGGCGGTTTGCGAGGATGACCTCGCTCAGATCAAAGGCGAAGCCGAGCACGTCGCGGGTCTCGCTGCCCGCCAGCTGGCTGACAAGCTCCCAACCAAGTTGGTCGGTGCGGTTGTCGCCGTACTCGCCCTGCGCCCCACTGACAGTTATTGCAATGGCCTTGGGGGTGACAGTGTAGATACCGGCCTTGCCGTTTTCTCCCATATAGTACTTGTCGCTGTTCCACTCGCCCGTCACAACGATGCTGTAGTTTTTGCCTATCTCGTGGTCGGCGGCGGTGTTGGTCAACATCATGATGATGTACTCACCAACGGGGTCGTAGGCCTTGGCATCTTCCACAAGGGAGCCCGTTGCGGCGTTGCGCACCGCAAATGTGAAGAATGATGCGGGCGTGTCGCGATTGATGTTGAACCAGGTCTCGTCCTTTGCCGTCCAGCCCATCACGATGTAGTTCATGGGCATTGTGGGACGATCCGTGCCGTACACTACCGATCTTGTCTGGATGTTGACGGCCAGCGGCCTTTGTGTAATGGTCAGTTTTGGATAGGTGTTCTGTGCATTGGGCTCGTTCCTGTCGGTGACGAAGGTGAGTTCGTAGTTGCCGTTGGCGTTATAAGAGCTGGCCAAGCGGTAGCCCGCAGCGCTCACCATGAGGTATCCCGTGGACGTGTAGTCCGCCTCACTTGCCGCAAGGGTTATGCGGATCTTGACGTCGGCCAAATCGTCGGGGAAGATGGGCACAGTGGTAGCCTGCGCTTGCGCAGAGAATGTGCTGACGTCCTCGGGACGAGACGTGCTGTACGCCTGGCTGCCCAAATCTGCAAAGTTGAAGTCCTTGTTCTCCGGGTTGGCGCCGTACATATATTCCAGGTCGTGCACCGTAACCGTTACTTTGCGCTTGGTCACCGTGTACACGCCGGCGCATTTATCGTTGTCTGTGTTCTCGTCTGTGTCGCCGTTTTCATCCCATGTGCCGACAAAGTGCACAACGTAGTTGCCGTTCGCATAGGCACCTGTGATGGCGTAGTTGCCGACGGGACGTCTTGCCAAATTGTTGTCGTAGCCGGCAACGGAAAGTACGATGCGCAAATCTTCGCCTGCGGGCAGCAACTTCTTGCTTGCCTCGTCGATGGTCCAAGCGTCTTGGAGTGCGTTGACGTTGAGTTCGTCCTCGCCGTACTCTACAGTTTGATTGTGTATCGTCACGGTGATATCCACCGCTTTGATCTCCACGTAGACAACTTTTGCATCAACGGTGTAGTTGCCGATATCGGCATTGCCATCGCTTTGCGTGTCGTAGTCCACAACGACAGCGATTTGATAGATTCCCACAGCCGAGATAGAGTAGATGGGGTTCCAATCGCCGTTTTGCCACAGCTTGATCTGATAGCCGTACTTGCCGTTGGCAACCTTGTCGCCGTCCTTCACGTCCTTGGTGTAGGGCGTGGGCAGGTGTTGATCGCCGTTGTAGTTGTAGTCGTACTTGACGCTACCCTCGTAGTCGCCGGTGGCTTGCGGAGTGCCTTCTGCCTGCCAATTCGCCGAGATGGACCTCTTGGTGATATTCACCACCGAGTAGACTTGGTCGAACTTGATGCTGATGTTGCCCGTGGACACAAAGGATATGCTGTACAGGCCGGCGTCCAGATAGCCGCCCGTGCTGGCGTTGTCGCTGGAGGCATTTACCGTGACGCTCACGGTGGTATCTTTGAGCAGGAACTCGATGACTTTTATGAGGACGCCGTCGTACAGGCCCTCGCTGCCGTCGATCGAGGCGATGACAACTTCGTCGGTGCTAAACAGCCATTCCTTGACGGCTTGTTCCAACTCGGCAAAGGTGTGTGCGCCCGATTTTGTCTTGCCGCTGGCAAGATATGTGCCGTACAAGCTGGTAAAGGGGTTAAATCCCTCTTCGGAACTCTTCAACTTGACGGTGAGCTCTGCCTGCATGATGGTCAGGGTAAGCGTAAACTCAACATTGTTGTGATTGCCTACCGAGACGCAAACCGTCACTGTCCACACGCCGAACCCGTCAACGGAGATTTTGTCTTCGGCCAGTGATTCTGCCGGTTCGCCGTTGAGTTTGAGATCCTTGTAGGTTATGGTGGCGTCGGCATACGTCATATCGCCGGCAAATGCCAGGTACTCGTCGGTGACGCTGAGCTCGAACGGGCTGCCGCGATACACTTCGGTTCTGTTCCACAGCGTTCCGCTGAACGTTTCGTGGCGGTCACTGTCGGCGGAACGATCCTTTTGCTGAACGTCGGCGGGGGTAATCGAGAACAACTCATTGCCTTCGGCGTTTTTACCATCGGCATTTACAAAGTTCACATTGTAGCACAGGTTCTTCAAGCGATAGTTGGGATCGGTTGTGTCGCCGATGCTCTCTCCCCAGTGTGCCAAAATCTCGTAATCTCCGGTGGGTACATACAGAGCCCCCGTTGTCGAGGTGGCTTTTAGAGAGAAGCTGAGGAATTGCTCGTGGCCGGTTACAAATTCTTTGCTGCCGTCGGCGTACTCCCAAGCGACGTCCATTGCGTTGTTGAGGCGCGCACCGTACTTCACCTCGTCGGAGGAGCCGTACACCTCGTTGCGAGCCTTCAATTTGATGGTGATCTCGCGCGGCTTGATTGTGTACTCGCCCCAAGTGTCTTCGGTAACTTCTTCGTAGTCTTTTGCGTTCTCACCAACAAACTTTGTAAAGGTTACTGCGTAGTTGTAGTTGTTGCATTGGCCGACGATGTCGTAGACGCCGCCGTACAGGCCGTTGCCGTCGTTGCCGTTGTCGGTATCGCGGGCGGTTGTGCGCTTGGTGAGCGTTACAAGCAGTTGAGACAAGTCTGTTATTGTGTTAACTCCGAACACGTTCCGCCATTCATCCGATGAGTACTCCGTGGTTTTTGTAACTTGGGTTTTGCCCTTTACCACAAACCAATAGTTCGTCGTACTGCTTGCGCTGGGGTTGTCACCGTAGATTGACGATTGCGGCCTGAGAACCACCACGATCCTGCGTGCGTTGATCGTAAAAGTACCTGCTTTGCCGTCCAGCCAGCTGCCCGCAAATTCTACTTCGTAGTTGTCACTGATGCAGTTACCGTTGATGGCATAGGTTCCAACAGACGAGCCTGCTGTTGCTCCGGTTGAAAGATCAATTTTGATAACATCATCGGTGTCATTGCCCACTTTCCAACCTGTAGGCATTGTGCAGGTAAATGCATTTTTGTCAATCGGCTCGCCGTACTCAATGCTCATGTCATTGATGGTGACCTTGATCGTCTTTTTGCGGATCGTGTAGATACCCGCAATGTTGGCGTAGTGATCGTCGTCGGGATCGATACCGCCCGTGAAACTGCCCGTGTAAGTGGGCATGTTGTAGTTGGCGTTGTCGCCAGCGTTCGTCCAAGCGGTCACATAGATAGGATAGTTGCCTGCAGCGGGATAGTTGCCGTCGGCAACAGGCTTGTAGTTATCTTCTCCATCGAAGTAGTCGATAAGAGATGTGAGCAATGTGAATTTGAGCACGTCGCCCGTCACATAACCGTCGCCCACTATGGTGTACAGTTTGTCTTGTTGACCTATGCTGTCCCATTGAACGTTCTCCAACTTGAGCTCGTCGCCGTAGGTGCTGTACTGTCCGCTTGCAATGTTGATGGTGATGTTGGCTTTGTCGATGGTTAGCGTGCCGTTTTGCGGCGTGATAGAGTAGCTATTCTTGATCTCTTCACTTGCCGTGGAATTCTCTCGGGTGAGTTCTATCGTGTAAGAACCAACTTTGAGCGCACCACCTGTGCTGAGCTGGTTGCCGAGGTATGTCACGGAGAGGACAAAGCCCATCAAATCTTCATCGCCGTTTACAAATGCCCTGCCGCTGCTGTAGTTTGCGCTGGCAGTGTAACCCTTTTGATTGATCAACAGGAATTTGCCGCCGTCTTTGCTCAGGTTCTTGTATGTTCCGTATGTCGCACTGGTGTTGGTGACGATAACCGAAACCTGACGAGGCTGCACGGTAAACACGCCCACGCGATTTGCGTATTCGCTTCCGCTGGGATAGAGTTCCTTGCCCGTCCACTCGCCTGTGAACGTGAAGTTGTAGTTGGTGAGAATACTGTTATCTGCTGTTGTACCCTTGCGCATTGCATTGATTGCGCTGCCGGTGATGGGATACTTGCCGGCATAGGACAGCGTGCCGCTATTATCCGGTTTCTCTCCGCCGTAAGCTGTGGTCACCAGCGAGAATGTTACAGACAGGTCATCCCTGAAGATCTCCCCCGTGAGGCCGCTTGCCAGCGATAACGTGTAGGCGGGGTTGTCGCCCTCGAAAGTTTGCAACAGGGCATATTCCTCACCGTAGACGCCGCTTTGGTTCTTGATGTTGACGTACACTGTGCGCACCGTCACAAAGAAGTAACCGTGGTTGGCTTTGCGCAGGTCGTCGCTGATGGGCGAGCTGTAACCCCACATCGCTTCGCCAACAGAGGTGCTGCTCTTGCTGAAGTCTTGGGGGAACTCTGCCGCCGCAGCATCACCATCGGGCAACGTGGTGCGAACTACTGTCACGTTGTAGTTTTTGTTGCCGACAGTGTATTGGAGTTCGTATGCGCCGCGAGGACGTACTGTGTAGTTTTTACCTGTGTTGTCAACGTAGTTTGTCAAAGACAACGTAATACCGAGGTTGTCGCCGGCTTTGAGGCCGTAGTACTTGATGCCGTCTATTTCTGTTTCGTCCAGCACATCCCAGTCGTAGCCCTGGACAGATGTAACGTTGATTGTTTCTCCGTACACTGCCCACTGGTTGTGGATAACAATGCGGATGTTGCGCTGGTTGATTGTGTACACACCGGCTTTTCCGTCGTTGTCATTATTGCCGTCGGTATCGCCTTCTTTATCCCAATTACCCTCAAACTTCACTTCATAGTCAATGCAGTTAGCAGAACCTGTGATTGCGTAAGTATCCACGCCGTTTTTGCCTGCGCTGAGGCCCTGACGGGTAAGCGTTATACCCAGCAAAGTGCGGTCATCACCGGTTGCAAGACCCGTGCCTGCCGCCACAAGGGCAATGCCTCTGCCTGCGGTCTCTCCCTCAACCGTGTAGGTGAGGTCTGCTTCTTGCTCGCCGTAGACGCTTTCCTTGTTGTCGATTGTGACCGTCACGGGGCGAGGATTTACAACATACGTGGCCTTACTGCTATTGTCGCTTACGATTTGGTAGTTGCCCGCCTTGGCGCCCGCAAGCTTGATGGTAAACTGATAGCCGCCCTTCTTGACGCGCAGGTGCTCGGTTTCGGAGTACATTGCGCCCGTGATGGAGATGGCAAACGAAACGTCGTCACCGTCGACCTTCCACTCGGAGCTGCTGCCCGTGGTGCGGGTCGTTGTGATTGCGGGCAGAGTTTCCTCATCGCCGTAGATGATTGAGTGGCTCTTCACATCAATGTTGAGCTTGCGCGGGGTGATTGTGTAGGTGCCTGCCACAAATTTCACGTTGTAGTTGTCGTTATCCTTGGCGCCTGCTGTGAGTGTGGCAGTGATAGGATAGCTGTTGGCGTCGGAGCCTTTCTCGGCGCTGACGCTCATGACGATCTCAAGCTCGTCGCCTGCAACGAGGTTGCCGCCAGTCACTTGCCAGCCCCAATCGCTCTTCAGTTCGTCGCCGTATTCGCTTGTGAGATTATCTTTGTTGGTGCCGAGCGTTACGGTGATCTTTTTGGTAGTCACAATGTACGTACCCGCAACCAGGTTGAGATATGTGCCATCCTCAGTGCTATCCCAGTCGCCCTTCTTGCCGCCTTCCGTCCAGGAGCCGACAAAGCGGATCTTGTAGTTGCCGATAACTTCCTCGTATCCGCCATTTATGCTACCCCAGATTGGGTAGGATCCGGCTTTGAGGTGTTTAGACGTGCTTTGGTGGGCGCCGTTGCTGAGAATTTCAAGTTTGATAGCCTTTGCGAATGTAGCCTTGTCGAAATCCAGGATTGCAGCATTGCGCAAAGTGGGGTCGGTCACCTCTGCCTCATACGCAGGTGTCGCCAAATCGTTGCCGTACAACGTGGAGCCCGGCGTGATGTTGATGGTGATGGAACGCACTCCGACGGCAAATGTGCCGTAGTCGCGGTCGCCGCGAATTCCCGTAAAGGTGATTGTGTAGTTCTTGACCGTTTCGTTGTCTGACTCAACAACGCTGCCGGTGATATTGTAGTTGCCTGCGCACAGATAATTCGTGCCGTTTCCACGGTAGGAGGGGCCTTCGATTTTCAGTTTTACGGCATCCTTGATAGCTGCGAGGTCCTCAGGAACAATTCTGCCGTTCAGATCCTGCCAAGAGAGTGCCTTGTTCGCATCTTCCTCGGTCGTCTCGCCATAGAAGCCGCTTTCATCGTCGATGGTGAGAGTAACCTCTTTCGGCGTGATTGTGAACTGGCCGCAAACCTTGACGTCTTTGTCTTCGTCACCCTCAACTTGCGGGCGAGCAAGCGATCCCACCACGGTGATTTCGTATTCGTCGGTGTAAACCACAAGCTGGCCGGCCTCGTTGAGTTTGACCGTGTCGCTCAATGGCGTTTTTTCACTGTCGAAGATGATGTCTTCGCTGCGTTTGATAACAATATGTATTGCATAGGAACCAACATCCTTGGCGCCGGAAACTCTCACGGACACATCCATGACAGGCAGGCCATCACCTGTAACAAATGTTACGGTGTTGTTGTCGCGGTCGTTGGTGACTCTCTCTGTCCAGTTGACGTTTTTGCTGTTATCAAGCTCTTGCTCTGTGCCGTCGTAGGGCTTGGAGATGTCTGTGATGGTGATGGTGATTGCGCGCTTGGAAACCTCGAACACGCCGGCTTTGTCCTTGTGTTCGTCCTCGCCTTTCCAGTCGCCCGTAAAGGTCACCATGTAGTTTTTGTTTTTCCAGTCTCCCGTGATAGCACATCTGCCGGTGTTGTGTGCACCGCTGGATATGTACACCAGTGTGAGGTCGACCCCCAAAGAGTCGCTGGATATCACATAGTTACCTTTGGTTATGTTGTCCTTGCTGATACCGTCCTCGTTTGTGAAGCGCTCGATGTACCAGCCGTTTTCGCCGAGCCCGGATCCCTGCAACTTGTTGAGGTTGGTGTAGGTGAGTCCGCCAAACACGCCGCCTTGGTTGTTGATGTGAACCGTCAACGGACGCGGTGTGATAAAGTACAGGGCGTAGGGGTTGTTGGTGTGCGCACCAAAGCCCACTTTGTTCAGCTCGGACTCTGTTTGACGCTCGTTCTTGGCGGCCTTGTCCGTATCGTAGTTGGCACCATAGAAGGTTACCGTGTAGTTGCTGTCGTTGCTCCAGCCGGCGGTGATGTGGTGTTGCGCCACGTCGTTGCCGCCTTCCTTTGCAAGCGTTATGCGTAGGTCGTCGCCCGCCACCACTGTGACGTTATCGTCGCCGGCGATCTTGCCGTTGTGGTAAATTGTGTAGTTGAGCGTCTCCGTCGGGTTGAGCGCCGCCAGATCCTCGCCGTAGACAGATGTGAGGTTGTTGATGATCACCACCAGATCCCTCGGCTTGACAGTAAACACTGCGTAGCCACTGTAGCTGACGGTGTAGTTGATCTTGATGTCTTCGTCGGCGTCCTTTCTCCATTTGCCGTCGGCGGAGTAGCTGTTGGCAGCCTTGGCCTCGCCCGTCAGATACAGTTCGATTGCCTGTGCAAACAATTCCTGATCGGCGGCCAGCACTCCGGTGTCGCCGGATTCCGTATTGGCTGTCCAGTAGCCATTGCCGTCAAATTTATTTACTTTTCTGCTCTTGTCGGCAAAGTCGTTACGCCAGTCTTGGCCGTTGTATTCGGCGTAGCGTTGCGAGCTGACCGTCACTGTGACTTCGCGCGGCTTGATGGTAAATTGACCGTTTTGTATGCGCTCGATTGTGTAGTTGCCCTCGGCTGCGCCCTCAATCTTGCCGACAATGTTGTAGGTGCCGGCGTTCCACTTGGCGGTGCTGTTTTCAATCGAGAGCGTGATTTTGAAGTTTTCTTCGTCGCCTGCGAGAATGGCAGGCGCACTGCCGTTGAGTACGTTTTGGGCAATCCAAGCGTTTGCAAGCATTCCGTCTTGCGATCCTTTTTGTTTCAATGCGGGTGCTTGGTCTTTGCCCTTGTAGAAGTCTTCCTGATTGGCCACAAGGATCCCGATACGGCGAGGATAGATGCGGTAACCGTTGGTTACGTTGTACGTTGTGCCTTCCTGCGTGCCGCTCATCGGGTGGGCGGCGAGATCTTCTGCCGTGACATTGCCCTCACTGGGCCTGATGGAGCTGTTGTCCACCTCGAAGGTGAGCAGGTAGTTCTCGTTGTTGTAGGTGACGGTGAGACCGTACCAACCCGCATTGAGCTGTCCGCTGCCGGCATTGAAGTTGCCTTCTGCATATACAATGGCTATCGTGATTTCCAGGCTGTCGCGCTCCAACACTTGATACGTGCTTTCATCTGCAACTCTCCAAGCAATGTTTTGTGCAGAGCTGACGCCTACGCCGTTGGGGTGATCACGCAAGCCTGCCGGATGTTGGAAACCACCATATACGCCGCTTTGGGCAAGTATCACGATTGTGACCGGGCGCTGGGTGATCTCGTAGCCGTTTTCCGCTCCCTCGAAGGTCACGTTGTAGTTGTCGTTTTTGTAGCTTGCGCTGATGTTGTACTTGCCGACAGTGTTGGCGCCCTCTTTCTCTTTGGCAAGGGTGACGTTCAACGAGGCCTTGTCGTCGCCGTCGGCAAACTCGGAACCTGCTTTCAGACCCCAGTCGCTCTCGGTGAAGCTGTGGATAGCCTCGCCATATACCGTGGATTGAGACTTCACCACCACCGTGATTTCCTTGGCAGTGATTTCGTAGATACCGGCTTGCTTGTTGTTTTCGTCGTTGCCGACCCAGTTACCGGTAAAGGTCACTTCGTAGTTGCCGAGATTGTTTCCTGCGGTGACTTCGGCTTTGATTGCATATTTGCCAACCTCCCAGTCGCCTTCGTTGACAATGGTCAGCTCGATTGCAAACGCAGTTCTGTCGCCTTTCGTTGCGAACTCGGAGCCTTCGGCAAGTTTCCAATAGTCGCCATTTTGCTTTGCCTCGTGCGCGTTTTTCAAACCGGTGTAGACATTGCCAAGTTGGTCGGCGATTTCGACAACGAGTTTACGAGCGGTAATACTGTATGCGCCTTCCTCGTTTTGGAAGTCGATGTCGTAATTGTCGTTGTGCCAATCGCCCACAAGATCGTAGGTGCCCTTGTTGACATTGTGGTTTTCGTCGCGGCTTATCGTGATGTTGAGACTTTCAGCCGTGTCACCCTTGGCAAGGGCAACATTGCCGCTTGCACTGTTGGTGGCAACACCCACCGTGAACAAATTGTCTTCGGGTGTGCCTGCCGTGCCGTCATAGGTGTGCGTTTGTGCATTGAGCGAAACGGTTATCTTGCGCTTTACAATTTGCAACACGCCCTCAGCCTTGCCGGTGAGTTTGCCTTCGGCGGCACTCGACATAGAAATTTTTTTGGTCGACGTCTTGAAGGTTACCACGTAGTTGGGGTTATCCGTGTAGGTGACAAGCAGGTTGTATGTGCCAACCTTGACACAACCCGTTACGGGGTCGCTTGTATTGTAGTCATCGTTTTGGAAGGTGCCAAGAGACAGCACGATTGTCAGCGTTTCGATATCCAAAATGCCGTTGCCGTCGACTGATTTGTCGGAAATATCTTTCCAGTTTACATTGGTCAGGCTGCTAACGATAATTTCATCGCCGTAAACTTGCTGTTGAACCTGAATTTCCACCGTGACATTGCGCTGTTTTACAGTGTAGGTGCCGGCGGTGCCGTCGTCAACGCCGAACTTGTTGCCCGCATTGGATTCGTTGCTCCAGTTGCCCGTCCAAACCACAACTTTGTAGTCGGAGTTGTTGCAAACGCCCGTGATGGGGTATGCGCCCGCCTTGAATGCGTCTATGTGCGTGTTGAGCAGGGTGATTTGCAGGTCGTCGCCGTCAACTTTGGCGTTGCCTTCTTTGTAGGTGCTTGAGTCGTGCAACGTCGCCACCCAATCGGTGTCTTCAACATTGGCAAGCGTCACAGCCTGACTGTTGTAGAAACTTTCTTGGTCGTTGATTTTCACTGTGATGAGTCTCTGCGTGATAGCAAACACTGCGTCGGTCGTCACATAGGTGATGTTGTAGTTGTTGTTTGCGACTTTGCTCGTAAACGTGTACGTGAGAGCATACTCGCCAACATGGACGTTTGTGGCGTCTGTGCGGCTCAACGTGAATGTGGCAAAGTAATTGACGTCCTTGCTGTCGTTGCGGTCGTAAATCTTACCTTTGCTGACGTACCAGTTAGCGTACTTGCCTTCTTCGTTGGTGCCTTGTACGGAGAGAATCGTACCCGTTTCGCCGTCGTACTCGTGGGTTTGACGGGTGATAGTGATTTCCAACTCTGCGGGGTTGATGGTAAATACGCCTGCACCGTTAGTGTAGCTGCCAATCACGATGTCGGTGTAATGGTCGGGCAAAGCGCCGTCGGTATCCACTACCCAATTGCCGCTGAACACCACTTCGTAGTTGCCGCTGTCGTTGTCCGTGCCAAGTTTGCCAACAAGGTAGTACCTGCCTGCATCGATGGGGCTTTCTGCCGTGGAGATAGTTATATCCAGTTTGTCGGCAAGGTCGCCCTCGCCCATGATAGCCGAACCTGCGGCGTTGAGTGCAGATACTGCCGCCCATTTGTCCTGAGCGGGATTGTCGCCATCAAGGGTGCCGCACGGCGTTCCGTCGTAGGTGGCGGATTGGTCGAGGATGTTGATCAGGATCTGACGCTTGCTCACGTAGAACAGGTTGTCAATTGTTGTTTTGCCGTCGGCAAATGCGGGCTCACCTGCTTTGTGAGACGTCAGTTCTGCATATTCGGGCAAGGTGAGGTTGCTGTTGTCGCCTGTGAATGTGACAATATAGTTGCTGTTGTCGCAGGTGATTTCCAGCGCATACCAACCAACTTTGAGGTTGCCGCTTGTGGATTTGTTTGTCGACTCGGCAAGCTTGATTGTGATGTTGAGATTGTCCGAACCCACAAGGCCGCTATCTTCATCGGGAGACTCCACGTCGTACTCCGTCGACAAAACGCTGGGCGTTGTGCCGTACACGCCCGTTTGCGCCTTGATGGTTACTTCCACCGGGCGAGGGGTTATGCTGTACGCAGTGTTGGATTCGTTCTCCACCGACAATTCGTAGTCGTGGTTGTCCCAACTATCCAACGATATCTTGTAGTTGCCGGCGCCGGTGCCACCGACTTTGGACAAAACAAGGACCAGGGCAGTGTCGATATCGACTCCGTCCAATTTGTTGTCTTTGAACAGCTCGGCAAGCACGCCCGACACATCGGTAAACACCCAAGCCTCACCATATTTGACGTTGAGCTCGGTCGGCTCGCTGCCGTTGTAGACAGATGTTTGCTCGTTCAGAGTGATTTGCACCGCCAGCGGGTTGATTGTGTAGGTGCCTGCCTTGTTGAGATGTTCGTCTGCACCGCTCCAGCTACCGTTGAAGGTGACTGTGTAGTTATTTTTGGATGTGCCTGTCACTTCGCCCGTGATGGCGTATTTGCCGGCATGCCACTCGTTGGCGCCGTTGACTATCGAAAGCGTGATGTCGAATTTTGTCTTGTTGGGGTCGCCGCCGCTCTTATCGGCATCGACAAGCCCCTCAACGCTCCAACCGCCTTCTTTAGCGATATATTCTTCAAAATTCTTGCCTGCAAAGTCGCGGCTGTCGTCGTTGATGGTGACTGTGACGGCTTTGGGGTTGATTGTGTAGGTGCCGGCTTCGCCCTTGTGTTCTGCACCATCCCAGTTGCCCGTGAAGTCGATGTCGTAGTTGCCGTTTGTGTAGGTCGCCGTGATAGGATATTTGCCAGCATTGACGCCCGTGGCGGAAAATGTGATGCCGAGGTTATCCACACCTCTGACCAAAGCCGAACCAGAGTCGTTGGCTGCACTGTTGCCTACCGTGTAGTCGCCTGTTCCGAAAGTTTTGCCGCCAATGTCGGTGCCGTCGTATGTGCCGGACTTGTCATTGATGGTGACTGTAATTTGACGAGGTTCCACCACGAAGGCTTGTTGCAACGTAAAGCTGCCGTCTACAGACGAAATAGCGTAGTCAGACCTTCCCGTGAAGGATGTTTCGTCATAGGTAAATGTGATGTTGTAATTTTTGTTTGCAGTAAAGGTTATCGTTACGTCGTAACCGATGATGTCGGAAGTAATTTCGGCACCATTGCGTTTGACTAACAGATAGTAACTTTGGAAGTAATCGTCGCCACTCGCGACAAGGTTTACTGTAAAGGTAAGGTTTTCACCAGTGACAAGGTTGCCGGAAACCAATTTCCAGCCGACGTTGCGAGTGATGTCGTAGTTGGTGCCGCTTGTGGCACGTTCCGAACCGTAAACCGCTGTCTGACGCATAAACGCCACTGTGAGATCTACGGCAGTGACAGTGTAGACGCCCGCATTGCCGAAAACGGTAAACTCGCCCGCCTTTTCGTCGCTGGGAACGGACTCCCAACCGCCACTGAACACAAAGTTGTAGTTTTCTGCGTCGTTGTTGACGTTGTCGCTTATCGGCGTGCCGACGATAGGATATTTACCTACGCCCCAGGTGCCTGCAAGGTTGGTGCTGACGTTCCGTGCAATGTGCAACTTATCGCCATCAACAATACCCGTGATACCCGTAGATGTGGATTCGAGCGTGGGACGCTGACCGGTGTAAGCGCCGCTTTCATCACCCAAAACGTATGTGATGGTCTTAGCCGTGACGGTGTAGGTGCCTGTTTCGCGGGTGATATTGTAGTTGGCACGTGCGGGAAGCTCTTCGTCGTTGATGGGTTTCAATTCAAGCGTATATACGCCCACCTTGATGTTGCCCGAAGTGCTCTTGGGCGGTTCTGTCTTGAACCTGACCTCGCCCAACTCTTTGAAGGCATCTACGTCTTCGGAGTAGTAACCGTCTCCGCTTGCCGTCCAGCCAATGGATTTCGCTGTATAGGGTGTGCCGTACACGACCGAAGTACTGTCGGGAGTGACGGTAACGTTACGTTTTGTTATCTCGAGAGTTGCAGCTTCGCTTGTGTAAGTTGCTCCACCGTAAGAAACTTCGTATTTGCCATTAGGATCGCGAACATTTGTAAATTCGGTTTCACCTTGTACCACAATTTCGTAGTTGTCGGTTGCCTCTTCGCGCCCTTTGAATCCGTCGCCAAGTTCGTCTTCATCAGTCATTATGCGTGCGTAAACGTAGCACTTAACCGAGTCGGCGACGGAGATGCCCGCTTCATACGGTTTGCCTGTGCCGGTGGCAGAGTCGTAATACCAAATGCCGATCACAACCGAAATCATGTCGCCGTTTACAAGTGCCAAGCCGTTGCCATTGACAACGCCGCTTGCCCGCCAGTGGGTGCCGTGGGTGTTATCCAAAACCAATTCTTGGTGACCGCCTACAGTTACAACCTTTGCGTCATTGGGCAACTCGCCGTATTTAACCGATACGCTATACAGGTTGATGTAGATGATACGTTTTTCGATGTTGACAGCTTTTTTTGCTGTAACAACTCCATCTCCGTTGGGAGAGAGTTCTGTAGACGTGACGATCTCGCCATTGTTTTTCGTCCAATAATCGCTATCCCACAAGAACGTAACTTCGTAGTTGTCGTTTTTGCACGATGCGGTGATATCTCCGTACTCGCCAACGTGCGTCAGATTGTCAGCCGTCGTGTCAAATCGGATATCCAACAAGTCACTACTGAGAATTGTGTTGGGGTTGAGTCTGCCGACAAGTTTGTCTTGTAAATCGCCGTAATCGGGTGTGTATGCGCCTTCTTTAAGTCGCCAAGCCGTGTTGCGTGCGGTGGAAAGGTTGGGCTTTTCGCCATATACGCTACTTTGACCGAGAATTTCCACCTCGATCTTGCGTTTGACAATGTTGTATGTGCCCGCATGCTCCGCATAGGGCAAATCGTCGCCATACGAGCCACTGCCCTGCCAAGATCCTTTTAGCGTGAAGTCGTAGTTGCTGTTGCTGTACGTTACGTAAATTGCGTATGTGCCAACATCTCTGCCCAAATCTTTGAACAGATTGATGTTGAGCGTGCTCACGTCTCCGACAAGAGCTTTAATGCCCTCCTTGCCGTAATATACGCTTTCCTCGGCAAGACTCAATGTCCAGCCGATACCTTGTTCCTTGTTGATATACTCCGACTCGCCGTAGATGGCGTATTGGTCGTTGATAGTGACAACTACCTTGCGCGGAGTGATCTGTACGCAGTTGGATGTGCCTTCGAAAGTGACATTGTAGTCGGAGTTTGTAGCGCTTGCCAATACGGAATACAAAGTGACAGTTGTTCCTGCGTCCTTGCTAAGCTTGATGCCGAGCATTTCAAGCGTGTCGTCCAACTTGTCATCGGACAACTTTTTGACTAATTCGACCGTGCCGAACACGTCTTTCAAAGTCCACTGTTTACCAACGTACTCTTTGCCAAAGGCAAGTATGTCGGTGTGATCCTTTCCGTCGTATTCGTAGGTCATCACGTCGGGGTTGATTGTGAGCGTGATTTGCTTTTTGCTGACGGTGTAGGTACCCGCTTTGCCTTGGTAGTCGTCCTCGCCGGCCCAACTGCCGCCAAACGTGACATCGTAGTTGTTGCAAACCTGCGTTGTGTCGTGCGTAGTGTCAAAATTGCCCACCACGCGATAGCTGTTGGCGTGCAGATAACCGCTTGTGGCAATATCCGATGCGTTGTCGTACTGCACTGCAAAGCTGATGCACTTTGCAAGGGCCTCAAGATCGGCGGACAAAATTGCGCTGCCTGCGTAGTCAGAGGTTGCGTTCCAGGCGCTTTGTGCACTCAACTCGGCGTTGATTGCGTCCAAGGCCTTTTCGCCGTAGGTGCTGCCCGTATCGATGGGCGTGACGGTGATCTTGCGCTTGTTGACGGTGTAAACGCCTGCGTGGCCGCTGTACTCGCCACTCATGGGGGCGTCTTTCACTTGATAGCTGCCGTCGCCCGACCACTCGCCCTTGAAGTAGAACTCGTAGTTGGGGTTGAGCTCGCTACCGTCCACCACTATGGCATAGCCGCCATCCTTAACTTTGAGGACGCTGCTTGTGCCCGTGTAGCCATCAGCGGCAATCTTGAGCTTGACGCCGAGGTTCTCGTTTTTGTAGTGAGCCGTTCCCGTCCAGTTCTTCGTCAACGTGTAGCTTGTATAGGCGGACTCGTCCTCCACCACGCTCCAGACGTAGCCGAGCACATCGTTGATATCCAGCGCCTCGCCGTAGTCGGACGACTTGTCGCCGATGTTGATGATGATGTGGCGCTTGGTGATCTCGTAGCCTTTCTCCGTTCCCTCAAAGGTCACATCGTAGTTGTTGTTGGAATAGGTGGGTACAAGGTTGTAGGTGCCCACATCGGCGCCCAAATCCTTGGTGATTTTGATTTGAAGGTCATCTTTTACGCCCTTTCCGGACGGCGTGACGATAGCTTGCGCACCCTCGACATCCTTATATTTGCTGTCGGAACTCAATTTTGCAGTCCAGTTTTCGCCCTCTGCTTCGCCGACAGGCTCGCCCTCGCCGTAGACGGAAGTTTGCTTGTTCAACGTCACGGTAATTTTGCGTTGGGTGATTTGCACGGCGTTAACTCCGCCTTCAAAGCTGACGATGTAGCTGCCGCTTTCTGTGTAGGCGCCCGTGACAGTGTAGGGGCCAACGTCGACGCCGGGAGCCTTGGTCAACCTGACGCCGAGAATATCCTCTTTGTCGCCGGTAGCAAGGGTGCTACCGTCCTTCAACTCCCACGTCAACTCTTCTGCGGTGGGTTCTTCGCCGTTGTACTCGTGCTCGATGTGGTCTATCGTGATGGTGATTTCGCGAGGCGTCACGGTGAAGGTGCCGGCGTGCTCTTTGTACGGGGTGTCGGCGTCGATAGCGAAACCGCTGTCCGAGCCATAATTGCCTGCGCCGTCAAAAGTGCCCGCAAGCGTTATCTTGTATTGAGCGCCCACAGTATAGTTGTAGTCGTCTTGCGTCTCACCACCGATGTAATATTTGGCGTTCGTGGCGGAAACATCGAATTTTGCAATGATAGCATAGCTACCCGCATTGAGCCACTTGTTGGAGCCCTTGCTCCAATTGTCGTTGTGGACAATGGAAAGGGTGATGCCGCCAAACAAAATATTCTTGTCTGCAGCAAGAATGGCCGCACCGGTATAACCTTTATCAACGGTGTAGCTATGTTGGAGCAAAGTATCTTTGGCAAGCATTTGGCCAAGCTGTATGGCGTTTTGATCGTAGTCGCCGTATTGAGCGGACAAATTGCCGATAGTAAGAACGATCTCGCGCTCGGTCACAGTGTAGGTGCCCGCTTTGCCGTTGTAGTCGTCCGAGCCCGTCCAAGCGCCCACAAAGGTGATGTTGTAGTCGTCTGTGGACGCAAGGGATATGCTGTGGTCGGTTATCGAATAGGTGCCGACAAGCAAATTGCCGTCCTGTTTTGCGCTGTATTTGCCACCGTTGATGCCAAGGCTGATACCAAGGCTATCGGTACGGTAAACGACATAGTGTTTGGGATCGCTCTCCGAACTGTCCCAATCTTCCTGCCAGTTCCAAACGAACTTATGTGATGTTGCGTAGTCTCCATATTTGGACGGATCGACGAGCGACCAACCGATGTTTTCAACACTACTTAGGGCGTCGGCCTCTCCATAGACGGCGCTTCGGTTTTCGATGCGGACGATGATGTTGCGCGCAGCAATTACAAACGTGCCGGTCAGTTCACCGCTGAAGTTGCCGCTTGCCGCTATGGTTGCGGTAGCCTCGCCCGCATGAGTATTGTTGTTGTAACCTGTTATCTTGAACAAGTCGTCATTCAACTCAACTTCATTTTCTTCGGTTGCGCCCCGTTTGAAGGTAATGGTCTTTTCGCCAACGGTCACTCTGACTTCCGTGATCTCGTTGGTGATAGCAGTACCCGTGTACACCCTTTCGGGTATGGAAACTTCAACTTTCTTTACATTTTCATCGTTGATATCCAACGGCGTGATCTGGAACTGTTGCGAACGCGTTGCCTCGCCATAGGAGTCGAATGCGAAGTTGTGGTTGGAAAGGGTCACCGCAACGTTGTAAAAACCAACATCAACAGGCTTTTTATTGTCGCCAAGTTTTGCGCTCGTGCTGCTGGTGGTATAGCTGAGAGTATACTTGCCGATCTTGCTGTCGACATCCAACCCCTCGATAGCGTTTACAAGAGAGAACTTGACTGCCGGTTCTTGCTCCAAGGCGTTGTACACTTTCGGCTCAAAGCTATCCAAGGATACCACGGCAGGATTGATGGTGAATGTGCAATCCATTGTGCTGGATGACTTGCCCTGTTGATAGAACTCAAAGTTTGCGTGGTCGAAGGACGCCTGATATTTGTAACTGCCAATATGGCTGGGGCCGGCTTCATTCCACACCACGTCACAGAACACACCCTCCAACTTGGCCTGGAAAGCCCCATAGTCCTTGAGCGGTTCGCCGTCGTACGTAAATTGATCGTCGGTCAAATCCCCGCCGAACTTTACCACCAAAGTGTGGCCATCGGGGGTTGTGTATGTTATCAGGTAGCCTATCTGGGCAACCTTTGTGCCGTCCACAGCGCTGAACGTCAAGGTCCAGGCGCCAATGCCGCCGTAGTCGGTTGATTTGCCGCCATTGCCAAAGAAGTGCGTTTTGCCGTCGTAGGTTGCGCTGGTTAGGCCCTGTGTTGCGTACACGCGAAGCGGAGTTATCTCAAATTGTCCCGTTGTGGAGTCGGAATAGGCAGGTTTGTTCTCGTCCCAAGCCGCAGAGCGGAATTGGAAGTTTTTGAGATCGTCGCCCTTCAATGTGACGGTTACATCGTACTTGCCGGCATAGTAGGGCTTGTCGTTTTTCAGTTGAGCGTTAGGAGTTTCAGTGTTCGGCCGCATCAACGTCTGACTACCACTCACTGCGTAGGACAGTGTGTATTGCGTGGGCGTGATGCTGTTGCCGTCCAAATTGGTAAAGCGTATGACGGCGTCTTGCTCATTGCGATTGTAGGTCTTGGATGAAGGTGCATCCAATGCTACCGTAGCCTTGCCGACGGTAAACTCCACAACATAGTTGTCGGTGTAGTTTCCTTTGCCCGTCACCAAGATGCGATATTTGCCGGCATTGTTTATCGCTGCCGTACGAGTAGCAGTCCACGTGCCGTCATCTCCTTGCATAAAGTAAGACAATGAGTAGTCGGCATTGGCGATCATGACGACTTGGTCAAATCCGGAGGGATTGTAGTTGAACGCAACGTTGACGGCTTGCCAACCACCGTTGTACACAAGCGTGATGCCAGACAGCAAAGTTTCTTCGATTTCGCCATCGTTTTGTTCTGCGAAGTCATTGTCTTGTACGTTGCTGGCTTTGCCCAAACTCTTGGCCGATATCTCAAACGTCAGCGAAATTGTTCCGCTGTAGTTGTTGGCGCCGGTGATGGTTACGGTAGCCTTGGTTCCGTTGGAGGCATTGAGGTTGTCCCTGTAGGCCAAAGTGTAGTCGCCTTTGGAGCCCGTAACTCTTGTGAGCGCCTTGCCACCGTACAATACGTTTTCGATAGGTTCCCAGTTGGACGCTATGTATCTGTAAATACCGGTGATAATTGCGCCGTCAAGCTTGACACCCGCATCACTGCCCGTGGAGTCGGCATAAAACTCAAATGTGAGTTGTTCGTCTGTCAACACCAGCTCTTTGGCGTTGATGTTGTACACTATCGTCGTGCTGTAACCGCCAGTAGACAGGCAGAAGTTGCCTGTCTCTTTGAGAGAGATGTGCACGGTGTACTTGCCGACGTTTTTGTAATCGTCGGATCTTTTTTTAACTTCTTCGCTTGTTGTAGCACTGCCACTCCAACCGGAGTACTCGAATTGAGCATAGTAGTTGCCGGCAGTGAGTAATGTCTCTTGTCCGACGGGTTCGCGATTTTCGGGAAGAGCGTTGTTGCCGCTGTTGTTGTTAAACCACACCCACAGACGGTGTTCTGTTCCGTCGTAGGGAATTTGCAGTGCGTCACCCGCAAGAGGCGTGTTGCCCGTCGGATCTGTGACGCTATCAAACAGATAGGGCGTGAGGGATGCCTGCGCAATCTCGAAGGTGAACACTTCCATTATCACGCAATGGCAATCGTCGTGGTAGCAGTCAGGTCTGAGCGCTGCGTCGGGTTCTTGGCCGCCGCTTATCTCGTAGTTGCAGTTGTCCAACACCAATTTGAGGGTAAATTTGCCCGCATTGGTAAAGGCTTCGCGCAATTGCTGAATTTCGTCAGAGTGCGAGGAAGTTGCGTCTTCGGTGTATGTCACACGACCTTCGGCATCGTATCCAAAGTGAATGTGTTTGTGAGTAGACGCCTCTCCCGAGGAGCTGTCACATTCGGGCGTACATGCGCCAAAGTGGACAAAGTTGCCTGTTTCCTGTCCCGTTGTGTAGTGGAACACAAGGAAGGGCGCACCCGCAAATGCGGCAGTTTGTCCCTTGTCGTCGCCCTGCTCGGGATAGCGTGTGCCGTCGGCTTTGAGATAGTAGCCCTGCGTGTCCATGCGATAGACATACAGCACATAGGGCACGTCTGCCACTTCGGCATTGCCCCTGAGGTTGTTGAATTTGATTGCAAGGGCGTCGTTGGTGTGACGTCCCTGACGAGCCACAGCCTTGCCTTTGTCGCTGTCTTTGACTGTGTAGTCGTAGTCGAACACAACGTTGCGGACCTGCTGCGTAAGCAGGATATCCAATTGCTCGATTGTGTAGTCTGTGCTGTAATACGTGCCCGCAGCAAAGTTTGTGTTGTTTGCTACTGTGACTTCGTGTTTGAGAGCGTCTGTTTTACCCTTGGTGAGGGCGTCGTTGTCAACAGCGCCGTCTGCAACGGGATAGCCGGTGATGATTTGAACGTCCCCACCATCGTAATTAAAGTTTTGCCCTTTTGCGTGGGGGCCGACAAACTCAAAGTTGCCCTGTGCGTCGCCAAGCAGCACCACATGCGCCTTGTAAACGTCCGCATAGCTGGGCAAGCCGAGGAAGTTGCCATCGGCATACGCCATAGCGACGGTTTGCCACTTGTTGGTGGCAACAAACCAGTAGCCCCACTCGGGATCTCCATCGCCGTTGACGGGGACGGCCGTGCCGCCGCTTGCATTGCGGAAAGTAATCGTGGGCAACTGAATGGCACGGTTGAAGGTGACGGGGTCGATGTTGACTATGGAAACCTTGGCCCTCTGCACCTGCACGTTGGATACATAGGCACCCTTAAAGTTGCCTTGCCCCACTGCCACAACGCAATAGTTGCCGGCAGCCTCGATTTTGTCCACCTTGGTGTAGCCATCGAGGCCCTCCTTGTAGTACGCAAGAGTGTAGCCCGTGTTGTTTATCAATACGTAATCACCTTGCTCCTCGCCGCGGTCAAGAGTGTATCTCGGTGCAAAGGAGAAGGTCTCTTTGTTGTAGGTGAGCGTCTCGGAGAGGTTGACAACGGAAATATCTTTGTCGTTGTCGCCCATGGTGAGGGTGTCGTCCGCCGTGCTTGTGCCAAGCGAACGGGGCGAAACGGTAAACTCTTTGGTGATTGTGCCTTGATAGTCGTTGCGGCCGCTGATTTGTATCTGGGCGGTGCCTGCGTTGGTGTTGTTGGAGTAGTTGACGTTGTAGTCGGTACTTGCATCAAGCGATTTTTCGCTCTCGCCAAACATTACGCTTACGCCTGTCAACGGAGTGATGGGCAAACCATTGAAGTAGAAACTGCCCGTGATGTTTCCACCGACGTAGCTGCCGCCGTTCAGCGTCAGGTCAAGCGTGGAGTCCTTGCTGATATCGTGCGGGTTGATGACGAAGTTGGAAAGCACGCTTGTTGTGCCGGAGGAATCGAACTGGAAGTTGCCGTCTTTGAGGTGCGCCACAAGTTGGTAGGTGCCTGCGTGGATAAACGAGTCTCCATCCGACGACCAGCCGTTATAAGTAAACGTCAGCCAAAATTCGTTGTCTCCCTCTGTGTAACCATCTGCGGAACGGGTAGGCAAAACATCCTCATTGGCGCCAATGGCGTTGGTGAGGGTGATTTGCAGTGTGCCGACAGCGTTGAGCGCCTTTTTGTGCGGCTGACCGTCAAATCCATATGACGAACTGCCCCAGCCAATGATGACTGTGGCTTTTGTGATGACAAACGTGCGGGTGACGGAATCGGCGCCGTCCGCTGCGTCATCGACAATGTAGTTGATCTTTTGATCGTCCGAGAAGGTTACGGTAACGGTGTATTCGCCCGCATTGAGCGGCTTGCCGGTGCTGCCGAGTTTGGCGTTGTCGCCGTTTTCCGCATACGTAAGGTTGTGCCCTTCTGCCGGGATGCCGCTGCCGTTGGTAACGCTGACAGTCGCATCCTGCTCTTTCCCGTTGTACACAACACTGTTCGGTGCAGATACAATCAGTTTGTCGGGGGTGATTTTGTAATTATACTCCTGCGGCTTAACCGTGTAGTCGTTGGCGGCAGATCCGTTGAGTGTAATTGAAAGTACGTATTCGCCTGCATTCAGCAATTTATCCACAGATTGCGATACCGAGCCGTTGCGAGGCGTGTATTGGATGGACAGGCTGTAACCATTGTCGGCGTCCGATGCAGGCATCACACCGCTGGGGTTGGGGCTGCCCGTGGCCAAACCGACCAGGCTGCCGATATCCCTTGCCGAGCCCGTGTACGTCCATTCGGTGGAGGTGGCATAGTTGTTGAAGTTCAAAGCGGCTTGTTGTACTACAAGATTGCCCTCTTTGCCGATTGCAATGTCGTCGTTTTTGGTGTCGACGGTGTAGATATCGGTGTCAGCCACCTTGACAAAACGATAGTTGTTTGTGATTTGAGCGCTACTGCCGTTTTTCAGCGTAATGGTAAACGTGTAGCTGCCCGCATGCCACAGCTCGTTTTGGTGAGTGTTGTTGTCAAACGAAACGTTGGCCTGCCATTTTGTTATATCTATCTGATAGTCGCTGTTGGTAAGCAGGTTTTTGCCGTGGTCAGTAACGGCAATATCCAACGACAACATCGTCGTGGGATCGTATGCGTCGTTGCGGAACACCATATTCTTGTAGGTATCGGACAGCTTGACGGTCAACTCGGCAGGGTTGATTGCAAAAACTGTGCCAACGGGGGCCGATTTGCCACCCAGACCATCTGCAGTGCCGCTCCAACTTGCATTCCAGGTGATTTGTACATCACCTGTTTCTACCGTGTAGTTTTCACCCGCAACAAACTGTATGTTGTTGGTGGCGTTGAAGCCTTGCAGGGCGACGATCAGCACATAATAGCCCGCATCCACCGCCTCGGTTGCGCCAAGGCCGCTGTCGGTCGTGTCGATACGATAGGTCACGCGATAACCGTGAACGTTTTTATTGCCGTCATACGCTTGCGGCACCCAAGACTCGCCGTTGACGGCATTGACGATTTCGAAATATGTGTCAAAGAATTTTGCGCTCTTGTCCGTGCCGTCGTAGTAGAACACATCGGTGGGGGCGTCGCCTTGCAATGCCACCCGCACCTGCGCCTTGTTGATGACAAACTCTATTTCCGCATAGGATGCTGACACGTTTTTCCAACCGTGATCGGTTCCAAACTTGTCGCCTTCGGCGTATTCGGCCTCGTCTATTGTATCTACAATTTTGAAGTTTTGTGCGCCATAACTGCGCAGCTCAAAACGATAGGTGTAGGTTCCTGCGGCGGTAAGAGCGCCCACCGCCGAGCCGTCCAGGGTAAATTGACGCACCGACCAATCGTTGCTGGAGGGGCCACTGCCTTGTCCGCCCCAAATCTGCAATGCGGCACGGCTGCCGTGATCCTCAAAAATATCCACGGCAACAAGCCCCGGCTCCGTTTGTTCGTTGCCGTGCTTAAATTCTGTCGCATAGTCATATTTCGGGCCGCGATAGTACACGTTGCGGTCCACGTCTGTCGACAGCACCAATTCTGCCGGCAAAATGGTAAAGTGGCTGGTGTACTGAGCGTTGTTGCTCCTGTCGGGCTCCAACCAAGTATAGTTGTCTGTATATTTCTCCCCTATCGTCAGAGGCACGCTGTACGTCCCTGCAAACCAGTAGTTTTCGGGATTTGCCAGATCGTCCTTGGCGTTTTTAGAGAAGTAGGTGCCGCTGCCGGCAGGGCTGCCAATGGTGTACAAACCCTCAACCAACAAGTTGTTGTAGAAGCTGATTTTTTGCTCGTCGCTGGCAAAAGCCGGCTCGTTTTCGCCCGAGGGCACCACAATCGACGCCGCCGTACCAACATACGTTTTTATCGTTGCGTTCGTTATCTCCGTGCCAAAATACAGGTCCTTAAATGTTGGCGGAGTAAGCTCCAGCTTGTTGATAATGATGCGTGCGCTGAGGTATCCTTTATGTTCTTTGCTGTATTCGCCCGCATTGCTGTTGTTGATGAGCGTAACTGAGTAGTCTTTGTTGATTTGCGCTGTGTCGTCGCTGCTCAAACGCACATAGATTTCGTAGTTGCCCGCCTTTACGTCTGATGTGCTAAAACCGGGCACATAAAACGGTATTGCGCCATCAATGCTATCCGCAACAAACAATCCGCCGTTGGCAGGTTGGTTAGCGGCCAAAGCCACTTTTATCGTTTCGTACGCTTGCGCACCGTAGTACGTCCAGGTGTAAGTTTCCAGACCGTTGAGGCGAGAGGGCGAAAGCTCCTCTTCCTTGCCGCTGCCACCAACGCTGTCGGGCACAGTGCGGAACACCGACACATCCAGCGCCAGCGGCCTTGCAGTAACCGTGTAGGTGCCCTGCGTGGTGCCGCCCGAAATCTCGTAGTCCTGTATGCCCGCCGACGTGTCCTTCTTGACGCTGACCGTGTAGGTGATCTCTTGTCCCACATGGGGTGTCGGTTCTGTCGGATTGTAGCCATCGCCGCTCAACGTGATATCAAATGCGTCCTTGTTGGTCTGCGAGGCGGGCAAGCCGATACCCACAAAATTGATAAACTGCGACCCTGTGCTGTCGGCGCCGTAGAGGTAGTCCTCTATCGTGCCGTTGGCAAAGCTCTCCTTGTATTTGCCCGTGTACTCGCCGTAGATATGCGAGCCGTACACTTCCGTGACCGTAGGGCGGACGCTGATATTAAGCGACCGCTTGGCAATGGTAAAGTCGGATATGCTGTATGTGGTGCCGCCCGCTATCAGGCCTTGACTCCAGGAATCAAAGCCGGTGCCATCGCCGCCTTCGCTCTCCCACTGTGATTTGAGGTCTCCCTGCAACACCACCCAATCGCCCGCATGCGTCTCGGCGTTTAAGTTTGCAGAGAAGGCCGTGGGCAAAAGTCCCGCACCAACATCCACCACCGTCTCGGCACGCCAAACGCCGTCCGAGTCTTTTCTGAACATGGTAAACTTGCCTGCGGCAACACCGTCGGTAGGTTGATAGAAATCACCATCGGGATTGTCGCCGTATGTCCAGGAATAACTCGACGTTTTGTTGAGTTTGAGACGGAACACGGGGTAAACAATTATCTGACCGTTTTCGTCCAATTGGTCCACCGCCACTTGGAAGTCTTTGCCGCTTGCAACGTAATTTTTTTCTCCGGGGTCGCCTATCCACACCTGGCCGCCCACTGTGCGCTCGGTTGTCCAGCCGATAAACTCCGCAGCGGGGTGTCTTAGCGAAGGGGTGGGCAATTTGACCGTGCTGATGATGCCGTCGCCAATGATAGGGGTTGCCTCGGGCACGCTTTTGCCGGAGACGCTGTTCACGCCGTCGGCCACCGTATATTTGCGGTCGTTGGTCTTCAACAACGCTCTTCCTTTCTCATCTTCCCTCATCGGGGATGGCATAAGGCCCGTTATCTCGGGCGCTTGCGACAGGGCGTGCTCAAACTTGACGCTTGCAAAGATATCCACCTTTATGCTGAATTGCGTGGAGAAGTTACCCGAGTTGTCGTAGTCCGGGCTGCCCGCGTCTCTTATGGCATTGGTCAAATCTTGGTTTACGTATGTGATCCTGAATGTGTAGTCGGTGGACGAAACGCCCTCCTGATTGTCCAGGAACACCATAAATATATCTTCTGCCTCGTCGATGACGGTGGCAGAGTTGCCGATCTTGGTGTCCTGGGGAATGGTTTGCGAGACGCTGTTACCGTTGCCTTGCGTGACCTTGCTGATGACGTTTTCCTGCGTCATCATGCGCACGCCAAAGCGTATATCTGCCGCATAGCCATGCACCTGCCCCGTATGATCGTTTATCAACTCTCTCGGGCTGGCAAAAACAGCGTCGGCTGTGGGCATGTCGTATGCTTGGTTTCCCTTGTCGCTTGCATGTTGAACAACGGGGACAAGGTTGGCCCTGTTCTCTGTGTCGAGGTTCGCTCCGCCAATTTCGTACACATATGGGCTGTAGTCGTCCATATAGTGCACTTTCATGCCCGTAGCGCCCTTGATACCTGCAGCACCTGCAACTGACGAGGCATTTTTGCCCGAAAATTGCATATATTTGCCGCCTTCGCGGTCAAACGTTTTGTCGGATGTTTGCGTGCGGTATTGCAGGTAGTATATATCCGTAAGACTGCTTGCCGTAACGTCGGGGAAAGCTGCCGCATACACTTGCCCGCAATAACCCGGGATGACCAATGTCGTATTTAATAGTGTGCAACCCTTGAAGGCATACAATCCAATAAATTCCAAATTCTCCGGCAATTGTAACACGGTTGTCACATTCGCATCCGAAAACGCCCAGTCGTCTATACGTTTCAGCGTCGAGGGCAAAAACAATCCGCTCGTGATTTTGTTGTATTGGGCGCCTTTTTCGTTTGTTTTGCGCTCAAATCCCGTTTCGCCTTTGAGTGTACCGCCGTACATCATGTAACCTATTTCTTCGACGCCTTCGGGAATGATCAATTTTTTCAAATTGAGAGTCAATGTCTTTGCAGAGTTGCAACCGACAAGGTTGCCCACTGCCACAACATCGTAGCGGTAACCTTTCGTGCTGACCCAACTTGGGAAGGTAAAACTTCCGCCGTTAGCGGTATCATACACCCAGTCGGAGTTATCATTGTCAGTATCATCTGCGACAGGGTTCTTGGCCAATTCGTCCGTGTTAACGTTTATGATTTGAACTTTGCCGTGACCGTAACCCCCAACGGCAGTATTCGTTCCCACATGTTTTTTTTGCTCGGCACTGTTACCGTCCAAATTGTCTGCGCCGTCGGGGTCTTCCTGCAAAATAAGACAGGTCCAAATATCATCGAAGATAACAACGGAGTCTTCCGTAGTGTGATTACCGTGCTTATCTGCGGTTTGCCCCGCAGCTGTCACCTTTGATCCGCTGATAATTGCTCCGAAAGGATAACTGGGAGTGTTCCAAACAGAGTACTCCTCCTCGCGTTCTTTGACGTTTTGGATGGTGTGCACATCCCCCGTCAAATACAAAAAGTTGACTGTAACCGCCATGCTTGTGCGGAACGCCGTCTGTGAAATGAGAAACTCGCTAGCTTTGCCTGTTGCGGTAATGTTGAACGTTGTGGCAGAAGTGCAGTTGTAAAACGCCCAAAAACCTACCGTCTTGCAAGAGGTAGGCAAATTTATTCCGGTAGAAGAAACGGTAGATGTCGTCATCTTGGACAGTTTTTTAGCACTATGAAATGCCATTGCGCCGATTTTTGTGATCGAATCGGGCAAACCGCTGATAGTACGTACATCGCAGTTGTGAAAACAAGCAGTAGGCAATTCCGTCAAAACGTTGTTCCAACCGCCTTCAAATTTAATCTCATTTAAGTTTTTACCGACAAATGTGCCGGAAGCCATACCGACAAAAACTGTACCGTCAATTTTAGTGGGTACGGTAATACTGATACCATCACCCACAGATCCGGCATACGGGCCGAGAATTTTGCGCTTAGTGTTGTATATCCAAGTGCGATTGTACCCGTCAACCTTCTTGGCATAACCGGGAGCCGACTCATTCCATGTAATGGTTCCTGTGGCGCCCCACGGATAATATGTGCAAGTGCCGGGAGATCCTTTTATGTATAGATTGATAGCACTAGTTTGATGATTTCCGTCAGATTGCCAAACTGCTTCAAAAGGATTTTCGATGATTTCCCCCAAAGACGCAGGAATAACAAAGCGGTTAGCACCCTCTGTAACGGCTACGCCGTTTTCGTTGACGGTGTACTTCATGTGGACACGTTGGAAACAACTGTCACCGATGTAGTAGATACCTGTCCCCTGGGGATAGTAGTCTGTGTTACCAACAGTATCAAAGCTATCATGCCCTGCCGCTTGACGATTGTCGTCCGGCAAAACAAAGTCAAGCAAATTTACATCGAACGTAAAGCACTTGGAACCGATTGTTTTGAGATATTTCAACCCCTCCAGGCTGTTTGTTTCGGTCCCGTTTTCATCCACGCTTTTTACGTATTTCAAACTGAGGCAGTTGAAAAAACAACCGTTATCCAGTGTGGCAACGGATGCGGGCAATGTGATTTCGACGAGGTCGCTTGCGGCAAAGCAATATTCGCCTATGTCGCGGATGGCTGTGCCGATTTTTTGGCATTCTTCGGGCATGCGCGCATATGCCGCTTTGCGTTCAGCTTCGTTCTCGTCCTTGTAGGCAGGCGTGCCGCCGCCATCGGCGTTGGTGATGCGGTTGAATGTGATATACTTGATGCTGTTGGCGCCGCCAAACACACCGTCGGCGATGCCGAGGATGGGATATCCGTTAAACTGTGCGGGAATGACGGCAGGCTCTGTTTCCTTGCCAAATTCGCCACTACCGTGATACTCGAAACGAGTGATTATGTAACCTTGCACGCCGTTGACTTCGGTCAGATCGCCGTAGTACAGGTAGCGTGATAGGGGTGTGCTTTCCGTAGCCGGAGCCGCCAAAACGGTGCTGTCGGATTGGCCCATGATAACAATGCCCAAAGACAAAAACAACAGTATTGCCAAAACAATAAGTAAAGATCTTTTCAATTGGATCATCGAAACTTTCTTCAATTCTTGTTCCTCCGTGTTATTTGCGGTGCCCCGCCCCGCCGCCGATGCGGCGCTTATCGAGCGCAGATTGTCGGGCGTGTGTGCGTGCGCTTGATGTGCGTTGCGTGCCCGCACGCGCGTATACGACAAAAAGGGGCAAATTTCGTCATTATGATAAACCAATGATACCCCCCCCCCGTCTCCAAATGTCAAGTATTTTTGAAAAAAATAAAGTATTTTTTTTTGTTAAAATTTGCAAAACGGGGGTGATATTTTTGATTTTTTTGAATAACGGCCCGCTTTTGAGCACTTGGCGCGGCGTTTTTCGCCCACATATCCGCCAAAAATGAACGTTGTTCATTTTTGAATTTTGCCTTTTGCGACCCATGTCGGCCAAAAATGAACAGCGTTCATTTTTGCCGCCCCGCCTTGATCCTTGCCCCGCGATCCACCTTTTTTGCCCCTCTCCACCACCCTTTTTGCTCTGATTTCCGCCCCGGCTCTCCCGCCCACGCTACGCTCTCCACCACTTTGTCGCACCCTCGGCACCGCCATCCTGCACTTCCATGACGCCGCGCCCATTTATTTCACAGCGCCGCCGGACGCTCCACTCCGCAGTGCTATCTCCCTGCTACACCACTTTCGTCGGCCGCCCCCCCCCTTGTTGCCCCGTTACGGTTTCTGTCGCCCGATCATTGAATTTATGGTTTTTTAATCCGGTACTATATATATTTCTATAACGTTTTGATGCGGCTTTTGGGGCAATTTGTCCCGCCGCACAGCAATCCGATTGTTGGCATAAAACAATACGAACCCAACATCACCTGTCGGGTTCGTATTATTCTGCTTTGGCGGAGGATGAGGGATTCGTCTCGGCACAGCCGAGTGAGAGGAGCAGCTTTGCAAAAGTTGCGGAGCGATACATTATTTCGATTTCCCGAATCCGTAGCAACACGGCGGCAAGTAAACAGGAGCAAAGAAAAAGGACCCACACAAAGTGTGAGTTCTTTTCTTTGCGACCACCGGACGCAGCCGCCGTGCGATGGCGGAGGATGAGGGATTCGTCTCGGCACAGCCGAGTGAGCAGAGCAACACAGGGTGTTGCGGAGCGCTACATCGTCGCCGCACGTCCTTAGTCAACACCAACCTCGCAAGCTCGGTCGGTTCCGTTGACGGTCGGCGGCTCCTCTCCCACAAAAGTTTCGCAAGCTC
>CANPXV010000002.1 GCA_947586855.1 uncultured Clostridia bacterium
ATCAAACTCTTGAGTTTAATCTGACTATGTTAACTTTTGGTTGAGTTCCACTCAACCGCAGGCTAATATCCGAATTTTCGTTGACTGTGTTCAATTCTTCTTACTATTCTATTGTCAAGCTCCTCGCTGCTGCCTATTCAACAACAGCTTTTTTAGTATATTACAAACCGCAAATATTGTCAATCAAATAACCGAACTTTTTCTGCAAAATACAAAATTTTTTTTGAAAAATTTGCGCACACATAAAAGAAGTCAACTTCTTTGCGGAAATTGACTTCTGTATCTGTGCATTTTGTTAGCCGACAGCTCCGAGCCGACGAATAACTATCGGGCGGACTGCTGCGCAACAACGCCTGCATTGGGCAGGGTGGGATAGGCGTCGGGCGCAACGGTGAAGCCCATATCCTCAAATCCCATCTGCGCAACCGTATCGAGCAGGTCTTGCTCGGTGGAGTGGCTCTGCACGCCCTGCGTGCCGCCGAACGATCCCGACGTACTTGCAACATAGGAGTGGCAGTTGCGAACGGCTGCACCATTGTAGGCTCCGCCGACGTAGCAATGCATGGGTGAAATGTTGCTGCAATTTATCGAGGCAAAGCACATAAGAATGGTTGCCGTGCTGTTTGCACTGCCGAATATCGCCCCAAAGTACATTTTGCTGTTTGATAGGGACGGTTTGACGGTGCTGATTTTTGCATAACAATACGTCACCGTGCCGCTGTTTCGGCCGATCACGCCGCCGATGTAGCTTGTGCAGTCGCTTTGCGCCATGATTTCTAATTTGCTTTGCGCAAGAGACGCTCTCAAAATGGCGTTGGACTCGTTGGCGCCAACTAACCCACCCATGTGCAACTCGGCATTGGCGTTGGAGGAAAGCGAGCAATTGACAGTTGTGCTGCAACGCTCCACTTCGCCCGCATTGGTGCCCACAATACCGCCGATATCCACGGTGCCGAAAAATTCGTTTTTCGGGGTGAGCGTGAAGCCGTCGTGAATAGTTGCCGAACTCAAGCAATCGGAGATATCGCCGTTGCCGCCATTGTAGCCGACAATGCCGCCTGTGCGCATTGTGTAGTAAATGTGGTCGTAGGGCGTCGAATAGGCATCGGCTACCGATTCGGTATAGGTGGAGCGAGTTTCGAGACCGCCGTTGGAGGTGCAGTGAGAGATAACTCCCGTGTTGCTGCCGGCAATCAAGCCATAGGAAACATACATCGAGGCAGTTGCGTCTGTCAACGCAATGCAACACAGGTTGATATTGGTGGTACAGATCATGCTTACGTCTTTATCGACAAGACAATTTTCTATCCGACCGACGTTGTTGGCGGCAAACAGTCCGCCGTACATGCTGTTGGATATGTTGCCTGCCACACTGTAATGGTTAAAGGTCAATCGGATATCCGAATCCTTGATAGTGACGTTGACAATGTTGCCCCTGTTGGTGCAGGTAAGAAATCCCAGACTTATGGCATCTTTTTGGCTGGTATTGCCAAGCGTGCAGGTGCCGCTGAAAGTGAGATTGCGGATTGTGCCCTTGTTTTCTTTGAAAAGGCCGTACGACCCCGGGCAATCTTCGGCCCGCTGATTGACAAAATTGCGAACCGTGTGGTTGTTGCCCTCCAAAATGCCGTTGAAGGTTTCGTAGACGGGGATAGCCTCAAAGCCGAAGTTGATGTCGCTTTCGATGCTGATGTAGGCGTCGTTGTGCTGACCGATAAGCGCCCAATCATCCTTGGTGTTGATGACGTACTTATCCGACCAGCGGGCATACAGCGTGCAGTTAGCCTCGATGCGAGCGTCTTCGTCCACACGGGTGGTAAATTTGCTGTCGGTATACAACCCCATCAGTTGCTTGTTTTGGTAGCTGAGGTGGCTGTAAATGTCGTTGTAGGTGGCGCCGTAGGTCACTTCCGTAGGACCGGAGTAGTCGTAGCCGCTGATACCTGTGTTGACCTTGACGGTGAATTTTTCCAGCTCGTAGATGGGGTGGATGTTGTAGTCGCGGAACTCGCTCGGCTCCTGATCCCAACGGCCCACAAAGTGCGGCTTGGCGGGGACTTGGGGCGGAACAAAGTTTTTCCAATCGTTGTAGGTGCCCTCGAAGGTGGTAAGCTCGGTGCCGTCCTCGTTGTAGTACTTGATGGTGTGGCGATAGAACTCCAAATCGGCAACCAGAGTGATCTTCTGAGCCTCCCAACCTTCGTCGTCATCCCACAGCACCATGGGGTCCAGCTGGGTGACGTACTCGCCGTTGAGCTTCCACCCGCGGAACTTGTAGGCCTCGGTGTCGGCTATGGGTTTGAGGGTGTAGGTGCCGTCCAACTGCGTGAGAGAGGATACGTTGTCCTGCAAGACGCCCTCGGTTTCGTAGATGAGGTTGAGCGTCTTTGGCATCCACCAGGCGTGATACACTATGTCGCCGCCTATGCCGCTGTAATTGGTGTGGATACGTCTGGTCTTGGGTTCGTCGGGGCTGGTGGTATACCAACATCTGAACGCATAGTAGGGCTTGCTGGGGATGGGCAGCGGCGTTGTGTACATTGTTACGTTGTAGGTGGAGGGGCCATCAAATTCGGCGTCCTCGACGCCATCGAAGGTGACGTTGTAGGTGATCGGCTCCATGTGCATTGTGACGGTGAAACCAGCAAACTCTTGGGTGAACAAGAAAACTTTGCCCTCGATTGTGATGTCCGATTCGTGATAGACAATGTAGTCGTTGATGGCGTCCTCGTCGGTGGAGAACTCTGTGGTGCCGTCGTTGTAGTAGCCTTTGCCCGGCTTGTAGCCTATCTGGTCGATTGCGTCAAGCTCGGCCTGCAAATCTTCGGGATCGTAGTAGTTGTCCAGCTGATAATCGAACAAAAAAGTGCCATCCTCTTTGACGAAATGCAAGTACACAACATTACTGTTGCTGAAAGGCTTGTTCACTTTGGTGCGGCCGTCGGAGCTGCCACCGCCGCCACCGCCTCCGCCGCCACCTGTGGTGCAGGCAGCAACAAGACAAAGCGTCGCCAGCAAAAACGTCAGCGCAAATATAAACAACAAAAGCCGTTTTTTCTTCATAGATTACCTCTCGGTGCGAGATTGTTGGCAAGATCCGCCACGGCATACGCCATGCCGCAGTACGGTGCAAAAAAACACCTCTATGCGTCATTGTATCACACGAAGTGCTAAAAAAGTGCTAAAAAACCGTGCTAACGAAAGTTTTTTTGAAAAAATTTTTGCGCAGTTTTGCACTTTTTTGCAAGTGGGCGAGGCGAAAAGGTCAACCCGCAGCGGAGTTGACCTGTGCAAACGTTGTTGAAACAAAAATCAGAAGTTTTCTTTGAGCAACTCGAAATAGGCCTGCGGATGAGCGCAAACGGGGCACACTTCGGGTGCGGATTTGCCGATGTGGATGTGTCCGCAGTTGCGGCATACCCAAACATTTTCGTCCATTTTGACAAAAACTTCTCCGCCGCGAACGGCCTCGGCCAGCTTGCGATAGCGCTGCTCGTGGTGATGCTCGATCTCGGCCACCCCGCGGAAACGTGCGGCAATATCGTAGAAACCCTCCTGCTCGGCCACTTCGGCAAAGCCCTTGTACATCTCTGTCCACTCGTAGTGCTCGCCTGCGGCGGCGTCCAACAGATTGTCCAGCGTGCTGTTGATACCGTGAAACAGCTTGAACCACAGCTTGGCGTGCTCCTTTTCGTTGTTGGCGGTCTCCTGAAAGATGGCCGCTATCTGCTCGTAGCCGTCCTTTTTGGCCTTGGAGGCAAAGTAGTCGTACTTGTTGCGGGCCTGACTTTCTCCCGCAAATGCCGCCATGAGGTTTTGTTCTGTTTTGCTGCCTTTAAGATTCATAGTAGAGTCCTCCATATGTAAAATTTTTATTTTATTTTTCAAAATTTTTGCCGCAATAGCGCATGACGACGCTGTGCGGATCTCGGTCCAGCGGCAACACCAACCAATCGGGCGGAAAATCGAAGGGTGCAAAGCCCAGATCGGCAAGCATTTGCAGCATTGGGGCGTCCGTTTTGAGGGGCTGACAAAATATCTGCGCCTCGCCGCAGCGCTCCATTTCGTCGATGTAGCGGCGCACAATGGCCTTGGAGCCGCCCTCGGTGCGCTCGTACACGGCGTAGATGACGTGGCAATCGGTGAGGTTGCCGTTATCCGCCACAAGCAGCGCCTGCCACTCGCCGGCCGATTGCAGCGCCCGACAGCTGAAACTACCGCCCTCTTTGAGCACAGATTTGACCCAATTGCGCACGGTTTGTTCGGCTTGGGACAGGGCCTTGTTCGGATCGGCGCCCGTATCTGTCAGGCTGCGGGCCACGGCGGATATATCCCCCTGCAACAAGGGGCGAAAACGCTCGAAAATATCCGACGTGTAGTGCCCGATGTGAAAATACTCGGCAGACATCTGCAAACGCCGTTACAGGGCCAACAAGCCCTTGATGGTGACGTCCTCCGGATAGGAGGCAACATAGACGGGCAGGCCCAGCTCGCTCTGCAAAAACATATCCAGCCCGGCAAGACGTGCACCGCCGCCACACAACATCACGCCGTCGCTGTGCACCAACGTGGCCAGATCGCTGCGGACGCTATCCACCAGACTGCGAATGATCTGCGCATACTTGCGCACAAACTCCACAACGGTGTCGTACAGCTCCTTGCTGCTGACGTTGATCTGCTCTACCACGCCCGTTTGCGTGTTGGTGCCCGATACCCCCACCACTGTGGAATCGTTTGGGTAGAGGCTGGCGCAGTTGAGTTTGAGATACTCGGCGGCGTCCCTGCTGAGCTGTATCATATACTTGGAGCGGATCCTGTCCGAGATGACCTCGGTGAGATTTTTGCCGCTGTAATACAGGGTGCAGCCGGCGGCTATCTGGTTGGCGGACACAATGGCAAGGTCGGTGCAATCGTAGCCGATATCCACCACAATGCCCTGACGTGTGCGGAACTCGTTGAACAGATACACGCTGTCGGCAATGGGCGTCTCCAAAAAGTTGACCTGCTTGGCGCCCAAACCCAAAAACAGCGTTTCGATGGTGTTTTTGTCGGAGCTTATCATGCCGCAGGGGACGGCGCAGGTGACGTTGTAGCGAGAAAATGCGCTCATCTTGTAGTTGACAAGCCTGTTGAGCAGGGCGGATATCAGCGCTTTGGCGCCCTCGGTGTCGATGACGGCGCCCTCCAATATGGGGTGGGTAAGCTTGACGCCGCTGCCCACTGTGTTGCCCAGACGTATGGCCTCGACGCCCACGCCCACGATTTGCTTGCTTTCGGTGGAGACGGCTACCACCGACGGGATCTTGTCCGTAAAGCCGTCCTTTTTGCTGCCTGCCGACACATAGGCGCTGCCCAGGTCGAAAACCAATTCATAATTTGCCATAGTATCACCCTTTGTATATTGTTTGCAAAATTGCCTCTAAGCGGTAGAGCGGCAAGCCCACCACATTGTTGTAGTCGCCCTTGTAGCTTGCCACAAAATGACTGTCGTCCTGTATGCCGTAGGCGCCCGCCTTGCCAAAGGCTTGGCCGCTATCCACATAGGACGCTATCTCCTGCGGGCTGAGGGTGCGAAATTGCACCTGTGTGCTGTCGCAAAACAGCCAAATGCCCACGGGACTCATCACGCAGACGCCCGTGTGCACAAAATGCGTTTTGCCGCTGAGCAATCCCAGCATGCGTGTGGCGTCGGCTGCGTCCTGCGGCTTGCCCAAAATTTGCCCGTCCAGATCCACAACCGTGTCGCAGCCCACCACAACGCAGTCGCCGTGCGTAGCAAACACCTCGGCGGCCTTGCGAGAGGCCAATTCCTTGACGATCTGCGTAGGCTCCGTTGCGGTGCTTAGCTCCTCGCCCACGGCGGGCAGGACGGAAAACGGATAGTTAAGCTGTGAAAGCAGTTCTCTCCTGCGGGGAGAGTTGCTGGCCAATATCAGTTGCATTGTTGTTATATTATACAATAATTTTGACGCTTTGTAAAGGACAAACACATCTGTTGACAGTCGAATGAACGGCGCAACCGATGGCACAGGGGAGAAAATCTTATTGTTTTTGCTTGTGCGCCTCGTAGCGCTGCAAAAAGTGGGCGGCAAATGGGCGGAAGTAGGTCTCCCAGGCTGTTTCGTAGTGGGGCAGGTCGCTATCCAGCGCCAGCTCGCAGCTGATTTGCCGCTTGACCAGCCTGTTGTACAGATTGATGGAGCTTGTTACCATACGCTTGTTGCCCTTGACGTCCTCGGCGCCCCACTCTCTGCCTCCAACGTAGATAAAGGCGTGCTGGGGCAGGTTTTGCGGGACGGAAAACTCAAATCGGTTGAATGCGGGCTGGTTGAACTCCGTATAGGTGGAAAACAATCCCATTGTCTCGTACAGGCGCTGATATTTTAGTCCCAGATAGCAGCTGATGAGGCCGCCCATGCTGCTGCCCGCCACCGCCGTGGCCATGCGCTGCTTGTCGGTGTTGTAGTGGCTGTCGATATACGCTTTGAGCTCGGTGGCAAACCACTCGGCATATTCGGCACCCTCGCCACCACGATTGCCCCGTTCCTTGGCCACCGAACGCTTCTTTTTGAAGGCAAACGGGTCGATACCCCACGGACTGTACTCCGAAAGGCGCACCTTGTCATTGCTCTCCACGCCCACCACAATGCAGCCGATGCCCGTGTTGCGGTAGATTTCGTCCAGCACCTTGTCCACATGCCACGCCGCACCGTAGGCCGTCAGGCGGTCGTAAAACAAGTTTTGGCCGTCGTGCATGTAGATGACGGGAAAACCGTCCCCCTTGACATCGTAGTTGTCGGGCAGGTACACCCACACCGTACGCATGCGTTTGAGGGTGGTGATTTCCATTTCAAAATTTTCGATTTTTGCCATGATTTCTCCTTTGCGTCCATCAATTCGTGGTCTATCTATATATGATACTACCTAACGGCAAACTTTTCAATATGCAAAACAAATTTTGCGGTGAAAAGGGGCATTTTTTTTGCCCCATTTGGTAAAAAACTCAAAATTCACGGAGATGTCCCACAAGGTTGAAGCCGTCAAAATTGCGCTGGCGCAGCACCTCGTAGACGGCGATCGCCACCGAGTTGCTGAGGTTGAGGCTGCGGGTGTCGGCAATCATTGGTATGCGCACTGCGTGAGAATAGTTGTCGAAAATCAGCCGTTCGGGCAGACCCTTGGTCTCCTTGCCGAACACCAAAAAAGTTTCCTCGGCGTAGTGCGGTTGGGTGTGCGCAAGCTGCGCCTTGGTGGAAAAATACCAAAATTCGCCCTCGGGATACATCTGCCGCAACTCGTCGAAACTGTCGTGATACAATATGGTGCAGTCCTTCCAATAGTCCAGCCCGGCACGTTTGAGCATGCGGTCGCTTGTGTCGAAGCCCAGCGGTCGCACCAGATGAACCGTGCTGCCCGTGGCCGCTGCCGTGCGGACGATGTTGCCCGTGTTTTGAGGTATCTCCGGCTCTACCAAAACTATATGTATCATTGGCGGACGCTCCTGTAAAGGGGATTTTGTGCAAAATATGTGCGGCACAACGTCAGGATTTGGTCGAGGCTGTGGGCATTCATGACGGAAACAACCGTTTGCTTGGCGCCTCGCATGCCTTTGAGGTAGGCGGCGACGTGCTTTTTCATCTCGTTGGCCACCACTTTTTCGGCAAACACCATGCCGAGAATCTGTGCGTGGCGCTCGATGGTATCCAAAATGTCCATCTCGAAGGGTTGCCCCTGCAATTGTGCAAAGATATACGGCCGTCCAAGCGCCGCCCTGCCCACGCCTACGCCCGACGCCCCCATATCGGCAAGGCGCACGCATTGGCTGCGGTCGGCAATGTCTCCGTTGGCGATGACGGGCAGACCCAATTTGGCCATTTGCGGCAGCAGAGAATAGTCGGCCGTGCCGCTGTACATCTGTTTGCGTGTGCGAAAGTGCACTGTGACGAAATCTGCGCCGCTGTCCCGACACATTCTGACAAAATCCAATGCGCCGCAGCTATCCGATGCGCCCAGACGCATTTTGACGGAGAGAGGCTTGTTGCCCTGCGCCCTGCGGACGGCGGCAATGCACTGCGAGGCCAGGTGCGGATTATCCAACAGCGCCGAACCGTCGCCGCTGCCCACTATCTTGCGCACGGGGCAGCCCATGTTGATATCTACGCCCTCGTAGACGGCAACTTCGTCCAATTGCACGCTGTCCGCCATCACTTGCGGCTCGTGCCCGAAAATCTGACAAAAGGCAGGTGCGTCGTTGGGCATGCGGTGCAACATGCGGCGGGACAGGCTGTTGCCCATCACCAACGCCTTGCTGCTGACCATCTCGGTGACGGTGAGCCCCACGCCGAACTCTCGGCAAATGGAGCGAAAAGCCAGATCCGTGTAGCCCGCCATGGGGGACAACACGGTAAACAGCTCAGCCGACATTGCCCTTGGCCTCCGCCCAAAGCTCGTCGAACTGCTGCTGCGTCATATCTGTGAGGCGACTGCCCCGCTCGGCCAGCAGACGCTCGCACTCGGTCACTCGGCGCACAAATTTTTCGGTGGAAAGCAGCAAAGCCGTCTCGGCGTCCACGTGGCACAGCCGCATCAGGTTGCAGCAGCCGAACAGCAAATCGCCGCCCTCCATGGTTTTGTCGGCGTTGGGCTCCAAAAACTCCGCAAGCTCTTCGGTGATTTTGAGTATCACCTGCGGCACGTTGTCAAATTCGTATCCGCCCTTGGCGGCGCGAGAGCTTACCTTTTGACAGCGCATCAGGGCGCTCATGCTGCGGGGCACATCCTGCACGTTTTGCGCAGTGTTTTGTATGCGGTGCTCTTTGAGCTTTTGCTGCTCCCACACGCCCAGCGACTCGGTGGAGTTGGCGGCGTGCACGTCTCCGAAAACGTGGGGATGACGGTCTATCAGCTTGCGACACAGACCCGTGTACACCGCCTCGGGGGTAAACTCGCCGTTGCGGGTGGCAATCTCGATGTGGAAGATGACCTGCATAAGCAGATCGCCAAGCTCCTCCACAATGTGGTCGGTGTCCTCCTTTTCCAGAGCGTCGGCCAGCTCGTAGGCCTCCTCGATGACGTTTTTGACTATGCTTTTGTGCGTTTGCTCCCTATCCCACGGACAGCCGTTTGGCGAGCACAGCACCGTCATGATGTCGGCGCAGTCGTAGTAGTCGAACACCTGCCTCTCCACAAGGGGTTTGGGCGATATGTACAGGGTGGCCTGATAGTCGAAGCGCTGCTTGCACAGCTGGCTGAGGGGCAGGCGCTTGACGGTTTTGCCGCCGCAAAACACCGTGGGCGTGTCCTCGTCGAAGGCGGAAAGCAGCCGCAGCTGCACCTCGGCGGCGACAAATTTGTCGTCGATACACTTGACCACCGTGGGCATGGGCAAGATGCGAGGGGCAGATATGGCCTCTTGTGCGGTGTAGATCACGCTGCCGCCCCAAAACCGTTGCCCCACCGCAACGGAATACAGCGGCACGCCGTACACGATGTTTGCGCCGTCCAGACGCTGCACCGTGGTGTCGTCGGCGCCCTCTCCCACCACGCAAAAGGCAACGTTTTTGTCGCCGAAAGAGCGCAAACGCCCCACAATTGCGTCGTTGAGGGCGTCAAAATCCGCTGCGCTGTCGTACAGGTCGTCGCAATAGACAGCGTCGCTGCGCAGTTGCGCAACCGTCTGCGCCGCATGCGTTTTGGCGGATTTGACAACCACCACATCCGCCTGCTCGATCGTGCGTTTTCCGTCCAAAGTGAGGTCGCCCTGCTTGCGACCCATTCCCACTACCGTGATCATTGGTACACTCTCCTGTGTCTATTTTTGCTTGGCGGGCAAAGGCAGCTCACTCCTGTCGAACGTTTTCAGCAGCACTATCGCCGCCAGATACACCAGCCCCGCCACCGCAATAAGCAGCAGCGTGCCCAGCGTCCCGCCAAACACCGTGCCCAAAAAGCACAGCGCCACCGTCAGCACAAGCGTCATCAGCATGCAGCAGCTTAGCGGCTTGATGAGGCAGGGGACGACGTCGATACGCAAGCCTACTTTTACTCGCAGGTAAATTATAACACAAACCGTCGCAAAAAGATAGCATAACGTCTCGGAAATTGCCGCCCCATATATATTTATTTGCGCATTGGGCAGCAAAAGCAGGTTTACCGCCGCCTTGACCACTATGGACAGGGACACGATTATCACCGTGGCATAGGGCTTGCCCACCGCCTGACACACCGACACGCAGGTCTGCAAAACGGCCAAAAACACTATCGACAGGCCGGACAGCGACAACAGCACCGCCGCAACGTAGATTTCGCTGTCGGGCAGGCCGCCGTACAGCAGCGACAATATGGGGCGGGATAGCAGCGTCATGCCTATGGCGCAGGGCAGGGCGATGACCAACGTCAGCTTGACGGCCGTGTTGAAGGCACTGTGCAGGGCGTTGCGGTCGCCGCTGTAAAATGTCTTGGTGATGCCCGGCAGCGCCGACACCGCCACACCGCTGCTTAGCGCAATGGGCAAGCCCAGCATGGAATTGACGGGGCCCGTCCACAAGCCGTACATCTGGGTGGCGTTGGGCACGGTTAGCAGGTTTACCACCATGACGGAGTCGATAACCTGCGACATCTGCATGGCAAAGCCGCCCAGCGCAACGGGTATGGCAAGGGCGGCAATCGAGGGCGCAATGCTGCGCACATCTGCCCAGCCGACGGAGATTTTGCCCGTTTTGCCCTGCTTTTTGCGGTGCACGAGGTACACAACGGACATGATGAACAGCGAGCCGAACTCGCTGACGGTGATGGCCAACACCGCACCCATCACCGCACGGTGCACGTCGGGCATAAAGTGGACGGCAAGCGCCAAACCCACCGCCAACTTGACCACTTGCTCGATAACCGTGGTTGCGCCGCTGGGCACCATGTTCATGTTGCCCTGAAAATACGCTTTGAGAGCGTTGGTGACGGGCACAAACAGCAATGCGGGCGCCACTATCAAAAAGGCCTCGGCCGTCTCGGCGTTGCCCTCGAAACGGGCAATTACCTGCGACAGGGCGGCCATCAGCAGGGCGCACAACGCACCCAACGCCGCCAAAAACACAAATGCGCACCTGAAAATCTTTTTGGAGCGGTCGATGTTGCCCAGCTGGTTGTTTTCGGCAATCAATTTGGACAGCGCAATGGGCACGCCCGCCTGCGCCACCGTCAAAAACAAGATGTAGGGCGGAAACACCAATTGGTACAGCCCCATGCCGTAGCTGCCCACAATGTTGGTGAGGGGTATCCGATACAGCGCACCGAGAATTTTGGCAAACAAACCGCCGAGACTTAGTATCAGCGCACCGGAAATAAAGTTGTCGCCGTGCTTTTTCATACAAATATAGTATGAGATAACGGGACAAAAAATATCGATGAAAACAGGCACCTCGCACCTCGTCGGTGGGGCGGGTAGGGAAAGATAAACACTTACCTTTGGACGAGTGTATGTTTTTATATATGAAACTTACTTTTTATATAAATTTTTTTCAATCGTATGCTGCGTGGTTACGTGAAAATATAAAAAGTCAGAAACAATCAAAACAAAAAAACAGGTTGCTTTCAATTCGCTCTGCAATCACAGACCTGCAACAAAAAAGCCCCGCACAAAGGCGAGGCAAAAAACGATACTGTGAGAAAGGAAACATTGTCCAACTTGCCCCACCAAGGAGGTGGGAAAGTATTAGTCTTTGTTGGGGGCAAGTTTGAGGGGTGCGTCGTAGTCGAACCAGGGATAGTTATCCCACTTGCCGCCGTTGGTGCGGTACACCTCCTCCACGGCCAACGACCAACGCATACAGCTGGGCACATCGGGCGTAAAGCACAAAAACTCGCCGCTGGCGTAGGTGTAGAAAAAGCTACCGTCCACGGGCAGGCAGATGGTGGGCAAAAGCTCGGATGGAATGGACACCGTCCAGGGCTGACCCTCTCTTGTGCCTGTGTAGCTGAGGCCGCTCCTATCCAGACGCAGCGTGCCCTCGCCCGCAGGGAGAGACACTTTGTTGTTTTTGAGGTAGCCGTACTTGGGCATGAGGCCCAGCGTGACGTGCTCTTCCAAGGTAAAATCGGGCTGTTGCACCGTCTTGCGCATCTGGCGGCGCTGCCAATCGAACCACTCTCTCGGGTCGGCGGGTACAACGCTGTCGGGGGCGGGGGTGAGATTGTATTTGTCGTCCAAGGTGGCCTCGTTGCCGCAATGCTTGCAACGGATAGTTTTGCCCACGCCTTCCATTTGCATTTCGGTGCCGCACTTGGGGCATTTGTACAGGATTTGCTCGGCATTCTGGGCGTAGTTGCCGTCCTTGCGGTTGTAGCTGTTTTGGCGGGTGGCGTTCCATTGATAGTCGTCGCAGAACAGCGCCTCGTCCACCTTGCCTTGAATTTCGTCGGGGGACAGCTGCTGCAACTGCGCAGGGGTAAAGAGGTGGTCCACCTCTATCTCCACCTTGCCAAAGCGCTCCTTGACGTCAAACTTGGGGCAGACAAGATAGCCGCCGTGTATGCGCACCGCAAGCACGTCCACGCCAAAATGCTTGATCATCTTGCCTGTGCCCGCAACGCTGGGCTGTTGTGCGCCGCTGGCCGTGCTCATGCCGCAGGGGAAGATGGCCACGCAACCGGCCTTTTGTCGGCGCAGTATCTGCGACATGCCCCTGATGGTTTTGGTATCGGGCACAAAGTTGCGCTTGGGTATCACGTGGCCCAGCTTGAATATCAGCTTGAACTTGGAGCGGTGAAACTCGTTTTCGGCCGCAACAAAGTTGATGGGACGGCGTTTGAGCGCAAAGTTGACAAAGGCGTAGTCGAACCGAGAAGCGTGGTTGGCCACCACCAACAGCGGCTTGCCCTTGAATTGCTTCAAATCGACGTTGCGGGTGATATCCACCTTGCAGGGGCCGTAGTATATCACGCCGGCAATGCGGCTGAGCACCGCATTGACAAGCGCATTGGGCTTTTTGAACTTGATAGATTTGACGACCTGATCGGTTGTTTGCTTCATAAAATTTTTTTCCTTCGATGTTTGCCGAGGCAATTGTTAAGATTATTATTGTAACATATCTTTCAGCTTTTTTCAACACTATTGACCTACACTTTTGAAATTTGCGCTTGGCGGGCAAGAATCTTCCTCTGCTTGCCCCCACCGCCGAGGTAAAAAAACGCACTCCGCAATGGGAGTGCGCAATTGTAGGTGTGGTTTACAGTTCGGCCACTATGTCGGCGATGAACTCGTCAAAATCGAACTTGAACTCGTTGTCGGCGGCAAACTTGTCAAAGCCGGGCAGCACGCTGACATACTTGGTGTAGTCGTCTTTGAGATTTTTGGTTTGCAACGCCTTGAAGGCGTCATCGGTTTTGAGGGTCATCTGCGTCTCGAAGTAGCTCTTGAACAGCTGATAGCTTTGCGTGTCCGTTTTGAGGCGGTCCTCAAACTTGAACTCGTCAAACACCTTGTCGGAGATGTTGCCGCTGAGGTAGATGATGTGCACGCCGTAGGTGGATACGCACAGGGTGTAGTCTTTGAGCGCATCGGGGTGCTCCTTGTTGTAGGAGACAAGCTCGTTGGTGGCCGTGTAGAACTCCTTGACCCAGCTGTGAGAGTAGGTCTCCCAATCGTCGCCGACATACACAACGTAGTCGAATGCGGCCGTGTGCTGGGCGGTATCGGTGTTGAAACGCTTCATCAGCTCCACCACCGTGTCCGTCTTGGATTTGCCGCTCATGGGGGTGACAACGCCGTTTTGCAGCCACTTGCCCAGCAGACCGTCGGCGCTTACGCTAAGCTCGCCGCCCGTGTAGCTGAACAGCTTGTTTTTGACATACCATTGGCTCTTGTCGTCATCGGTCTCGCCGGCCTTTTCGGTGAGGGTGTTGGCCGTATCGAACAGCGCCTCGGTGGTTTCGTCGTACTTATCCGATTTGAAGTACTCTGCCACTATATCTGCGGCAAATTGATTGCGCTTGGCGATGTACTCTTCTCTGTCGGTGCCTCCCAACTGATTTTGCAAATTGGTAAGCAACGTTGTCTGTGCGCCGGTAAAGGGCACCAGAATGTTTTTTACAAACACGTACTTGTCGGCCTCGCCCTCGGGCACGTTGTAGAGCACCGACGAAGTGGACAAACTTGTGATAAAGCTGTCGAAGTTGCCGTTGATGCCGAAAGAGGTTTGTTGCTCGTTTTTGAGAATGTTGTAGTTCTCGGTCAGTTTGGCTTTGAGGTCGGCGTCGTTTTCCAGATCCTTGTAGCACTCGTAGCTCCAATTGGCAAGCAGGCAGCTGTTGACCATATCGCCCAACTGACCCATCAAAAAGTCCTCCAAAGCAAGGCCGTAGTTGTTGGAAACGGATTCCTCGTACTGCTTGCTTGTGGCTTGCAAAATCTCGATATACTCGTCCAGAGTGAGCACGTGTTCCTCGTCGTCGGCACGCCTGTCGTTGTAGGAGGCAACACGCTTTTCGGCTTGAGCCTTTTGCACGGGGTCGTTGACGTCGTAGACGTACTTGGACACAAGCAGTTTGCCACTCACTTCGTCATCGCCGCTGCCGTCCACCAGATAGGGATAGTTGTCGTCGAAGTACTTGTTGGCGTCCTCGTTGACAAAGTTCTGATCACGCACATATTGTGCGTAGCTTGTGACAGGGTTGCCCAACAGGTCGGTCAGCTTGTCGTACTCGGAAAAATCTCTCGACGTGTCGTCGGCGGGGGCCTCTTCCAGATCCATCTTGGAAGAGATATTCTCGTCGGTGTACTGATCGAAGGCACTGAATGCAAGATAGTTGACGTACTTGACGGCGTAGGCAAATTGATCCTTGGTGATGTACTCGGCATTGGTAACCGTCTTTTGCAGGTCCGTCACGTCGCTAAGCTTGCTGTGGTTTTCGATATAGTCGTCTATCTGCATGTACTGCTGCACCAAAGAGGACACTGCCATGTTGAGCAGCTGACTTGCGTCCAGATAGCCCGAACTGATATAGTAGTAGTAATTGTTGTAGTAGCTGTTGAAGGTATCCAGCAGCTTGCCGACGGTGATATATTGGCTGCCTATTTTAAGCGCCGGTGCATTGCGGTAGGCTTTGACGTCTCTGCCCACAAGATCGCAACCGACAAACATGCTCACGGCAAATACAACCACAAGTATCAACGTAAGTATCTTTGTTGCTTTTTTCATTTTATCTCCCTGACGTTGTGGCGAAGATATTGGGACATACCGCCACATATACTCATATATTATACCTTTTTAGCAGACAATTGGCAAGCGCTTTTGTCCACTTTTGTGTTATTTAGTTTGTATACTGTTCAAAAAATCCGTCATTGCCTGCACCAGACGCTCCTTTTGCAGGAAATCGGAGGAGGCAAACACCACCGAATAGCTTGTGGAGGACACGCTTGCACGCTTGCCCTGCACCAACAATGCGTCGAAAACCTCCTTGCGCATCAGCTTGTCCTTGGAGGCAAACACCAACTCTCCCCGAGAGGGACGCACCACAACCTTGCTTACGCCTGCGCCGCCCGCCAACAGTTTGAGCTGCGCCACGTCAAACAGGTTGAGCACGGGCTTGGGACAGGCGCCGTAGATATCCGTAAGCTGCGCTTTGAGGGCGGCAAGCTCCTCGGTGGAGGCGCAGTCGGACAGGCGGCGATAGAAATCCATGCGGTCCGTTTGCAGCGGAATGTACCCTTCCGGCGCATAGGCGTCGATGTCGATTTGCAGCTCGGCAACGGGCTTTTGCTCGGGCGGGAGGCCTTTGAGCTCGTCCACGGTCTCTTTGAGCAGGCGGGCGTACATGTCGTAGCCCACCTTCATGATGTGGCCGTGCTGCTCTCTGCCCAAGATGTTGCCTGCGCCCCGAATTTCCAGGTCCTTCATGGCTATCTTGAAGCCGCTGCCCAGCTCGCTGTACTCCGTGATGGAGCTGAGGCGCTTGTAGGCCTCCTCGCTGAGGATTTTGTCTCTGCGATAGGTAAAGTAGGCATAGGCCAGACGGTTGGAACGTCCCACCCGTCCCCGCAATTGATACAGCTGCGAAAGCCCCAGCCTGTCGGCGTCCACCACTATCAGGGTGTTGACGTTGGGGATATCGATGCCGTTTTCGATTATCGTGGTGCACACCAGCACATCGCTTTTGCCGTCGGCAAAGGTCATCACGGCGTCCTCCAACTCCGCTTCGTCCATCTGGCCGTGCGCCACGGTAAAGCGCACGTTGGGCATCAGCTCAGACAGGCGGCGGGCGTAGCTTTCGATGCCCTGCACCCTGTTGTAGATACAAAACACCTGTCCGCCCCGCGCCAACTCTCGGGTGATGACGTCCACGGTGAGGGCGTCGTTTTCCTCCACCACAAAGGTCTCCACCGCAATGCGCTCCACAGGGGGCGTGGTTATGGTGGAAATATCCCTTATCCCCGAGAGCGCCATGTGCAGCGTGCGGGGGATGGGCGTCGCCGACATCGTGAGCACGTCCACGTTGGTTTTGAGCGCTTTGATCTTCTCCTTGTGTTCCACGCCGAAACGCTGTTCCTCGTCCAGAATGAGCAATCCCAGCCTGTTGAATGCGACATCCTTGCTTAGCATGCGGTGCGTGCCGATGATGATATCCACGCTGCCGTCTGCCACGGCTTTGAGTATGCGCCGCTGCTCGTCGGGAGAACGAAAACGGTTGAGACACGCCACACGTATGTCGAAGTGGGACATGCGCTCGGAAAAAGTTTTGAGGTGCTGCTCGGTAAGTATCGTTGTGGGCGCAAGCACCGCCACCTGATAGCCGTTGGACACCACGTCGAAGGCGGCCCGCATGGCCACTTCCGTTTTGCCGTAGCCCACGTCGCCCACCAGCAACCTATCCATGATTTTGTCGCTTGTGAGGTCCTTTTGTATCTCCCTCTGGCAGCGAAGTTGATCCTCGGTGGCCTTGTAGGGGAAGTATTGCTGAAATTCCTCCTCCAAAAACTCGTCTATGTGGTAGCGGAAACCACGCTTTTTCTCCCTCTCGGCGTACAGTTGCAGCAGGTTGATGGACATCTGGCGCACGCTGTTGCGCACCTTGTTCTTGACCTTGGCAAAATCTTCGCCGCCGATACGTGACAGGGTGGGATTTTCTCCGCCGGAGTAGCGGGACAGCAGGTTGCTGGCGTCCACGGGCACATACAGCTTGTCGCCGCCCTTGTACAGCACCACAATGTAGTCCATCGTCTCGCCCGACGGGGTGAGGCGCTGCTCGATACCCTCGCACAGGCCGATACCGTGCACATCGTGCACAACGTAGTCGCCCTTTTCCACCGACAAAAAAGCTTGCTTGCGGCTTTTGTGCAGCTTTTGACTGTTGAGCCCCCGCCCGATATCCCTTGTGCCGATGACCGCCAGCTTGTTGGTGTGGGACACAAAGCCCTTTTCGATGCCAATGGGCAGCACCAAGGCATCGGCGGCATTGGGTTGCAGCCTGTCCTCGCAGGTGACGTAGACGCCCTCCGCCGCCAACTTCTGACGGGTGGGCTCCACGCCGTCCGCACCGGCAAAAATGACGGTTTCGTAGCCGAGACGCAGCCAATTTTTTATGTCCTTGGCCAGCGCCTCCGACGAGGCGGCATAACTGCTGACGGCACCCGTCTTGAAGCTGTGCACCGCCTGCGGCGCAAACCACTCGCTTTGGTAGGGCAGCGTTTGCAGCGCTATCTGGGGAAAGTTGAGGCCGAACACCTGCTGCTGCGGCACAAGTGTGCGCTCGTGCAGGGGCAGCACCTCTCCCGCCTTGGTGAGGTTGACAATGCGCTCGGCGTGCTCTCGGTACAAAAAGCTCACCCGCCGGCTTAGCTGCTTGGGCTCGTCCCACAGCACCACCGTGTCGGCGGGGAGATAGTCTGCCAGGGTGGAGCTGCGCACAAACGGGGTGAGCCAACCGTTATCCACAAGGCCGTCCGCAGCAGATACGCTGAGGGCGGAAATTATCTCGTTTAGCCGTGCAAGGGCGTTGGCGCCCAACTTGGTGCGCAGCTTGGGGTTGGAAATGTATTTTTCTATCTCACGCAGGCGAGAACTTTCCAGCCCGACGGTATCGTAGAGGGGATAAATCTGCGCCTGGGGTACCTTTTCGGCGGAAAAGCCCTCCTCGTTGACGAGGTGAATGGCCTCTATCTCGTCGTCCCAAAACTCCACTCTGAAACGCTTGTCGAAGGGCAGGGCAATATCCAGCATGTCGCCACGCAGCACAAATTCGCCCTCGCCCGATATGCCCTCCACACGACGGTAGCCGTCCTGCACAAGGCGTTTGACAAGCATGGATGTGTCGTAGCACACGCCCTGTTTCAACGTGAAACAGCCCTCGAAAAAGGCATTGCGCTCGGGCAGATATTGCATGAGCGCCGCCACCGTGGTGATGACAAGCTCGGCGCCGTTGAGTATGGCGTGCAGGGCACTGTTGCGGCTGTACACCGCATTGCGGGAGAAGTTGGATTTGAACAGCAGCACGTCATCCTTGGCGGGCAGATACACCGTGCGGCCGGGGGCAAGCGCCTCCGCCGTGCGCAACACCCGCTGCGCCTCGACATAGTCGCTTGTGACATACAGGCAAAAGCCCTGCACGTCCGCCGCCAAAAAGGGTTTTTCGTTGGGTTGCACGCCAAAAGCCGCAACAAATTGTTTGTTGCGGGTGTCGGATAGCAGCTTGCGATAGGCTGCGTTGTTGTTGACTCTGTCCAAAAAGTAGTACATTGCGTATCGTTGCGCCTGCTTGTGGCAGGTGCGATCACAGGTTAGATTATACCACTTTGTTGCGGGGTTGTAAACTTGTTTACAATCGATAAATTTTGTGCTAAGATACCTTAGAGGAAAATTTTATGTATCTGGTGGTAGGGCTGGGCAATCCCGAAAAAAAATATTTCAACACTCCGCACAATATGGGCTTTTGCGTTGCGGACAGGCTGGCCAAACTGCTGGACTGCCAATTTGTCAAGGCCGAGTGCAAGGCTGTGACGGCGCACATCAAGGTGGACGGCGTAAAGGTGATCGTCGCCAAGCCCGTGACGTATATGAATTTGAGCGGGGACGCCGTGCTGGAACTGTGCCGCAAATACAAGGTGGAAAAGGGCCATCTGGCCGTGGTATACGACGACACCGATATCCCCATGGGCAAGCTGCGCATACGCAGTCAGGGCTCGGCGGGCAGCCACAACGGCATGAAGAGCGTTGTGGAGCGGCTGGGCACCGAGGACTTTGCCCGCATACGGGTGGGCATCGGCAAGGAGACGCCTATGGCAAGGATAGATTTTGTGCTGTCGCAGCTATCCGACGACGACCTTTCCACGCTTGACCCCGTGCTGGACGCCGCCGCCCGCGCCCTGTGCGACTTTGTGCACGGCACGCCCATCGACCAAGTGATGCAACACTACAACACCAAGTGACCTTGGAAACAAAGTGCACAAAAAAGTGAAAAAATTGAACACATAAAAGCAAAAAAAGTTGGATAACTAAAAAAGATAATAAAAATAAAGCAAAAAAATTTCTCGCCGCAGGGCGAGAAATTTTTTTGATATACATCTATAAATTCAATTAATAAATTTTTTGAATATATTTGAGTTCAATTGGCAATTGATATGTGCGAAACGTTAATTTTGACCCATTGCTCCGTTTTCGCCATCAACGCCATCCGCACCATATCCTCTGGACGGGTTGCGACCGGGCGTTCCCTTTGTGCCGCCTTTGGCGCCTTTTCCGGGATTGGCCTTGTACAGCTCTACATCTACATTGTAGGCCGAGCCGCCACCTGCGCCGCCTTTGCCGCCGCTGCCTGCATCGCCGGGCTTGCCACCATTGCTGGATTGAAACTCGCACTTGGTGCTGTTGCCGCCGTCGTTGCCGTTTCCGCCAATACCGCCGTCACCGCCATAAACGTTGGCAAACTTGTCTGTGGTGCGCACTTCGGCATCATTTTCGAGATACAGGCCATAGCCACCGTTGCCGCCGTCACCGCCACTGCCGCCGTTGCCTGCGTGGTCGGCTCTTTCAAACGCTGTTGTGTCGGTGTTGTGACCGCCATGGCCACCGTTACCACCGGCGCCACCATTGCCGCCTGCCATGCTGATGATACCTTTGTTGTCGATAGAAAGGTCGTTTGCCGCATACAATCCGTTGCCGCCATTGCCGCCCTTTCCTCCGTCAGCGCCGTGTCCGGCTTGGCCGATTTCCTTTTGGCCGCTGCCTTCTCCGTCGCCACCTTTGCCACCGACACCACCATTGCCACCTTTAAGAGTCAACGTGGAAGATTGATTTGTGGTGAGGTATATTGTGTTACCCGTTATGGCCGACAATCCGTTTTCGCCGTCCTCGCCCTTGACTCCGTTGTGGGGGTTGCTGGAAGCTTTGTTGATGTTGTAGCTTGTTCCCGCTGCGCCGTCATTGCCATCGCCACCGCGCACAGAGCAGGTACCCGTCACAATAACATACACAGCAAAATCGGGGTTTACGTCGGAGGCGTCTATGCCGGCTTTGCCCGTGGGGGCTTCGAACTTGAAATTGCTCAACTCGATGTACACAGGAGAAAATCTGCCGGACACAACAATGTTGAATCCCGTGTAGGTATTGGCAGAATTGCCCTCAAAAACAACACGGTTCTGGTTTTCGTTGACAATGAAAGTTTTGTTTATCTCTTTGTCACTTTTTGTAAAGTTTACAAAAGTGCCTTCCACAACAGAGCCGTCTTCTTTCTTTTCGCCCTCTTTCTCGTACCATTTGTTGTTGGAGTCGAATACATAACCGTCTTCGACCAACTTTTCCGCCACTTCGTCTTTTGGAGTTTCTTCCTCGTCATCGTCCGACTTGTTGCCACCCAACCCATCGAACAGCGAGCAGCCACACATTGCGACAAGCGCCAATGCAAGCACTAACGAAAGAACAACCAAAACAAGCGCTTTTGTATGTTTCATTTTATCCTCCTTGGTTTTGTGATAGATTTTGCACTATCTAAACGATTTTATCCCAAAACGGGATATTTTCATTATACCAAGTTGGTATAATTGTGTCAAGAGAAGCTAAAATATTTTTTATGAATAATTTAAGAAAAATAAGAAAAGAAAAACATATGTCTCAAATGCAGCTTGCATTGAAACTCGGTGTCAGCCAAAACACCGTAAGCCGCTACGAGACGGAAGAACGTCAGGCCGACTATCAGACATTGATTGCGATTGCCGATCTTTTTGACGTTACTGTGGACTATCTTATTGGCAGAACAAGTAAATAAATCTCACCCGATAAGTTGCGGGTGAGATTTTTTTATAAAAATAAAGTCAATTCGGGCGAATTGACTTGTTTTTTTTAGAAAATGGGGGTTGGGCGCAAGGAGTCAGCGGCACAGGGTGCGGGCGAGGCTATCCAGCTGCGCACGGGTGTCGTCGGTGAGGGCGGACAATATCGTCACGGTGGGCTCGAAGGTCAGGTTTTTGCAGCTGCCAAGCAGGTTGGCAACCGTTTTTGCCGCCATGGGTGCCCAACTGCCGTTTTCGATGAGGGCAATGCGCTTGTTTTGCAGGTTGTGCTCGGCAAGGCGCACGGCCAGATCGTGCATGAAGGGGAACACCGACGCATTGTACGTGGTGGACGCCAACACCAGCTTGCCGTAGCGGAAGCAATCTTCCAGCGCCTCGGCCATGTCGTCTCGGGCAAGGTCGTGCAGTGCCACCTTGGGGCAGCCGTATTGTGCAAGCAGGTCGGCAAGCAGCTCCGCGGCCTGTTTGGTGTGGCCGTACACCGAGGTGTAGCAGATGCAAACGCCATCTGTCTCGGTGCCGTAGTTGCTCCACAGGTTGTACAGCCGCAGATAGTGGCCGAGATTTTCGCTCAGCACGGGGCCGTGCAGGGGGCAGATGGTCTCAATATCCAATGCGGCGGCCTTTTTTAGCAGCATTTGCACGCTGGTGCCGTACTTGCCCACTATGCCGAAGTAGTACCGACGGGCCTCGCAATCCCACTCTTCGTCGACGTCCAATGCGCCGAATTTGCCGAAGCCGTCGGCGGAAAACAGCGTTTTGGACAGGGCGTCGTAGCTTACCATCACCTCCGGCCAGTGCACCATGGGCGCAAACACAAACGCAAGGCTGTGCTTGCCCAGCGACAACACGTCCCCCTCCTTGACGGTGAGGCGGTTGGGCGCAACGGATTTGCCGAGGAAATTTTCCATGATGAGGAAGGTTTTGGCGTTGCCCACCACGGTTGCGTTGGGATAGCGCTGCAAAAATTGACTGATACTGCCGCTGTGGTCCGGCTCCATGTGCTGCACCACCAGATAGTCGGGGGTGCGACCGTCCAACTTGGCGGCCAACTTGCCCAACCACTCGTCGGCAAAGCGGCCGTCCACCGTGTCCATAACGGCGATGCGCTCGTCCGCAATGACGTAGCTGTTGTAGGCCATGCCGTTGGGCACAACGTATTGCCCCTCAAACAGGTCTATCTCGCGGTCGTTGACGCCAATGTAGCCAATATCCCGATGCAATTTCATTTGATCACCTCTGTTGCGGCCCAAAAAACGGGCCTTTTTTTGTAAAGGAATTATCTCACAAATGGCAAAATTTGTCTATCGAATGGGCGCAAAATCAGACGTCCACCCTGTACGAGCGAATGTACACCGCCTTGACGGCGCTTGCCTCCTGCGGGGTAAGCGTGACGCCCAACGTGTTGTAGTGCAGGTCCATGGTGTGCATGGAGGGGCTGAGCTCCCTGACGGTGAGATACAGCGACGAGCCGTCCAGCGTGTGCCCCTCGGCAATGCAGCGTATCGAGCCGCTCATGCCCTGCGTAAGCACCAACATCAGGGCGTTGCCGGCAAAAAATGCCTCGTCGTAGAGGGCGTATTGCTCGTCGGTGAGGTTGAAAAAGTCCCCCTCGTGACTGCTGCGGTAGTCGGCAAGCTGCGTTGCGGAGGTAAAAATTTCAAACGGACGCTGCTCGGCGTCCAGATCGCGCACGGGCTGTGCAAAGCCTGCGCCGAACATAAAACAGCACATTGTCATGGTGATTATCAACGCTCCCAAAATTATTTTTTTCATTGTCGCACTCCCGGGGTGTGAGCCGCACACGCTGCCGCACGGGCGGAGCATGACGTCAGATACATTGTATCACACCTACACTATTGTGTACAGCCCGCAAGGAAAAATTCCCTGTTGTTTTTTTGCCGCAAGTGTTGTATAATACTCGTTGCAATTGCCCGACGGGGGCAAAATCTATCTTTTTGGTGAAAATATGTGCACTTCTGTTTCTTTTACCAACAAGCAACACTACTTCGGCAGAAATCTGGACTACGAGTTCAGCTACAACGAGAGCGTGACCGTCACGCCGAGGCGCTATCCGTTTGCGTTCAGGCATGCGGGCGCCGTGCAAAGTCACTACGCAATGATAGGCATGGCCTTTGTGGTGGACAACTACCCGCTCTACTACGACGCCACCAACGAGGCGGGGTTGAGCATGGCGGGGCTGAATTTTCCCAAATACGCCCACTACTTTGCGCCGCAAGCGGACAAAATCAACGTTGCGCCCTTCGAATTTATCCCCTTTGTGCTGTCGCAGTGCGCCACCGTGCAGCAGGCCAAACAACTGCTGGCAAGCGTCAGTCTGTGCGCAGAGGATTTCAGCAGCCAACTGAAAGCGTCGCCGCTGCATTGGCACATCGCCGACAAAACGGGCTCGGTTGTGGTGGAAAGCACCGCCATCGGCCTGAAAGTGTGGGATAACCCCGTGGGCGTGATGACCAACAGCCCCACGTTCGACTTCCACCTGACCAACCTGACGCACTATCTGGGCGTCACAAGAGAGATTGCCGACAATCGCTTTGCGCCCGATTTGCCCCTGACCGCATACAGCAGGGGCGCAGGCGGGTTCGGTCTGCCCGGCGACCTCAGCTCGGCAAGCAGATTTGTGCGGGCGGCCTTTGCGCTGAACAACTCTGTCTGCGAGGGCGACGAAAGCAGCTCGGTGGGGCACTTCTTCCAGCTGCTGGGCAGCGTGGCGCAACAAAAGGGCTGCTGCGCTGTGGAACACGGCTTTGAATACACCATTTACAGCAGCTGCTGCAACACCGACAAAGGCGTCTACTACTACACCACCTACAACAACGGCGCACTTACCGCAGTGGATATGCACCGCACCGACCTGGACAGCGACAAGTTGACGTCCTATCCGATGCGCACCGCACAACAGGTGCTGTGGGAAAATTAGGACTTTGCGGCAAATGTTGGGGTGTGAGCAATAAGTGCATAAAGCCGGATGTTTTCAACTAAACTCCCTGTAATCATCGACCTTCGCCGAGGTCAGGATACCAAGCCAAGGCGGCGCACCACATTGGACAGAAAGCTTTGCCAACTCAGTCCACCCACAAGGTGCGTTTGGACGAAAAAAGAAGTCAGTTTCCGCATGGAAATTGACTTCTTTGTTTACATATTTCGCTTGGTTTGGCAGCGGGGCTGCTCCGCAGGGGAGCAAGTCGGTTGCTCTCGCCAAAATGCGCTTACAGCACTACAATGAGGGCCATTTCGGCGCCGTCGCCTCTGCGAGCGTTCTCCTTGTAGATGGCCGTGTAGCCGCCGCGCTGACCCTTTTCTTCGGCTTGCTTGTCGAACTTGGGTGCGTACTCGTTGAACATCTTTTCGATGAGGGGGTGACGCACGGTTTTGGTGCGCAGACGGTACTCGGTGGCGCTCTCCTTGGGCAGGCGAGCTTCTTGCAAATCAGCCAGGTTGGACATTAGGCGTCTGCGAGCGGCCAGCTTGGTGGGGCCGTCGTTGAGCACGGTGACGGTGGTCTCCTTGCCGTTGACGATCTTAGGCTTGGACACCTCCACCGTATCCTTGTAGGTGTTGACGGCCAAAGTGATGTATTTTTCGGCAAGTTTTTGCACTTCCTTGGCGCGGGCCTCGGTAGTTTCCAGCTTGCCATTCCAAAGCAGTTGAGAAACTTGGTTCTTTAACAGAGCCAATCTCGAATCGGTTGCTTTTCCTAATTTTCTTTGTGTAGCCATAGTATTCTCCTATTCATCCTTATTCTTCAAAGACAGGCCGTAGCTATCCAGCTTGGCAATGACCTCGTCCAGCGACTTTCTGCCCAGGTTGCGCACTTTCAGCATGTCGTCCTCGGTGCGACGGGTGAGGTCCTCTACCGTTTGTATGCCGGCACGTTTGAGGCAGTTGTAGGAACGAACGCTCAGATCCATATCGTCGATGTTCATTTCCAGCACCCTCTTGTTGTTGTCGCTTTCTCTCGGAATAAGAATATCCTTGTTGAAGTTTTCGGACAGATCCACAAACATCTTGACGTGGTCCTCGATGATGCGGGCCGCCAGCGAGACGATTTCTCTGCCGGAGAAGGCTCCGTTTGTTTCCACTTCGAGGGTGAGCTTGTCGCGGGTGATATCCTGACCGACACGGGCGCTCTCGACGCTGTAACTTGCCTTTTTGACCGGACCGAAGATAGAGTCGATGGGTATGTAGCCGATGGGGTAGTTGAGTTTGAGCTCACGGTTGCGCTCCTTGTTCTTTTCGATGGAGGCATAGCCCAGACCTCTGGCAACATACAGCTCGCAGTTGAGGGAGCCGCCCTCTTCGATGGTGCAGATGTACAGATCGGGGTTGAGCACTTCTACCTCGCTGTCGGTGACGATGTCGCCGGCGTGCACCTCGCAGGGGCCTACTTTGTTGATTGTGACTGTCTTTCTGAAATCATTGTCATCGTTATCCGACTTCAAGGCCAAACGCTTGATGTTGAGGATAATGTCTGTTACGTCTTCTTTGACACCGTTGACAGTGCTGAACTCGTGCTGAATGCCTTCGATCCTGAGACCGACCACCGCAACGCCGGGCAGGGCGGAGAGAAGCACTCTGCGGAGAGCATTTCCGAGGGTGATCCCGTAGCCTCTTTCCAGCGGCTCGGCGACGATCTTGATGCAACAAGCATTTTGTCCGCTTTCATCTACTGTCATCAACGGTTTTTCTATTTCCATCATTGGACAACAATCTCCTTTATATTTATTTTTGGCGTCACGCTATGTGACGTGTGGCACTGCGTGCCCGACAGATCGTTACTTGGAGTACAACTCGACTATCATGTGTTCCTGGATAGTCATGTCGATATCCTCTCTGACGGGTTTTGCAAGCACCTTGCCTGTCAGCTCGGCGGGCTCGAAATCCAACCATTGCGGTATATTGGCGGGTTTCTTGGCGCCTTTGAGCTCGACAAATAGCGGTTGTTCGCGTTTGTTCTCCTTGATGGAAACAACGTCGCCCACCTTTACCTGATAGCTGGGGATCGTTACACGCTTGCCGTTGACGGTGATGAGACCGTGATTGACAAACTGTCTGGCCTGAGAGCGGGATACGCCGATGCCCATGCGGTACACCACGTTGTCCAGACGCTGCTCCAACAAGATGAGCATGTTGGCACCCGTGACGCCCTTCATGCGCTCGGCCGCCTCGTAGTAGCTGTGGAACTGCTTTTCTTGCAGGCCGTAGATGCGCTTGGTCTTTTGTTTTTCGCGGAGCTGTTGTCCGTATTCCGTTACTTTCTTTCTGCTATCGGCGTGCACACCGGGGATCTTGCCGCGCTTGGTGACGGGGCACTTGTCGGTGTAGCATCTGTCGCCTTTCAAAAACAATTTGCATTTTTCACGTCTGCATTGACGGCAATCTGCACTTGTATTTCTTGCCATAGTTATTCTCCTTTACTAAACTCTTCTGCGCTTGGGCGGACGACAGCCGTTGTGAGCGATGGGGGATACGTCTCTGATGAGGGTGACGTCGATATCAGCCGTTTGCAAAGCACGGATGGCCGACTCGCGTCCTTGACCGGGCCCCTTGACGTACACTTCCACAGAACGGATTCCGTAGGTGTCCTTGGCGGTTTTGGCGGCGGTTTCGCATGCCTGCTGTGCGGCAAAGGCCGTGCTCTTGCGGGAGCCTCTGAATCCCAACGCACCGCTGCTGCATTGCGTCAACGCATTGCCGTTGAGGTCGGTAAAAGTTACGATCGTGTTGTTGAAGGAAGCGTGAATGTGCACCTGACCCTTGTCTACCTTGCGTACATCTCTTCTCTTTTTGACAATTTTCTTTCCTGCCATTGTTCACTACCTCCTATTTGGCCTTCTTGCCGCGAGAAACGGTGCGCTTGGGTCCCTTGCGGGTGCGAGCGTTTTGCTTGGTGGATTGTCCCCTCACGGGCAAGCCCTTGCGGTGACGGATCCCACGGTAGGAGCCGATTTCTATTTGTCTTTTGATGTTCATGGAAACTTCGCGCCGCAGGTCGCCCTCGACGTGATAATTTTTTTCTATACAGTCACGGATCTTGGATATGTCGTCTTCGGTCAGGTCCTTGACGCGCGTATCGGGATTGACGCCCGTTTGTGCCAAAATGTCCTTGGCGGTGGTACGTCCGATTCCGTAAATGTAGGTCAAACCGATTTCTATACGTTTTTCTCTGGGTAAATCTACACCGGAAATACGAGCCATTTGATTTTCTCCTTGTTGATAGATAAATTGTGTTGGATATGTATATTGACACGTTTGTACTGTCGCAAGCCTATGTGGAATGATGTTGCGACGGCACTTGCGTGATTGGATCCTGAGTCAGGGCAGCAATGCTGCCGTTTTCAGCGGGATACTAACCTTGTCTTTGCTTGTGCTTGGGATATTTGGAACAAATAACCATTACCTTGCCATTACGTTTGATAACCTTGCACTTGTCGCACATGGGCTTTACAGACGGTTTTACTTTCATTTTTTCCTCCTTGAAACAGGGTTTGCACCCAGCTGTGTTGATTTTTTTGGTGTTTGTTATTGTTGGACGCCCTTGGTGCGCCACACTATCCTGCCCCTTGTCAGGTCGTACGGGCTCATTTCCAGCTTGACCGCATCGCCGGGCAAAATCCTGATGGAATGTATGCGCAGCTTGCCCGAAACATAGGCTATCACCTCGTGATTGTTGGTGAGCCGCACACGGAACTCCGCATTACGCAACGCTTCCACTACTATGCCTTCTACTTCGATAACATCGTCCTTAGACATTTTGCTTCTCCTGTTGGTTTTGTTGACAGAACTGTCTCAGTGCGCTCTTGACCTCGCTGTCGAATACCCTGCGGCCGTCCAGCAGTTTGGCGGCGATAGCGTCCAGCACAACTCCGCTGTCGGAGACATGCTTGGGGTTCTTTTTCTTGGGGGAGGCAAGACGTCGCATGCCGCCGTCCGCAAGATAGACGTTTTTGCCGTCCAGCGCAGTGACAACAAAGTACATGCCTTTGTCCCTCCCCTGAACGGACAGCACAACGCTGCCTACTTGTATGCCTTCTTTCATATTCACCTACAAACTGAGTATTTCTACTCCATTGGCGGTTATGGCAATAGTGTTTTCGTAGTGGGCGGAGGGTTTGCGGTCTCGTGTTTTGACCGTCCAGCCGTCTGCCGACCAATCTACCTTTTCCGTGCCCATGTTGATCATGGGTTCCACGGCTATTGTCATGCCCTCGCTGAGCCGCATGCCGTGCCCCGCCTTGCCGTAGTTGGGCACCTCGGGGTCCTCGTGCATTTCTCTGCCGATGCCGTGCCCCACCAACTCTCTCACCACGCCATAGCCAAAGCTCTCGGCATGGGTCTGTATGGTGTGGCCCAGATCTCCCAAACGGGTGACGCCGGGGACAATGCTGTTGACCCCCTTGAAGAAGCACTGCTCTGTCACGTCGATGAGCTGCTGGCACTCCGGGGAGATCAACCCCACCGCAACGGTGCGGGCGGCGTCTCCCTGCCAACCCTGATAGATAGCGCCGCAATCGTAGCTGACTATCTGCCCCTCTTGCAGGACCTTGCGCCTGTCGGGTATGCCGTGCACCACCTCGCAATCCACCGACACGCATATGCTTGCGGGAAAGCCGTTGTAGTGCAAAAAGCTGGGTTTGGCGTTTTGAGACAGAATGTATTCGTGTGCAAGCCTGTTCAGCTCCCAGGTGGAGACGCCCGGCTTGGTGTGCTCTCGCAACAGCTCCAAGGTGTCCCTCACAATTTGGTTGGCACGGCGCATCAACGCTATCTGCTCGGCCGATTTGATGGTTATCATTTGTGCAAAACGTCCAAAATACGACGGTAGACCACCTCGACGCCGCCTGTGCCGTCCACCGTGACCAGCTTGCGTTGGTTGCGATAGTACTCTATCAGGGGCAGGGTGGTGCTTTCGTAAACGCGCAGCCGCTCCAACACGGTCTCCTCGCTGTCGTCCTTGCGCACTATCAGTTTGCCGCCGCATACGGGGCAGACAGTGGCGTTGCCGAGGGTGGAGATGTGGAAGGTGCCGTTGCAATCGGGGCAGAAACGCCTGCCCGAAAGGCGAGACACTATCGTTTGCTTGTCTACGTCCAGATTGATTGCGCAGTCTACATGCTGAAAGCTATCCAGCGCCTCTGCCTGAGCAATGGAGCGAGGAAAGCCGTCCAGAATGTAGCCCTTGCTGCAATCGGGCTCGGCCAGCCTGTTCTTGACGATCTCGATGGTGATTTCGTCGGGGACAAGGCCGCCGCCGTTCAAAATGTCCTTTATCTGCAAGCCCAGGGGCGTTTCTTCCTTCAAGTTTTTGCGGAAGATATCGCCCGTGGAGATTTGCGGAATGTCCAGCTCTACTGTGAGCTTTTGTGCCATGGTTCCCTTTCCGCTGCCGGGAGCGCCCAAAAGAATGATGTTCATTATCTCAAAAATCCTTTGGAGTTGGAACCGAGCAGGCCTCTGTAATGGCGCATCAGGATCTGGTTTTCCAACGCCTTGTTGAACTCCAACGCTACCGATACGACGATCAGCATACCTGTTGCGCTCATGCTGGATACCAGCTGCGAGGCGGTGTTCATGCCTACCCAACCGGGTATGGAGAACAGTATGGAGGGGACAAAGGCGATGATCGCAAGGAACACGGCGCCCCACAGGGTGATGCGGGATACGATCTTGGCGAGATATTCGGCAGTTTCTCTGCCCTCTCTGATGCCGGGGATCTTGCCGCCGTTGTTTTGAATGTTACGGGCGATTTCGACGGGGTTGAATTGTATCTGCGAATAGAAGTAGGCAAACACAAATATCAGCACTGCCAAAATCACGTTGTACACAACCGTCCCGATGGGATTGCCGTTGCCCGCCGTCATGTAGGTCGTCCACCAGGTGTTGAAGGCGCTTGTGGGCCAGAAGGTGGAGATTATCATTGTGGGGAAGCTCATCAGGGCATAGGCAAAAATCAGAGGCATGACGCCGCTGGCATTGACCTTGACGGGGATGAAGGAGGATTGGCCTCCGTACATCTTGTTGCCCTTGACTTGCTTGGCGTACTGCACCTTGATTTTGCGTTCGGCGCCGTCCACCCAGATGATGAAGGTGAACACCAGCACCAAGCCCACCAAAAAGATGAGAGCCTCTGCCCAATTGCCTGCGGCAAACGTGCTGAACAGCTGTTGAGCTGCCGTTGCAACGATACCGACGAAGATGAGCAGCGAAATACCGTTGGAAACGCCGTACTCGGTGATGCGTTCGCCGATCCACATGCACAGCATAGAGCCGCCCACCAGCACCGACACAACGTAGATACCCATGATCCACTCTCCGCCCGTGGTTGCAAAGAAATCTGCATATTGGGCGCCCAGCCATGCGGTATTTACATAACCGTCGTACTGATTTTTGAGGGTAAGAAAGATACCCACGGCGCTGACGATGGCCAAAGCCAACGTTACCCAACGAGTGATCTTGTTGATTTTTTCTCTACCTTCATCGCCTTCCTTGGACATCCTTTCGAGTGCGGGGATGGCGACCGTCAACAACTGCACGATAATCGACGCATTGATGTACGGGGAAATGCCGAGAGAAAAGAGAGTACCCTGACTGAGTGCGCTACCCGTTATGGAGTTGAGCAATCCGAAAATGTTCATGCCGTTTTCCGACGAGATCTCTATTTGCGACAGTCCGGGAACGGTGATATAACAACCCACTCTGAACAAAACGACAAAGAGGATCGTCATAAATATTTTGTTGCGTACATCCTTTATCTTAAAGGCATTTCTGATGGTTTCAAACATTATTCAAGTACCTCTGCTACACCGCCTGCCGATTCGATTGCCTTCCTGGCGGAATCGGAAAACTTGTCTGCCTTGACAGTAAGTTTTTTGGTGAGAGTGCCATTGCCCAACACTTTGAGACCGCTGTTTCTGCTGCCAACAATGCGTTGCTCTACCAGCAGCTCGTGGGTGACCACGGTGCCGTTGTCAAATGCGTTGAGCGCATCGACGTTTACAATGTCGTACTCCACACGGAACTTGTTGTTGAAACCCCGTTTGGGCAAACGTCTTGCGATGGGGGTTTGTCCGCCCTCAAATCCGGGACGAACACCGCCGCCGCTGCGTGCCCATTGGCCCTTGTGGCCCTTGCCGCTTGTCTTGCCAAGGCCGCTACCGGTGCCTCTGCCCAATCTCTTCTCGGAGGTGGTGGCTCCGACAGCGGGTTGAATTGTGTGTATTCTCATATCAGCCTCCTACTTTACTTCTTCCACGGTGACAAGGTGCTTCACTTTGAAGATCATGCCGCGAGTTGCCGCATTGTCCGGCAAAATGTTGCTGGTGCGGATCTTGGTGAGTCCCAGCGCCCTGACAGTGGCTTGCTGCTCTTCAAGGCAACCCAATGTGCTCCTGACCAGCGTCACCTTGACCTGTCCCTTGGCGACATCGTAGGGTTTGTCGCCCTTTTTGGGCTTGGCGGGAAGTTTCTTTTCTACAACGTATCTGCCGTTGATGTAGAGAGGTTGTTTAGTTTCTGCTTTCTTTTTCGTAGCCATTGTGCACCTCCCTAAATTTCCTCGACGCTCTTGCCGCGAAGTTGAGCGATGTGCTCTTTGCTCCTGAGGCCTCTGAGCCCGTTGAATGTGGCTTTGACGCAGTTGACGGGGTTGTTGGAACCGTAGCTCTTGGTGCGGATATCCTTGATACCGACCGCTTCCAGCACGTTACGCACGGAACCGCCGGCAATAACGCCGGTACCGGGTTGAGCCGGCATAAGCAGCACGTTGCCCTTGCCGAACTTGCCGATCGTCTCGTGGGGGATGGTGGTATCCAACAGCTCGATGTGCACCATTGCTTTTTTGGCACGCAGGTTGGCCTTTTCGATGGCTTGCGGAACTTCTGCCGCCTTGGCCATACCCACGCCTACCATACCTTTGCCGTCGCCGACAACGCACAGCGCCGAAAAACGCATGGTGCGTCCGCCCTTGACAACCTTGGTGACACGGTTGATGGCCACAGTCTTTTTGATGAGACCGTCGTCCTCCTTGACCTCTCTGTCGCGGTTGTTGCGTCTGCCGCCCTTTCTGTTGTCGGGGCGACCGTCGCGGAAGTTACGTCTCGATTGCTCTGTCTTGGGAGCTTGTTCCTGCCGTTGCTCTGCAACAGCAACTTCAACTTCTTGTACGTTTTCCATTAGTCTGCCTCCGATTAGAATTTGAGTCCGGCTTCTCTTGCGCCGTCTGCCAAAGCGGCAACTCTACCCGTGTAGATGTAGCCGCCACGGTCGAACACGACCTCGCCGAGCCCGAGCTTCAACGCCTTTGCGGCGATGTCGGCCCCAACGGCCTTGGCCTGAGCCGTCTTGTTGCCCTGCGGTTTGAGGGCAAGACTGCTGGCAGCGCAAAGCGTTTTGCCGTTGATGTCGTCAATGATCTGAGCGTAGATGTAGTTGGTGGAACGGTAAACGCACAAACGAGGTTTGACCGAGGTACCGAACACCTTTTTTCTCACTCTTGCATGGCGGATTTGTCTATCCGCATTTTTGTTTATCTTTTTTATCATAGTCTACACTCCTTACTTACCGGCCTTCTTGCCTTCTTTCAGCGTTACGGTCTCTTCCTTGTAACGAACGCCGTAAGCATGGTAGGGCTCAACAGGGCGCTTGGCCTTGATGTCGGCTGCGGTTTGCCCCACAAGCTCCTTGTCGATGCCGGAGACGACGACCTCTGTCTGGCTGGGGCAAGCAAACGTGATGCCCTTGGGCGCAACCACCTCTACGGGGTGAGAATAGCCGATGTTGAGCACCAGCTTGTCCCCCGCAACGGCCGCCTTGTAACCGACGCCGTTGACGACGAGATTGCGGCTGAAACCTTCGCTTACGCCCTTGACCATGTTGGCAATGAGCGCACGGTAAAGGCCGTGCATAGCCTGTACGTTTTTGTCGTTCTCGTCCAAAATGACAAGTGTGACTGTGTTTGCTTCGATATTTACGCCGATAGTCTTGTCTACGTAGCGGGAGAGCGTCCCCTTGGGGCCCTTGACTGTGACCTCGCCATCATTGAAGCTGACTGTTACGCCCGCCGGCAAGGTGATAGGCTTTTTTCCGATTCTTGACATGCTGCCCTCCTTACCAAACGTATGCCAGCACTTCGCCGCCGAGATTGTTTTCTCTGGCGTGCTTGTCCGTCATGATGCCCTTGCTTGTGGACACGATTGCAATTCCCAAACCGTTGAGCACCTTGGGGAGTTCGCTGCTCTTGGCATAAACTCTCAGACCGGGCTTGCTGATGCGTTTGAGACCTGTGATAACTCTTTCACCTTTGTAGCCGTATTTGAGCGTGACCTTGATGGAGTCTTGAAGCTCGTGCTCCACAACCTCATAGCCCTCGATGTAACCTTCTGCAAGCAGAATGTCCGCAATGGCCTTTTTGGTTTTGGAAGCGGGGATTTCCACATCGGCGTGTTTAGCTGTGATAGCATTCCTGATACGGGTGAGCATATCGGCAATAGGATCTGTAACAACCATTGTATTTTCCCTCCTTACCAGCTTGCTTTTTTGACGCCGGGGATCTCGCCCTTGTACGCCTTTTCTCTGAAACAAATTCTGCAAATGCCGTACTTTCTCAGCACAGAGTGCGGCCGGCCGCAGATAGAACAACGGGTGTATCCCCTGGTGGAATACTTGGGTGTCCTTTGCTGTTTGTTTATCATTGATTTCTTTGCCATATTTTGTACCTCACTATGCTCTGAAAGGCATGCCCAGATATTTGAGCAGCGCTTTGCCCTCGGCGTCCGTCTTGGCCGTTGTCACAAACGTAACATCGAAGCCACGGGTCTTTTCTACCTGGTCATAGACGATCTCGGGGAAGATAAGTTGCTCGCGGATGCCCAACGTGTAGTTGCCTCTTCCGTCCAAATTGGTGTTGACCCCTCTAAAGTCTCTGACCCGAGGCAGCGCAATGCTGACCAATTTGTCGAAGAAGGAATACATACGTTCGCCTCTCAAAGTTACTTTGGCTCCCACTGCCATGCCCTTGCGCACCTTGAAGTTTGCAACGGACAGCTTGCTGTTGGTTACCAGCGGCTTTTGGCCGGAAATGCTCTTCAACTCCTCCACAGCCAGCTGGAAGGACTTGCTGTTGTCCTTGACGTCGCCCAAACCTGCGTTGAGCACGATCTTCTCCAAACGGGGAACCTGATTGATGTTGGTGTAGCCGAATTCCTTTATCAGCTGAGGAACAACTACTTCTTTGTACAGAGTTCTGAGTCTGCACTCTACGGGTTTAGACTCCGTAGGTTGTGTTTTCTTTGTAGCCATTGCGTTCCTCCTTATTGCTCATCCGAAGTGGATTTCTTGGATCTTTTGGTAGTTGCCTTGTTTTTGGCGGCTCTCGTTTGCTTTTTCTCGGCACGGGCGTCGATGACAGCCCCGCACTTGTGGCAGCTCCTGAGATACTTGCCGTTGTCGCCCAGAACATGGTTGACACGTGTGGGCTGATTGCACTTGGGGCACACCAGCATAACGTTGCTGACATCTACCATACGGGGCTGCTCAAATCTGCCGCCCTGCTCCTGCGCCGAACGAGGTTTTTTGTGCTTTGTGACCAGATTGAGTCCTTCTACGACCACTCTGTGGTTTTCGGGATCGACCACGATAACCTTGCCGCGCTTGCCGCGACTGTCCTCGTTGCCGACAACGACCTGAACCGTGTCGCCGGACTTGATGTTCATACTTGCCATAGTTTACCTCCTATTACAGCACTTCGGGAGCAAGCGAAACGATCTTCATGTAGTCCTTTTCGCGCAGCTCTCTTGCTACCGGCCCAAAGATACGGGTGCCTCTGGGCTGCTTTTGCTGATCGATGATGACTGCCGCATTGTCGTCGAAACGAATGTGCGTGCCGTCCTTTCTGTTGATACCGAATGCGCTGCGAACGATAACCGCCTTGACGACGTCGCCCTTTTTGACGACTCCGCCGGGGTTGGCGCTCTTGACGCTGGCGACGATCACGTCGCCGATGTTGCCGAACTTACGCGAGGAACCACCAAGCACCTTGATGCACATAAGCTCTTTTGCACCGCTGTTGTCGGCGGCTTTAAGTCTTGTTTGTACCTGAATCACTGTGGTGTCCTCCTATTTAGCCTTTTCGACGATTTCCAACAGACGCCAATTTTTGTCCTTGGAAAGCTTTCTCGTTTCCGCAATGCGGACGGTGTCGCCTACTCCGCACTCGTTAAGCTCGTCGTGAGCCTTGTACCTTTTGGTTTTGCTGACCGTCTTTTTGTAAAGAGGGTGCTTGTACTTGTTGACAACTTCTACGACAATCGTCTTGTCCATCTTGTCGGATACGACGATGCCGACTCTTTCTTTTCTACTGTTTCTTTCCATAGTGCTACCTCACTTACGCCCTGCTTTGCTGTTCTCTTTCTCTCAGCACCGTCTTGACCCTTGCGATGTCCTTTTTGACGCTGTTGAGTTGGAGAGGATTGCTGAGTTGTCCCGTTGCGTGAGATAAACGCAGGTTGAACAGCTCCTTTTTCAAATCGGCGAGCTTTGCAGTGAGTTCCGCATCGCTCAGTTCGCGTACATTATTTGCTTTCATCTGCATTCACCTCGTCAACCTTTCTCACAAACTTGCACTTGACGGGAAGTTTGTGACTTGCCAGACGCAGAGCTTCTCTTGCGGTGTCCTCGGGGACGCCGGCCATCTCGAACATGACTCTGCCGGGCTTTACTACTGCTACCCAATACTCGGGAGAACCTTTGCCGGAGCCCATGCGGGTCTCGGCGGGCTTTTTTGTTACCGGTTTGTGGGGGAAGATGTCCACCCAGACCTTGCCGCCGCGCTTTACAAAACGGGTCATAGCGACACGGGCCGCCTCTATCTGATTGGAGGTGATCCAGCCGCACTCCAAGGCTTGAAGACCGTACTCGCCGTAAGCAACCTTGTTGCCCTTGTGAGCTTCGCCCTTCATTCTGCCGCGGAATTGACGGCGGTGCTTTACTCTTTTAGGCATTAACATTATTCAGCTACCTCCTTTTTGACGGTCTTTTTCTTCTTGGGAAGGATCTCTCCCCTGTACACCCACACCTTGACGCCAATCACGCCGAAGGTCGTGTGGGCCACGGCATAGCCGTAGTCGATATCCGCCCTGAGGGTGTGAAGAGGTATGGAACCTTCGTGATATTGCTCGCAACGGGCAATTTCGGCTCCGTCCAGACGGCCGGAAACCATGGTTTTGATACCCTTGGCGCCGCTGCGGGTGGCCCTGCCCATGCACTGACGCATTGCCCTGCGGAAGGAGATACGCTTCTCCAACTGGGCGGCAATGGCCTCTGCCACGAGCTGTGCGTCCATATCGGGACGCTTGATTTCGATGATGTTGACGGCGACGGCCTTGTCACCGACCAGCTTTTGCAACAGCGCTTTGATTTCCTCTGCGCCTGCGCCCGCCTTGCCGATGAGCACACCGGGACGACCCGTGTGGATATCCACGGTCACTTTGCCCTCGCTGCGTTCTACTATTATCTTGCTGATGCCGGCTTGATAGTACTTGTTTTTCAGTGTGGTGCGGATCACGTCGTCCTCTTTGATGAACTTGGCAAAATCCTTTTTGTCTGCGATCCACTTTGCGTTCCAATCCTGAATGACGCCCACTCTCAATCCGTGCGGATTAACTTTTTGTCCCATAACTACTTGTCCTCCTTACGCTCTCTCGTCCAAAATCACGGTGATGTGACTTGTTCTCTTCAGGATGCGGTATCCTCTGCCGCGAGAAACGGGTTGCATTCTCTTCAAGGTGGGGCCTTGATCGGCAAAGCACTCTGCCACGTAGAGAGCATCTTTGTTCATGCCAAGGTTTACCTCGGCATTGGCGGCTGCGGAGTTGAGGCATTTGAGTACCGGTTCACATGCTGCCTTGGGGGTTGTCTTCAAAATTGCAACGGCATCCTTGTAGTCTCTTCCTCTGATGAGGTCCAGAACGATCATGACCTTGGAGGGGGAGATGCGGATATATTTTGCAATCGCCTTGGGGCGTCTGTCCTTGCTTTGTGCACGGGCAAGGGCTTTTTCTCTGCTTCTTGTAGCCATATCTCAATATCCTCCTATTTGCCGCCTGCGGTCTTGCTGCCTGCGTGGCCCTTGAAGGTCCTTGTGGGGGCAAATTCGCCCAGCTTCAAGCCCACCATATCCTCCGTGATGTACACGGGGACGTGTTTTCTGCCGTCGTGCACCGCAATGGTGTGTCCTACGAAATCGGGAAAGATTGTAGAACTTCTCGACCAGGTTTTCAAAACTTTCTTTTCGCCCTTGGCGTTCATTTCGCGCACTCTTTTGAGCAATGCCGCCTGAACGTAAGGTCCTTTTTTAATCGATCTACTCATTAGTCTTTCCTCCGATTAGTTGATGCGTTTTACAATAAATCTGTTAGAAGCTTTCTTCTTCTTTCTTGTCTTGTAGCCCAAGGCCGGTTTGCCCCAAGGGGTGACAGGTCCGGGACGTCCGACGGGCGATTTGCCCTCGCCGCCGCCGTGGGGGTGGTCGCAGGGGTTCATGACGCTGCCGCGAACGGTGGGTTTGACGCCCATGTGGCGGGTTTTGCCCGCTTTGCCCACGGAAACAATTTCGTGGTCGAGGTTGCCGACCTGCCCGATGGTGGCACGGCATTTGAGCAAAATCAATCTCATCTCGCCGCTGGGCATACGCAGCGTGGCGTACTTGCCTTCCTTAGCCATGAGCTGTGCAAAGATGCCTGCCGCCCTGGCGATCTGGCCACCCTTGCCGGGGTTCATCTCGATGTTGTGCACCACCGTACCTACGGGGATATTTTCGAGGGGGAGATTGTTGCCCACCTTGATGTCGGCCGTGGGGCCGGACTCTACTGTGTCGCCAACGTTGAGTCCCACAGGGGCCAGAATGTACTTCTTTTCGCCGTCGGCGTAGTGCAGCAAGGCGATGTTGGCCGTGCGGTTGGGATCGTACTCGATGGCCGCAACCTTGGCGGGGACGGTCTTGTCCCGTTTGAAGTCGATGATACGATACTTGATACGGTTGCCGCCGCCGATGTGACGAACGGTTATCTTGCCCGTGGCGTTGCGGCCGCCGGTCTTTTTTCTTACCGCAAGCAGGCTCTTTTCCGGAGTGGTCTTGGTGATTTCCTCATACGTCGAAACAGACATGAAACGACGTGCGGGAGATGTTGGTTTGTACTTTTTGATAGCCATAGTTGTTCCCTCCGTATTAGGACAGGCTGTTGAAGAACTCGATGGCCTTGCTGTCGTCGGTCAGGCGAATGGTTGCCTTTTTCCAAGTGGGGGTGTAGCCTTGATTTCTTCCCTGTCTTCTGAGCTTACCTTTGACGGTAGAGGTTGTGACACGTTGCACTTTTACGCCGAAAACTTCTTCCACTGCGTTTTTGATCTGCACCTTGTTGGCATCTTTGTGCACCTCGAAGGTGTAGGTCTTGGCGGGGATACCGGCATAGCTTTTTTCCGTCAGCACTGGACGTTTGAGAATGTCGTAGGAATTCATAACGAATATGCCTCCTCAATCTTTTTGATAGCTTCCTTGGTGGCAATGACGTTGGCGTTTGCTACCAATTCATACACGTTGCACAGGCTTGCCTCCGTCACGGTGAGACGCTCGATGTTGGAGCCTGCTCTCAACACGTCCGAGCTGTCGCCCGTCACCAGCAACAGCGTTTTCTTCTCGAAGCCGAAGCTGTCAAGTATCTGCGCCACCAACTTGGTTTTGGGTGCTTCCAGCGAGATGTCGTCCACCACTACCAACTCATTGTTTTGCACTTTGTAGCTGATTGCGCTGCGGAAAGCCTGCGCCTTCATCTTTTTGTTGATCTTTTTGCTGAAATCGCGGGGCTTGGGTGCAAACACCACACCGCCCTTGGTCCATTGCGGGGCCCTGATGGAGCCTTGTCTTGCACGGCCTGTGCCCTTTTGCCTCCAAGGCTTGACGCCGCCGCCCCTGACTTCGGTGCGGGTGAGCGCCGACTTGGTGCCCTGACGTTGATTGGCCAGATAGGTGACTACCGCTTGGTGAATGAGCGCCTCGTTGTATTCGCAGCCGAACACGCCGTCGTTCAGTTCCAACGTGCCCACTTCGGCAGCTTTGGTATTGTATAACTTTACTTGCATTGCAATATGTTCTCCTTCACCTTATTTCTTGACGGCGTTGCGGACGTACACGATGCTGTTTTTGGCACCGGGCACTGCGCCCTTGACAAGCAAAACGCCTCTCTCTTTGTCGACTTTTACCACCGAGAGATTGAGCACCGTCACCTGCTCTACACCGTAGTGTCCGGGAAGGTTTTTGCCGGGCATAACACGGGAGGGACTGCTGATCGGGCCCATGGAGCCTACTTCTCTGTGAACGGGGCCCACACCGTGGGTCTCTTTGAGCCGATGCTGGTTCCAACGCTTGATGACGCCGCTGAATCCGTGACCCTTGGTGACGCCCGTCACATCCACATAGTCGCCCTCGGCAAACACGTCGCAATTGACGGTTTGTCCCACCTGCAAGGAAGATCCTTCCAGCTGAAATTCTTTGAGGTGACGCACTGTTGCATTGCTGTTTTTGAGGTGGCCGAGTTGGGGCTTGTTGAGCTTGCGCTCGGAAACCTGTTCAAAGCCCAGCTGCACCGCCGAGTAGCCGTCCCTTTCGGGCGTCTTGACCTGCGTGACCGTGCAGGGACCGGCCTTGATGACCGTTACCGGAACCATCGTTCCGTCGCTGAGAAACACTTGGGTCATGCCCAGCTTTTTTCCAATGATTGCTTTATTCATAGATAAAGTTCATTCCTCCTTGTATTTATTACAGCTTGATCTTGACATCGATGCCTGCGGGCAGATCCAGCTTGGTGAGGGAATCCACCGTCTTTGCATTGGGGCTGTAAATGTCTATCAAGCGCTTGTAGGTGCGTAGTTCGAATTGCTCGCGCGCATCCTTACATATATGAGTGGCGCGCAGCACGGTCACAATTTCCTTCTCCGTGGGGAGGGGTATGGGACCGGAAACCTTACTGCCCATCTTTTGGGCCGCTTCCACTATCTTGGTGCAAGCCAGGTCCACAAGGTTGTGATCGTAAGATTTGAGTTTGATTCTGATTCTTTGTGTCGGCATGTTTCTTCTCCTTTTTTGTTTTATTTACCGAACCTTTTGGGCAACAACACCGCCGTGTGTTTCCTGCTGCGACTTTTTATAAAGCAAACAAAGTTTGCTCTCTCCATATCGACGCCAGTTTGATTGTCGAGGTCACTTGGCGTCTGATACCGTATAAAACGTTCGGCCGCACCGCTCTTGGCGGAGCACGGGTAGGCAACAAGTTTTCTGTTTTCTCAGTAACCTTGTGCGTCAGGCCCCTTTTTCGCAGTCTAGTAAATTCTATCAAAAAAACAAGACCCTGTCAAACGATTGACAGAGCCTTTTTGAAATTTTTTTGAAAAATTTTTGCGCCTTTTGCAAGAAATCTTACAGCACGCCGAAAATGAGCATGGCCAACAGCGCTATCCCGCCCAAAATCAGCAAGCAGGGCAGCACTATCACCAAAAATGCGGATACGACCATGGCAAAGCGATCGTGCTTTTCCAGCTGGGTGGACATGTACTCCTTGTACTCTTGGTCCTTTTCCTTATCGGGTTTTTTGACTATTTTGAAAAATTTCATTGTTGTTGCGGCTGTGTTGCACGGTCCACCTTCTTTTCGGTGGTGACGTCAAACAAATACTCGCCGTTTTCCATTTTGCGTTCCAGACGGTGGCAAGCCACAAAGTGTCCCGGTTTTACTTCCACCAGCGGCGGAGGAACACGCTTGCACTCGTCGCAGGCCATGTAGCAGCGGGTGTGGAACTTGCAGCCTTCCGGCGGAAAGATGGGGCTGGGGATGTTGCCCTCCAACAGGATGCGCTCCTTGTTGAGGCTTTCCATATCCGTGGTGGGTATGGAGGACAGCAACGCCAACGTGTAGGGGTGGCGGGGATCGTCGAACAGCTCGGCGGCCTCGGCGCACTCAACTATGCTGCCCAGATACATCACGATGATCTTGTCGGAAATATACCTGACGACGGAAAGATCGTGGGATATGAACAGGTAGGTGAGGTGGTCCTTTTCTTTGAGCTCCTGCAACAGGTTGATGATCTGCGACTGAATGGACACGTCCAAGGCGGAGACGCACTCGTCGCACACCACAAACTTGGGCTGCACGGCCAATGCACGGGCGATACATATGCGCTGGCGCTGTCCTCCGCTGAATTGGTGCGGATAACGGTGCAGCATGTAGTCCTGCAAGCCACATTCGTCCATAACTTTGAGAATGTACTGTTTGAGCGAATCGGTGCCGTGCGCAAACATTTTGTGGGTGATGAGCCCTTCCTCGATGATCTGCCCCACCGTCATGCGGGGATTGAGGGAGGAATAGGGGTCCTGAAAGATGATTTGCAGGTCTCGGCGCAAAAAACGCATTTCGTTGTATTTGAGGCGGGACAGATCTATGCCGGAGTCCAGCAGCGCCTCGTAACGGGCAAACTCCTCGTTGTCGGCAAAGCGGGCCTTTTCGGCGTCCAGCTGCTCTCGGATGGCGGCACGCTCCTCTTGCAGGACGGAGTTGGCTTGCTGCAACCGCTCGTTGGCCTTGTGCAGCTTGGCAATCTTGCCCTCCAATGCGTCCGTTTGCTTTTGCTTGGCGGACTTGGACTTTTTTTCCTCCAACAGCTCTATTTTGGTGAGGTTGTAACCCACCTTTTTGTTGTTTTGGGCGATGGCGACGTGGACGGCATGACGCTTTTTGAGCAGGGCTATGCCGTTGGCGTTGTCGCTTACCGCCATGAAACCGCCCACAATGCTTGCCACATCGGTGAGGGCCTTTTTGGCGGCGCATTTGAGCAAAATTTCCTGCTGCAACTGAAAGAACGTTGCGTCCTTGCCCAAAGCGGCGCACTCTTCGCTTGCCTTGTCCGCCTTGGCCTGCGCCCTGCGATAGCGCTCGGTGTAGCGGCGCACGTTGTTGAGGGTATCCCGCACGTACTTGGGGGCCACCTCGGAGCGGCTGCGCCCGTAGTACATAGTTGTGCCGGCAGTCTGGTCGTACAGCTGCAAGATAACTCTGCCCAAGGTGGACTTGCCGCAGCCCGACTCTCCCACTATGCCTATCGTTTCGCCCTCGTACACGTCGAAGCTGATATCCTCGTTGGCGCGCACGTAAAGCTGATGGCGCTGAAAAATGCTGCTTTTGGCAATGGGAAAGTATTTTTTGAGGTTGGTTACGGACAGTAACTTTTTACGTTCATCTGACATGTTTGCGTCTTTCCTCCTTGTCGGGATAGAAGCAGCGCACCGATTGGCCGGGGGCCACCTCCACGAGAGCAGGCTCCTCGTCCAGACATTTTTGCGTGCAGTACTTGCAGCGAGGGGCAAATTTGCACCCTTTGGGCAATGCAAGCGGATGGGGCACCACGCCGGGGATAGGTTCCAGCTTTTCCGTTATGTTGTCCAGACGGGGTATGCTGTACATCAGCCCCTCGGTGTAGGGGTGGCTGAGGGGACAATTGCTGAATATCACCCGTGCGGAGGCCTTTTCGACCACCTGGCCGCAGTACATCACAACCACGTCATCGGCCATCTCGTTGATGACGCCCAGATCGTGGGTGATAAATATGATAGATGTGCCGTTTTCTCGTTGCAGGTCGTTCATCAATTTGAGGATCTGCGCCTGTATGGTCACGTCCAGCGCCGTTGTGGGCTCGTCCGCAATCAAAATCTTGGGTTTGCAGGCCAATGCCATGGCTATCATCACACGCTGGCGCATCCCGCCCGAAAGTTGGTGCGGATATTGCTTGGCAACCGCCTCCGGGTTGGGGATCTGCACGGCGTACAGCATCTCGACGGCCTTTTGCGCCGCCTGCGACTTGTTCATGCCCTGGTGGATCATGAACGGCTCGCTTAGCTGCTTGGATACGGTGAACACGGGGTTGAGGCTGGTCATCGGCTCCTGAAAGATGACGGAGATCTTGTTGCCCCTGATGTGGTACATATCCTGCAATTTAAGTTTGGTAAGGTCCTGCCCCTCAAACAGTATCCGGCCGTCGGCGATGTAGCCGTTGCCGTCCAGCAGTTGCAGGATACTCATTGCCGAAACGGACTTGCCGCTGCCGCTTTCGCCCACCACGCCGAGGGTTTTGCCCTCCTGCACCTCGTAGCTGACGTCGTTGACGGCTTTGACAATGCCCTTGCGGGTTTTGAAATAGGTGTGGAGATTTTTGACTTCGAGTAATGCCATGATTTTACCTCCCCGCCTACCGTTCCGCATTGGACTTGGGGTCCATCACGTCTCGCAAAGCATCGCCAATGATGTTGATGCTTATTGTTGTTATCAACAAAAACACAGAGGGGAAGAGCCATCGCCACCAGAAGTTGCCAATGACAAGTTCGTTGTTGCAACCGTCCAGCATATTGCCCCAAGTAGGTCGGGGCAGCTTTACGCCGAAGCCGAGGTAGCTGAGACTGGACTCCGTCAGCATGCAGCCCGCAAAATCCAGCGTGAGGCTGACAAGTATGACGGAGATAACGTTGGGCAAGATGTGCTTGAAGGCGATCCTGCTCTCCCTCACCCCCATTGCCTTGGCGGCGATAACAAATTCCTTTTCTCTCTCGGCCAGCACCTGACCCCTGACCATGTGGGCAAGGCCCGTCCATGACAACAAACCGAGAATGACCATTATCATAAATATCCTCATGTCCTCGCCCAGACTGCTGCCCGCCAATATTGCAGACAAAATCAAGGCAAACGGCAGGAAGGGTATCGCCGAGAACACCTCCGTAACACGCATAAGCAGCATGTCTACCCAGCCGCCGAAATATCCCGAAATGACGCCTATCACAATGGCGATCACCGACGATATGATGACGGCAACTGCGCCGATGGTCATTGTTTGCTTGCCGCCGTAAACGATACGGGTAAACACGTCTCGTCCAAGGTTGTCGGTGCCCATCAGGTAGCCTTTGCAGCCCCACTTTTCGACGATTTCGCCGTTGCTGTCCACAACGTAGTTTTGGAAGGCTCCTGCAAACAAAACGCTATCCGTTGCCACCTCGTCATCGGGGGCATTGCATTGTTTCAGATAGTTTTCGCCAAAGCTATACACCCTGCCCTCCGAGGTCAACAGAGACATATGTTTAGCTCCGCCCGCAATCTGCAAGATCTTTTCGCCCTCTTCCAGAACGGGACGTTCCACAAGATTGTTGGCCGTGGAGATTTGGCCGGAAATGATAAGCTCGCCGTCGTCCAACAGCACGCCGATAGCGCTCTTGGTGGTGGCAATATCCACCACTTTGCGCTCGCCGATGTAGTCCGCTATCGCCACAAAGCTGTGGGCGCCATCTTCGTTGGCGATTTCCAGCGTGCCAAAGTTGCCGTCCGCCTGACCAAGCCACAAAGTGCCGTCCGTCAGCAAAGCAATACATTTTGTCCCCGCAAACTCAACACGGGCAACATTATTCATGCTGTTGAGCGGACGCATATTGCTTGCGCCGGATCTGTAATTTCCCCAAACGTAGCATTTGCCGCTCTTCATGACGATTGCCGAAACCTGATAGCCGCAGGTAAGCTGCGCCACATCGTTTACGTTTATCGTGCCGTTGACAAGTTCGTTGGGCATGTCGATGACCTGACTTGTACCGGAAAGGGAACCTTTGCCGTACTGGGCGTTGTTGGATTCGCCCCAGCCTATCACTTTGCCATCGGTGGTGATGGCGATTGCGTGATCGTAACCGGCGGCGGCAAAAGCCACTTTTTTACCTTGAAGTTCTTGCGGCAGTTCCTTGAAATCGACATTGTTTGCCGAGATGGGAATTTCGGTGTTGCCCCAAACGTACAAATTGTCGTCGTTGTCTACTCCCACACTGAAATAGGAGTAGCTGCTTATGCTCCGGACGTTATCGGCAAGGGCTTTGGGCACTTTCATGAAGTTGTAGCCGGGCGCCATGTTGGTGTGATAACTTTCCTGATAGCTGAGGTCCATATCCAAAAATAGCGGACCGATAAAGGCCATGGCAAACATTGCCACCAACACACACAATGCCGTAACTGCCAACGGTTTGCGGAAAAAGGCTTTGACCGTCTGCTTCATTGGGCTTTCGATAGCCTCGACATTGAATTTGTCCTTGTCGGCAAGCTCCTTGCTGGCGCCCAAAAACATACGTTTGGTCCAGCGCCAGATGGTTTTGAGCACTTTGAGGGTGCCGTGTCCTATGCCGACAAAAAACGCCTTGACCTTGCCCACGGGTTGCGAGGGCTGTTCCGTTTGCGGCAAAGACTGCCCCACTGCCGTCTCGTCAGCTGCGGGCTGCGCAAGCTGATCAACTTCGGGGGTGGTTTGTTCTACTTCGAAATCTTTTTTGTTTTCGTCCATGATTGCCACCTCCTTACTTGTTTACTCTGATACGGGGGTCGATAAACCCGTACAAAATGTCTATCAACAGGTTGCCCAGCAGGCCGATAAACACATAAAACATCTGCAACGTCAGCACCACATCATAGTCGTTTGCGTTGAGCGAGTTGATATACACTTTACCCATGCCGTTGAGGCCGAAAATGTTTTCTACCATTATCGATCCGGAGAATATCCCCAAAAACCAACCCACCACCAGCGTGACGATAGGTATCAGGGCGTTGCGCCAGGCGTGAGAATAGATAACAACCTTTTCCTTGACGCCTTTGGCACGGGCGGTGCGTATGCAGTCCATAGACAGCGCCTCTATCATAGAGGCCCGCACATACCTGGTCATGCCGCCGAGACTGCAAAAAGTCATGATGATGAGGGGCAATGCCATGTAGTACAATCTGTCAAAAAATCTTGCCGCACCCGTCAATTGGCTGCCTGGGGTTTCCTGTCCGGAGACGGGGAACCATTTGAGCACGATTGCAAACAAAAAGATAAACAGGATTGCCGTGATAAACGTCGGCAAACTGTAACCGATTATGCTGCCCACCTGTATTGCCGTATCTCGTTTGCTGCCCTTTTTGACTGCGCAGAAAATGCCCAGCGGAATGGTGATGCCCAATGCAATGATGGTAGCCAAAATGTTGATAAACAAGGTGTTCATCATAGGTTCGCGCAGCACTTCCATGACGGGCTTTTGCACGTTTGTGTAGCTAACGCCGAAATTGCCCTGCAAAATGCCGTTGAACTTGCCGTTCAACTTGGTTATCCCCAGCCAATTGAGCCACCGTCGCACAATGTTTATGTCGTTTCCGCTGCTATCTGCAAGTCCCAATTCGACACGGTAGCGCTGATACAACCTTTCCAACCCTTCGGGGTCCTGTTTGTAAGCGGCCTTTTGGGCATCTGCAAGCTCCCTTGCCCTGTCGAACGGAATCAAATCATAGATAACATACATAAGGAAAGACAATATCAAAAACACTATCAAAATGTATATCAATCTTTTGACGATGTATCTTCCCATAAAAATCTCCTTTGCGTTTTAGTACTGTTGCAAAAAAGACATTCGCAAACGTCTTTTTTGTAACAGTAAGGGACAAAAATTTTGTCCCTTACGCACAAATTGTTTGACAACCGATTTCTGACCAGATTATTGGGCGCTCGATACTGCACAGTACAGGATGGCGTCTGACGGTCCAAAGAACGGAGATGTCTTGAAGTTGAGGATCTTGCTGTTGTAGCAATCATAGTAGATGTTGCTATAAAGCGGGATATCGGGCAACAGTTCATTCCAACGAATCAGGTATTGATAGAACCACTTGTTGTATTCATCGACATCGCCCGGATCAACGCTGTACACCATGGCATAAGAGATGTAGTTCATGCCAAGTTTGTCTGCGCCGCCGGCCTTTGCGACAGCTTCGTCAAAGGTCAAACCTTTGTTTTCGTCATCCCACCAAGAAAGCGGTTCGTCGTCGGAAAGGAAGTTGACGCTGTAATCGATATAGGCATCGTACATTTCCTCATTATCTTTGTTGCTTATCCAGTTGTAAGCATAGTCGTACATTGCGGTATTCCAACCGGTGGCAAGGTTGTACATGCTCCAAGTCGGGGTTCCGCCGTAGCCGTAATCGGGTATGCGGCTCAACTCGCCTTGCAGTTTTACAAAGTTGGTCTCGGTTTTGGTGATCTTCATACCCAAATTCGTAAGGGCGGTGCCCTCGATCAATTTTGTCGTCAACAGTTCGCTGACAGCGTTGTCTTCCGTAGACATCCAGTTGATCACCAGCGGCATAAAGTAGTCGTTGCCGATTTTTACGGTGGCAAGGTTTTGATCTTCGCCAACGCCTTTGTAGCTTTGGTTGATATTATTCGGGCCATATTCGGTTGCTGCAAGTTTTTTGTAGCGAACGGGCGATTTGCTCTTATCCCAGGGGGTTGAGCCATCGGCATTGTAGATCCAGCCGCCCTGTTCCAAAACCTGAGCCGCCTTGACGGCACTCACCGAATACGGGTTAAGGTTGGCTTCCAATTCATCTTGCAATTCGACATAGGAGTCGAAGTTGACGCTATACGGGCCGTTGACAACAGAACCAAAGCCCTGTGTAAATGTGTTGGCAAAGTCTTCTCTATCCAAAGAATAAGCAATGGCTTGACGTACCTCTTTGAACATTGTCGGGCTGAAATCGCAGTTGAATTGCAACTTGCCGTAACCTGCACGGTCGTAGTGCGACTCGCCGTAGTTGCCCGTTTTAACAAGGCTGAGTGCCTGGTTGATGTCGCTGCCGTCCGTCAAACCGACGATAACGTCCACTTCGCCCGCCTGCAACTGTGCAAATTGTGTGGACTGAACCAACAATCTGTAAACAATTGTCTCAACGTGGGGTTTTTGTCCCTCGAAGTTGCCCGCAAAGTTGGGGTTGATCTTCAATGTTACTTCCGAACTTGTGGCATTCCAACGGTCTACGGTGTAGGGGCCGGTGTATTCGTAGGTGTAGTAGTCGTAACGAGACGCTTGCAAATGGGCGTCCTTGTCGTAGGTCGTCACGGCCTCTTCACCTTCGCCTTCGGTAGTTGTGGCGTACCAAGCGTCGCTGAGGTAAGCTCCATCGCCGTCGTCTTTGACTTCGACGCCTTCGCCGAGAACAAGGTTGAGATCTTCGGGGCTGATTGCTCCGTAGGTATCAGCATAGTAGTACGGATAGTAGTCGGGACCGGCAATTTCGATAGAGAACTTGTAGGTATCCAACAGTCTGAGGCCGGCAAACTTTTTGCTCGCAGTTACCGAGCCATACCTTGTGGATACTGCTTGTCCATCGTTGGTGCCGTTATATGCCGAATACTCTGCATAACCGGCAATAGCTTGACCTGCCAAGTTGTATCCGAGAGCTTCCAGCGAAACGGGGGTGCTCATTGCCAACGTGTACGCAAGGAAGTGCGCCGCCGTAACCTCTGTGCCACCGCTCATTTTGAGACCGCTGTTGATCTCGATGGTGATGCGAAGGTTTTCTACTCCCTCACCGGCGTCGATAACTTCCTCATTGTGGCTCTTGACAACAGTGTTGTTCCACACATAGCTGCCACCTTGATTCAGTTCCATTGTGCTGTAACCGGTTGTGAGTCCCTGGATATCCTGGTCGGCAGCATTCGCCGAGGATTGACCAAGACCCGTCCAACGGAAGTCGCCGCCCATTTGCGTTGTGCTACCGAGAATGACGGTGCCACCAACCTTGAAGTCGTTATTTACAACGCCGTTGGTGTCCGTTCCGGGAGTTGGTCCGGAGCCCGAATCAGGTTTGCACGCCGCAAATACCAACGTGCTTGCCAAGACCAAAACAACCAAGACTGCAACCAATCTTAATGTTTTTTTCATTTTTTATCCTCCATAAAAATTTATTTGCACCAAGCTCCTTCACGCTCGGATACAATCGGTTGTGCACCGTTTTGGACAGGTAGGCAACGTGTTCGTCGTTCCGATGAACGACGAACCCCCTGCAGGGGGTTTTTCTCCGTGCAGTTGTGCACATCCCTGTCGGCGGTGTGTTGGGTTGGTGGTTTGTTGCTGCTTGGGACATTTCTCCGACGCCGAAAGCAGTTGCAAACCGAGAGGATACAAAAATAGCTCGCAAACATACCGCACGCTATATTGCACCTATATCAGCTGAAAGAGGATAAAATCCCCTCTATGCGTATGTTCCGAGCACATTCACAGTTATATTCAGTTCCAAGCTAATCCATTTCAAGGGAGAACCTTCGGAGCCACGAACTTTATCTCAGGCGATAGCACTATTCTCAGTTGATATGGGTAGATTTTAGCACAGCCATTTCGCCACGTCAATCAAATTGCACCACTTTTGCAAAAAAATTTTACTTTTTTTTGCCGATTTGCCCCTGTTTGCCCCCAAAAGCCCGCCCAAACGGCATATTTTGCCCCATTTGACGACCGCTCCCCGCAAAAACGCATATTGCGGCGCATGCGCACATACAATGTTGCTGAAAACATTGTGTGAGGAGTATCTATGAAAAAACTTGCCTGTTTGATGCTTGTTGTGTTGGTGACGTTGTGCTGCGCAGTGCTGGCGGGGTGCGCAGAGGGCAAAATGGACGCCGCAATAAAAAACGGCGACAACTACACCATCGCCGCCGCCTACGACGACGAAACGCATATCCTATCCGCTGTGCAGACGGTAGAGCTGACCAATCGCAGCGAAAACAGCTTTGACGCAATCAAATTTCACATCTACGCCAACCAATACCGTCAGGACGCAGCCCACCCCGTGGTGCCCAACGTCTACCGCACAAGGGCGTATCCCAACGGCGAAAGCTACGGCGATATCGCCTTTGACAGCGTGCTGGTGGCGGGCAAGCCTGTGGCCTTTACCGTGGAGGGAGAGGACTGCGACATACTGAGCGTGCCCACTGCGGGGCTGGAACCAAACAAAAGCGTGGAGGTGGAGCTGACCTATCAGGTGCAGCTGGCCAACGTGCACCACAGATTGGGCTACAACGACAACACAGTCAATCTGGGCAATTGGTATCCCGTGCTGTGCCACATCGACAACGGCAGCTACACCGCCAGCCCCTACTACAACATCGGCGACCCGTTTGTGAGCGAGGTGGCAAACTACAAGGTGTCGCTTACCCTGCCGGAAAAATACGTTGTGGCCTCTACGGGAGAGCTGACCGACGCACTCAGCAGCGGGGGCAACGTCACCTACACCTACGCCGCCAACGCCGTGAGGGACTTTGCGATGGTGCTATCCGACAAGTTTACGAAAATTTCTCGTACGGTGGGCGACACGCAGGTAAACTACTTCTACTACGCCGACGCCGACGCCGAGACCAGCCTGCAAACGGCCTGCGGCATGGTGGAGATGCTCAATGAAAAGGTGGGGCGGTATCCCTACGCCCAATACAGCGTGGCCGAGACGGAATTTTGCTACGGCGGGATGGAGTATCCCAATTTGGCGTTGGTGACAAGCCGCAGCGAAAGCTATCAGGACGCAGTTGCGCACGAAACGGCGCACCAATGGTTTTATGGCTTGGTGGGCAACGACCAGATCGCCGCCGCCTGGCAGGACGAGGGGTTGAGCGAATTTGTGACATATCTGTACTTGGACAAAGTCGGCACGGTGCCGCTTGCCACCAACATTTTGCAAAATATCCGCACCTACACCACCTATGTGGATGTGCTGGACAAATACTACTCGCAGGTGGATTGCAGCTTGCGCCCCATCTACGGCTACAAAAACGACGGCGAATATGTGGTGTTTACCTACGTGAAGGGCAGTTTGCTGTTCAGCACCCTGTATGAGACGGTGGGTGCGGCAAAGTTCTGGAAGGCCTTGTCCTGCTACTTTGACGAGGCGATATTTACCGTGGCGCCCTACTCTCAGTTGGAAAATTGCTTTGCCAAAGTGTGCGGAGACGAGGCGGCAAACATCTTTGAGCAGTTTGTGGAGGGCAACGAAATCATCGGCAAGGTTACCGACTGACGCTTGGCTTGCAAAAAGGCAAAGTTTGTGTTATAATAGCCTCACAGAGAGGTGACTTATGCGAGTGTTTGTTGCTTTGGAGCTGCCCGACAGGGTAAAGGACAATCTGGAACGCTCGGCAAGACAATTTGCCGAATACGCCAACGGCGGCAACTTTGTGCCCAAACAAAATCTGCACCTGACGCTACACTTTTTGGGCAATGTGCCGCAGGAAAATCTGATCTACATCCAGAGCGCAATGGACGGCATACGCTACCTTGCCGCACCCGAAACGGCCGTGACACAATTTGCTATGCAACGCACGGGCGACATCGTGTGGGCCAAACTGCGGCAAAGCGAGGCGCTGACCGCCCTGCACGACAATCTGGGCGACAAGCTGGAACAAAACGGCTTCGAGGTGGAACACAGGGCCTATCGCCCGCACGTCACGCTGATACGCAAAAAGAGCTTTGTGCTGCCATTTAGCGAGGTGACGAAAAATGTGCAGGTGTTCAATATGCCCTTTGTCGCCGACAAGGTGACGTTGTTTGAAAGCGTGCTGCGCCCCGAAGGCGCAATCTATCGCCCGCTGTACACCGTGGAACTGCCCAAAGAATGATTTTCAATCAGGCGCACCTCGCCGCACCTCGCCGGTGAGGCAAGTTGGGGAATTGTTTTGTTTTTTCTTCCTGCACTGCTTTTATTTATTGTTTTTGATAATAAACTATATGTAATATATAAAAGGCCGACAATGAATGGTTGTCGGCCTTTTGGTTGGCAATTGGCTTATTTTGTCTTTATATTGATTGTTTCGCAAATATGGGATTGCAATTTTATCTTGCAATTGATTGATTTTGCGGATATGGGGTGGCAATTTTTTTAGCTTGCGGTGGCCACGCTGTTACTTTGCCTCGTCGGCGTCGGAAGGCGCAGGTGCGGCCTCCGTTGCGTCTGCGGCAGGCTCCGCTTTGGGGCGGGAGGGTGTTTCTCTGGCAAAGTCCACAACGTAGCTGACGTCGGCTGCGGTGCGCAGCATGTTGGACAGCGCCGTTTTGTCTGCATTGATACGCTCTTCGAAGATGAGCCACTTGCCGTCGGTTGCATCGGGCGTGAAGGCCAGATGCAGCGCCACATACACGGCCGTTTTCAGCTCGGCGGGCAGATCGTCGTAGGCAACAAGCTCGCCGTTATCCTTGACGTACACAATGCAGTCCTGCTCCACCAAACGCAGCGATCTGTCGGCAAAGTTGACCAGATATTGGGCCGCAGTTGTAAGCAGGGACTTGATTTTGTCGCTGATGAGCAGCGAAATGATCTGATTGTGACTGAGCGACTCTTTGAGGTTGTTGAGCGTCTTAGCCTCGGCGGCTGCCACACCCACCTTGGCACGGGCGGTGCTGGCCGCAACGTACTCGCTGAAACTGCGTTTGCGCTGCTCTTCCAATTGGGCCTGACGCTGCGTCAGCAGGTCGATCTCCTGCTGTTTGGCGTTGATTTGCTCCTGCGTGACGTCGGGTGCGGGCTGGTTTTTGAGAATGGAATACAGGTTGTCGATTTTTTCCGACAGGCTTTGGCGGGTGGTGTCGAACTCCGATATCAGCGAACGGAGCCCCTCCACGCTCGTATCCAGATCCATAGCGGACACCTTGTCCACATCCAGACCCTTTACCTTCAACTCCACGTTGAGTTCGTTGTACAGCTCGTCCCGCTCGGCCGTCTTGGCGTCAAACAGCCATTGAGTTTTTTCCAGATCGAGGCGTTTTTTGAAGATGTCTCGCTCCATGGTCTGCGAGGAATCTTTGAGCATTTGCAACTCGCTCTCCACATCGCCCAGCTCGTAGCGGAAGTTGACGATGGCCTGTTCCAGATCGTCGCTGCCGGCATAGCTTTGCGCACGTGCGGTGGCCTCGGCAATCTGCTGTTCGTTGACACGGACGCTCTTGGAGTTCTCCAATATGGCGCCCCTGATGTCGTCCAGACGGGATTCGAGGCTTTCCATCTGGCGGGTGATAGCCTTGTACTGCTCGTATCCGCCGGAAAGGCGCTCGCCGATATCCGCAAGGTCGTCTTTCAGCTTGTCGTTGGTGGATACCAGACTGTCCACCGTGGTGCGGGTGTCGTCGAAGCTTGCCTGCGTTTCTTTGAGGTAGCCGAGACGGTTTTTGAGGGCGGTTTGCTTGGCCCTGATGGTTTCGGCACTGCGTTTGAGCTCGCTCAGCTCCGCCTCGCTGCGCACGGCGTCCTGCTGCACGTCCAACAGATACTTGGTGCCGCTGTCGCTGCTTAGCGCTTTGAGGTAGTTGACAACGGCCTCGTTGGTATTTTGAGAAATAATCTCGTTGTAGCGGCGGTTGATGTTGTCCTTTTCTCGTTGGAGAGTCTCCATCTCGGCGGCGTTGATCTCGATGTGCCGCTTGATCTCTTTGAGGGAGCCTTCCAGCTGATAGGTGCGCTCCATAAGCAAATCCCTATCCAGATTGCGGGTGGAAATTTCCTGATTGAGCGACTCGATCTCGGCGTCGTTGAAGTTGACGCTGACGGCAAACACGCCAGTGGCGTCGTCGCTGAACACCTTTTGGCTGTTGAGGTACACCTCCCTCTTGAACTCTTCCTGCTTGCGCAGCAAGGTCTTGTCCCGATCGGCCTCCAAACGGCTGCGGGATTGCTCCAACTGCAACAAACGGTGCTTGTAGTCCTCCAAGGCGCGTTCCAGATTGCGCTGCTTTTCTTTGAGGGAGAGGTTGATAGTGTCCAACTTGGAGTACTTGCTGTCCAGCACCTGCAAGATGGTCTCCCTCGCTTTGAAGGGAGTGACGGTGCTGTCCAACTCCGCCACGGCACGGAAACGCTTGACCTGCACCACCAAATTGCTCTCCTTTTCGGCAATCTGGCTTTCCTTGACGGCCAGCTCTCCCGTAAGCTTTTCTATCTGGGCGTTTACCTCGTCTATCTTGACGTCGATACGCACCGCCTCCAACAGCTCTCCCACAGAGCGGGCGGGGATGTGGAATGCGTCCAGACTTTCCTTGACGTCGTTGATGTTCTTTTCGACCTGGGCAAGCCTGTCGGCATACAGCGTTTTTTCCGCCGAAAGGCGCTCCTGCTTCTCGTTGAGCTCCGACAGCTGCTCGTTGAGCTTTTTGTTCTTTTCGTACAGGGAGGCTATGTAGCTCAGCTCGCCGTTGATGGCCTCTATGCGCTGGCGTTTATCCTGCGAAAGGGCAAACTGACGGTTCTTTTCGTCCAGCTGACGGCGCACGCTTGCCAGCTCGTTCTCCTGCCACTCCAATTCGCCTGTGATTTCGTAGCGGCGTTTTTCGTATTGGGAGCGTTGGTCGATGACCGTTTGCAGCGTCCTGATCTTGGGTATCAGCACCTCGATGTCGTCGTGCAGCTTAACTTTGGCTCGGGCGTCGTCCACATCGGCCTGACGTGCCACAAGTTTGTTGTAGCGGTCCTGTGCGTCGTTGAGCTGCTCGGATATGTCCGCACGGATAGAATCGACATTTTGCTTGGCCTTCAACTCTCCCAGCTGCGCCGTGGCCAGATTGATGTCTCGGGTGAGGGTCTCCATCTCGGTGTGCAAGGCGTCCAACTGCTCTGACGAGGCAACCGGAGTCTCCTCTTGCGAATAGGCCTTGATACGGCTGAGGGCGTTGGCTTTGAGGGCCTGCGCCTCGGCGTTGGAGCGTTCGATACTGTCCTGCACCTCGTACAAGGTGCGGATCTCGTCAAACTGCCGCAAATCTCCGTGAAAAGCCTCCACCGCCTTGTTGTTGATGTAGCCCGACGAAACAAGCCCCGCCAACGACGTGCCCAGCTGCGCCTCGATGTACTCTATCGAGTGGGTGCGGGCTACCACCTGATAGCTGCCCTCCACCAACTTTTTGAGCACGGTGCGTGTGGTACCGTCGTCGTTGTGCAGGCGGCTGAGCGAATAGACGTCCTGCGAGATGTTGAACTCTACCTCCACATCTCGGGTACACTCGGCCTGCTCAAAACAGAAATCGAGGTAGTTGCCCAAACGGCCGCCCTTGGTGGTGACGGCGTCCAGGCCCTGCTCGGACGTGCCGAAGGTAAATATTTGCTTTTCGCTGGTTTGCGGATCTGTTGCTGTGACCTTGACGATTTTCATATTACACCCCTTGTGTGTGCGATAGCCGAGTTTTGTTGGCAAATCTGTTGATTGCAACGGCTTTTTGTGCTAAAATACCATTGATACCCGCACTGCAGGCACCAAACGCCACTTTGGCATTGTATCTTGTATATTATTATATAGCATTGAAAAAAAATAATCAATAACTTTCTTGACAAAAGAGGTAAATATGGCATTTTGTATCAAAGAAAAACAGTTTGTCGACACGGGCTACACCGCTGTGGAAAACAGTTTTTTTGTCAACTACATGCCCGACGCCCCCGAAAAATGCACCGCTGTGTATCTGCTGGGGCTGGTGCTTTGCTCGCGAGAGGGGGACGACAACGATTGCCGCACCATCGCCGACAAGCTGGGGATAACCTGTGATGAGGTGCTGGACGCATATCGCTATTGGGAGGAGCTGGGGCTGGTGACCGTGCTCAACGAGCAATCGCCGCAGGTGATATACCACTCGCTGCGCAACAACGCCGGCACGCTGAAAAAGTTTAAGCCCTCCAAGTACAGGCAGTTTTCCGCCAATATCCAAAAGGTGATAGAGGGCAGAATGATCACCCCGACCGAATTTGAGGCCTACTACACCTTTTTGGAGGAGACCACATTTCAGCCCGACGCCCTGATATACGTTGCGCAGTACTGTGCCGAACTGAAAGGCAACGACATCTCCTATCAGTACATACTTACGGTGGCACGCAATCAGCTGCTGCACGGCGCCACTACGCTATCAAGCGTGACGGAAAACCTCAACAGTCAGCAAAAATACGACGACGACCTGAAAATTGTTTTCAAGGCTATGCACTCCAACCGCCGCATAGACTACAATGACAGGGTGATGTACGAAAAGTGGACCAAAGACTTCGGCTTTGCCCCCGACACCGTGTTTGCCGTGGCCAAAAATTGCAAATCGGGCGGAATGGGCAGGCTGGACGCCAAATTGGGCGAATACTACAAAAACGGCGCACTGTCCGTAAAGGAAATAGAGGACTACGAGGGGCAGAAAACCCGCCTGTTTGACCTGGCAAAGGGCGTCACCAAGGCGCTGGGAGTGTACTATCAAAGCCTGGACAGCGTGGTAGAGGAGTACATCGCACTGTGGCTGCGCCGAGGCTACGACGACGAAACATTGCTGGCCGTGGCAAAATATTGCTTCAAAAGCGGCATACGCACGCTGCAAGGGTTGGCGTCCATATTGGACAAGCTGTACAAAAACGGCATCGTTAGCCTGGACGCTTTGGACGGCTATCTGGCGCAGATTGCCCAAACCGACGACAAAATCCAACATTTGCTGACATTGTGCGGTCTGGACAGGCGCACCACCGCCAACGACAGGCTGCTGTACAAAACGTGGAGCATATCCTGGCATATGCCCGACGAACTGATAGAATACGCCGCCCAACAGGCCGCAGGCACACGCTCGCCCATGGCCTACATCAACAAGGCGCTGAGCGATTGGAAGCAACACGGCGTCACCACTGCGCAGCAGGCCGCCGCACGTCCCAAAACGGACGCCACAGCAGCAACCACCGCCGTTGTGGGAGGCACGGCCATCGAGCGCAGACACTACACCGACGAAGAAATCAACGCTTGGTTTTCTGCTTTGGACGAGGAGGAATGATGACAAAACAACAACTGCTGCAATTGGCCAAACGCATTGTGGACGGACGTCGCTTTGCCGCCGAAGAAGCCGCCGACAAAACGATGTACAGGCTGCGCCACATCGACAAATGGCGCAATCTGGAACATGAGCTGCGCTCGGCAGAGGTGGACCTGGCCATGGGCAACGGCGACGAGCACACGCAAGGCAAAATTGCCGCCCTGCAAGAAGAGATGTCGGCCCTGCTGAAAGCGCTGGGCGTGCAACCGACGGATCTTGTGCCGCAATACAGTTGCAAGCTGTGCAACGACACCGGCTACATCGACGGCAAAATGTGCCGCTGCCTGAGGGCCGAACTGCGCCGCCTGATAATAGACGGCGGCAACGTGATCTGCAAGGAATTTACCTTTGAAAACAGCACCGAAAAGGACAAGCACAACGCCGCTGTGTATCGGCAGGTGGAGCAAATTGTGCGCAATGGGGTCCAAAATGTGCTGCTGACGGGCAAAGTGGGCACAGGCAAAACCTATCTGCTGACGGCAAGCGCACAGTTGGCTGCGCAGCTGGAAAAAAGCGTGCTGTTTGTGACGGCCTACTCGCTGAACGCCGACCTGCTTGCCGCCCATCTGGAAGGCGTCGAGGCCATATCCACCCTGCTGAACAGCCTTGTGGACGTGGATTTGCTGCTGATAGACGATCTCGGCACGGAAAAAATCTACAACAACGTGACGGGCAACTACCTGTTTACGCTGCTGAACGAGCGCTCGGTGGCGCACAAGCAAACGTTTTTTTCCACCAATCTTACCCTGCAACAGCTAAACGAGCGCTACGATGAACGGGTGGTATCCCGCCTGATAGACAAAAACACCACGTTTGTGGCGCAGCTTACGGGCAAGGACAAGCGCACCGCCGCCCGATAAGCGCCGACCGCCGAACTTTTTTTCAGCCCCATCCGCAAAGGAGCGGGCATTTTTTTGCAATATTGCACTTTGTGCAAAATTTTTGCCGATATATCTTGAAATTGCATTGCATTTGTGATAGAATACAATGACAACAAACAGAGAGGCACAACAAAATGAGTATGTTGGCATTTGCAAAATCGCTATCCGAGCTGCCGATAAGCATATTGTTCGGGCACGATTTGATAACCGCCCCCGACGGCGTGGCCTACACAGGGTGGGAGATTCAACTTATATTTTTGCTGAGGGTGCTGATTGCCGGCGGCCTTGGCATAGTGATCGGTATCGAGCGCAATCGCCGCCAAAAAGAGGCGGGCATGGCAACGCACTTTATTGTGGGGTGCGCAGCGGCGTTGTTTACCATGATATCCATGTCGCTGAGCGATATCGGCGACGGCGAACGTATTGCCGCCCAGATAGTTTCCGGTATATCCTTTTTGTGTGCGGGCGTGATATTCTTCCGCAGGGAAAATTTGCGGGGACTGACCACCGCAGCAGGCATATGGGCCACCGCCGCTATCGGTATGGCAGTGGGCGCAGGTATGCCCATTGTTGCCGTTGGCTCCACCGTGATAATATTGGGCATACAGATGTTTTTGCACAGCAAGGTTGTGCTGCGCAAAAGTCGTAAACACATGCTGTTTGTTAAGTTTGTGTACAACGACGAGCTGAAAAATATGCTTATCGAACACTTTGGCTGCGACAGCTTCCACCGCTTCAAGATAACCAAGGACGACGAGCGAATGGTTGCAGAGGCCGTCATCTACACCAAGCAGAACTATCTGGCCAATCAGCTGTGCGAGCTGATGAACGCCTATCCCGATGTGCTGTCGGTGGAACGCTTGGAAGATTTGTAAAAACAAAACGAAAAAAATCACCTCCCGAATTTGGCGTTCGGGAGGGTTTTTTATACTTTGCGGCCTTTGCTCGGGCAAAATAGACATATGGGGTGCGTTATTTGCTCAAAGAAACAGTCAGTTCCTGCCCTTGCAAGCGCAAATGGCAGGTAGATGTGCGGGGGTTTGGACAGCCGAACTTGAACTGCGCCTCGCCCTGCGTCCACGCCTCGGCAAGCAATTTGGCGGCCTGTTGCGGGGGCAGCTGTTGCCAAACGCAAAGTTTCTCGGGTGAGAGTACCCTCTTGGCCAGGGCGGCCTTGCCCAAAAATCTCGACGTCTGTTCCACATCTACGCCAACGTGAGTGTGAGACGCCACCGCCGCCACAACGTTGCCGCTGTGACTGAGGGAAAAATGCACGTCGCCGCCGCACTGCCAGCCCTTGGAAGTGCGCTCGAAGTCGAAACAATCGATTCCCTTGCCGCAAAGGGACTGAAACGCCACGTCCAGCAGCCGCCACACGGCATAGCGTTGGCGCCGCAGCTGCATATCGGCAGCGGACAAGATGTAGTCGTTGCGCTGTGCGGGATAGACCTCGTCCACCTGCAAGTCGTCGTCAAAGGCGGCGATATGCACCGTTGTGCCGTCCAAATCAAGTTGCCGTATCTCGGAAAAAATCATAGAGATATTGTAGCAGAAATTTCGGCGCAGTGCAAGCGTTGGCTACTGTCGGGGTTTGAGGTATTTGTGCGCACGCCCCTCCTTGACGGTGAGATAGCTGCGGCCTATGCAAAAGGCGCCGTCGGGCATATCCTTGTCCACTGTGGTGCCGCAAGCGACAAAACAACTTTTGCCCACATGCAACGGCGCCACCAGATTGGCATTGCACCCCACAAAGCAGTCCTCGCCCACCGTGGTGCGGTGCTTGGTGCGGCCGTCGAAATTGACAAATATCACGCCACAGCCGATATTGGTGCGTTCGCCCACCTCGGCATCGCCGATGTAGCTGAGGTGCGCCGCTTTGACGCCGTTGTGCAGCGTGCTGTGCTTTACTTCCACAAAGTTGCCTATGCGGCAGTTGTCGCCGACGACGGTGTTTTCTCGCAGGTGAGCATTTGGCCCCACAGTGCAATGTGCGCCCACAACGCTGTCGCAAATGCGAGAGGCCCTTACCTGTGTGCAGGCGCCGATGTGCGCATTGACAAGATAGCTGAAACTGCCCACAACGCAGCCGTCCTCCAAAACGGTGTTGCCCCGCACCACGGCAAAAGGCTCTATCGTGACGTTGCGCCCCACCTTGACGGAATCTTCCAAAACGTACTCTGACAAGACAATTCTCCTTGGAATACACTCACATTGTATGCAAAAGAGGCGCAAAACGTACCAGAAAAAGCTTTTAAGCAGCGTTGTTGTACACTACGCCAGCCTTGCCACCACCACAGTCATGTCGTCGGCGGGGTGTCCGTTGCAGCGTTTGAGCGCCTTGGACATGATGACCTCGGCAATGCTTTGCGGCACGTTGAGCGACACCTCGGCAAAGGCGGCCGCTACCAGATTGACGTCCTTGAAGCAATCGGCTACGCCGTCGGACATCAGCACTACCGTGTCGCCGCTGTTCAGCGCCTTTTTGGTGACGGAAGGCGTCATCTCCTCCAACACGCCGAGGGGCAGGCTGCTGCCGCAGACGATCTCTACCTTGCCGCCCGAGCGCACCAAGCCCGAGCACGCCCCCAACTTGATGAAATCCGCCAGCCCGTTGTACAAATCCAGCACCACCATATCCACAGCGCAAAAAATTTCGTTGCCGCCGCCGATGAGCAGCTTGTTGACGCAGGACAATATCGTGTCGTTGTCGAAGCCCGCACGGTAAAAACTCTCTACCAGGCTGATGGATGTGGCGGACATTTTTTCCGCCTTGGTGCCGCTGCCCATGCCGTCGCACAGCGCCACGATACACTTGCCGTTATCCGTGTGGGTGACAGTGTGGGTGTCGCCGCTGATCTCGGCGCCCTCCTTTGGCACGGAGCACACCCCAAACGTGACGGCATATCGGGGCGCAACGTTTAGCAACACATTGACCCAGGCTGCGCTGGCCGTTTGCTCCACACGCTCCACCGCAACGGGCTGTTTTAGCACGGCGGAAACCGCCTTTTGTATCGTGTCCTTGTCCACGTCCTTGGACGACACTGTCACCACCACCGTTATCATATCCTTTTGGCGGGCGATGACGGCGCCGCTGCACAGCACGTTGTGGAACACCAACTTGTCCACCAATTCCTGTTCCTTGGCGGTGTCGTAGCCCGTTCGATTTTTTGTTTCGTCCGCCAGCTGCATAAGCAAATCGGATACGCCGCCCATTTGCTCGCCCAACAGCGCTTTGCCCTGATCGGCCTGATCGCTGCGCTGCTTGTAGCTGAGGTACACCTCGGCCTGTGCGTTGACCTCGCTGAGCAGCCCGGACACCCTGTCGCACCGCACGGACAGCGCCTGCGGCACGTCCAGAATGGTGCACTTGCCCCGCTTGACGGCGCATACGCCCAGCTGCATCAGATTTTGCTCTGTCTGGGCGATATCCTGCCGCCAGCAGCGCACACGCTCGTCACAGTTGCGGCAGACGCTCTCCGAACACTGCTTGACGATGGCACGCTCGGCCTCCTCCGGCGAGACGGCGCTGCTCGACATGGAAAAGAACGCCTGCTTCATGGACAAAAATATATCGGACAGCCGCACCAACCTGCGAGAAACGGCGTCGCCCATCTTTTGCACCACCGTCTGCGACAGATACCGCTCGGCACCGCCCGCACAAAAATCCCTGATGTAGCCGTACACCCTGCCCGGGACAACGACAAACACCAGCACCGACGCAAATGTGGGTGCAAGGGCCGCCACACCAAAGGTGCCGTGCATACTCAAAAAGTAGCTCATCAGCACCTCTACCAGCAGCACAGACAGGGCGGCAAGATACCTGTTTATCTTGCAGAGGGTGACGGCGCACAGGGCGGAAAGCACGCAAAACACGCAGCATTCGCAATTGCCCGAGGCCAAAATGTTGCCCACGCCCACCAATACCGAGGCGCACAGCCCCACCTTGTCGCCGAAACACACCACGCAAAAAAGCAGGGCAAAGGGCGCAACAAAATAGATAAGCTCCATTTGGCCAAAGCGTATCTGCGAAAGACAGTAGCTTGCCACCGCCACAAACAGCCCTATGCACACGGTCTCGTCCAGAGCGGGACGGTAGTTGAGCCCCCGCACAAACACCGCCCGAAAGGTGTAGACGCACACATAGGCAAACGCCTCGCCCAAAGCGGCAAAAAGCAGCTTGTCAAACAGGTTGAGATAGTCGACAAAGCCGTACGCCACATAAAACACGTTGGCCGCCGTCAGATACAGCAGCAGCGTAAGCTTGCCTATCTTGCGCTTGGCAAAAAAGTGTATGGCCACGGCCAGCATTATCACGGCGGTTTTGACGGCGGCTTGCAGCAAAATGCCCCAACCGTACACCGCCGATGCGCCCAGATACACCACCGAGGCGATTATCGGGTTGGCGGAATACACCGCCCCGACAAACAGGCCGAAGGCGAGATTGCCGTCAAACACCCCGCCCGACGCCACCGCAAGAGCGGCATATGTTACATATAACAATATGCTTTTTGCCGTAAGTTTGTTTTTCAATGCACCTTTTGCCGCCTTCATAGACACGCTCCCCGTTACCTTCTTGACCCAATGGTACATCTGCGGCGGACAAGTTATTTGTAAAGATATGGCCGATTTTGATAAAATTTGTTGCAGCGCCCACAAAAATCGCCGCAAAAACGCCCCTCAGCACACTTTGCACAGCAGACAGGCCGCCACCGCACCCAAAAGGTTGCAAAACAGCGCAATGGGTATCGCCCAGCCTGTGCGGCGCACCTTGGTGCCGGCAAAATAGACGGACGCCACGTAGAACACCGTCTCGCTGCTGCCCATTATCACCGAGGCGCACCGTCCCACATAGCTATCGGGGCCGTACTGCTTGTAGACGTCGGCAAGTATCGCCAGACTGCCGCTGCCGCTGAACGGCCTAAGCAGCACCAGCCGCACCACCTCGGATGGTATGCCCAACAGCTGAAAGGGCGGCGCCAACAGCTTGGTGACGTAGACGTCCAGACCGCTTTCGTGCAGGGCGTTGACCATGATAAATATGGCCGCAAGATAGGGCAGCACCGTGACGCTCAGCCCCACCGATTTACGCGCGCCCAACACAAAGCTGTCGTAGACGTTTACCCGCCGAAAAAGCCCCGTCACCAACACTGCGACGATCAACAGCGGCACGATGTAGCTCATTTGGCACGTCCGTATGCGCAAAACACCAACAAAACGCCCACCACCGACGTGAGCGCAGTGGACAGCAGGTTGGGCAGCAAAATATCCGCAGGGTTGGCCGAGCCTGCCGAGGAACGGAGCCCCATCACCGTGGTGGGCAGCAGCTGTATGCTTGTGGCGTTTACCACAAACAGCATGGCGCCGCTGCGGCTGAGGGTGTCGGTGTGCTCCGTTTCGCCTATCGCAGCAATGGCAGAGGGCGTGGCGGCGTTGCCCACCCCCAACAAATTGGAGGCAAAGTTGAGGGAGATGTACCTCTCGGCCGCCTGCGACACCCTGCCATACAGCAGTTTGTTGAGGCCGTGCATACAGTTGGCCAGCCCCTCCACCAGCTTGCATCTATCCGCCACCTCGAATACGCCCAGCCACAGGCAATAGATCCCGCACAGACCTATGGCGGTGGTGACAGCTTGTGCACAGCTATCCAGACACACCGTAAGCACGCCCTGCGGCCTGACGACCGTGAGCGCACACAGGGCTATCACCGTGACGCACGTCCAAACAATATTCATGGGCAGCTCCTCGACACAATAGTTTATTGTCGAAAAATGTCAAGTATAACGCCGTTTGAGGGGCAATTTGCGCCGCCTGTGGGCAATTTTGTTTACAAATAGTCAAAAAGAATATATAATGTAGCTGATATAATGCCGAGCATGGGCAAAAACCGCCCGTGCAAAATGGACAAGAGGTAAACTTATGAGCAAACCCACCTACTACATCACCACGCCAATCTATTACAGCAGCGGCAGCTTTCACCTGGGACACTGCTACACCACCGTCATCTGCGACGCCATTGCCCGATTCAAGCGAATGGACGGCTTTGACGTGTTTTATCTGACGGGCACGGACGAGCACGGACAAAAAGTGCAGCAAAAGGCGCAAGCGGCAGGCGTGACGCCCAAACAATACGTGGACAAGCTGTACGATCAGATAGTGGCACTGTGGAAAACCCTCAACATCAGCTACGACAAGTTTATCCGCACCACCGACGACTACCACGAAAAAACGGTGCAAAAAATTTACGAAAAGCTGCTGCAAAGCGGCGACATCTACAAATCCACCTACGAGGGCTGGTATTGCACGCCCTGCGAGAGCTTTTGGACGGAAAGCCAGCTGCACGACGGCAAATGCCCCGACTGCGGCCGAGAAGTCAAGCTGCAAAAGGAGGAAAGTTACTTCTTCCGCCTGAGCAAATATCAGGACAGGCTGATACAGTTCTACGAGCAAAATCCCGACTTTATCTCCCCCAAATCCCGCATGAACGAGATGATAAACAACTTTATCAAGCCGGGGCTTAAAGACTTGTGCATATCCCGCACCACCTTCGATTGGGGCATAAAGCTGCCCTTCGACCCCAAGCACGTGGCGTATGTGTGGGTGGACGCCCTGACCAACTACATCACGGCGCTGGGCTACCTGCAAGAGGATCACGCCCTGTTTGACAAGTTTTGGCCGGCGGACCTGCACATGGTGGGCAAGGAAATTGTGCGTTTCCACACGATAATCTGGCCGGCACTGCTTATGGCACTGGATCTGCCCCTGCCCAAAAAAGTGTACGGGCACGGCTGGCTGCTGTTTGGCAACGACAAAATGTCCAAATCCAAGGGCAACGTCGTGGACCCCTTTGTGCTGGCCGATCGCTACGGCGCAGACGTCATACGCTACTACCTGCTGAGGGAGATCCCCTTTGGCAGCGACGGCAACTACAACAACGAGGCGCTGCTTACCCGCACCAATGCCGATCTGGTAAACGACCTTGGCAATCTGGTAAGCCGCACCGCCGCCATGGTGACGCAGTACTTCGGCGGAGAGATCCCCCAACCCAACGCCTACACCGAGCCGGATAGCGAACTGATTGCGCTGTGCGAGGGCGCCCTGCCCAAGGTGCGCCAATATATGGACGAACTATCCGCACCCGACGCTCTCACCGAGACGCTGCGCATTGTGCAACGGGCCAACAAGTACATAGACGAGACCATGCCCTGGGCGCTCAACAAAAACGGCGACAAGCAACGTCTGGCCACCGTGATGTACGTTTTGTGCGAGTGTATCCGCTTTGCCGCAACGCTGTTGGAACCCTTTATACCGCAGACATCCGCCAAGATTTTTGAAAAAATCGGCCTGCCTTTGCCCAAAGACTTTGCCGGGCTGGGGCGCTTTGGCGGTATCGGACAGGGCGTGACGGTGCACAAGGGGGACAATCTGTTTGACCGCATAGATATCGACAAGGAGCTGAAAGAGTTGGACAAGCTGGCCGAACAGGCCGAGCCGGCGGAAAAATCCCCCGCACCCGACGAGCAGACGGAGCAAATCTCCATAGAGGACTTTGCCAAAATCAAGCTGCGCACGGCCAAGGTGCTTGGCTGCGAGCGTGTGGCCAAAAGCGACAAGCTACTGCTGCTGAGGCTGCAAGTGGGCAGCGAGGTACGCCAAGTGGTAAGCGGCATTGCGCAGCACTACACCCCCGAGTATCTGGTGGGCAAAACAGTTGTGCTGGTGGCCAACCTTCGGCCCGCAAAAATCAGAGGGGTAGAGTCCAACGGCATGATATTGTGCGCCGCCGACGACAAAAGCGTAGTGTTTGTCTCGCCGGAAAAGCCCATGGACAGCGGCAAGGAAGTGCGCTGATGATAGACAGTCATCTGCACCTTGACGACCCCAAGCTGGCGGGCAATGTCGAGCAAATATTGCAGCAGTGCCGCCAAAACGGCATCGAGTTTGTGATAAACAACAGCTGCGACCTTGCGTCTATGGATGCGAGCGTGCAGCTGGCGGACAAATTTGACATCGTGTTTGCCACGGTGGGCATGCACCCGCACGACAGCAAAAACTTCGACAAGAGCTTTGCCGACAAAATGACGCAATACGCCGCCCATCCCAAGGTTGTGGCCGTGGGAGAAATCGGGCTGGACTACTTTTACGACCTATCCGACAGGCAAACCCAACGGGACGTTTTTGCACAGCAAATAGAGCTGGCAGACAAACTTGGCCTGCCCATTACGCTGCACATCAGGGACGCATACGGCGACGCCTGGGATATACTGCGGGCGCAGAAATCGCACCTCAACAACGGCGTGCTGTGGCACTGTTACAGCGGCAGCGCCGAGTTGGCTCGTCAGGCCGCAAAAGAGGGGCACTACTTTGCGTTTGGCGGGGCGATCACATTCAAAAACGCCCACAAGGAGGACGTGATAGCGCAAATTCCGCAGGAGAGGGTGCTGTCGGAGACGGACAGCCCGTATATGTCGCCCGAGCCGCTGCGGGGCCGCACCAACACTCCGCTCAACATCCCGCTTGTGGTGGCAAGGCTGGCGCAGCTGTATCAAACGGACGTGCCCGCAATGGAAGCGCAAATACGGGCCAACACGCTGAGGCTTTTTGGCAAAATAGGCAAATATCTCGACGGCCAACCGCACTGATCGACCGCACTGCACAAATACACCACAAATATGGATAACTACGTCTACATCTTACACAACAAAATCTACATCAACCTCACCAACAAGTGCAGCAATCGCTGCGACTTTTGCATACGTCAGGGGCGCAAGGGCATGGGGGACACTCCCCTGTGGATAGAACACGAGCCCACCGCCGAGGACGTGATTGCGCAACTGCCCCTCAATCTGGACGACTTTGATGACGAGGTTGTGTTTTGCGGATTTGGCGAGCCCACCTACAATCTGGAAACGCTGGACGAGGTGGCAAGCTATCTGCACTGCGTGGACAAAACCACCCGAATCAACACCAACGGGCAGGCCAACCTTATCTACAACGGCGACGTGACCGAGCTGCTGACCACCGCCTGCGACGTGATAAACGTGTCGCTGAACGAGTGCACTGCGCAAAAATATCAACAGCATTGCCACAGCGTCTTTGGCGAAAAGGCCTTTGACGCACTGCTGCAATTTGCCGACAAGTGCAAGGCTTTGGGCGGCAATGTGGTGTTTTCGGTGGTGGACAGCATTGGCGAACAGGACATCGCCCAATGCAAAATTTTGGCAAAAAAGCACAACATTCCGCTGCGTATCAGGGCAAAGGAATAGGCGTTATCCCGCAAGCGCATGAACATCAACTACGACAAACAACTTGAACAGATCCGATCCCGTATCGGCACAGAGCGGCCGCAACTGCTGCTGCACGTTTGCTGCGCACCCTGCGCCACTGCCTGTCTGCTGCGGCTGATAGACCTGTTTGACGTGACGCTGTACTACGCCAACGACAACATCACCTCTCCCGACGAGTGGACAAAACGTCTGGGCGAGGTGCAGAAACTTGTGCGCATAGTAAACGACGGCCTGTTCGAGATGAAACCCGCCGTGCCCGTCAAGCTGCAGACGGCCGAGCTGCGCCCGCAACGCTTTTTTGAGGCGGCCAACGGGCTGGAAGAGGAAAAGGAAGGGGGCGCCCGCTGCGCAAAATGCTTTGAACTGCGCCTTGCCGACGCTCGGGACGCCGCTTTGGCACAAGGGTTTGACTACTTTTGCACCACGCTGACCGTGTCTCCCTACAAAAACAGCCAATTGCTGAACGAGATTGGACTATCGCTGCAAACGGACGCAATCAGGTGGCTGCCCGCCGACTTCAAAAAGCAAAACGGCTACAACGAAAGCGTGCGGCTGAGCAACAAATACGGATTGTATCGCCAGCACTACTGCGGCTGCCCGTTCAGCATACCATGCGACAAAAACTCCACAAAATAACAAAAAAGAAAGCGGACAGTTGCCGCTTTCTTTTTTTGAAGGAGGGTTCGGTCAGAACAAATGTTTATGGAGGAGATATTCTATTTCGCAGAATATCTGCAATATTCTTAACCTCAATCAGTATATCATTGCACGGGCACAATGTCAATACCCATTTGAGCGAACAACCGAGACGATTTTTTCACTGCTCTATTTCTATTGCGTTGACAGGGCAAATTTCCGCCGCCTCGTAGGTTTTGTCGGCGTGCTTGGAGGGGTCGCCCACGGCCTGCGAATAGCCGTCGGCGCCGATTTCGAACACCTCCGGGCAGACATCCACGCACATACCGCAACCGATACAATCCTGCTGTTTGACAAATGCTTTCATCGCAAATACCTCACTGTTTTTTATAAATTGTAACCCCATATGGGCAAAAACAAACGCCGATTTTGCACAATCGGCGCTTTATTTGACGAAGTAAGAGCTGTTCTGTGGGCAGTGTTTGGGTGAGAGGCAATAAAAATCAAAAAAAATTTGACGCTGCAAATCACCCTGAAATTACAGACCCGCTCCAAATGAGTAGGAAATCTTATCCAACTTGCCCCACCGGCGAGGTGGGCGAGGTGCTAATTGGAGTACTTGGAGATCAGATAGTCCACATAGTAGTTGGGGTCGAAGTCCTCGCCCGTGGCCAAACGCAAAATCTCGTCGGGATACTTGGCGGAGCCGTACTTGTGCACGTGCTCGCCCAGCCAACGGTTGATTTGCTGTGTGCTGCCCGAAAGCAGCGAGGCCTCCACGTCAAAATCCTTGTTCATGGCGTGATACAGCTGCGAGGCAATGGCGCTGCCCAGCGCATAGGTGGGAAAATACCCCATCTCGCCGTACGCCCAATGGACGTCCTGCAACACGCCGAGGGTGTCGGTGGGCGGAGTTATGCCGAAATATTGGGTGAAGCGCTCATTCCAATAGGCGGGCAAGTCCTTTACTTGCAATTTGCCGCCGATAAGCGCCTGCTCCACCTCGTAGCGCAGCATGATGTGCAGCGGATAGGTGAGTTCGTCCGCCTCGGTGCGCACAAAACTTGCCTGCGCCCTGTTGATATACGCCACAAATTGCTGCACGGTGACGCCGTCGAGCTGCGGCGCAAATATCTGCTGCAACTTGGCAAAGTGCGCCTGCCAAAAGGCAAGGCTGCGGCCCACGATGTTCTCGTAGAAGCGAGATTGACTTTCGTGCAGGCCAAGGCTGGCTCCGCCGCCGCAAAGGGTGTCGTTGAGGCGAGGGTCCACCTGCCGCTCGTAGGTGGCGTGGCCCGTCTCGTGAATGACGGAAAATATCGAAGAAACAAGGTCGTTTTCGTAGTAGTGGGTGGTGATACGCACGTCGTCGGTACCCATGCCGCTGGTAAAGGGGTGTTCGCTCTCCTTCATCACGCCGAAATTGTCGTCAAAGCACATTGCCTTGCGGATATACTTGCAAAATTGCCTTTGCTTGTCCACATCGAAGCGCTGCTGCGCCCAAGCGGGCACGGGCGGCACATTGGCCGTTTTTTGGCGCACAAAGGGCACCAGACGTTGGCGCAAAACGTCAAAAAAGACGTCGTACTTGACCTGCGTGTAGTGCGGCTCGTACATATCCAACAGCACGTCGTAGCCCTTGACGGTATCGGTGCCCAGCCACACGGTAAGATTGCGGCAGTAGTCCACAATTTTTTCCAGATAGGGGCAAAACAGCGCAAAATCGTTGGTTTGCTTGGCCTGCACGTACACGGGATAGGCCTTGGCGGTAAGCTCGTTGAAAGCAACATACTGCTCGGCGGGGATCTTTTTGGTGTCGGCGATCTCCTTGTGCATCACCTCTATCTCGTGGCGGAGCGTCTCGTCCAGATTGTTGCGCTGCTCGTACAGCACGTCCACGCACTGTTCCAGCTGCGGGTCGGTGGACAGCTCGTACTCCATCTGAGATATGGTGGCAAGATAGGCACTGTCTGCGGCAATGCTGCCTGCGGCCGCCTCGGTCTGTGCGTCCCAGCCCGTCAAAAAGCCGATATAGCGGAAGGCCAACAGCTTTTTGCGGTGTTGTAAATAAAATTCCAATTCCTTTTGCATATCATTTCTCCTGCGGGGCGTCACTGTCCGAAGCGGAGGCTTTGGCGGTCTTGCGACGGAGAATAGCCCTTTCCACTGCGGGCAGGGCAAACTTCAAACCGATGATTATGCCGCCCATCACCAACGCATTGATTGCGATAAACAATATTGCATAGCCGTCTATGCCGACATACATGGGCTTGGGGTCGCCCTGACCGAAAATGTTGCTGATAAGTTTGAGCGCCCACGGAAACATCACATAGCACAGCACCGTGCCCACAGTGCCCACGGCGCCCACGCCCAGATTGTACCAACCGTAGGGATAGAGCAAAATCCACAGCGCCACCACGCCCGTCGCCGTCATGGAGAACATTGCAACCGTGCTTACCTGATCCGAATCCAGCCCAAGCACTCCCCTGAACGCATACGTCATTGCCACCGCCAAAAACATTGCTATGCCGCTGGGCAAGGTGCGCCTTAGCGTGTTGGGGATAAATTTGCCCGTGATGAGCGCATGGTTGGGTTTTAGCGCCAGCAGGAAGGAGCAAATGCCTATCACAAAAAACTCCATTGCGTACAGGTGCTGCGGCTCGAAGGGATAGGTGGTGAGCAGGCACAGGCACAATATGGTGGACAGCACCGTCATGGACGTTTTCATCAAAAACAGCGACGAACTGTTCTGAATGTTGTTGACCACCTGACGCCCCTCGGCCACCACTTTGGGCATAGAGCTGAATTTGTTGTCCATCAGCACCAGATTGGCCACCGTTTTGGCGGCGTCGGTGCCGCACCCGACGGAAATGGCACAGTCGCTTTCTCTCATGGCCAGTATGTCGTTGACGCCGTCGCCTGTCATGGCCACGGTGTGCCCCGCACTCTTCATGGAGCGCACCAGTATTGCCTTTTGCTCGGGAGTGACCCTGCCGAACACGGTGTATTTGTTGGCGGCGTCGGCCACCTGTTCATCGGTGAGGCCTTCCAAAGAGATGTATTTTTCCGCATCGGCCACGCCCACCTTGGCGGCTATCACGGATACCGACAGCGGATTGTCGCCGGAAATGACCTTAACGGCCACGTCGTTATCTCGGAACCAGCCGATGATCTCGGGTGCGTCCGGGCGAATGGTATCCTGCAACACGATGAGCGCAACAGGTTCCAATCCGTCGGCCTCGTCCTCCTTGATGGCCTTGCCCGACTTGCCCACGGCAAGCACCCTCAGCCCCTGCGAAAGCAACTCGTTGCATTGACGGGTAAGCTCCTTAGAGGGCTTTTTGAACATAAACTCCGCAGCGCCAAACGCCACCGTGCCCTTGCCTGCAATCGTGGCCGCACTGTACTTGCGCACGGAAGAAAAGGGCACAAACGCCTTGCACTCCAACGCCTCGACGTCCTGCAAATAGGCGTTGAGGGCCTGCGCAGTCATGTTGTCGTCGCCCGTGGCGGCAAGCACGCTCTTGATCCATTGGCAGATTTCCTGCTCGCTAGTGTTGGACAGCGGCACAATGCGCTCCACCGTCATGCTGCCGTCGGTGATGGTGCCTGTCTTGTCCAGACAAAGCGTATCCACTCGGGCAAGCATCTCGATACAGGGCAGCTCCCTCACAAGCACCTTTTTGCGGGCAAGTTTGAGGGCGGCAACGGCCAACGCCACGCTGGTAAGCAACACCATGCCGCTGGGCACCATGCCTATCATGCTGCCGCTCATAGCCTTGATGGCGTCGTTTACCTCGCTGACGACATCGGGCACCCTGTCGAAGTAGGCCGTCCAGAAGTTGGTGCCGCCCGCAATCAGCCCGCGGATCTGGTCGCTGCAAAAGAATGTGGCAATACCCAACGGAAAGATGATTATCGAAATAAACTTGATGATGTTGCGGATACCCTTCATCAGCTCGCTATCGGGCGTTTTGGCCTTTTTGACCCGTGCAGACAGCTGCTCGACGTAGTTGTCCCGCCCGACCTTGTCGCAACGGGCGGTGCAATTGCCCGCAACGATGTAGCTTCCGCTAAAAAGCATATCCCCTTTGCGCTTTTTGACAGGTTCGCTTTCGCCCGTGAGCATGGATTCGTTGACCTCTACCTCGCCCACAAGCAGTTGGCTGTCGCAGCAAATTTGCTTGCCCGCCGAAAACAGCAAAATGTCGTCCACCACTATATCCTGCGTGGCGATCGTCTGCTGTTTGCCGCTGCGTATCACCTCGGCGGTGGGTTCGGACACGATCGACAGCTTTTCCACGGCCAGCTTGCTGCGTATCTCCTGAAAAATGCCTATCGCCGTGTTGGCCACGATGATAACCACAAACATCATGTTAGTGACGCTGCCGCACAGCAACATCAGCAAAAAGATGATAAATCCCAACAGGTTGAAAAAGGTGAATATGTTGGAGATAAAAATCTGCAAATAACTTTTGCCTACCACCTTTTTGGTGCGGTTGGTCAGCTTGGCCTGCTTGCGCAGCTGTACGTCCTGCTCCGAAAGGCCTTCGTTGATATCCGGCGTGTAGCGAACGAGATTTCCTTGTGACTTTTTCATAACACTTCCTTAGCGGTGAGGCTTTTCTCCCCGCAATTTGAGAGTCGGGCATGCGTTCAGCGACAGATCGGCAAATTGATTGTCGCAATACATGTAGTAGGCACGGGATGCGATCATGGCGGCATTGTCGCCGCAAAGGGACAGCTTGGGCAGGCAAACACGCAAGCCCTTGCCCTCCAACCGTTGCAGACGCCCCCGCAAATAGCTGTTGGCGCCCACTCCGCCCGCAACGGCGACGGTTTTGGCACCGCTTTGCTCCACCTCGGCAACGAGGCGATCCAACAGGCCGTCTATCGCTGCGCAAGTAAAGGAGGCCGCCACGTCGGCGCGGGACAGCTGCTCTCCCTTTTGTTGGGCGTTGTGCAGCAGGTTTATCACGGCGGTTTTGAGCCCGCTGTAACTGAAATTGCCGTTGGACGTGACCACCGAATGAAATTTGTAGACGGGCTTGCCCTGCTGCGCCAGCTTGTCTATCTGCGGGCCGCCGGGATAGGGCAATCCCAACACACGGGCCACCTTGTCGAAGGCCTCGCCCACGGCGTCATCCACGGTGGAGCACACAACGTCGTACTCATCGTAGTTGCGCACGTTGACAATGGCCGTGTGTCCGCCGCTGGTAAGCAGGCAAACGTAGGGCGGGGTCAGGTCGGGATAGGTGAGGTAGTTGGCGCAAATGTGCCCCTCGATGTGGTTGACCGCCACAAGCGGCTTGCCGAGAGCCTGCGCCAGCCCCTTGGCATAGGATACCCCCACCAGCAGCGCACCCACCAGCCCTGCGCCGTAGGTGACGGCCACTGCGTCGATATCGGCAGGGGTCAAACTCGCCTCCGACAGTGCCTGCGCCACCACCTTGTCGATGGCCTGCACATGGTTGCGAGAGGCAATTTCCGGCACGACGCCGCCATACAAGCGGTGGATATCTATCTGCGACAACACCACGTTGGATATTATCCGACGGCCGTCTGCCACAACCGCAGCGGCTGTTTCGTCGCAGGAGCTTTCGATGCCCAATATAACGATTTGCTTTTGTTGATCCATCACTAAAATAATACGACAATCAAACGCTTTTGTCAATTTTTTATCCCGCTCGGCGCCAAATTTGTGCCGCCTCGCCGGCGTGGCGAGCAAGGGGGTATATGGCACTCGTCTGACAAACGAGTGCAGAATCTTATAAATGAAAATGTCGGTTCTTTGATAGATGTTGATGTTGGGAATAATTCCAACCACACAATTCGTCATTCAATCGAACCGCTTTTTTGGAGCCGGAAAACAAATAAAAAGTCAACCTCAAGCGAGGTTGACTTACGTTTTTTTAGAGGGCATATCCCCAAAATGCCTCCGAAACGGCTATTTCAGCTCCTTGGGGGCGCGGGGGTACAGCAGCACGTCTCTGATGTTGGACATGCCCGTCAGGTACATCACCATGCGGTCCAGCCCCATGCCGAAACCACTGTGCGGCACCGAACCATAGCGGCGCAGGTCCAGATACTGCTTGTAGCTTTCCACCGTCATGCCCTTGCTGCGCATTGCGGCAAGCAGCTTGTCGATATCCGTCTCGCGCTCGCTGCAACCCACGATCTCGCCAATGCCAGGCACCAGCAGGTCGGTGGCGGCAACCGTTTTGCCGTCGGGATTTTGCTTCATGTAGAAGGCCTTGACGTCCTTGGGATAATTGGTGACGAACACGGGCTTGTTGTACACCTGCTCGGTGAGGTAGCGCTCGTGCTCGCTTTGCAGCTCTGCACCCCAGACGGGTTTGTACACAAAGTTGACGTCGGCGCTTTGCAGCTTGGCAATGGCGTCGGTGTAGTCCAGCACCACGAAATCGGAGTGCACCACGTTGTTTAGCTTGTCGATGAGGCCCCTTTCGTAGAAGCGCTCAAAAAACTCCAACTCCTCTCGGCAGTGGTCCATAACGTAGCCCACGATAAACTTGACGTAGCCCTCCACTATCTCGATGATGTCGGGCAGCTCGGCAAAGGCCACTTCCGGCTCTACCTGCCAAAACTCCGCAACGTGGCGGGACGTGTTGGAGTTTTCCGCACGGAACGTGGGGCCGAATGTGTAGATCTTGCCCAGCGCCATGGCGGCAACCTCGCCCTCCAACTGTCCCGAAACCGTGAGGTAAGCCTTTTTGCCGAAGAAATCGTCGGCGTAGTAGTCCTGCTCGGTGGGGGCGGTGTCGTCCCAGGCCTTGGTGGTGACATTGAACACCTCGCCTGCGCCCTCGCAATCGCTGCCGGTGATTATCGGCGTGTGCACGTAGGTGAAGCCGTTGTTTTGAAAATAGATGTGCGTGGCGTAGCTTAGCATGCTGCGCACCCGTTGCACGTTGAGCATCGTGTTGGTGCGCACTCTGAGGTGAGGCATCGTGCGCAAAAACTCTAATGTGTGACGCTTTTTTTGCAGGGGATAATCGGCAGGACAGCCACCCAGCACCGTGTAGCTTTGCAGGTGCAGCTCGCATCCGTTTTGCGGCGAGCTTTGCAGCGTCCCCTCAAATTTGACGCCGCACCCCACGGGGAACTCGGCGGCGATTTTGTCTCCGAAAACACTTTTGTCGATGACCGCTTGCAAATTTTTGGCGCAAGTGCCGTCGTTAAGCTCCACAAAGGCGACGTTTTTGGAGTCTCTTGCGGTGCGCACCCAGCCGCATACCACAAGCCGTCGGCCAATCATGCCGCTGCAATCGGCAAAAATTTGTTTGATATCGGTGTGTTTCATTTTGTGCTCCTGTTGGGCGCAAAAAGCCTGCGCCCCGTGATTTAGACACATCAATTATAGCAATGTTGCGCAAAAATTGCAACGCTTACAAACTATTTTTGCCAAGTTGCTCAATAATAATTGACTAAATTGCTTTTTTTTGCTATCCTTATGAGGCGATAAAAATTGCAATCGCTTTGGAGAGATGGTCGAGCGGTTTAAGGCACACGCTTGGAAAGCGTGCGAGGTTAACAGCCTCCGCAGGTTCAAATCCTGTTCTCTCCGCCACAAAATGGGCAAAAATTGGCTAAAAATGAGCAAAAATAGCCCAAAAACAAGGGAAACACGCAAAACGTGTCTCCCTTTATTTTTGCCTCTGACACTAAATTTGACACTAAATTTTTTTGTGGAATACCTCGGGATAATGATCCAGATAGCCGGACATGTCCACCTTGGAACGATACACCGTCATCGTATCCGAATGTTTGACCTGCTCCAAATCGAACGCCTCGACAATCTCGTCCATTATATCCCGAAAGCTGCCGTCGGACAACTCGCCCTTGACGTTCTGTAAGAAACGAACAACAGGCTCATTTACATTTTGCGTATTGAAAAGATAGCAATCTCTACAATCCAGATTGAGAGTGTGAAAAAACCGTTTGCAGCGATACGGTGCCGGGCACTGCTTAGTGAGATACTTGCCCAAATAATTCACCACCTGCTGCTTAGAAGAGCCGGGAACTATGCAGCATACAGTACTAAACCCGGCTTTCCAATCAATACAGTTGAATATCTGATTGCCGAACTCAGAATAAACAAACTCACCGGTGTGTGGGTTGATTGCCGGCGTCAAACGCAGCAAACAATTGCCAAGAAGAGCGTGCATGTGGTAACCGCCCTTTTCAAACTCCTCGTATGTAGCAATAGCCTTTACATCGGGGTTAGACTTACGCAGCATAACCATAAACTCCTTGTATGTGGCATAAAGCAAATCCTTGTCCGAGCGACAACGTGGGTCGGAAAAAGTCCATGTACAAAAGTACTGCCAATTATTCTCGCCCAAAGCATAGTTGTAAAAACGACTTTTGCTCTCCCTTGCTGCACGCTTGCGTGACGCAATCAAATCTGCAATCTTGACCGAGGGGTCGGCCGGGATAAGTGTGCCGCCCACCGACTTCCATCGCTGAGCGCTTATTGCTTCGGCGAATTCAAAATTTGTGACATAGTCCGAAACCATATCCGCATCAAGCGCTACATGCTTGGGAACCCGGAAGGGCTTGGCAAACTTCAAAACTTCCACACCACTTGTTTCTGTTGTGGATATGACGCTGTCAAAATACTCGTAATCGATACGAACAATCTGTCCGTCCTTTTCGTAAACATTAGATACTTTTTCTCCCGTGTCCTTGTCAAAAAGATAGTTCATTGTCACCTCGAAATTTTATAAAAAACGCCATGGGCAATGAAAAAATTGCCCTTTTTGTCTACTGTTGTGCCACCAGTATCAAGTAGGTGGCACATGGCCCACTGCGTGGGCCGATACGGACTCACCGCCACAGCCGTGCGCTCGGCTACGCTCGTCGCTGCGCTGCTGCTGCGGTGAGGTGTGTGTTACATGTTGTGGCAGGTAGGGGGAGGCAGATCGCCTCCCCTGCGGGGGAGCCTGACCTCTGACGGCTGAGCTCGTCAAGGTCGCCGGCGAATTTATCCCTCCCGCCCAAGGGCGTGAGCATAAAGCTCGCCGCTCTCTTGACGGTCACCCGCAGATGACGTTGCCTGCCTCTCTACGGGGAGTTTGGCGGCGCCGGTGGTTGGGCGTTTGCCTCCGTTGACGGCACAGGCAGCGTTGTGGGCGCCGAAACGGAGCTTTGGCCGGGGATTGTGTCCAGAACGTCCTTGTCCGCCTTGGCGTCCCTCGTGCCCTTGGATAGGGCCGAAAGCTCCAACTCAAATTGCGCACGGTACTGTTGCAGCAATGCCTTGGCCTTGCGGTTCCACCAGAACAAACGACGCCGTGGGACGTAGTTGGCCACCTTGAAGGCAAGCTCGAAGTTGCTTTCCGCACAGGCAAGAGCCTGCTGTTGCAAAAATATATCCGTCGCTGCGTCAAACTGATTGAGCAGCAGCTTGCGTGCAGCAAGATAGAACTCCTCACTAAACTGCGCCTTGTTGGTTTCCAGCTCGGCAAACAGCTCATAATATTCAGATAGAAAGTCATGCAGCTCCATAAACTGTCCTCATAATGTACTCTTGCAGCGTTTCGTCGCTGCCGGACTTTGCCCACTCCTTGCGCAGATCCTCGGCGTCCCCGGGATAGAAACCCCTGGGCGCAGACTGACGGTAGATCTGTTTGCTTATCTCCAATTGAAGCTGCGCATCAGACTGCCGACCCTGCGCATGAGTGCCAAAGGAAAAATCCTTGGCTGTGCCCGGGAGAAATGCGTCAAAGTAACACGCCGATGTGTACGCCTCAAACACATTGCCCTCGTGGATATATTCCTCCCGGGAGTAGTTGGTCAAGCTGTCGTTATCCACGTACCGCTCCGCTGCTGCCAGGCTGTCCCAGCTTCTGAGAGAGAACCTCGACGCCAGAATGTTGCCCATGCGGTCATACTCATGTTCCAGCTTGTACACTTCCACTATGCGGCCGGCCAACTGACGGATATTGAGATCGCACAGCAGCAGCCGCTGCAAGTCCAGATAGATATCCAGACCGTAATGCCGGTGCTCCTCGTAGAACCTACTCACCCAATCCGGCAGTGCCTTCTTGTCTTTGTTGCGGCTATTGTAATAACGTTGCACTTCGGTTAAGCCAATCACTGCGCCCGGCAACACATTTGTAACCGGCACATAATCGTTTTCCAAACCGAGGTGGAAACCATCAACGTAAAAACTACTGCGCCACTTGTTGTAACCTACATGGGCGCTCACCGGGAAGTTGGTATAAACCGGCGGAGTGGTCGGGAGAGTATAACCCAGGCGCTCATCCAGAGCGAGCACCCGGTCCCGACAGCTCCAAAGCAGCTCATAGGCCTCACGGCTGTTACCTAAATAACGCAGCATCTGACTGACCAGGTACGCCGTCTTGCCCGCCCCGGGCTTGCCGAATATTATAGTGATCATCCCTTGCGCCCCTTTGCCTTATTGACTATCCAGACAACAAGCCGTACCGGTGCAGATATTATGTACCAAAGGATCTTCACAAGCCATTTGAGACCTATCCAGATACCTTTGAACGCAACACGCAGCACCGGGAAGAAAATGGACAAAATTCCAAACAGCAGCAATGCGCCGAGAAGAACGAGGATCCACCAATTAGATTGAAAAAACTCTTTGACGCCGTTCCAGAACTCATTCCAGCTTTTAACAAACTCCTTCCACCAAGAAAAAGGATCATCTATTTCAGGATTATTATCTTGTTCGTCACGACCCGTTTGCTTGTTGCTTACGACACCCAGGTTGTATGTCTGGCCACGTTCGGCAAACATAAGGCGCAAGATAGTCACCTCGCTAACTTTTTCATAGTCAATCATGCGGCCCATCGTCTGGTTGTGTACCTGGTAACGGCCTTCGTAAAAGCGCAGGACCCATTGGTAGTCCTCCAAATCCTCTTTGACGTCATCCTGCAAATCCTCGTTGCTCACAAAGCTCGACACGCTCTCAATCCTATTCCAGATATGCTTTTGGCCGCCAAAGCCCCAGGTGTCGTTTGCAACGACATCGGAGTAACTTAGCGAAACAAATTTAGTGGCCGGGTCCGAACTCGCCTTGTCTACCACTGTGCCGAACAATGTATCCTCTCTCCACCAATACTGCTGGACAAATTGGACATCGGCCTCGTACAAATCGTCTATGCGGTGATTGGTAGAAAAAGCGACATAAAAGCTATCGCAACTATCCTGCATGAAGGAAAAGCCGTTAAGATACCGAACATAACCGACACGCATTTTTTTAATGGGTATAACCTCAGTGTACTGCTCACCATATTGCACCTTGCCATCAACGGTGACGGCCATGTAGCAGCGTGCAACCTCGTAGGAGACCTCGTCCGTTTGGTTGCCGTTTGGCAGCGTAGACGTCAGCTCAGAACCGAACGGCAGACGGTAGATAGCGGATATATCATAATAGCGCAAAAGCGCAGAGCGAAGGGTAAAACCTTCCACCATGTACTTGCCCAGAGCACCGTCCAGAGCAATCAGCTGCAACTTGTAGTTGTACCAATGCCGCTCAGACTGTTCCGGTGCGTCCTGGCAAATGTTAATGCTCGATGCCGTCACGGCGTCTCCGCAGGGTTGGTAAACGTAAACAAACAGCTCGTCGCCTGCGCCCTCCGCGATCTGGATGACGTCTATCGAGTGATCACCGCTTACAAGCGGGTATTGTCCGACATCGAAGTCCGGATCCTGTTGCAGATCCTCCAAGGGGCCGGTGTAGTCTGTGGACGCCGCAAAGGCAGCGGATGTCAATCCGCCGCCCAAACAGGTCAATAACAGCACCGTCAACATTACTATTGCAAATTTACGCATAGCCCACCTCAAAAGACAACATGATCGGGGACGACCTCGATGCCGGCAATGCCCCGACAGTAAAACATAAGTTCAAAGCAGTGCTTACCGTCGTGGCCCGTCACCACAAGCTTGTACATGACTGCCTGCTGCGGGGCAAGAACTATTTGCACATCTCGCCCCGGATAGACAGCTTGCAGCATGTCCTCTAAAAACATGTCTTTGGCGTGCAGTTCGAAGCTGCTTTCGCCTTGGACAATACCAAATGCAGCGGAGACGTCTTTGCCCAGCAGCGTATCCAGATAACTGTGCGGCACACCGTCCACGTTATACACAAAGTCCTCCTCCGAGACCGGCACCACATACACGGTGTAGCCATGTTTCAGACCGAACTGCCTGACATCGAGGCGCACATCCCCCAGGCGGTACACAGCGTCCCGGTGCAGACGCTTCGAACCGGAAGAAAGGTACACGAACTCAAACGAAGTTGTGAACCAATCTGAATTGTAACCCCAGACGACCACAAAGACGGCACAAAGGATGACAAGCAAGACAATCGTGCAAATGGTAATTATTTTTTCTTCATGCTTGTCCATAGTGCACCTCAGAACACCAAGTCAGTCAGACCACCGACAGATTGGACTGAAACAGTAAATATTGACTGGTCAAAACCGAGATTACTATATGTTTTAGACCAACCATCGCAAGAAATAGTTATGTTAAATTTATAATCTTTAGAAAAACAACTCCTACCCCACGTAGAGTCAACAGTCTTGCCGGAGTTAAAAGTGCACAAATGGTTAAGAATATCCAACGTAGGCTTAAAGTCTTTTAAATCACTATAAGTTGCAGTATCCTTGAAGGATCTCACAATGTGACCACAAGAGCCTCGCTGACAAGCCTCTTGCCCCATATTGCATCTAATGGTAGCCATATAACCATTAGCCATTGTCGGAAATTGAATAGAAAGAGAAGGGACTGCGCTATTGTCAATAGTCCCAATGGTATATGTTATTGATCCAGACGACGTTGTCGGAGGACCAGATACATACATATTGCCAAAAGGCATACCATTTCCCTCAACAGTTCCGTCGGCTTTTAATATAAGCTTACCAGGTTGTCCGGCAATGCTAATCGTAGTTTCCACACCGGAAACTCTTTTTTTGTAGTCCACGTTGCAGGTTGCAAATTTGCTGTTGTCGTCACGAGAAGTGACCTTTATCTCAATCTGCTCGCCAAAAGCTTGCAAACATTGAACATTGGCCGTCAACGCACCGTCCTCGGTCGGTGTGACGGTAACATAGTCAGTTACAGTTTTGCCGCTTGCAAAAGCAGACGACGGGTTCTTCCAGGCAATCGACCAATCGACCGCCTTGTTAGTGGCGTCGGAAGGGTCGATTGTTGCAGTCAACTGTTGCGCACTTTCGGCAATGGACATTATGCCGTAGTCGCCGAACTGTTCACGAGGGATGGCAGCGCTCATGAGGCGGATGCCGTTATTGGCAGCTTGTGCAGACTGCATGCCGCCATTGTCATCCACGACAGGCTCTACCTTTTCAACTTCACCGCCCGCTTTGGCCTCACCGCAACGGACGCAGAGGCCGTCCTCGCCGTAGTTATGACCAAAAAGACAATATTTGTTCCAGTTAGAAAACCAATCTGTCAATACGCCGGTTACTATTACCGCAATTATGAGCAGAATGGCCAGTGTTACTGCGATCCACTTGCGGTGGTCGCTGGCCGCATGGGCCCTGAATGAATAGTTACTCATTGTTTACCTCCATGTGATTTGTAAGCTTTTGTTTCGTCGATCACGTGCGATCGATATCCGGCACGATATGCACGCTGCACCTCGGTAAGCTGCAACGGTTTGCCGTTTTTGTCCAACTTGACCTCGCCTTCGTTAGTCAGGCGGACGTTATGTTCCAACTCGTAAGTAGCCTTTGCAAACTTTCCGTGCGGATTGAGCAATGTCAGCTCTTTACCAGTTTCGTTGTTACGAACCCGGGTGCCGATCTGCTTGCCCCCTTTGCCTTTGACAGGTTTCACCTTGTTCCATTTTGCCATTGAATAATCACCTCCTGATAGATATTTTTTACACCGCCCAACAGCACGGCGATGAATGGAAAAGGACTGTTTGGCACAATCCCTCAGAAGCCCCGCAGAAACCTATCGAGCTGCGTCTGCGGTCGCAACAATATTACTTGACAATGTTTTTGACCACCACACTGTCGCCGACTACCTCGACTTCAAGCTGCACCTGCTGCTCGTATCCCAATGTGCGGATATCCTCGGTAGTCCAAAAGGTGAGGATCTGAGGATCCAGATACATCCCTCGCTGCTTATCCGCAGTAGCAGATAAAAGCTTTTCGCCCTGGACGAACGTGTAGCAATACTTGTTAGTGTTTTTGGAGGCGGTTGCCGTTCTGCCCAAAAAGTTTGCGTTTACCAATGCTTTGATGCCTGCCATAGTGTTACATTTCTCCTTTGCCACCAACATTGTCGGGTGGACTTGATATATATTCCGGGTTACGCTCCCGGTGAACGTCTTAACGGGAACCCCCGATGGGGCACTCCATCGAGAGCAGATCTTCGAGGTATAAAGCTCAGTGCCGAGCCGAGGAGAAAACCCCTTGATTTAGCAAAATGCTAAATCTACAAATATTATATTCAGCAAAATATTAAATGTCAAGACAAATATTCAAAGTTATGCTAAAAATTTTACAAGAGGATAAAGAAAATGATTAAAATTAAAGAATTACGGATAGAAAAAGGCTTGTATCAAAAAGATATAGCCAAATTGGTTAACAAAACAATTGCATGTATAAGCGATTGGGAAAAAGGAAATACCGAGCCAAGCATTAGCGAAATAGTTAAACTAGCAGATTTTTTTGAAGTTTCGACAGATTACTTGTTAAACCGCACAGACGACACCGGGCTGGTGGAAGTACACAGCGATCTGACACCGGACCAACAGGAGCTACTTGACTTGTACAACCGAATGAACTACCGGGACAAAAACCAATTACTCGGCTTTGCAAAGGGGCTTGTTTATTAGTACCCTTGTTCTACCGGGAAAAGGAGCCGGCAGAACATGAGAACAGAAAACTATCTAATAGCCCTCGAACGAATTGACGGCATGCTGCTGCAAGTTATTGGTGCCATGAAGGCCGAAATTGTTAAGCAGCATCGGAACTCCGACGATCAGAACGGGAACCAAATGCAGATCGAAGGAGCGAAATTGACAAAAGTAGACATCAAAGGAATATCTGTTGACCACAAGATACGGAAAGACGGAAGATTTCAGGCCAGATACACATTGGAAGGAGTGCAGCACTCTGTATACGGAAAGACACCGGACGAGGCGCTGCGCAAAGCCATTGACGGCTACAAAGGAAAACGAAAAACAAAAACGCAAACGTCCACCTTTGCAGAGTGGTACAATCGCTGGATGACGCTATACAAAATAAAGAAGCTGCGACCCAACACCCTGAAAAGCTACAACTACACCACCAACAAGTATCTGAACCCAAGGCTCGGCAAGAAGAAACTAAACCAGCTTGACACTAACACGCTGCAAGAAGTACTGAACGATATAAAACGACCACGACAACAGCAGATTGCCGGGAATATTTTAGTCGCATGTATAACAAAAGCTTATACCAGCGGAGTTATAAAAACAAACCCTGCACTGGGTATTGAAAAGACGCAGCACCACTACAACGAGCGTCGAGCACTGACAAGCGAGGAAATGCAACGGCTGCTTGACACTATACATGGGGACAAGTTCGAGCTCCTGATATACGTCTATTTATATGCCGGACTGCGCCGATCGGAAGCGTTGGCGCTGCGATGGAGCGACATAGACATGCAAAAACAGACGATAACGGTGCGACACCAGGTAAACGAACAGCGGGAGCTGACGGAAACCAAAAGTGACAAAGGCAACAGAACATTGCCGATACTGCCCCCACTGCTCGACAAGCTGAAACAACAAGAGCAACACGGAGATTTTTTGTTTACCTGGCGTCCCTCCTTGGTAACCCACGAATTGCGAGTTCTGTTTGACAAGCTCAACATGCCGGACATAAATGTACACTGCTTACGACACACTTTCGCAACAATGCTGAAAGACATGGGCATACCGGAAGATTTACGAACAAAATGGATGGGACACAGCCGGCTGGAACACAAAGATCGCTATGAACACATCCGTGAGGAGTATGAGGCCAAACAAACAGAACTGCTGCGACACAAATTTGACACTAAAAGTGACACATAATATAACCAAAATACAAGAAAAAGGGACTGTTTTGCGATAAAATAGCCCCTTTTTGTTAAAAAAACAAGCAAAATATCCTTGGAAAGCGTGCGAGGTTAACAGCCTCCGCAGGTTCAAATCCTGTTCTCTCCGCCAAAGCAGAATAATACGAACCCGACAGATACTGTTGGGTTCGTATTGTTTTACGCAAATGATTGGTTTGGGGTTGTTGTTTCACAATAAAAAGTCATTTACGGATGTTGCGGGGTAAACTTGTAGCGTTCTTTTCATTCCTCCGTTTATTTGCCTTTCGGTGGTTGGTTGTAGCACGGCTCTCGCAGGCGTCAACGGGAGAAAAATTTGCATATAATTCGTAAACAGTAAAGTGTCGGGCAGTAGTATGCTGTTCGGCACTTTTGTTATGCAAATTTTTCTTGGCTCATTCTTCGCCGTTGACGTCTGCAAGGAGATATGCAAGATAGTAATACACACCGAGCTGCGCTCCTCCCGTACTTGCCGAAAGGCAAATATCTTGACGGAGGAAATATAAAATGACAAGAATCGATGAAAGGCAGGTAATTACGGCGGACAATGTGAAGTGGCTCGGCGAGATGATCGCCCTTATGTCTGCCAAAAACAGTGACAAGATGTTTTGCCACAGCAAGGTAACGCAATTGTATCGTGGGTTGATAAGCGATATATTCTACAATAATCAAAAAGAACTTTCAAAGTCAGACGAGATATTTGAAAGGACAATGCACGAAGTAGATAAAAATTACGCTCATAAAGATGAGAATTATATTCCGACAGAGATAACTAGAAAGTCCATCGAGGGCACATTTTACAATTACGAACGAAGGTAAAAATGTCGTAAATAAAAACGTAACTAATTTAAATTCAAAGTATTTGAGAAAATATGAGTCTTTTTTAGAGTTTCAAAATCTTTCACATAAGCAAGAGTCTGTCAAAGAAGATTTAATTGAAGATAATGAAAAAGATTCACAAACTCCTTCTGAAAAGATGATAGCGTATTACGAAATAATAAAGAAAAGCGTTTGTGATGATTTGTTAAACAAAGTAATTGAACAAACACCAGATTTTTTTGAACAACTTGTTGTAGATTTAATTGTTGCGATGGGGTATGGTGGCAGTGTTGAAGATGCTGGAAGGGCAACCAAAAGAACAAATGACGAAGGAATTGATGGCTTAGTAAAAGAAGATAAATTGGGTTTAGACACAATTTATATTCAAGCAAAAAGATGGCAAAAGGGGAATATAGTTGGTAGACCAGAGATACAAAAGTTTGTCGGTGCTCTTGCAGGACAAGGAGCAAGTAAAGGTATTTTTATTACAACGTACAATTTTTCTAAAGAAGCCCTTGATTATAAGCCAAGAAATGACACATCCATAATTTTAATCGATGGACAAAAATTAGTAGAATTAATGTATGAATATGATATTGGTGTTAGTAGAGAAAAACGCTTTGATATAAAAAGGATAGACAGCGATTATTTTGAATCTATATAATATTATATCGTTTTACATTATAGCCGCTCCGCCACAGCAGAATAATACGAACCCGACAAGAGCTGTTGGGCTCGTATTGTTTTATGCTAACGATTGGTTTGGGGTTGTTGTTTTACAATAAATAGTCCTTTGCGAACGTTACGGGGTAAACTTGTAGCATTCCTTCATTCCTCCGCATATTTGCCTTTCGGCAAGGACGGGAGGAGCGCAGCTCGGTATAAATTGTTTTATTGCATATCTCGTTGCAGACGTCAACGGCGAAAAATGAGCCCAGAAAATTTGCATAACAAAAGTGTCGAACAGCATACTACTGCCCGACACTTTACTGTTTGCGAATTACAAGCAAATTTTTCTCCCGTTGACATCTGCCGAAAGATATGTAGGGATACCGGCACACCGAGCCAAACTCATTCGCGGGCCGCATCGTGCGCACGGTGCTATTTGGTCGACACCTCTACGGCGTCCTCTGTTGCAGACTTGGCGGCGTCTCAATTGGGAGCGCCTTCTCCGCTTGTCGGCTTGGCAACAGTTGCGGCAGCTTGCAAAAAAGTTGGTTCGGCAGATTTCTTTTTGACGGTACGCTTGGCCAATCCCTTGTCGATAAGCTCGACAATGCCCTCATAGGGGAGATAGAAATCTTCGGCAACACGCTCGATACGTTTTCCGCCCACCTTTTCCATAACTGCGGCAAACAGCTCAAAGGCATAGTGGGTGCGCCTGTCGTTTTTTAACCGATACATGCAGGGAGTATCCGCATACGCAGTTGTCTCCGAAACGTCCTCGACCTTGTACTTGCTGTCGGTGTAGTCGGCGGCGTTGAGGGGGAGATAAATGCAAAGAGTGTTGCCCCGATAGCCGAGGCGTGCAACTACTTCTCTGCCCAAACGGAAAGTTTCGCGCTTCCAACTTGTGCGGGCCTTTACCTTTTTGTAGGAGAGCATCTCGTTTTTTAGCGCCGTATATCTGTTTTTTACGTCGTCGCTTGATTGGATATACTTGGCCATAAAGCTCTTGTTGTAGCGCAAAACACCCTCGTAGGATTCCTCTTCGGGGGCAATGGGCTCACGCCTCTGCACAATGACCTCCTGTGCGGGTTCTTCGTGCGGTTCCTGTACGGGCTCTTGGGTGGACTCTTGTGCGGGTTCGGCAATCGTGATGGCATAGTAGGTTGCCTTGTCCTTATACCTGACGATGACATTCGTTCGGCCCGTCTCCTCCATGTTGGGTTTGATGACATACAATCCGCTTGCTGCACCTGCCTCGGTGAGGCGCACAAGCTCCTCTTCCGTGAGGACGTCGAACAGCGAAAGCGCCTCCGACTTGGGATTGCGATTATAAACGGCATTGACAAGCAGACCCTCGCAGGAAAATTCTTCGCCGAAGGAAAACTCCGACTTCACATCTTTGCAATCGGCAACGATCTCCACAAGTTCGCGATTGCCCCTTTGTTTGCGCCTTTGATTGCGCACGGTCCAGACGAGAAGCACGACAGCCGCCACGAAACATGCGGCAGCAACAGCGCACACGACAAGCAAAATGATAAGCTCTGTTGAATTGACGAATAACATTTTTTATTCTCCTTTTTTGTTTTTCTTTCTTGTGATTGCCAAAATGATCAGTGTTCCGACACCGAGCAGCGAAATCGCCGTTGCGGCGAGCAGAATGGGGAGATAGGCGACGCCGTCCACAGTAAACGTGTACGCCGAAAGCCCGTCCGCCTCAAACACTATGTAGTCACCGTCACGGGTGTATTCGACTTCCGCCGCTCGGCCAACGCTTTGCAACGTAAAGTTTTTGTCTCTGAACTCTTCGGGGATGAGAAGCTGCACGGTCACTTTGCTATCGAGCGGGACTTCCGCACCGTTTTTCATAAGTTTCAGAGTGTATTTTTCGGAAAGTTGGTCTCTTTCCCACGCCCAGGAGGTGCGCATGATATTGTCTGCTCCATCGCATATAAGTTTCAATGCGGGATCGAATCCGTCTGCGCTGTCAACAATTACATTGGGCAAGTTACTACCGGGAAATGTGTATTCAAGGCGTGTCACAAGATTGCCCATGCTCACAATGGTCAGAGTTGCGGTCATTGGGTTAATGGGGTTATAATTCTGCGCATCGCCCTCGAAAGTAGCCGTTACGGTGTATTTGCCGACCGCCTTTTGATCGTTGCCTTCGTAGGTCACGGTCACGCCTTTCGGCAAATCACCTTTGATGGCGATGCTGTGCGCCTGTCCGTCGTAATCCACGGTGACGTCCTTAAAGGTCACACCCGACATAACGTAATCGGCTTTTGTTATCGTAAAGATGAGAATGATCTCCGCCTCATCGCTCGTTGCCCACTTGAAGTTTGCGCTGTCCGTAAGCGTGAGTTTGACGTTATAATCGTTCGCATCGATTCCGCCGTTGTTCTCGGTCACGTTATAGAGCAGGGAGGTCTGAACGTCCGCCGTCTGCGTCACCCCGTTATAAACTTTGCTTGCGATCGTCGGCGCAGTCACCGTCTGTTTTTCGACAATGTAGACATGCGTCTTTGTATCCTCATTGAGCGTATAGTTCTTTGTCTTGGGGTTCGTGCCATCGAGCGCCGCCTTGAATGCATAGCCCCCTGCGTTCTGGAATGTCTGTGCGGAGTTGCTTAATGCGACCAAAAGCGTAAATGTGCCGTCGCTACCGATACCCGTCGCAGTCGCAGTAGGAAGATTGGTGAATGCCGTTCCTGTGTAGATATAACTTTCGTCGCCCCAAACAGCTTTGATCTCTTTCGCACGTACCGTGAGCGTTCCCGTTTTGCAATTAAAGGCATAATTCTTATCCGAGGAAAGCTCTTTCGGCGTAATGACGTATTCGCCAGCGTCATCATACGCCTTATACCCGCCGTAATCAAATGCCAAAGTACCCGTGAGATTGCTCTCGCCCTCTCCGTTCACAAAGCCGCTGTACGTTACACCGCCATCGGAAGGCGAATCGCCGTAAGTAATTTCCTTGTTGTTCGCCGTCACGGTGAGCGTTGCCTTTGCGATGGCGTACTCGAACGTCTTGCCGCCGTGCTCGTTTGCAAATTCCACATCATAGTCCGAATTAGAGCACATTGGAGTGACGGGATAGGTGCCAGCAGGTGTGCTTATGCTCGGCACTCCGCTCATCCCTTGCAGAGAATAGGAAAGGCCAAGGACTTCGAAATCATCATCACTCTTCGCCTCATTTTGGGCATACCAAGAACCGACTGCGCCCTCCGTCGCACGGGAGGCGGTTGCCGTTACCCAACCTGTGTGGGCTTCCCCGTAGGTCGCCCCTTCCTCAAAGGTGAGCGTGACTTTTATTTTTCTTGCCGAAACGGTGAAACTCGGGTTGCCGCCAGTCCACGCAAACGTAAGATAATTTGAAGTATTTTTGTCCTTGACGGCGACGTAGAGATGATAGGTGCCTAGTGGCAGATTGTCTACCTTTTCCGATTGCGAGCCGCTTTCGTGCAGAATGCCGTCCTCTGCAACAGTGTAAATATCGTCGTCTGCAACGGTATTGTCCTTGCGAAGATAGAAAATAAAACTATCAATATTGTCTTTGAAGTCTTTCGTTTTGTCTCTATCGAGTTGCCCTATTACTTTTTGGATGCCAGAGAGGATATCTTGTTCGAAGCCCTCTTTCGTGTGGGCGACGTCACCGTACTCCACGCCCTTTTCAAAGCCCACTCTTGCCGCCTCGCTCAGAGTGATCGTCAGCTCTTCTACCGCAATGTGGACAACAAAATAATCATAGCACGGGTTGTGGTTGCCCTCGGTATCCGTTGCCTTGAAATATACGACGTAGAACATCGGCTCTTTCGCAGTCTGATCTGTGAGGGCATTGTAATCCTTCCACTCTGTGGCATGTCCCTTTTTCAGCTCATCGAGATAGCTCTTTATCGTAGCTTCGTTATACTCTGTTTCTCCATATTTCCGGACGATATACTGTATCTTAAGTTTGCTTATGGTGTCCCCGTACCACGCAACATCCTTCCAATTGATGGGGAATGTTTTATCGGTCGGGTCGGGCAGTTTAAGTTCGATCGGCTCCATACCCAAACTGTAAACGAACTCCCGCTTCTGTTCAAGTCTCTCGTTATTGAACACCCCCGATCCATTGTTGTTGAACGTCACCATCATATCGGCGGGCACGACGGTATATGTAACGGTGATCTCGTTATCTGTGCCGTCATTCCATTTGAATGTCTCTGGGGATTCGGCGCTTTTCTCTGCGGGTTTGACGCTCAGTTTGTATTCGCCTACTTTTTTCGCCGTAATGGTATGCATCTTATCGTCATACCAACTCTCATCTCCGTCATTTGCAACGGCGGAGATCTCTACCATGTCTGTATCTACGAGTCTCCATTTCACACCGTCGGGGGAGTAGGTCTTTGTTTCATTCTTCCAACTATCTTTATCGAGTATCGCAGTGCGCGCGGCGGCAGTCAGATTGAAATGGATCGCAGGACGCACCCCGCAATTTGCGTTGTTCACAACGAAATTAGCGTAATTGCCAGAAGTGTCGAGTTGGTACGTGCGTTGCGCAGAGAAGTAAACACCAGAGCGGAGCCAACAATGGCCCATCCCGACACCGCTGTTTGCGCTTCGGAGAGACGCATCGGTATCCCACATGCCATCGCCGATCCCGCTTGTGCTACCGTTGGACATGCCCGTTTCCGTCAAAGAGGGAAGCCAAAGGCAGTCGTTTTTCCACGCGTCGTATGCCGTTTCGTCCTTCCCCTTACTGCTGTACACGTTCATTGTGACGCCGTCTTTCGTATCCCAATCTGCGTTGTCTGTTTCTTTGTTCGGCGTACCGTAGAATATTCCACGAACAAAGGGCCGCAACAAGGCCTTTTTTTATTGCAGCTGTTTGCCCAAGCGGTTCATCATTGTACGCTTGTGCTCCAAAAGGCTGTGGACGTACAAATCAAGCGTGATCGTGGGGCTTTTGTGACCGAGAATTTCCGACAATGATTTGACATCCATGCCACATTCCAACGCACGTGTTGCAAACGTATGTCGCAGAGAATGAAACCCCAGGTGCCGTATTTGCAGCTTTTTCAGAAGCAGCTCGAACGTGCGCTGATAGGAACGCACCGAGACGGGGTCGTCTCCGCCGACAACATACCTGCCGGACGAATCTCGCTTGGCCTTTTTGAGAATGTGCAGGATCTGATTGGGCAGAGGGATGACCCGCACCGATGTTTTTGTTTTGGGCGGCTCGATCAGCTTTTTGTAAGCGCCGTTATCCCAACTGTCGTGACACGACTGTGTGACGGTGAGCAGCCCCTCTGCAAAGTCGATATTATCCCACGAAAGAGCCATCAATTCTCCGATACGCAAGCCTGTGTACAAACAGAGCAAAATCCCCACAAGTTTTTGGTTGCCGCTTTGCAAAACGTAGCGCTCGATTGCCCGTTGCTCGTCTTTGGTAAAGCACTCTGCTTGTTTCTTTTCGGGCTTGGGACGGATTATCCCGTTGGAGTGTTGCCGTTTGGCCGCACCGTAAAGCACCGCCTGTTTAAGCGATTTTTTCAGTACGGAAATGATAACATTGACTGTATTTGGCGAAAGCGATACCGTCATACTCGCCACAAATCCCTGCAAAACGCTTGCAGACAGCGTTTCCATCTCGTATCTGCCAAGTTGGGGAACAAGATGTGTTGTGCAGATACGCTCGTATTTTTCGTAAGTGCGGGCTTTTGTTGTGGGACGCACGCAGACTGCCAGCCACTCCGAAAGCCATTTGCGATATTTCATTGTATGGCCCTCCATTATAGTACTTTTATAGATTTTAAAGTAATTTAACAAAAATACGCAAATAATTACGGATCATTGGACCGCCTGAAAGGTGCGACATACGTCAAAACGCACTACAGGTGCTAAAAAAATTTACCAAACTGCTGATTTTTGAGATATTTGTGTGCGTGCGGCTTGTTGCTGCGGGACGTCAAGCGGGTCTGCGCTTGCCAATAGTTGCCGAGTGTGCTACAATCTATCCGGGACGGACGCAGCCACTGCGGGGCGCACAGGCAGACGGCGACGACGGGCAAAACGGGGCAGGTTGTCGGCCGTGGGGCGCACCACTGCCATCCAAGCGGCGAGTAAACGTGCGCAAAACCCCAAAAGGAGAAAAATGGATACTTACGAACAACTGCAAAAATTGATTTTACAAAACGGCCTGGGCACCAAAATAGTCTCGGTGCAGACGGTTGCGGGCGGACTGACGCACAAAATGTATCGTGTGCAAACGGACAGGGCCGTCTACGCAATCAAGGTGCTGGACCCCGCCATAATGCGCAAAAAAGAGGCTCTTGGCAACTTTGATTTTTCCGAAAGGGTGGCCCGCACAGCCGCACAAAACGGGATACACGCCGTTTGCGCACTGCAATTGGGCGGCAAGGTTGTGCAAAATGTGGACGGGGCGTTTTTGATGGTGTTTGAGTGGCTGGACGGCACGTCGCTGCGGCCCAAACAGGTAACGTTGCGCCACTGCAATGTCATCGGGCAAACGCTGGCCAATCTGCACAACACGGATTTTGGCGCATTGGGGGATACACCGCCGCAAAGCACGGCCACGCAGCCGCATTTTGACCGCTACATTGCGCAGGCACATCAACAAAACAAGCCTTTTGCGCAACATCTGCAACGGGATGCGACGATGCTATCCGAGTGGGGCGTACGGGCAACGGAGGCAATGGACTGCCTTGGCGGCGAGACGGTCATCAGCCACACCGACCTCGATTGCAAAAACGTGATGTGGCAGGGGCTGACCCCGTTTGTGATTGATTGGGAGGCAAGCGGCCGCATCAACCCCGCCGCAGAGCTTGTGCAGGTAGCCTGGTATTGGGCGGGCGGCGATGTGGAAAATCTTCGCCAAAACAAGTTTGAGGCGGTGCTGAACGGCTACGTCGGGACGTATCGGGGGCGGCTGCACGGCTGCTGCGACCTTGTGTGCGCCAATCTGTACCCAAAGTTAGCCTGGCTGCAATACAACCTGAAACGGGCGTGCGAGGGGACGGGGCCGACAGAGCTTGCCGACAGCGAAGTGACAAAAAGCCTGCAAGAGATTGAATATTGCGTCAATCAGATTGACGCTGTGATGCACATGCTGCAAGCGGTTTTGTGGCTGTGAGCGGAAAGAGTAACATGTGCGGTTTGTAATGCTTGACGCCTTGTCATTACAAAAACACGCCCACGATTGAGCGGCAAAGCAAACAAGTGGCAAAAGAAAAAAAGAGTTCACTTTGCGTGGACTCTTTTCTGTTGTGATTGCGCCGAACCCTTTTCCGCATGTCAAACGGCGGTGTGGTCGCGTGCGGTATTTTTGCGCACAAAAATCGCCTTGAACACTGTTCGCACAAGGGGCTGGATGAACAGCAGCTGCAAAAAAAATGCAAAGGGCAGGTTGTAGCAAATCAACTTTAACCAATTTGCGAGCAACGTTGCAAAATTGAACGTCGAAACGCCATACGGGTAGTACATGATGGCTGCAAGCAAGCTCATGGACGGGCACATGAGCCCCACCGTCGCAATTATTATTGCCGACTCAAAAATAACAGGGTGCACGCTGCCCGGCTTAAACACACGGCACACCAGGCGGAAGCTGCACGGACTACCCAACACACATTCGAGGGTATAGGCGAGGGCAAATTCTACAAGTATTACCGCCCAAATGGGTATTGGGTGACCGAAAACGGCCACGCCTCCCATTGCGTTGATTGCGGCAATGACGCTTGGCTCTCCCGTGAGCTGCATAAAGGTGGCGCCGTTGATGACGTACAAGCTGTAAAACACATAGCCGTGCACCGTTATCACCACGGTGATGAGGGCAAAAATCATACGTTGAAACAAATTTTTGGGCATAATTCCTCCAAATCGAAAAAAAACACATGTCCTCGCCTGCGCAAACCGAATGCGGAACGTGCCGTGATCAGATTTATATGCGCAAGGCAAAACATGTGTCGTTTTCCGAAAATATTGATAGTTGAGCTTTATTTTACATCAAATTTGACATTTTTGCAAACGTTTGACGGAAATTTGCGCCAAAGACAAAGCGATGGCAAAATGCCACCACAAACATTCGGACAAAACAAAATACCCAGCCAAACCCTTGCGGGTTCGACTGGGCACTGTATGGTGGGGAGTACAGGGCTCGAACCTCTCAACGACTTATTCAAAACCACAATATATAGCATAATATTTGCTATCTAAACACAATATATAGTGTTTTGGCAAATCGTACCCCCAATTTACCCCCAACTTTAATTCCTTAATTAAATATGTTTTTCAATGTTTTTCACGACCTTTTAGGGCGTCAAGCTAAGATGCGGTTACAGCCTCATGAAATTTGGGAGTGACTCGATAGTAAGGTTGCTTAGTTCTATTGATTCGGCGAAAATCCAGCAAATCTTGCGCCTTTAATGCTAACAATAGATTTTCAACACACTCATTTTGAGGTATTTTTATATGGTCGTATGTCATATACAGTTGGTTCCATCCTTCTCCCAGCGATTTTATATAAGCAATGTATTTACCCTTCTCTTGCGGAATTTTAATGTTAGAAACACTCCATTGCAATAATAGCATCTTATCCTCGGCATCCATGACAACAGAAGTAAATTGCCATAATATATCTGTTGGAACACCTCGAACACGTTTAATAAAGAACATCCGATATGCTTCAGCATAATCCCCAATATCTATTATTGATGCACATTTTTCAATCAGCATTTCTTTGATACTATCATTAGCATCAGATTTCATGACCTCTCCCAAAAGATTATTGATTTGATTTCTACGATTATTGTCATATTTTGTGAATTTTGCAGGCAAAGCGCAATCGAAAAACGCATCAAAATCCGTCAATATCTGTTGGGTATTTTTCTTAATATACATCTCGCAACTATGCGGGATTAAAATTAACCGTTCTAAATCATCAGAGCAGTAAACAAATTGTCCCAACTCAATAGCTACCGCAAGATTTTTATCAAATATATCCGTACCCTGTTCCTGAACAATTTTCGCCATATTCAACTGACTTAATTTATAACTAACATCAATCATGTTTAATAATGATCTTATACCCTTATTTGCCGATTGATAGAACTTCAAAATGTCCACATATAGCGCCAATGCCTTTTCTCCTGTTTGGTCAACAACACAAATAAATTCTCCACCAACTTCGTTATTAACAATGTAGTTTTCCACCCCTTTTTCACGGTATCCTATTACACTATGCGCAAAAATGACATTCTCCCATTTGGGCACCACTTTTTTCTCTGCGAGTAATGTATAAAACAGACCTGTGTCATACTCTGCTATGTTTGTAATTTGAATTATGCACTTTTTAATGATTGCCTCACGATTTGCCAATTCAATATTTTCATTTTTGAGAAGTTCTTCAACATTCTCTTGCAATTCCTCTGTCAGCGTTATTCCCTTTTCTAGTAAAATAGTAGATACATAGTCATTTATATTCTGCATTATGTAATCCAAAACACATTGCTTTTTAGACTGCTTTATGAAGCTAAAGTTCCCCGAATAAAATTTCTGCGATTCTTGTGTTCCGTCCTTTATACCATATATAATCGTCAAATTCTCCAATGTCAGTACATACCTATTATTCTCTATAATATATTGTTGAATCCTATTGTTTAAAGGCTCCTTACTGATGTTGTCAAAAATCAAATTTAACTCTCTAATAGCGTTAATCGCCTTATCCTCCCCCGCGAACAAAAAAATATTCATATAGTTGACAGTCTTTACAAGGTAATTCGACAGTTGATGCTCACAGTCATGCGCTATGTAGTCACTCGAATATTTTATTACACAACCCACCAATAATTCTTTTTTCTTCTCCGGTAGCTTGTTAGATGAAATCAATGTACTGCAAAGCGTGCAACGTTTATCAATTATCTCTTTCAAAAGCTTCTCTACTTGCATTTCATCCGCAAGAATTACATATTGTTCAATTGCATCAAAAACCCTAGAATCGGAGGAATTTTGCAAATATGTAATCAAAATATCGCTTTTTTGAGTATGTTCACGTTTATCAATTTCCGCTATATCATCAATGCTATCCAGCATTGTTTTGTTTAGTATGGCAGGACGCTTAAAATCTTCCTCATCAAGTCGTGCAACCACGCTTTTAATATCATTTGGAGTATATGCAAAGTCTTGTTTCCCGATTTGAATATCTGCTGCAAATTGTGCATCTTGCGGAGTTATTAATTGCGACTTGTAATTTGAAGTATACTCTTTATAATGTTCATCAATAAAACCATTCAACACGAGAAACTTAAGATATCTTATCTGTTCATCCACTTGTTTCTCCAGATTAATTTTTTTATCATTACCATCATCGCATGATTTTAATTCCAAGCCATAGCTAGTCAAATATTGTTTTTGAAGATTATCATCAAAACAGTTTTCCATACCCAGTCGATCCACCAGTTCAGCAAACGAGTATCCTTCTATTTCCATTTTCTCTTTTTGTAGGTTGGCAATCGACCTTCTGACAACATCACCATTGTTTTTAATTTTTTCAATTATTGTTTTTTCTCTATCGGCATAATGCTCACCACTGGGCGTGAGGAGTTCGCCCTCTCCATTTGAAATAGAAATATAATACCCTTTGTAGTAAGGATGCTCTACTTTCTTATGGTTCAATCCGATAAACGAGAAATCTTTGTCCATAATGTCATCGCTTGTCACCTTGTCGCCAGCATAGGTCCCTCGCGACTGATGACATGCCTGTCCTAAAAACATATATTTTAATTCTGAAATTGATTCTAAACATTCTTTATTTATCTTCTCCAATATTTTATTGGTTTCTTTTAGTTTTACATCGAGATCCTCTAATAATTCCTGCTTCATTTTTTCCGTATCAACGACCATGGGTATAAGACCCAAACCTTGCTCAAGAAATGAATAGTCATAAGGGAACAGATTTTTATAAAGCGAAATGGCAAAGAGATTCTCATTACTCAATGAGCCCGCCTTCACATCGGAGTCTTCAAATATTTTACTGTACATAATGACATAATCATTCAAAGTGTTATTAAGAATTCGCATATCCGGAATATATGCTGATACACCCTTTATAAACCTGTCTTGAAGTCCCATTTTATCATTTTTCTTTGTACAATTGTCTATTTGTTTTCTCAGTTCTTCTGCGGTAGTTACAGGATTTATAATGGGAACAATAGGCAAAATAAAGTCGAAGAATTTTGCTCGTTCTTCCTCTGTTGTGAACAAATCGTCTTTTACAGCATATAAGAATGTTACTTTTCCTTTCTTTTTTCTGGTATTATTTATTATTGTATTAAGTTCTCTTAATTTGGCAAATATATCCGTTGTAGACAATCTGTCCAAATCCTCAAATATAACGAGATCTACGTTGGTACAATCAAAGAAATACAATACCTCATCAATAAATTTATTAATAAGGCTAATGGCGTTTTCGTCTGTCTGATTAATATTTAATTCGAAATCCTTGTATTTGATCTTGACAAATTTTCTATAATGAATCCAGTAAATTAACATTGAAAAGAATAGCAAAGTGGCTGTGACGATATAAACAAACTTCACCCACTCAATATTCCAATATACATCAACATTGCTAACTGCCAAAATGGACATTGCCACCATGGCAAAAAATAAAAAATACCAAAACGCCTTCAACACAGACTGCCACATTGGAATTTTGTTAGTTCTTTTTATATCAGAATTTGGGAGATCGTTTTTAGTGCGACTATATAAAAGTTGTTGCAATATACTTCTCTCTATGGATGTTTCATCATAAGCCGCACCATTGAAGGTTGATAATGTTATACGTGTATATTTATTTTTTCTAGGGGCTCCCAACGACAAACCTTTTTTTATTTCTTTTGTTTGCCTTCGATAATTATGAAGGTACGTGTTTAAAACGCTGCTCTTGCCCGCACCATATTTGGCGACAACCGCAACATTATAAACATTTGGACTATCAATTTGTTCTTTAAGAATTTTTGCCTCGATATTATAATCCGGAAAAAATTTTGGTGAATTGTCTTTCAATAACTCCAAATATGCGAAATCATCTTCATTGTTTTTATTGAATGTGTTGACATCGCCATGTTTTTCAATACTCACACAATCACTTCGAAATTTACGCATTTATAAAAATTCTCCTTATCTGTAAACTGACCGATTTATCTTTCCTTTTGCCTTTCAACAAAACCAAGCATATATAAAAATGCAGGAGCGGGGATGCGATATATCTTTTTATCTCCATAGGCGCACTCTCCAAAATCTGTCGCCCTCTTAGTAATGACGAGATTAGGCTGCTGTACATTTGATAATGCAACTATAGCATCGTTATTTGCTATTTTTGCTTGATCTCTGTACTTAACCTCTATCATTATTGGCAAAAAACGGTTGGATTTCACAACAATATCTATCTCATTTTGTTTACTTCCACCACGATAATATCCGATTTGTGCCGCTGTTTCATAATAGAAGGACTTAATGTGTTTATATACTGCCGTTTCCGCAATAATACCAAGCTCTTCTGCATTATTGGTTATGTCGTCCAACATCAGCACCGCATTCCGCATTGCGGCATCTGCAATATAAATTTTATTTTGTGACTTAAGTACCTGTTTTGCTCCTATATCTATCGGTTGACTTATATATATAAGGTTAGCACTTTCTAAGTACTCTATATATTTTTCTATCGTTATGCGGCTGACACCATCCAATTCTTTGGACACTGTTTGCACGTTGATAATGTTGGAAGATGTGTAGCAAAGATACAAAAACAACTTTTCTATATCCGTCACATTACGAACGCCATAAATTGCCGGCAAGTCGCGTTTGAGAGCTTTATCCACAATATCCTCACGCAATACACGTTGTGCGTAAATGTCATTTTTACTCAATGCAAGTTCCGGAAAACCTCCAACTTGTAGATAGCGTATAAACTCAACTTGCAGACTGGCAAGTTTATTAAAAATATCAGTTTGTTCCCAAGTGGGTCGTTTGTATACTTGTGTAGGCTTAAGATCTGTAGGTAAATCGGTGACTTTAATATTCAAAAGCTCACAATATTCAAAAAAAGACAATGTCGGCACATGTATAATCTTCCACCTGCCCAGACCGCTTTCGGTATTTTTTTCTTTCAAAACCGGACTGGCAGAACCTGTCGCCATTATTTTTATATGTGGCTTAGTATCATATAGTATTTTGAGCCAACTGTTCCAATCCTGAGCATATTGAATTTCGTCAAAGAAACAGAAGCATGTTTCATCTCCGCTAATATTGCTGCTATATACTTCCATTACCTTGTCAATCGTGCACAGCTTAAAAAGCGGATGATCAAACGAAACAAACATAATGTTTCTCGGAGCCACGCCCTTTTGGATTAACTCGCTGATTGCCTGATACATTATTGTAGTCTTACCTGTTCGTCTTGCCCCGCACAGAATCACAGAACGGCGTATATCTTCATTCAAAACCGTTTGCATCGCCTCGTAGAAAGCGAACCGCTTAATTGGTTTGTCAAATTCTTGCTGTACTCCACCCGTTTGCCACCACGGATTATACGAAAAAAGCAACCTTAAGATGTTTTCGGAATCAGTAATTTTCATATTTTCCTCCTTGAGATAATTATATCCAACGCAAGCAGCTTTGTCAACAGTAATTTACATTTTTTTTGAAATTATTAATAGTATAATATCAATAATTTGCAATTTTATGTAAACCAGCCCCGTTGCTGTGACAATGATGTTTGCGTTGGCTTTTATTTATATTTAGTAATAGTTCTATATCTTGCCTATATTTCGTCTTACGGTTTCAGCTCATGTTTGCAGTTGCTTTGTATACAGGTTTAAGACCAAACGAGTACAAAAGCGTCAGAATTGACGGAGATATGCTTATTGCCGTCAACAGCAAACGTAAAGGTGGAGAAGTTGCATACAAACGTATTCCCGTGAACGCAATGTTAAAACCGTATTTGGAGGGGATAACGACCGTAAAATGGGTAAAATTGGACACAATTCGAGAAAAATTCAACGCTGTACTGCCAAACCACAAATTATATGATTTGAGAACAACTTTCTACACTCACTGCGTAACTTGCGGAGTTGCGGAAAGCGCAAGGGATGAAATGGTCGGACACTCCGGCGGCAAGTTGAAAGACACCTATACCGACCTTCCTGACGACTACTTGAAACAGGAAGCCGCCAAGTTGATTTGGTAGGTTTGTACCCCCAATTGTACCCCCAAAATTGAGTTTAGAATATGTGCGAGTGGCGCGCTCTCCCTAAAAATCGTCCAAAAAAGCACGAAAAAAGAGGTATTTTGGTTAGAAATACCTCTTTTTGTGGTGGGGAGTACAGGGCTCGAACCTGTGACCCCCTGCTTGTAAGGCAGATGCTCTCCCAACTGAGCTAACTCCCCTTTGGTGACTCCTACGAGAATCGAACTCGTGTTACCGCCGTGAAAGGGCGATGTCTTGACCGCTTGACCAAGGAGCCATTGTGGTAGCGGCGGTCGGATTCGAACCAACGACCTGCCGGGTATGAACCGGCCGCTATAACCAACTAAGCTACGCCGCCATTGCTTGTTGCGCCACTGTCAAAAGCTTATTTATTGTATCAAAAAATGTGCGCCTTGTCAACAGAATTTGTGTTGTTTTGCTGCAATTGTGCTCTTTTGTGCGCTTTTGTTGATATTTGCGGGGATGGGCGTCTTGACCGAAATTTGTTTTGCGTGATTATTTTTGCAATCGGGCGGGCGAGTTGTTGAAATGTGAGGCGAAATGGAGCGAGGTAAATGTTGCACCTCGATGGCGTTTTGTGACGAGGTTGGCGGACGGGGATTTATCGGCGAGAACAAAAGGGACTAACAGCGTGACGATGTCGCAAAATCGGCAAATTGGGGCGCATCTTAAAAAAATCGCCACCCCATGTGCGCAAAACAAGCTCCCGAGGCAAAGTGCCGAGGGAGCTTGTTGCGTCAATATTTGATGTCGGAAGCTGTGCCGACGCAGTCGTCAGATACGGACGATCTTTGTCTCGTAGGGTTGCAGGGTGCTGCTGTTGTTGCCCGTGGTGCTGAGATACACCGAGGAACCGCTCAGTGTGCCGCTGCCGCTGGGGCCCGCATGCGCCACCACCCAATGTGCACCGTTTGTAGCGTAGATGTCTATGTAGTACACACCTTTATCAAAACCGACCTTGTATTTGGCGGTGTTGAGAATGTTGCTCTTGGAGTTCAGCCCAAAGTCGTCCACAAACATCTTTTTGAAGGCTATCAACTTTTGATAGTTGGCAAACATGTCGGCGTTGGTGATTTTTAGGCTGTAATCCAGCGCATTTACCTCGTAGGGGGCGTTGTAGGAGTTGTGGATCTGCTCGCCCGTGGCGCCCAGCTCGTACTTGCTGCGCAGCATCTCCTCGCCGGCCAGCAAAAAGCTGATACCGTTGCTGGTAAGCACCATAGAGTTGGTGAGCATGGCGCACTTTTTGCGGTTGTTGAGAGAAGTGTTGGTGACGACGCTTGCATCCAGCTTGAATCTATCGGCCAAAGTGTAGCCGTCGTGGCAGGTGGCATAGTTTACGGTCTTGTAGGGGTCGTCAGTGATTTCCGTAGTTATACCCCTGAGGCCGTCCTCAATACGCTTACTGTCGTAGCCCTTGCCCGCTGCAAAGTAGGCAATCTGGTCGCGCATGCGGTCGTTGAACTGTCCCAAGCCTGCGGCAAAGCTGTTGGCGTTGGATTGTCCCGCAAGCTTCTTGGTGGAGGCAGTGTTGTGGCTGTTGCTATCCCAAGCCTCGCCAAAGATGATCATGTTGGGGTTGATACGGCGCACAGCCTCGGTCAGCATGTTCATCGTTTCTACGTCGTGCAGGCCCATGATGTCGAAGCGGAAGCCGCCCAGCTTGTAGGTTTCGGCCAGGAAGCACACCGAGTCGATCATAAACTTGCGCATCATAGGGCGTTCGCTCATGGTGTCGTTGCCGCAGCCCGACCCGCTGGAACGGGTGCCGTCGGCATTGTGACGGAAGTAGTAGCCGGGGACAAGTGCGTCGAAGTTGGACGAGCCTGCATCGTTGACGTGATTGTACACCACGTCCATAATGATGTTGATGCCCTTGCTGTTGAAGGCCTGCACCAGCTGACGGAACTCTCTGATGCGGACGTAGCCGTCGTTGGGATTGGAGGAATAGCTGCCCTCCAACACATTGTAGTTGAGGGGGTTGTAGCCCCAGTTGAATGCACGGTATTGCGCCTCTTCCTCGTTGAATTGGTCAAACACGGGTATTAGCTGCACGGCGTTGACGCCCAACTCCACAATGTGGTCGAAGCCCGTCTTGACCGTGGTGCCGCCCTTGGAATAGGTTGTACCTGTCTGTATCATGCCCAAAAACGTCTTGGCAAGTTTGGGGTCGCCTCCCCAAGTGGGCGAAGATGTGACGTCGGCAACGTGCGTCTCCCAAACGACAAGCTCGTTGGCATCGTAGGGCAGCGGCTTGACGGTATCCCAATTGTCGGGAGTGGCCAAACCGGAGTTGAAGTTGACGATCATGCCCCTGACGCCGTTGAGGCCTGCGCTCTTGGCATAGGGGTCGCAAACCTCCATGCCGCCGGGGTGGCCAAAGTTGTAGACGGTGTAGGTGTAGTACTTGCCCGCCAGACGGGTGTTGGCTGTGTACTCCCACACACCGTAGTCGCCAAGCGTCATTTCGTGGGTCTCGTAGGGATCGCCGCCGTCGCCCTCGTTGTAGAGGTTGAGCACCATCTTGCTGGAAACGGGCGACCACACCTTGAAGGTGGTAGAGTTGGGGCCGAGCACTGCGCCGAGGTCATCGCCCTCGTAGTAGTAGGTTTCGGCAAAGTCCGCCAGGCCGTAGAAGCAGCTGATATCCACGCCGCCGTCAACAGATTTGTTGTCCTTGACAAATTGCGCCTTAACGTTGTATCTGTGGCTGATTTCGGCGTCGTTTTCCATCACATAGCCTATTTTGCCCGCATTGCCGTTGGTGGCCGTCCACGAACCCAACAATGTGTCACCGTCGTAGATTTCCACTTTGGATACAGGTGTGGCAAAGTCTATCGTGATGTTGTTTTTGTCGGTGAAACGAGCGCTGAGGCCGAAGTTGAGGGACTCGGCATTGGAGGCGGCGGCCGTCTTGTAGATGTTGCTGTCGCCCTCTACAAAGTACATGTGGTAGCAGCCATCGGACTGCTCGTATACGCCGGGCACAAAGCTACGGTCGGCGCTGGCGGTATCCTTTTTGTACCAGCTGTCGCCGGAGTTTTTGTTGTCGTTGATGGGAATAAGGCCAATCTTGCCGTCCTTTTTGCCGCCCACTTTGCTGAGGGGCACCACCGCTACGCCGCCGAACTCATCCTGATATTGCAGCGGGAAACGTTCGCCGTCGGTGCCTGCGGCCCACAGCCAAAAGCCCCAATGCGGATAATCATTGGACGTTATGCGGCGATAGTGCATAACAATGCTGTCCGCAGGATAGGAAGCGGGTGCGGCCGACATGGTCATGCCGTCCTGTACTGAGCCCGTGGCCGTGTAGACTGTCCAGTTGCCGCTCTTGGAGTAGACTTGCTGTTTGCAGACAGAGCAGACGCCATCGTTGTTGAGATTGTGCGCAGCAAGGTCCTTCTTTTCTTCGGTGTGCGAGCAGGTGGCAGGGTGCCAATGGTTGGTGCTGTCAAATGCCCACTTATCCATATCGAAGGTGTGCTCGTGGTCGGCTGCGTCGTCGGGATCGTCCGATGTGGGAGTGTGGTTGCCGTGGCACTTTCTGCGGCAGGCGTCCTCCTGACAATCCAGATTGGTGCACAACAGACATATCGGGCACTCGCTTTCGCAAACGTGCTGTTCGTCCGAAGGGTCATCACCCTGTTGGCAGGCGGTAAGCACCAGACTCAATGTCATCACTATGCACAAAAGTACAGTTATGAAACGTTTAGCTTTCATTTTTGTTTCCTCTTGTTAGTCTCGGCGAAGTTTGCCGCCGAGCATAGATTGCAGAAAATTTTCTATTTGTAGGCGATCACCGTTTGGTAAGCCTGCAATTGCGTGTTGGCACTGAGTTGCGCGGTGCCCAGCGTGTCGAGATACAGCGTGTAGCCGCCAAAATCGGCCGTTACGCCGCCTTTGGGCCCGCTGTAAGCTATCTTCCAGGTTTTGCTGCCGACGCTTATCGTGACGACAATGCCGTCTGCTGCGTCAAGCTGCTCTACCTTGTAGTTGGCGGTGACGTCCTCGTTGGAATCCAGACCGAACTCCTTGACGAACTTTTGCTTGAAGGCAATGAGCTTGACGTAGCTGTCAAACAGGTCCTTGTTGTCCGCTTTCAGCTCGTAGTTGAGCGAGTTCATCTGATAGCTGGATTTATAGCTGTTGTGTATTGCCTCGTCCGTTTGATCGTTTTCGTAGTCAGTGGCAAGATCGCCCTTGCTGCGCAAAAACTCCTCGCCCGCCAGCATAAAGGTTATGCCGTTGGAGGTGAACACCACCGAGTTGGCAAACAGCGCATGTTTTTTGGCGTCGGCGGCGGTTATCTTGCCCGTTGCCACCATGCGATCCTTCAACGTGTAGTTGTCGTGGCAGGTGACGTAGTTGACCGTCTTGAACAGGTCTTTGATGGAAGAGCCGGTGTAGCCCATCAGGCCATTGGTGATGTTGGAGTTGAGGGTGGAACCGGACGCCCAACCCAGCTCGGTTTTGCCCTTCATGCCGCCTGCGATGAGTGCGTCGCGCATCTGGTCGTTGAACTGCGCCACTCCCTCGAAGCTGTTGGCATTGGCCTGCGTTGCTTGCTCATCGGAAGAAAGCACCGTGGTGCCGCCCGTCCAAGGCTCGCCGTAGACGATGATGGAGGGGTTGACCTTTTTGAGTGCGGCGGCAAGTTGATTCATGGTGTCGATGTCGTGCAGTCCCATCAGGTCAAAGCGGAAGCCGCCCAGCTTGTACTCCTTGGCCCAGAAGCAGACGGAATCTATCATAAACTTGCGGAACATGTAGCGATCGCTGGCCGTTTCGTTGCCGCAGCCGCTGCCGTTGGAAAGGCCGCCGGCCTCGTTGTAGCGGAAGTAGTAGCCGGGCATCAGCACGTCGAAATTGGAGCCGCCCGCAGCGCCCACGTGATTGTACACCACGTCCATGATGATGTTGATGCCCTTGCCGTTGAAGGCCTGCACCAACTGACGGAACTCCTTGATGCGGACATAGCCGTCGCTTGCATCAGACGAGTAGCTGCCCTCCAACACATTGTAGTTGAGGGGGTTGTAGCCCCAATTGAATGTGGGAGTGGCCTCGTCGTTGGCCTGGTCGAAGATGGGCACAAGCTGCACGGCGTTGACGCCCAGCTCCACAATGTGGTCGAAGCCCGTCTTGACGGTTGTGTTGTTCTTTGTGTAGGTGGTGCCGGACTGTATCATACCGAGGAACTTTTTGCGGTTGGCCTCGGTGCCGTTCCAGGTGGCAGAGGAGGTGACGTCGGCAACGTGCGTCTCCCAAACGGTAAGCTCGTTGGCGTGGTAGGACTTGGGCGAAACCTTGTCCCAATCGTCGGGGGTGGCCCTGCCCGAGGTAAAGTCCACTATCATGCCCCTTTCGCCGTTGAGGCCTGCGCTCTTGGCGTAGGGATCGACGATTTCCTTGCCGTCGGGATAGGACGAGTTGACAACGGTGTAGGTGTAGTACTGTCCGTCGAGGTTTTGGTTGACGGTGGCCGTCCACACGCCCTTTTCGCCCTTGGTCATGGGCAGAGTTTGCGTGGCTGTGCCGCCTGTGCCTTCGTTGTAGAGTTTGAGAGTTATCGACGTGGATATGGGCGACCACACCTTGAAGGTTGTGGAGGTTTTGCCCAATGTGACGCCGAGATCGTCACCTTCGTAGTTGAATTTTTCACCGAATTGCTCGGTATCGTATAGCGCCATGATAGCAACGTTCATTGTTTGCGGCTCTCCCTCGACGAAATACGCCTTTACCGTGTACTCCTTGTTCAGGTCGGCTTCGTTTTCCATCTCGTAGCCGACGTGGTCGGTCTTGTCCACTTCGCCCTCGTTGAGCAGCGTGTCGCCCTCGTAGACGGCAACCTTGTTTACGGCGTCGGAGAACTTCATTTCTATGTGGTTGATTGCGTCGAATGATACTGTATTGTTAAATTGCACTTCGTCCGCCGAGGCGTGGAAGTTGACGTCGCCCTCGACAATGTAGACGTGATAGCAATTGTCATTTTCGTTGAAAGTGTAGTCGGACGGGGTGATGAGACGGTCGGCGTCCACATCCTTGATCCAATCGGCTTGCGCACGGGGAATGATACCTATGACGCCGTCCTTGCCGCCGTACTTGGAGATATCGATGAGCGTGACCCCGCCGAAGTCGTCCTGATATTGAATATTTATAAGTCCGTCGTTACCATTGGTGACCTTGTCCCACACCCAAAATCCCCAGCTTGTCAGCGTGGTGACATCGTTGCGGTGATAGTGAATGGCCAGATGCGGGGTTGTAACTGCGGGCACTGCCGGCAAAACAGGTTCGGTTATCGGGTTGTAGGGGTGCACCTCGAAACCATTTTGCCTGGTGAAAAATTCTCTGCCGCACACGGTGCATTTGTCGTTTACCAATGTGTGACGGGCATAGCCGGAGGTGTAGTCCTTGTGCTCGCACAGCGCCTCGTGCCAATGCGCATTTTCGTCGCTGGTCCACTCTTCGCTGTATGTGTGCTTGTGCGGAACGATAGTTGTGTCGGAGTCGTCGTCGGTTTTGGGCGGCTCTTCGGGGGTGTTGCAGGCTGTCAGAACAACCGACAATGCCAATATCAGGCACAAAAGCACCGCAATAAAACGCTTTTTTGTCATATATAACCTCAAATTTTGATAAATAGCTAAGTTGTTTTTTGCCGCATACAGTCACCGAAGGATTTCGGTGACTGTATGTGCAGAGTTTGTTTGGGATTTTTAGGCCAGACGGATGCCGCGAGCGACCTCGTGGATCTCCAACGAGCCAACGTCCAAAGACAGGCAAACGTTGTCGCCCACTTCGCCATCCACAAGCACGTTGACCTTTTGCTCGCCAACGGGGCAGGTGACAAATTGTTCCTTGCCATAGTTGCTGCGGAATTCTACCGTGGTGGCAATGCCTTGCTCGGCCACGTGCACGTCGTAGGGAGTAAAGCGGAACTCCAACTCCTTGCCGAAAATGTGCTGTCCGCCGCCGTTTACCAGGCGCATTGCCAGCTCTCTGGGGCAATCGAAGGAGGCGCCGCCCACATCGAAGGTGAAGGCCAATTCCGTAGTGTTTTTGACCTTGCCATTTTCTTCGACGACAGCTGCCACTTTGTGCTTGGAAATTGTGCCTTTGAGCGTGTTGACGCAGTTGAGCGGTTGCACCACCACCTCGCCATTGCGCTCCAAGCGCACTTGTTTGAGGTCGATGCCCAGCTTGACGGTCTTGTCCAGCTGCACATCCTTGCCCACGATGCTGAACAACACGGTGTCGCCCGCCAACAGGTGCACAAGGCGTTGGCCGTTGACGTCCTCTTCTTCCAGGAACTGTGCGGAGATGTCGCCGTCCAGACTGACCGCCGAGGTGGGTATGTACAGACGATACTCGCCGTCCTCGGGACGAATGGACTGCGGCAGAGAAATCTGCGCATTGAGGGCCGTCAAAGTGCTGCCGCTGACGGTGGCGTCGGTGACGACTTCCTGCGGGATACGAGGAGCAATGGTCTGCTCCGTCTCGGAGTCGAAGAAATGCAATTGACTGAGGTCCAACGAGACCGTTATCACGCTGTCCACGCCATAGGTGCTGCCTGCGGGCGCCTTGATGATGACCCTTGTGGGGCTTTCACCGACGACGTCGTCGCTTTCCAGATTGAAGTCGGCATATACCTGGCAGTCGGTGCCCAACTCTTCGACGTGGGACACACGGCACTTGGCACGATAGGGATACTTGTCGGGGTCGGTGGAGATGTGCTCGGCACGGATACCGACGGTGACGCTCTTGCTGCCGTCCAGATAGGAGCGGTCGGCCTTGTGGAAGTACTCGATGGGGGCGTCAAGGCTTATTTCTGTGTTGTCCAGCGCAACGGTGACTTTTTTGCCGTGTTGCGTAAGCGTGCCCTCAAAGAAATTCATCTGCGGCGTGCCGATGAAGCCTGCCACAAATTTGTTGCCGGGGAAGCGGTACAAATTGCGGGGAGTGTCGATCTGCTGAATGTAGCCGTCCTTCATTACCACGATGCGGGTGCCCATTGTCATGGCCTCTACCTGGTCATGGGTGACGTAGATAAAGGTGGTTTGCAGCTTGTGGTGCAGCTTGGAAATCTCCGAGCGCATGGCCGTGCGCAGCTTGGCGTCCAGGTTGGACAGCGGCTCGTCCAGCAGCATGACCTTTGGGTTACGAACAATGGCTCTGCCCAGCGCAACACGTTGACGTTGGCCGCCCGACATTGCCTTTGGCTTGCGGTCCAGATATTCGGTGATACCCAGAATACGTGCGGCTTCTCTTACTTTTTGGTCGATTTCCTCTTTGGGAAGATGTCTGAGGCGCAGACCGAATGCCATGTTTTCGTAGACCGACATGTGGGGGTACAGGGCGTAGTTCTGGAACACCATTGCTATGTCCCTGTCCTTGGGCTCAACATCGTTGACCACCATATCGCCAATGCGCAGCTCGCCTGCGGTGATGTCCTCCAAGCCGGCGATCATGCGCAATGTTGTGGATTTGCCGCAGCCGGAGGGACCTACAAACACGATGAATTCTTTGTCCTCTATGTCCATGCAAAAGTCATTTACCGCTTTTACCCCGTTGGGATACACCTTGTAAATGTGATTGAGTTGTAGATTTGCCATAATTTCCTCCAAAAGAATAGTTCTTTATTTTGTGATATTTTTAGCGGATAACCGCAATGGAAAACTGCGGAAGGGTCAATTTGCCGTTTTTGTAAGTTACATCTCTGTCGTTGTTTGAGGACAAAAATCCCGCAAACGTGCCGCTTAGCCCGTTGCTTTCGACTATGTCGCCGATGTTGAGGCTGTGCTCGGCCTGAGGATCGAAGTTGTACACAAGCAGTATGCTCTTGCTGCCGGCGGTGCGCTTGATGATGACCACCTTGTCATCGCCGCTGTCGATAAACTGCGATGTGCCCTGGGCGATCTCGGGGTTTTGCCTGCGCAGCAACATCACCCTGCGGTAGAAGTTGAGCAAGCTGTTCTGGTCGTCCTTTTGCTCGGCCACGCCACCCAACACGTCATCCCATACGCCGTAGACGGTGGCGCTGCCATAGGCCATCCAAGCCATGCCGTCCTCGTGCGATTGGGCGGTGTCGCTGCCCCAATTCATCGCCGTGCGGTAGGTGTGATCGACGTAGTCGGAGCTGGTGCTGTTGCGCAGACCGTTGCGCATGCCGATCTCGTTGCCGTAGTAGTTGAACACGTTGCCGGATTGAGTGTACAGCAGGGCGATTGCCATGCGGTGCTGGCTCATCAGGGCGTCGGTAACTTCCTCATAGCGGGCGCTGTAATATGCAACGCAATTTGCAAAACGAGACGTATCGTGATTGCTGGCAAACAGTGCGTCGATACCCTTGGCGGTTCCCTCCTCCTTGGAGGAGATAACATCGGGCAACCTTTCGGCGATGGAGTCGGGATTGTTGAGCAGCGTCATCAGTGCGTTGTAGCCGGGTGCGGCGCTCCACTCAAAGTTGAAGAAACTTTGCACGGAGTCTTCCGCATAGTGGCGATACACCGTTGTGTCGTGCATCCACACCTCGCCCACCATGTACACGTCGGGGCAATACTTGCGAGCGGCAGACATCAGCCATTGCATAAACTGGACGTTCTTTTCCTCGTTGCTGTAAAAGTGGTAGGCTGCATCCAAACGCAGCGCCTTGACGCCGTGATCGGCTATCCAGAATTTGAGGGTATTGTCCAGCTCGGTGCGCACCTCGGGGTTGTCGAGGTTTAGCTTGGGCATGGACGTTGCGCCGGTAAAATGCGCATAGCTGTTGGGGTCGTTGTTGTTAAACTTGTAGTAGCTTACATACTTGTTGGAGGTGTCACCGTTGCGCAGCGCTTCCTGAGCGGCCCTGAACCAGGGGTGCCTGTCCGAGCTGTGGTTGAAAACAGTGTCCAACATCACGGTGATGCCCCTTTGATTGCAAGCCTCCACAAGGTCGTCAAAGTCGTCCAACGTGCCGTAGCGTTCGTCTATGCCGCAGTAGTCCTCCACATCGTAGTTGTGGTTGGATTGCGACGACGGATATATCGGCGACAGCCAGATGCCGTTGAAGTTGAGGTCGGCAATGTAGTCCAGCTTGCTTTCGATGCCTTTCAGGTCGCCAATGCCGTCGCCGTCGCTATCCGCAAAACCGTACACAAATATGTGATAATAGTCTCGGTACAGCGGGTCCACGTCGGTGGCGACGGGGTTGGCCTCCCAATCCTTGATCTCGCCCTGGCTCTGGCCGCAGCCCGCAAAGGCCGACAGCGCAAGCGCAAGACAGAGTATCAATGCAAAAACGGAAAATCTTTTCATTATCCCTTCACCGAGCCTCCCGTGACGCCTTCAACGTAGTACTTTTGAAGGAACATAAACAGCAGGGTGATGGGTACAGCCACCATGGTGGCACCTGCGCAGAACAGCGTCCAGTGGGTCATATACTGCTCTCTTTCCAGCATCTGTTGCAGACCCAGCGCCACCGTGCCATAGTCGAAGTCGCCCCTGACTATCAGTTTGACGAAAATGAAGTCCATCCACGGGCCCATAAAGGCCGTCAGCGCCGTATAAACGATTATCGGTTTGGATAGCGGCAGGGTTATCTTGAAGAAGATCTGCGCCTGCGACGCACCGTCCAGCTTGGCCGATTCGTCCAACGCCTTGGGGATAGTGTCGAAGAAGCCCTTGGACACATAGTAGCCCATACCTGCGCTGCCGCTGTACACCAACACAAGCGCAACGTCTTTCAGTATACCCTCGTTGAGGCCCAGCGACGCCAGGATGTTGTACACGGCGATCATACCAAGGAACCCGGGGAACATGCCCAGCACCAAAATCAACTTCATGTAGGGCTGGCGCAGCTTAAAGCGCATGCGAGAGAACGCATAGCTCGTCATCAGCGTAAACAGCGTGGATATCACGCAGCTGAAACAAGCAATCACAAACGTGTTGAGGAACCACCTGGGGAAGTTTATCCAGTCGAAGCGGTTGTCCTGATACATTTCCGGATTGCCGCCCAACAATTTGGACCAAGCGTCCAAAGTCCACTCGGTGGGCAAAATTTTGTCGGGGAAGGGCACACCGTAGTCGTTTGCGCGGAAGGAGTGCAGCACCACGTACACAAAAGGTATGATCCATATTATGGACATGATGGTCAGCACGATGTGTATTATCGTCAGCACGGTGATACGTTTTGCCTTCATGCTGCGATATTTTTTCTTTTTTCCTGTGCCCAAGGCCGCCTCGTAGGCTTTTTCCTTGTTGCGCACAAGCAGCCAGCCCACCAGGCCAAGCTGCACCATGATGACCAGCGCCAAAACTATCGTAAGGACGGTCACGCCCACTTTGCTTATTGCTAACAATGCCATCATTGGAAGTCCTCCTCGTTTTTGACTGCCGACGTTCTGCCGTAAACGATCAGGCTGAACACAGCGCAGACGATGAACACCAATATACCGATAACGGAGCCCGTCTTGTAGTCGGGTTGGGTGCCGTTGACGGTGATGTCATACAGCCAGGTGATAAGCAGGTCCGTCTTGCCCGCCGGGGTCATAAGGTCGCCCGAGGTGGGGCCGCCGCCCGTCAGCAGGAAGATGACATTGAAATTGTTGATGTTGCCGATAAACTGCGTCAAAAGGTGCGGGCCCGTCACAAACAGCATGTAGGGCAGCGTGATCTTGAAGAAAGTTTTCACGGGGCCTGCGCCGTCGATACGCGCCGACTCGTACAGCTCCTCCGGGATATTCATCAGGATACCGCTGGTTATCAACATCGAGTAGGGCACGCCTATCCACATGTTGATGATAACCACCATTGCCCTTGCCAGGTGCGTCCGCCCAAACCATTGGATATTTTCGTCTATCCAGCCCAGGTTGCGCAAAATTTGGTTCACAAGGCCGTTTTGCGTGTCGAAAAATTTGCTGACTATCAGCAGGCTGACAAATTGCGGCACCGCTATCGTCACCACAAAAAACGTGCGGAACACTTTTTTGCAGCGGACGCCCTTTGTGTTGATGAGGATAGCCAGCACCATGCCGCCAATATATGTAGTCACCGTGCTGAGCACAGCCCACAACAGCGTCCAGCCCAACAGCTTGAAGAACGTTTGCCCCATGCTGGTGGCGCCGTTAAAGTTAAACAAGTCCACAAAGTTCTGGAAGCCCACCCAGGTAAACAACTGTCCCGGGGGCAGATGTTTGTAGTCGTAGCTGGTAAAGGCTATCAGGATCATGAAGATCAAGGGTATCACGGTGAAAACCGCAATGCCCAGTGTGGGCAATGCCAACACTGTGGTGTGGAAGTTTTTGTTCAGCATGTTCTTGACGTCCTCTTTGGTGCCGTCGATGGGCATGCCGAACTCGGTCCTCTCCTGATTGGCAAATGCGTTGCGCAGCTGCTTGAAGTACAGCACCACAAATATCAGGATAAACAATATGGTCACAACGCCAAACAGCAAAATTTGCAGCGAGTTGTCGCCGTCTGTTGTGCCTATCTGCAAGCCTGCGTCGTTGTAGATGGGTCCTTGCACCACCGATCCCAAACTGCCGAATTTGCCCAGATACGGGGGGCCCTCGAAAATCATAAACAGGATAAACCCTATTTCAAACACCAGATAAAGCACGCCTCTCAGCCATTGGCCGTACATCAGGCAACCAAAACCCATCACAACAAAGGATGTGCGGGTCTTCCAATTGCCTTCTTTTGCGATTTGCCAAATGCCCTTTGCCCAATTGGCAATGCCCAGACCCAACCTCTTGAAGAAGTTTACAAACCTCCTTGGGAAGGCCCTGAACCAAGCGCCTATGGACAGAAAGAACGCCACAAAAGCATTTGGCTTTTTTATCGAAGTGGCTTCTGCCATAAATTTTCCTCCTAAACAAAAAACATCGAAGGAGGAAGATCTCCTCCTCCGATGTCATGGTTATTATATTTGACCTTATTTTGCTGTTTCCAATTTGAGGTCTGTGATGTAGGTTGCGAGGACCGTTCCGATTTGAGCGTCAATTATTTCGTGTGTGGTCTTGTCACCGACAAAGGCTTCGTTGGAGTAATTCAGCTTGTCAAACGCTGCGCTTGCCGCATCCCAGAATCCGCCGGGAAGGTTGATTTGGGGAACGGACCACTGAGACTGTTCCGCAAGAGCTACCAATGTGGGCAGAGCCTTGACTTGGTCATTGGCTGCTGCAACCTTGTTGCTGGGGCCGGCATTGAGTTGGATTGCCTTGTCAACCTGTACTTCCTCATCGGTGAGGTAGTTGGCAAGAGCGTGAGAAGCTTCGAGATACTTACCCTTGGAAGAAACACCCATCAGCTTGCTGCCGAGGAAGGTGTACATTTGCTTGCCGCCGAGAGTGGGCAGTTTGGTCATCTTGATATGGGTGTTCGTAGCAAGGTCTGCGGTATAGGCAAAGCCGCCTGCAACCATTGCACCGATCGTGCCCTTGTTCAATCCGCCCACGCCACCGTCTTTGATGGGATCACCGACATTGAGTTGGTCACCGGGGAACAAACTGCGGAACTTGACAGCAGCCTTCATAGCGTTGAGGCCGATTTCACCACGCACGTTGGTCTCGGACGTGGTAAACGTGCCGCCATACATAAAGAACCAGCTTGCATTGTACCAACCGTTGGAGAAGTCGAAGTGAACCTTCGTGTTCTTCTTGGCGATGTTCTCCCAGCTTGTAACGTCGCTGGCAGAGAGCACTGTGTCATTGTAGAACAGGAAGTAGCCGTTATCTGCTTGTACGGGATAGCCGTAGAGCGTGTCACCGATAGAACCGGCAGTGATTGTGCCTTCGGAGTTTCTGTCGATGATGGCTTTGGCAGCTGTGCTGTCCTTTTTGCCGATAGCTGCGATTGCACCGGCTGTTACCATTTTGTCAAGTTGGTCGTCAGCAAACAGAAATACGTCTGCTGCGTCATCGGGGGCTTGCACTACCGTTGTGCCTGCGTCAGCCTCGGACATGATACCGACCTTGACTTTGAAAGTGCGGCCATCGCTGTCTTTGTAGTCTGCGGCCCACTTGTCTGCCCATGTTTTGTAGAAAGTTTGCGCCTCAGAGGGTGCCCACAGCAACAATTCGATGGCGTTTTTGCTGCCACCGCCGCCGCCATTGCAGGCTGCCAGGACGCCGATAGAAAGCACCATCACGGCCGCCAACAACAAAGCTACTATGATTTTAGATTTTTTCATTGTATTTCTCCTTAAAAATTATTTGTCGCAATCAAATTGCAAATTGTTGTTTGACGCTGCGTTTCAGCCGAGAGCCGTGACTGTTGCCACAACAGTGTTGAGCAGAACGTCCAGAGTGAGCGTTACCGTGCAGGCAGCGTTGCACTTGATGTTGGTGCTGTTGTCGCTTTCTTTTACAAACAGGTCGTCGGGCAATTCGAGCTTAGCCTCGCCCTTGCTGTCCAACTCGGAAGCATAAGTGAAACCGCCGATGTTGATTTCCGATCCCCAACCCTTTTCGTTTGTTTTGAACTTGAATGTATCACCAACAGCAAATTTGTAAGTGAGGGTGAGCACATATTTATTAGTGGTGGTTGTGAAGAGAACTTTCGCATCGGTGGAAGTTTCAGCCCAACTGTCAATTGTGCCAACGATCTTCCATTGAGGAATCTCTGTGGGCAGTTGTACTTCGAGAGTGTTGACCACAACACGGAATTTGAGCGTGCTGTAATCGTAGGTAACAGTGAGGTTGATTGCCTTTACAACGCTTCCGACGACCACATTGGTCTTGGACTCGGCATTGCCTTGCAAAATGTAGTTTCCGCCAAGGCTGTTGTCCGTCAATACCTTTTGTGCGGCTGCCGAGTAGGTGATGCTTTCCACACCCTCATATCCCAGGTTGCAGACGTTGTCATTCCAGGCATTGGACTTTTCTTTAACTTTGAATTGGTCGCCGGCCTTCATACTAATGGTGGCAGAGTACAGCCATTTTTCGTTTTGGTCCTGAACAAGCTTCCAATCGTCGGGTTCTTCACCCGGGGTCCACTTCTCCACACCATTGATTACGCCGATAAGCGTGTAGCCTTGGGGCAAACCTTGGCTGACGTGCCATTTGGCATAGTACTCGGCGTCCTCGGTGTAGGATTTGTTGTAGTCGATGGGGCCATCGTAGGTGTAGACGCCATCCTTTTGCCCTACCGTGCTGAACCAACCTTCCAGAAATTGATCGCCGTTTTTGACGTTGTTGTCTTTGACGGCCTTGTTGACCATTTCCTCGGTGATCTTGCCGTCCACCGTTTCAAGCGTAAAGTAGGCCCTGCCGCTGTTGTTGCGGAATGTGATTGTGGGGACAGCCTTTTGGCATGCCGCAAGCACAAGCACTGCCGAAACTACCAGCAAGACGCTGAGCACAATTGCAATTAGTTTCTTTTTCATATTTTTCTCCTCTAAAATTTTTATTTCGTCGCAACGCCGCTTGCGCTTTGCTGCGAAAAAACCGCTTTTGCCGCCCCGATGTGGGCGTTTGGTTGATGTTGGCCGCAAATGGCCGCCGCTATTGGCCCCGATGCGGACGCCTGCGTTGACGTTGATTGCTTTGTGCGCCGCCGTCCGTTTTGTGCATTTGCCGCAACGCGGGGCGTGTGACATTTTTGTCCATATGCAGGCCGATTTTGACCATATCAAATTTTACACCACAACACGCTATGTTTCAATACCAAATGGAAAAAATGAAAATAATTATCGCTCGTTCATTTTTGTTCCGCCCGATTTTGCCCCGCACAAGCCCCTCCGACCGCACAAGCCCATCCGACCGCACACGACAAAACGCCCGCCGGCCCGACCGCACACCACCGCACCGACGAGCGCAAGGCACGCAACGGAACACCCCGCCGCACGGCCCGACCTCGCACCGCAAACTTGCACCCAACGTCGTCAACTTGCACACGGGCACACCACCGCACCGGCACACCACCGCTGCCATACCTCACCACCGCACCATATAAAAATGATATGGAAAATATCTATATATAAAGATAAAGAAAAGGAGAAAAAGAGGAGAAAAGAGAGAAAAGGGAGAGGGGGTGAGGGGAGAGTGAGGAAGGGAAGAACGTCAGCTCACGCCCCACATCGTCAAATTGCACACGGGCACCCCACTGCGCCGGCACCCTACACACCCGCACCCGATTTGGCCCCGCTCCACCCACACCATATAAAAATGATATTGAAAATATCTATATATAAAGATAAAGAAAGGGAGAAAAAGAAGAGAAAAGAGAGAAAAGGAGAGAGGAGAGGAAGGGGGGGGGGAAGGGGATAATTTTAGAAAGGAGCGAGAGGAAGTGAGGGGGCGGGGAAAAGGGGCAAAGGAAAAGCCAACCTTCGGGGGAAGGTTGGCTTGGGTCGGCAAGAGGTTGCCGAGCTTAGAAAACTTTTGTTACTACCCTGTTGGGTCTATTCGGCGGGAGCAGCTTTGCCACGAACGTACTCGATTGTGACATCTTCTTCGGGCATGTAGAGCCAATGATTCATTAATTCATCATCAGTCATCAACTCTTCCACAGTGTATTCAGTACCATTGATCTTGTATGACGCAACGAAACCGTCATCCTCGTTATTGGGGTCGGTATCCATGCCATAGCTGGCCGAAATGTCTGTTCCGGCGGCATACCACATTTCCGTGGTCGCATCGGGATCTTCTACATCGTAGTTTTTGATTGTCAATTTGTAGATCACTCCACCAAATGCGTAGACGTCAGCATCTTTGGTAACGTTGACTGTCAGCTGTCTGCCGAAGGAATCAACAACAAATACCGACCATCCCTCATCCACAAATTCTTTATCCAAGGTTATTGTAAGTACGCCATCTGCAATTGCATATGTGCCGGTAACACTTACCTTTACTTCACGATAACCACGGCTGAAAGAAATAACCGAAAAACTGACGTTTCCATCGGAATCAAATATTGCTTTGCCTTCACTCGGGTCGGAGTAAGGGATTGCACCATTGAATTTATCCGTAATTATAAACGGCTTTTCTTCGACGACTGCGATGTACAATTTATTTTTGTTTACCGTCAGCTTTTCTCCCGGTTTGTGGACAGTGCATTCGTCAATATCATCCGCAACACCATACTCCTCGTAGTCAACCCACCCCGTGACATTGTAGTCGCTCAGGTTCAGATCATCGCTGGACGGGAACGTAATTTCTATGTCTCCGTCGCCATCCTCGTCAAAATCTGTCTTGACATAGCTTTCCATTTCTCCTACATAGTACTGAACGCCCATCACATATTTGGCAACAAGCGTCACGGGTGCCGTGATCGGAGTGGAGAGGTCAAAGTCTTCGCCGTCCTTGGTCCAACCATAGAACGGATTGCCGTTTTCGTCAGTTGAAATGGGCTCTCCATCGTAGACAAATTTTTTGCCATAGGGGACCATCTGCGTGTAGGGTTCGTCATCGTCGTCGCTGAGTTTGCAAGTAACCGCAATCTGAGGATCGCCAAACACAAACGAGTTTTCTTCAACAATCAGAAGGCCGTCTTGCACCTTAGCCACGTAACTCAATGTCGAATAATCCAGATCTATGCTTAGTGTAAATGTGGATACATCGGAGCCGATAGTGACGGTGAGCAAATATTTGTAGTCGCTTACTTTCAGAGAATACGTTCCGGACTTTTTGTTGTTATCAAAGGACGCTTCAACCTTGCCCCAACCGTCAAAAGTAACCGTAACTTTCTTGTCGTTGTCTTGGGCAGACGCTTGCATTATGTCTTTGATATCGAACGTAGAGCCGCTGACCTTGACTTCGAGAACGTCGCCACTATAACCATATTCTATGGAGTAGATTTGCGTTGACTCGTTATAGACGCTGCTCGTTTGCTTAACTGTCAGCGAGCCGTTAATCTTCACCTGGACATAGCCGTCGTCGCGAATGGTGAAGTCGCTGACCACTATTTCGGCCATGGCCGCAGCACCCGAAACATGTTCGGCCGCAGTGTACGTGGTGCCAAACACCGCAACAAGCGTTGTGTCGTCCGGTCTGCCGTAGAGCTTGTCGCCCAAAATGTTTGAATTGCCTTTTATCTTCCAACCAAGGAATGTGTGACCATTGTTGCTGGTTGCAGTGTATTTGGTCAAATCAACATCGGTACCTTCCGTTACCTTTACGGACGGAGTTTCGGTTGTGCCGCCTTCTACCTCGAAGGTGATGGTGATTATCTTCTTCCAGATTGCAAAGAGCGTCAGGTTGTCCTTGATTTGAGTCTTTTCAAAGTCGAAATAGACCGTGGAAGTCTTGGACACACCCCATCCCTGGAACTCGTAGCCCTCACGGGTAGGAGTCTCTGTGGGCTTGGCTATCGTTTCACCATAGGACTTTGTGACGGACTGGGGCATATTGCTCACTTCGTCCTGTCCTGCGTTAGAATCGAATGTTACGGTGACGTTTTCGATATATTCCCACTTGGCGGTAAGGGTGAGGTCCCCTGAAATGGTAGTTTCAAAGTCAAATGTCTGTTCGGAATCGGCAGCATACCAACCCAAGAAACGATAATGTTCTCTGGCGGGTTTGGTAGGCTCGCTGGCGGTTGCGCCCGCAAGAAGGTATTGATCGGCAGGGCCTTGTTCACTCACGCCATCGCCCATATTGAAGTGTACAACAACGGACTTTGTGCGGTAGAGTTTAACCGTAAACTCTGTCCCGTAGAAGTAGTAGGACGGCACTCCGTGAAGGGTGGCTATATCCTCTTGCGTAAAGGTGAGAGTATATGTCCATGTGGAGGAGTAACGCCAAGTTACTGTTACTTGATTATCTGCAACAGAAGTATCTGCTTCTTCGTAATTTGCATAGAAGCCATAGCCCTCTTCTTTGAACTCTACGCCCTCAGCAGTAAAGGCTAAACCTTCTCCTGCTGAACCAGACAAGTATTCAAATGTTTCGTCGGCAAGCCAAATGCCGTAGAAATCGGCAACTGTGGGTGTGCGGTCAAGCTTCCAAACGGGTCTGATTATTACATCGTGAGCGGGCATTGTGTAGGTTGAGCTTGCGGGATAGGTCTGCGTTCCGTCGGACCAACCGGCAAACTTCCACTCGCCGCTGTCTGCAAGCGTTCCGGGGAGTGCAAAGGTGGAATCCGTGGCGTGCTTGCCGCCCTCGGGAACCTCGGTGCCTTCCGGAGCACGATATCCAAGTTTGTAGGTAACGTTATATTCAATTGCCGTCCAAGTGGCGGTGAAGGTCACGTCGCCTGTGAGAGCATGCTCTTCGCTCGGATTGAGAGTTTGACCGGGGTGGCAGCTGCACTTCCAAGTGACATCGTAGCCTTCGCGATAGATGTAGTTATCCGAATTTTCAGAGTAGGGAAGGTTGTTTTTGGGAACCACAAACTTGGCAGCATCGGACGGACGGATAGCACCCACAAAGTCCTCGTAGAAGCTGAGCTGCGAGTGATATTGTTTTATCTCACTTTCATCTACGCCGACAACAAACGTGACAATGTAACCTTTCTCCCACACAGGGGTGATAGTAGTCTCTTTTACAACGGTTATTACACCATCGTTGCCATAAGTTTGGTCGCCATCGCTCCAACCATTGAAGAAATAGTATTTTTCGGGCGTGAACGTATTGGAGAAGCCCGCAAGGTCCCAATAGGACAAATCGACTTCGTTGCCTTCGTTAGCATAGATGACCTTGTCCTCTCCTTCGTCGCTGTTATTTTTGAATGTCAGCTTGATAAGGTCAGCTTGGCAGGTAAATGTGTAAGTCTTGTAGGTAAATGTTATCGAAAGAGTGTTGCCTGCTAATTTTCCCGTGCCGGAGAACTTGTCCATACCAGACGTCAGAGAAATGCTGCCGTTTGCGTCCATCGTGAATGTGATTGTATCATAATCATCGAGATCCGTATCCGAGCTGGTAAGGGTAAGCTCTCCCGACCAAGAACTGCTCTTCTTCTCGGCGGTCAATTTGACAGATACAGGAACCTCGCTGCCGGACTTGGTAACTTTTTGCTCCCAAGACAGGTCAAAGTTGAAGGCCTCTGTTGTGAAAGGAGGATGAACCAACGTGATTGCAAGTTCGGCATCGGCTTCGGGCATTTCGGTGTAGCCCTCTTGCTTTTCCACTTTGTCAAGTTCTCCTGCCAGGTCGAGAGGCTTGCTGTCAAGCACAAGGCTGCTGAGGTTGCCACCTTTGGAGAGGTACGCTGCAATTGCATAGATGGGTGCGCCTGCATTGACATACAGCTCTTGGGGTTCTTCGTCAACGGTGACGCTGAGTTTGAACATGAAAGCCATCAACTCGACAGTTGGACCCTTTGTGGGATCGCTAACATCTTCCTCACCCTCGGGGTCTTCGGCACCGGCGGAAGGTGCGTCTTCCTCGGGGAGACCTTGCACGCCAAAAGTAAGAACGTTGCCCTCTTCGATTGCGGCAAAGCCAACTTCGACAGGTTCGTCTTCTACAAGCACATACACCAAGATGATGCCACCCTCGTTGGTGTAGAGGTATGCGCCAACCAAAGGCATGTTCTCTTGGCTGCCACCAATCATCAAATTGTAGTAGCCGCTGTGGGTGGTGTCTTCGGTTTCGGTAAAGGTGAAGGAGTAGCCGCTTTCCATATCGACGATAACGCCATGGAATGCGCCCTCGGCAAAGGGAGGAATCTCGTCCTCTTCCCACGTGGCGTAGGCAACAATGGATGTTACGTCGCCCTCGAAGGTGTAGGTGTCGCCAACCCCGTAGGTTTTGTCGGTCGAGTCACCTTCCAGCTTCCAACCGACAAAGGAGTAGCCCTCGTAGGAGAAACCGTACTTGTCGGTGGGGTCTACAAATGTGTAGGTGTTGCCATCGGTGATGGTGATGTTTTGGTCCTCACCCTCGGCCTCGTCGGCGGCAGAGCCCGCTTTGAGCGTTACCGTGTAGGTGACGGCGGGAGAGGTCTCTTTCCATTGCGCTGTGAGGGTTGTGGCCTGTGCGGGCATGGTGTATTTGGCACCGGCGGCAAGTTTGCTGTCTCCCCAGCCGTCAAACTGCCAACCCGTATCGGCCTTGGGGGCGTCGGGCAGGGTTACCTCGGCACCGGCCTCGTAGGATTTGGCCTCGGGGGCGGTTGCGTCGGACGCTGCGTGGTCGCCCAGAGCAAATGTCAGAGTGTAGGTTGTGGGCGTGGGACCGGGCTTCTGCTTCCATTGCGCCGTGAGAGTTGTGTTCTCTGCGGGCATGGTAAACGAGGCGCCTGCGGCAAGCTTGCTGCTGCCCCAACCGTCAAACTCCCAACCGTCGGCTGCTTTGGGAGCGTTGGGCAGGTTGACAACTTCGTCGGCCTTGCGCTCGATTGCGTCGGGGGCTTTTGCATCGGCCGCTGCGTGATCACCCAAAGCAAAAGTCAGGGTGTAGGTTGCGGGCTGTTCTTCGTCCGGCTTGCAGGCGACAAGCACAAAGCTTGCCACTAACACAAGGGCGAGAACAACGCACAACAACCATCGTGCGGTTTTGTTTTTCATAGTGTTTTCCTCCATAATTTTTTTGTTTATAACTTCGAATACCCCCCCCCGTTGGCCGTGCGGCCTTGTATGAGGGGTTTCGCCGATATACTTTGTGCGCCGATTGGCGGGGCCCTACTGCTTGACCCAACTGTATGTAAAGGTGCTGCCGCTGAGCGTTATCGTGATGACGTAGGTGCCCGCTGTGTGGCGGAACGTGAACGAATAGACGTTGTCGCTTTGCTTGACGAGGTACCAAGTGTAGGCCGAGGAGACCTCGAAACGGTTGCCGTCCACATTGACGAGCACGCCGACAGCATAACTGCTTGTGCCAAATGTTATCGTGAGGGTGCTGCCATCCGCCGCCGTGTAGGTGGCTGTGGTGGGTTGCACACGCTGCGTGGCGGAGAATGTGCCGTCGGAATGCAGCGTGACCGTGTAGACGTAGCCGTTGTGGGAGAACGTCATGCGGCGTCCATCAAACACGAAGGTGACGTTGCTGGCGTCGTAGGCGCCCGCTGTGCTGCCAAATGTGACGGTGAGCGTGTGGCCGATGGAATCCGTGTAGGTGACGGTTGTGCCCTGCTTGACGAACACATAGACGTTCTCGTCGCCCGAGGCGGAGAAATCTGCGCCCGTCATCTCGCCGTTGGCGCCCACTGTGAGCGTGTTGGTGATGATGCGGAAGCCGAGGGACAAGTCGCTGTACTCGAACCAGCTGACGGTGAGCGTGTCGCCGTTGCGGCGGTACAGGCCAAAGTAGGTCTCGCTGAACATGATGCGGTCGCCAATCTCCAACCGGGCGGAGGCATCCGCTTTGCTGTACCAAACTTCCGCACTATCTGCCTTGACACGCAGCGCAGCGGCATGCTTGGACCAGCCCGACGCTTGCGCAAAGGTGAGGCCGGCCTCGTAGCTCGGCACATAAATGCGCAGGGCGGCCACGCCAAAGAAGGTGTTGGACAGGATCGTCGGCGGGACGTCGGCAGTGAACGCAAGCACCAATTCGGCGGGGATGGGGGTGCCATCGGGGCCATATGACGTGGCGCACTCGGCAAAAATTTGTGCGCCGAGGCTGCCCACACTGCCCATTGTGACGTTGGTGAGGCCGCCGTTGCCTGCAAAGGCGCCGTTGCCGATGGTTTGCACGTTGCCCAGACGCACCTCGGTGAGGGCGCAAGAGGCAAAGGCATTGTTGCCGATACTTGTGATGTCGCTGCCAAAGGTGACCTGCGCAAGGTTGACGCAGCCGCTGAAAGCGTTGTCGCCGATGACCTTGACGCCGTTGAGATCGACCGCCACGATGTATTGCAGACCGCCAAACACGCCGTTGGCAATGGCTGTTACGCCGTCGGGGATGTTGATGGTGACGTTGGCGGGAGACTCGTCCTTGTTGTTGTAGCGCACAAGCACGCCCTGCTCCACCTCGAACTCTCGACGGTTGGCCAACTCGGCACGGGTGGTGACGTATTGGGCGTAACCATTCGGCTGCGAGGGGGTAGACCCTGCAAATGCGCTGCGATAGGCTTCCTCGGCACCGTCGGGGACGATGATTGTGAAGTTGCCAGCTATCCAACGGAAAACATCCGCTCCGATGGTGGGCGGCGTTGCCGACTTGAACACCACCACTTGCAGGGTGGACTTCATATCGGCCGATGCGCTGTTCTGGAAGGCGTAGTCCTCGATTGCTTGCAGCGTGGCGGGCAAAACTACCTGCGTAAGCTTTTTGGAGCTATCGAATGCGCCGCTTGCAATTGTTTTGACGCCCTCGGGCACCTCTACCACGGGGCTGCCGCCCGAATACTTGGTGAGCGCACCGTCCTCGTCTATCACAAATGCGCCATCCTCGTTGATGGAGAAGGTGCGGTTGGGCAGATCGACGTCGAAGGTGATGTCGCCGCCATCGACAAGGGTGACGCTGACGACATATTGCCCGTCTTGCCCTGTCCGGGCGGGGTTGATGGTATAAAAACCTTCCATTGCGCCCTCGTCGGTGCCGTCGGGATAGTAGTACGCACCGCCGTAACCGTCCAGCCAAAGCGTAGAGAGGTTGGCAGCGTCGGCGTTGTGATACTCGCCCAGCTCGTTGTGCCTGACAAGGTACACAGGTGTGTAGCCGCCCAGCGGATCCTGAGCATAGGTTACAATAAAGTAGAATGATTGGTCGGCCGTGCCGTCGAGGGGCAGATAGACCATCTCCGGATCGTCGGCGTCCATATAGTTTGCGTAGACGTACAAACCCGTGGAAACCACCCGGGGCGGATCGTCGGGAGAATCGACGTCCAAGCGAAGGATTTGCGCATTGCCGTAGCCGTCCAGCTGCAATATTTGCGAAGCGTCGGGCTGCTGATTGTACACATACACATACATGTGGGCCATTTTGGCCTGATATTGCAGAAAATAGCCCTGCAACACATCGCCGTCGGGGTCGTCGTCGAGGTGGACGTCCTGCTGCGCCAACTTGAAGTCAAATTGCACCTGCTTGCCGTTTGGCATGGCGCCCGCAAGGGTGTAGTCGCCCGTGTCGGCGTTGAAGGTGTAGGTGCAGTTGTAGTTTTCTGTGCGATTGGTGCCCTCTTCCGGACGGGCATACACGCCGTTGCCATAGCCGTCCAGAACAAGCATCTCGGTGGGGATAGCCAGACCGTGAGTGTCGGGTTGGCCCGCCTCGGTGCTGCGCTCGTAGTACATCGTATCCAACAGCATGTAGGTGCCCCGCTCCTGCGAGGCGTAGGCAAACAGGTAATTTTCGGCGTCCACTATCCTGCCGTAGAGGCGATTCTCGCCCACAAGCACATCAAAGTCTGTCGGAGAATCGGGGTCGGTCTGATCGATGAAGCCCGGGTACTCGGTGCCGTCCCTGACAAGCGTTACGCTGCCACGGCCCACAATGTCGCCACGCAGGCGGATGACGTCACCGCTGCCGTTTGCGTCGGTAAACAGCAATGCCACCACAGAGTACAGCGTGATATCCGACGTTACCGTGATCTCTGCGCCGAAATCGTAGTGTTGGGCGGCGGTGATGTCGGTGTAGTACAGGATGAGCGTGTGCTCGGGGCCGGCGGAGGGTGTGCGCACGGTGAATGTGCCGCCGTATTTGACGGAAACGGGCTGTGTGCCCTCGGGGTCGTCGTTGTAGCTGACATTGAAGGTGCGCAGCGCCCAATAGGATGTGAGCGTGAGGCCGCTTTCCGCAACGGTGCCGCTTGTGACGCTGTCTGCGTGCTGAGCGGAGACATATTTGTCCTCGTCGGGGTTGGCAGCTGTGACGTTGGCGCCCACCGCAACCTGACTGACAATGTCGTCGGCGGGAGAAAATGTGCCGTCAAACGACTCTACCCACACCTTTTGGGTGACGGCGGCTTGCCAGATGGCGTAGAGGGTGACGCTTTGCGAAAAACTGCACTGCTGCCCTGCGCTGTAACTGTCGCCGCTGCCGTCCTTGGCGGTGTTGTAGCCCACAAAGGTGGCCGCAGAAAGGAAGCTGCACGTCGGCAAAACGACGGTTTGGGAGGCCTTGACGGTGACATCTGCCATATCGCCCGCGGCCGAAAGCGCCAAACCCTTGTCAAAATGCAATGTGACGCTTTTGCGATTGTAGTAGATACGCAACGTGACGTCGTTGCCGTTGAGCATGGCGGAGGAAACTGTGCCCTCGATGGCGAGGTCGGCCTCGTAGCCCTCTATCTGGCGGGGCGTGGCCGTTACCTGTGCGCCCAACAACGCTTGCTGCGTTTGGGTGAGCTCGGCAGAGAGGGCGTAGGTGCCGTCGTCCTGTTCGAGATAGTGCTCCACCTTGTAGGTGGCCTGCCACTGCGTTGTGACGGTGAAATCCGTCTGCGGCGCAAGGGTTTGCGATGTGACGGGTTCTCCGTTGTAGAGGTATCCCGCAAAGGTGTAACTGCAAATGGGCCGCACCACGTCTGCCAGCACCGAGTAGAACTCCTTGCCGGCTGTGACCTGCTGCGTGTAGTTGGCGGCGCCCTGTATGCCGAAATCCACCGTCAGCGTGACTTGCACATCGGACGGCTCTTGCGGCGTGGGCAGTGTGGGCGTTTCGTCGTCGGGCTTGCAAGCGACAAGCACCGCCAAAACGACCAATGCCAACATCAAAATCAATGCAATTTTGGTTCTTTTTGCAGTCATAATGCTACCATTTTACTATAATCAGCCCGATTTGGCTATTTTTTGAGCGGCGTATCTGACAAAAAAATTGAAATTTTTTGCCAAAAAGTTTGCCATTTAACAAAAAACAGGCGCCAAAGCACCTGTGTAAACCGTATAACTTTGCCCTTGTGGGACGCAGTCATATTGAATTTCAGGCTAATTCGGTAAGGTTATTATACTATACTTTATAAATTTTGACAACAAAATTAACGTTACTTTAAGATAAATTTTATAAAAAATTTCAAAAAAAACCCCCGCCAAACGGCAGGGGAGGAATAAAAACGCTGTGTAAATCAGTTTATTTTGACGATCTTGGATTTGAGCACCAGGTCGGCTGCGTTCGTTTTGGACATTTCCTCGTCCAATTTGTCGAAGGGCACCGTGCGGCCTATGAGGGACTCGACGTTGATTGTGTCCGTCACCAACAGGTTGATGGCCGACGAATAGCTGCCTGCGCCGTTGTACACGCCAAAAATGTTGAGGTGCTTTTTGCAGATCTGCGCCACGGACAGCTTGCTCTCCTTGTTGGAGTAGCCCGCCAGGCAAATGTTGGCGTTGACCGCCGCCACATTGTAGACATCCTTCATGTTGAAGTCGGAGTTGCTGAGCAGCACAAGCTCGTTGCACATTCTGCCGCCGGTGATGGCTAAAATTTCGCTTTCCACATCCACCTGATCGGGGTTGATGCTGTAAAAAATGCCCAAACTGCGTGCGGCGTCCAGCAGCTCCTCTCGGTTGCTGACAAACACGGGCACCGCCTGATAGTATGCCACCAGCTGCGCCAGAATCAGCCCCGTCTTGGTGGAGGAGAATATGGCTATGTGACGGCCCTTTTCCAGATTGAGGGCGTCGATGACGTTGAGGCAAAAGGCCACATAGGGCACAAACAGGGCCTTTTCGTTGGAGAGATTGTTGGGCAGACGGTGCAGCAACGTGTAGGGCAAATCCACAAAGTTTTGCAGCAGACCGTTGCAGTTGTTGCCCAGCTCCTGCATGTTAGAACACTTTTCGTATTCGTCGTTTTTGCACTCGTCGCATGCCTCACAGGGGATGTACGGCTCGATGGCAACACGATCCATCTTGCTGAAAAAGGGATTGTCGCCCTCCACCTTGGACACCACGCCCACCGCATTGCGACCCATGATAAACGGGTACTTGCGGCGGCTTTCGCCTGTGTAGATCTCGTAGTCCGAGTTGGCCAGCAACACTTCCTCTATCTTGACCTTGATTTGGTTTTCGGATATTTCGGTGGGGGCAAATTCCTTCAACACCAGCTTTTGGGGGGCCTCCAATATCCAAGCCTTCATATAACCTCCGATTGTGCGGCCAAAGCCGAGCGAACGGGCACAATTGCCACCCGCCGCCAAATTGCACTACCATTATAGCAGATATGGCAAAAAAAATCTACTATTTTTGAAAATTGCTTGCACGCCGCCCCCTCAAAAAAGCTCAAATGTGCATATGGGGTGGGGTTTTGTACTAAAATTTTTTGAAAATCGCCATCCAAAACGTCACCCACAACGGGGGCAAAACAGCCCCTTGTACCATTGACAACGGGCGGAATTTGCGATACAATTGGGTCACAACTGCGAGGTGCAAATATGAAATTGCAATATCTGGGGCACTCCTGTTTCAGGATAATCAGCGAGATGGGCACCACCGTCGTGACCGACCCCTACAAGTCGTCTATGGTGGGCTTTGAAATGGCCAACGTGCGCTGCGATGTGGTGACGGTATCCCACCACCACGCCGACCACGACTGCACGGACAACATTGCGGGCAATCCTCCCATTGTGGACGAACAGATAAGCTGCGCCGCCGACGACATCGCCGTGCAGAGCTTTGCCACCTTCCACGACGCCGAAAGGGGCGCCAAGCGGGGCGCAAACCTGGTGTTTGCATTTGTGGTGGACGGCTTGCGCATTGTGCACATGGGGGATATCGGCTGCTTTGACGAGGAAATTGCACGCAGAATCTTTGCCTGCGACGTGCTGATGATACCCGTGGGCGGCACATTTACCGTGGACGCACAGGGCGCAAAACAGTGGGTGGACAGCGTGCAGCCGAAAATCGTTGTGCCAATGCACTACCGCACCGCCGAGCACAGCTTTGCCATTGACGGCGCGGACAAATTTGTGGCGATGTTTCCGCAGAAGGACGTTGTGATGGGCGGCGACAGCCTGGTGCTGGACGATCAACCGCAAAACGACCGCACCAAGGTTGTGGTTTTGCAACGATTTTACGAATAAAAATCTCTCCGGCCAAATTTAGAAAAGATGCAAAAAGGGGCTGTCGCAAGTGGACAAAATTCACTTACGGCAGCCCCTCTTTTTGAGTGTTTTTACAAATTAACAGGGT
>CANPXV010000003.1 GCA_947586855.1 uncultured Clostridia bacterium
GGAGGGCTTTTTTGTTGCTCTTTGACGGCCGTGGCAGGCGCAAAAATCGCCGCTCTCGCATAAAGTATGGTATGAAGTTATCCGTCACGCTGATAGTACGCAACGAGGAGGCCAATCTGCGCAGGCTGTTGCCGCAGCTGGGCTTTGCCGACGAAATCGTTGTGGCCGACACAGGCTCCGACGACAACACGGTGCAGGTGGCGCTTGCTTTCGGTGCAAAGGTGGTGCACTGCCCTTGGCAAAACGATTTTTCCGCCGCACGCAACTTTGCGATAAATCACGCCACGGGAGACTACATCATGTGGTTGGACGCCGACGACGTGCTGCCGCCCTCTGCGCAAAACGCCCTTCGCCTCTTTGCCGACAGCTCCCCCTCTGCCGACATCTACTACATGCGCTACCGCATGCAGGGCGACTTTCCCTTTTGGTTTTGGCGAGAGCGCATTGTGCGCCGCTGTTCTCGGTGCAAATTTGTGGGGTTCATCCACGAGGCTATTGTGCCCTTTGGCCGCACGTCCCTGTTGGATGCCGAGGTGGTGCACAGCCCATCTGCCACGCACGAGAAGCGCAATCTGGATATCTACCGCCAAGCCATATCGCAGGGCAAACGTATGCGCCCAAGGGATAGGTACTATTTTGCACGTACCCTTGTCGAAAACGGCCTTGTCGATGAGGCCCTGCCCATCTTGCGCACCTTTGCAAGCAACAGACGGGCGCTTGCGCAGGACAGGTGCGACGCCCTCAAATTGCTGGCGCAGTGGCAGCTTTCGCAGGGCAACGGCAATGCCGCCCGCAGATACCTTGCCCGAGCCTGTCGTTTGCAGCCTCCAAGTGGCGAGATTTGCTGCCTGTTTGCGCAGAGCTATTTCGACGTCGGCCTTTGGCAGCAGGCGGCCGAGTGGTATATGCTGGCCCTTGCCGCACCCGCCCAAACGGGCTTTGTCAACGAGTACTACACGGGATTTTTGCCCAATGTGCAGCTGTCCGTGTGCCAATGGAGATTGGGCAACAGGGCAGAGGCTCGCCGTTACCACCTTGCCGCCAAGGCCATTGCGCCCCGTCACCCGACGGTGGTGGCCAACGACAGATACTTTTAGCGAGCTGCGCTCTGCGCACTTGTCACAAGCGATTTTTGCACAACTAACGCCGTTTAACGCCGTTTCTGTGCAAAATTAGCTACTTTTCGCAATATTTTTGCGTGCGCTCTTCGATACGCCTCGCTGCGTTTGTGCGTCTCCTACGTCCCAGCTTTTGCCGCTCATCACACAGGCCGCCCGCTCCGACCCCAAGTGTTCCCCCCGCAAAAATATCCTTTGTCTCGTCACCCCCAACGATCGCCTCTTCCGCATGTCAACGCTCACACAAAAGTTTTTCCGCACCCATGTCCCCCAAAAAGATAGCCCCATATCGCCCATGCTCTCCATAAAGACAGTCTATATCACCCATAAATTTTAGCAATAGCTACTTTTTTTATCTTACACTTGACACGCTTGCCATAAAAAACTATAATTGTATAGGACAAAGTTGCGTTTTTTGCGGCGCAACCCTCTAATAAACAACAAGGAGTATCGAGATGAACAAAAAAAGCATCAAGGACGTAAACGTACAAGGCAAAAGATGTCTGGTAAGGGTAGACTTCAATGTGCCCATGAAGGACGGCGTCATCACCGACGAAAACCGCATCAACGGTGCGCTGCCCACCATCAAGTATCTGATGGAGCACGGCGCCAAGGTGATACTTTGCTCTCACCTGGGCAAGCCCCACAACATTTTTACTCCCGGCTTCAAGCTCAACAAAAAGGAGAAGGCGGCGTTGGAAGCCCTCCCCGAAAGCGAGCGCCCCGCTGCCAAGCAGGAGATGATCGACAAGGCCGTCAAGGGCGACGCCAAAAAATTCAGTCTGCGCCCCGTTGCGGACAGGCTCAATCAGCTGTTGGATGGCAAGGTGACTTTTGCCACCGATATCGTAGGCGAGGACGCACAGCGCAAGGTTGACGCACTCAAAGAGGGCGAGGTTGTGCTGTTGGAGAACACTCGTTTTGACGCCGGCGAAGAGGCCCGCGACGAGGAGTTCTGCCGCAAGCTGGCAAGTTTTGCCGATATCTACGTCAACGACGCTTTTGGCACGGCACACCGTTCGCACGCAAGCACCGCAGCCATTGTGGAGTACGGCTTTGTCAAGGACGCCGTGTGCGGCTTCCTCATCGAGAAGGAACTGTCCGTCATGGCCGACGCTCTGGATCACCCCGTGCGCCCCTTTGTGGCCATTTTGGGCGGCGCCAAGGTCAGCGACAAGCTCAACGTCATCAACAATCTGCTGGAAAAATGCGACACGCTCATCATCGGCGGCGGCATGGCCTACACCTTCCTCAAAGCGCAGGGCTACGAGATCGGCAAATCGCTGCTGGACGAGGAAAAGCTGGACTACTGCCGAGCCATGCTTGCCAAGGCCGCAAAAGAGGGCAAGCGCATTGTCCTGCCCGTTGACACCGTCACCATTCCGCAATTTCCCAACCCCATCGACGCCCCCGTCGAGACGCTCGTGGTGGATTGCAAGCATATCCCTGCCGACCGCGAAGGCGCCGACATCGGCCCCGAGAGCTGCAAGTTGTTCGGCGAGATAATCAAGCAGGCCAAGACGGTGATATGGAACGGCCCCATGGGCGTATTCGAAAATCCCACCCTTGCCAAGGGCACCAATGCAGTGGCCAAGGCCATGGCCGAGAGTAGCGCAACCACCATCATCGGCGGCGGCGACAGCGCAGCGGCAGTGGCGCAATTGGGCTATGCCGACAAGATGAGCCACGTCAGCACGGGCGGCGGAGCCAGCCTGGAACTGTTTGAGGGCAAGGTGCTGCCCGGTATCGCCTGCCTCAACGAGAAATAATCGTATTTTTGCACAGTTTTGCCGCTTTGGGGCAACAACAGGCAAGGGCGTTTTGCGCCCACCTCGCCCCTGCGGCCAAGGAGATCGCACATGAAAAACAAGATAATTGCCGGCAATTGGAAAATGAACAAGACCCGTCCCGAGGCGGAGGCTCTCATCAAGGAGTTGCTGCCGCTGGTGGCGGATAGCGTCAACACGGTGATAATTTGCGTGCCCTACACCGATCTGCACACAGCGGTGCAGCTTACCAAGGGTACCAACGTGCACGTGGGCGCACAAAATTGCCATTGGAAGGAGTCTGGCGCCTTTACGGGCGAGATTGCCCCCTCCATGCTCAAAGAAATGGGCGTCGAGTACGTCATCATCGGCCACAGCGAGCGCCGCACCTACTTCGGCGAGACGGACGCCACTGTGCTTGCCCGCACCCAAGCAGCGCTGCAAGCCGGGCTAAAACCCATCGTGTGCATAGGCGAAACGCTTGCCGAGCGCCAAAGCGGCCGTATGCAGCAGGTGCTCACACGGCAGGTGGTGGAGGGCTTCAAGGATATCACCGCCCAACAGCTTGCCAACATCATCGTCGCCTACGAGCCTGTGTGGGCTATCGGCACGGGGGTAACGGCCACCGACGAGCAAGCCAACGAGGCAATAGCATTTGTGCGGGGCGTGTTTGCGCAAAAGTACGGCAAGGTGGCGGCTGACGCACTGTATATCCAATATGGCGGCAGCATGAACGACCAAAATGCCGCAGGGCTGTTGGCCATGTCCGATGTGGACGGCGGTCTCATCGGCGGTGCCAGCCTTGTGGCCGCCAAATTTGCGGCGATAGTGCACGCTCACGGCTAAAAAATCGGTCTGCGGCGGCAAAAATTTGACGTTTTGCAGCCCACTCTACAAAAATTTGAGGTATTCATGAAACATATCACAGCATTGATAATCATGGACGGCTACGGCCTGTCCAAGCAGGAAAAAGGCAACGCTATCGGCGTGGAGTGCTCTCCCTATGTGCGTTACCTGATGCACACCTATCCCACAACCACGCTGGACGCCAGCGGCTTGGCGGTGGGTTTGCCCGAGGGTCAGATGGGCAACAGCGAGGTGGGCCACCTCAACATCGGCGCAGGCCGAGTGGTCTATCAGGAGCTTACCCGTATCACCAAGTCCATCGAGGACGGCGATTTCTTCACCAATCCCGCCTTTGTGGAGGCGGTCGAGTCGGCCAAGAAAAACGGCGGCAAGCTGCACCTGATGGGTTTGTGCTCCGACGGCGGCGTGCACAGCCACCTCAAACACCTGTGCGCTTTGGTGGATCTGGCCAAGCGTCAGGGGCTGGACAACGTCTACGTCCACTGCTTTATGGACGGGCGTGACACCCCTCCCACATCGGGTGCGGATTACGTCCGCCAATTGCAGCAAGCAATGCAGCAGCTGGATTTCGGCGTCGTTGCAAGCGTTTGCGGCCGCTACTACGCCATGGATCGCGACAACCGTTGGGACCGTGTAGAAAAGGCCTACGACATGTTGCTGGGTAACTGCGACAACCGTGCCTCCGACCCCGTGCAGGCTCTGTTGGATAGCTATGACGGCGGCGTCACGGACGAATTTGTGCTGCCCACCGTCATCACGGGCGCCGACGGCAACCCCGTTGCCACTGTGGAAAACGGCGACAGCGTCATTTTCTTCAACTTCCGCCCCGATCGTGCCAGAGAGATGACCCGTGCCTTCACGCAAAGCGGCTTTGACGGGTTTTCGCTGCATGGCCGTCAACGTCGGGTGCATTGGGTGTGCATGACGCAGTACGACGAAAAATTTACGGGTGTGGATATCGCCTACCGTCCGGAAACCTACACCAACACGCTGGGCGAGTATCTTGCCAAGCTGGGCAAAACGCAACTGCGCATTGCCGAAACGGAAAAATACGCCCACGTCACCTTCTTCTTCAACGGCGGCGTTGAGGCCCCCAACGAGAACGAAAGCCGCATTCTGGTTGCCTCCCCCAAGGTGGCCACCTACGATTTGCAGCCCGAGATGTCCGCCGAAGAGGTGTGTTTCAGGGCCATCTCCGAGATAGAGCGGGACAAATACGACGTGATGATCCTCAACTACGCCAACTGCGATATGGTGGGGCACACGGGCGTCTTTTCCGCAACGGAAAAGGCCGTCGCCACAGTGGACGAGTGCGTGCGCAAAGTGGTGGAGGCCGTCCTGACCCACGGCGGCCGAGCTTTTGTCACCGCCGACCACGGCAATGCGGAAAAAATGCTGGACGAAAACGGCCGGCCCTTCACGGCGCATACCACCAACAAGGTGCCGCTTATCCTTGTAGACGAGGAACTGCGCGGCAAAGCCACCCTTGCCGAGGGCGCCCTTTGCGACATCGCACCCACCATGCTGCACGTCATGGGCGAGCAGATCCCGCCCGAAATGACAGGCAAAGTGCTGCTCAAACGCAAACGCACCTCGCCGCACCTCGCCGCACCTCGCCGGTGAGGCAAGTTGGGAAATAATTTTGCCCGGCGTTATGTGCCCTTTGCGGCTGCCAATATCGATTTGCAAAAAGTCAACCCGTTGTGGTTGGCTTTTTTGCTGTATTTTAATTGTATTAAACCGATATATAGACTATTTAATAATGTTCTGTCGCCTGCACGATCGGAAGGTTGCAGATAGTGCGCAAAATGACATTTTGGCCCTGTCGGAGTGCTCGCTCCTGCAAAAAAAGGCCGTTTTGGGCGGTGCAGACGAATCAAATTGAAAAAAGTTGAAAAAAATTTTCATTTTTTGGTGCAATTTATTTTACAAATGTGCTCAAAGATGCTACAATTTTCCCATTACAATTTTAGTACGGGGGGGGGTATCCCCTCTTCCTCGGAATATTCTTCTCTGTGCTATGTTGTAAAATTAGCCTGAGGAGAGAATATATGAAACGGACAAGCAAGCTTATTGTCGCATTACTGTGTTTGGCACTCGTGCTGACAAGCTCCTTGTTGGTTGTTGCAGCATGCGGTGACAAGGGTTATACTGTCACCGCTTCTTATAACCGCGATCAAGGAGCAGTGTCGCTGAGCGCACCCGCCAACGGCGAAAAGTATGCGGAAAACGAAAACGTTACCGTCACGGTAACACCCAACAGCGGCTTTGAGGTATCCGGCGTCAAAGTCGGCGGCACAGAGGTACAGCTCACCGACAACGTCTACAAGTTTGCGGTTACGGCCGACACAACAGTAGAGGTCACCTTTGCCGAAGTGCACAACTACACAGTCACAGTCAACGCAACTCCTGCTGCGGGCGGCACAGTTACGCCTGCCGGCGGCACAAGTTACAGAGAGGGCACACAGGTAACCATTGCCGTGACGCCTGCTGCAAAGTACGTCGTCAAAAGCGTCAAAGTGGGCGGCAGTGCGGTGCAGCTTGCCGACGGCAAGTACTCCTTTGCCATCTCCGCCAACACCACGGTGGACGTTGAGTTCGAGCAGGTGCAGTTTGACGTCACAGCCACGGCCACTCCTGCCGAGGGCGGCACGGTAGATGTCAGCGCCCCTGCCGACACCAAGTACGCCAAGGACGAAAGCGTCACCGTCACCGTCACGCCGGAGGAAGGCTACAAGGTTGCCTCCTTCAAGGTCAACGGAGAGGACAAAGCGCTGACAGAGGGCACCTACACCTTTGCCGTTGCTGCGGATATGGCTATCGAAGTGACCTTCGAGCGCTACTTCAACATCGAAGTTACGGTGGACCCCGCCAATAGCGGCACCTACACTCTGGCGGATCCTGCCAACGGCAGCTACTATGTTGCGGGCGAGAGCGTCAAGCTTACTGTTGCGGCAGCCAGCGGCTACGAGCTTGGCCGCGTAGCGGTGGACGGCGACGACATCGAGGCCGAAGCCGACGGCAGCTACCTCATCAAGGTCGAGGACGACGATGTTGCGGTGGAAATTTTGTTTGTTTCCCGTGCGGAGCAAGTTATCAACTCGCTCAAAAACTCTGTTGCCTTCAACGGCACCATCAGCACACAGGATTTCATCGAGGAAACCACCGAAGTCTACGATTTCAAATCGGTGTTCGACTCCAAATCCCACTCCTACTACTACGAGGAGTCCACGGGCGGCATCTACACGGGCGTTATTTTGCTTACCGAAGTTGACGGCACTGATGGCAAAATTATGGCCGCAGTAGGTCACAACCCCGATGGCACGATAGGATATATCCGCCTTCCGAAAATCACCTACGAACGTTACTCCAACCCCTTCAACGCAATGATCGCCTCCGACATTATTCCTCTGGAAACGGACGGCACCTGGACATTTGCGGATCTCGGCAAGATGTCGGCAGTGTTGCAGCTCATTGCCAATTCCTCTGCGGAAAGCGTCGCCAACATCGAGAGCGTCGTCATCACCGAGACGGACGGCGTTGTCACCAAGATCGAAGTGGTCATCAAGGCGGTGGAGACGCACAACAACGGCGGCTTGGACGAAATCCACTATCAGGACAAGTACGTTATCAACGTAACCGACCACGGCACAGCGGCCGTCGACGCAGCTTGGCTGGACGACTATGCTGCCAATGCCAATGCCGATCTCAAAACGGCTTTGGAAGCTTCGGCTGCGGCAACAAGTTACACAATCAAGGTCAGCGGTGTAGAGGCAACTCCCTACAACATCTACTACACGGCGGACGGCGTCTATTCTGACTTAGCAGGCCACCAAGGCGGCTTCTACGAGCGTGCCGACGGCAGCGTTTGGTCCTACACGTTCGACGACGCCTTCCACAGTGGCGAACAACTGCTTGCAAGCGGTGGTATAGCGGCCCTCAAAGCTAGCTTTGCCATTGACTACTACCCGCTGCTGGTCGATCAAGGCGACGGCGTTTATACAATTCGTCCTATCGATATCATTGTCCCCGGCGTCGAAGACGGCTATCTCACATTTGGCAATTCCTGGTTGGCAGCAGTTTTGAGCGCCTCGTTTGGTTCTCGCTCTGCGTTTACCTATGCCAACCTGATGTACGACGCTCAATCGCTGAAACTTACCATTGCCGACGGCAAACTTTCCAAGGTAGAGGCTGTCTGCATTGGCAGCGGCAAGGCACAAACCGTCACATTGGAGTTTGGCAATTGGAGCAGCGCAACTTTGCCCGTGACCATACCTGCTGACGCCAAAACGGGCTCCATACCCGACTCCTACAAGGGCACTTGGAGCAGCGACGACGGCGCAATCGTGCTGGATATCAACATTGGCGACATCTACTTCAACGACGTTCGCACAACCAATGTTGTCAACAACGACGGCACAATCACGTTCAAGGTGGGCGAGGCAAGCTACACCCTCACCGCAACCAATGGCGAAGGCGACGCAGCCGATCAAGTTGTCAAACTGACCCTCAGCGGCGGCAATTTGCAGCAGAGCGTAGACCTTGTGCAGTGCGATTGGATCGACTTCATCGGCGAGTACAATGGTGCAGCTGCTAACGTTACGATCAAAGCAGGCAGCATATCGGCAGTAGTCAATGGTAACGAACTTAAAGCCAACATGACCACAAGCGATATAGAGTTCAAAGTGATATCTGCTAAATTGCAGAGTGGCACAGGATATGCTTATGTGTTTACACTCAAATCGGGCGATACCACGTTGTATCTGATGACGATGTACGCCTACTCGATTGATACTATCAATATCAACCAGCTGCTTGTCGGCAATCAGATTGGTACAGGCTACTCTGTTTTGCGTGACGCCACCCCGTTTGCCGATTTGACCGATTGGCTGGGAACCTACACAACAACCGTTGATATTTATTGGGTAGGCGGAAGAAAAACAGAAGAACCGTTTGTTCTCGACATCACCGAAGACGGTATCTATGCCACGCTTACCGGCGAAATTTACAAGGTAACTTTGTTCGACATCACCATGGCCGACGAAAATTCCAGCGGTTTCAGGAGATTGGGCATCTACTTTGACGGTTTGGAGTACTACGTTGTGGAGAGCGACGGCTTATATTGGCTCAACGACGCCAACTTTACCGAAGAAGAGCAAGAATGGGTACTTACCAAGGTGCAGGGTCCCGTTGTTCCCGTACAATTCCGTGGCAATTGGGCATCTCAATATGGTGAGTTCAAAATTGAAATAGGACTTTATGGCGACGAAATTGTTTTCTGGGATGAAAGCGGATATGACATGTCAATCGACTCCTACAACGTGGAAGGCAACGTGCTCACTTTCGAGTGCGTTGGTGTGGAATACACTCTCACTATCAATGACGATGGCACGCTTATCCTGAACTCGGAAAGCGTAGAGAAGGTCGTTCTGAAAGATTGTCCTTGGTTCAAATTGCTGGGCGAGTGGGTAACAGGTACAGAGGTTGGTATCAAAGACGGCCGTTACATGTTCCGGATTACATATGATGGTTTCTATATGCGTGTATCGTCGGGCTGGCAACAACTGCCTCTTGCAAGTAGCGGCACAATCACCTATGGCGGCAAACCTTACGAGGCATATGTCATTAAGCTCACGACACAAGAAATTTGGTTTACCATTGGTATTCCCACATTTTTGGGAGAAGAAACCAACGTTGCCTTTTTGAAAGATGCAGAAGGTCTTGGACTTCTTGGTTGGTTGTGGCCAGAAGAAAACTATGGATTGGTCAATTGGGCAAGAGATATGGAATCTGCCACATACAAGGGAACTGCCAGTGGTGTGTCCTATACGCTTACTCTCACCATTTCGGGTGAAGGCCCTGATACAACCGGCACAATTACGTTGCAAATTGACGGTGGAAATGCTGATGCTGCTGAGGATATAATCGGCTTTATGTCGATAGATTTCTTCTATTTACATTCACCTCGTACAATTTTGCATTTCACGGTAAACGATGTGTCGTATCAAGCAACATTCGGTTTGAATTTTGACTATGTCGAATTGCAGACCGCCGCCGGTTTGGATGTTATCCTGGACAAAGATGTAGAAGGAACCCAAGGACCTCTGTGGGCGGAATATATCGGATTGACCTTCAAGGGAGAAGTTCCCGTTTATAACGCCGAACCTAAAGATTACGAATATGTAGAGGCCGTTGTGGAAATTACAAAAGAAGGTGTTTACATCACAATTGACGGAAACCGTCAGCAAGCCACTATCATATCCTACGACGAGGCCGAGGGTTTTGTGGTAGCTATCGGAGAAGATTACTACTACATTACAGAAATGTATGAAGACGGGATTGTGTTGTCCGACGGATACGAATATTACGAATCCCTTGACCTTGCGGAAGGGACCGAACCTGCGGCAGATCTCTCCAAAGTTGGAGACTAAAACATTTAGGACATAGTCCCCTCCATATCACATTGGCGGTGCGGATGCTTGTTATCCGCACCCCTTTGTTTTTTGCGGTGTTTTGCGCTGTTTTGCGTCCTTTAACGGCGGCATGTTGCACTTTTGGCGCTCGTTTTGCGCATTTTTGCACTGTTTTTGGCAAGCAATTGGCGGCAAGCGGTGCAATTTGTTTTACTTGACGGCCGTTTTGTGCTATAATATCCCTAAACTATTCACTTCGGAGGCAAACCATGACCCGTTCCCGAAAGATCTTTGTGGCGGTTGCGCTGTTGCTGATGGCAGCGGTGGCACTTTTGACCGCATGTAACCACCAGGCCAAGGGCTTTTTGTTGCAGCTCAGCTTTGACGGCAACAAGGGCAGCGTCACGGCAAGCGCTCCGCAAAACGGAGAAAGTTATGCCGAGGGCGAAAGCGTCACCGTCACTGTGCAGGCCAAAACGGGCTATCAGGTGGCGACCTTTGCGGTCAGCGGACACCCCGACGCCAAGCTGACTGATGGCACCTGCACATTTGCAATGGACGCCGACGTCACTGTCACCGTCACATTTGAGGATGCGCCGCCCAGCGGCCCCGCTATCCCCGACTCCCCGCCGCAAACGTCCTTTACCGTCAGCACAACCGTCACGCCGCAACAGGGCGGCAGCGTGTCGATAAGCCCCGTCAAGCAGACCTACTCCAAGGGGGACTACATCACGGTGACGGTTACGCCCCAGCCCCACTACGCAGTGGCCAAAGTGCTGCTAAACGGCGCCGAGATAACCCTTTCCGGCAACCTCAGCTACACTTTGGAGGTGGACAAGGACATCAATATAGAGGTGCAACTGCGCCTGCAATACGTTGTCACGGTGGATGCCGACGAGGGCGTGGACGTAAAGCTGACCCCCGAATCCGACGGCAACGTTTATGCGCCCGATACCCAGCTTGGCGTGCAGGTGACTGTGCAGCAGGGCTATCGCCTTGTGTCCGTCAAGTGCAACGGCGCCGATCAGACACTGACCGACAACGCTTTTTCCCTCACGCTGACCGACGACGTCACAATATCCGCACGTGCGCAGCGCCTTATGCCTGCCGACTATCTGGCATCGGCAAGGGGTTCGGCCCTGTTTGAGGGGGTGCGTGTCGACTCCAACTACGAAGAGGGCGACGACATCCCCATGGAAAGCGACACCACGGATATGAGCACCCTGTTTGACGCAACGCACAATGCCGTGTGGCTTAACAGCGTCTACTTTGGCGCCAACGTCAACAACGTGCTGCTAAGCAAGGCCAACGACGGCACCGCACAGCAGGTGTTGCGCAACCCCGACGGCACCGTCCTGTACCAAAAACCGCTGGACGACGAGGGCAACCCTGTCAACGAGCAGTTCAGCGCCCGCTTCAACCCCTTTGACGTCTTGACGGAAAGCGACTTCGACTACGTCGGCAACGACGTGTGGCAGCTGACCGACCTCACCAAGGCCCGTGCCGCCGCCTACGCCCTGACAGGCATGGACGCACCGATACAAACGTTTGAAATTATCGGCAAGGACGCCGTGGCGCAGGTGCACATCGTCACCGAGATCTATCACACATCTTTTGTAGTGATGGGGGCGGAGTTTGAGTACTACACCAACCACGACTACACCTTCGACATCAAGCAACACGGCACGGCCTCGCTGCCTGCCGAGCGTTTTGCACCCTACACCCTCTCCACCCAACATCAGGCGCTTAGCGATGCGCTGGCCGCAGCTGTCGACAGCGATAGCTATCGGGTAAACGTGCGCCGTTCCATCGGCACCGACGCCCAAAGCTGCAACGCCATCGTCAGCGGCGACGTGGTGTGGATGGGCAACGTCCCCTGGATGGAGGAAGAACCGCCCTTTGGCTACTTCCGCCGAGAGGACGGCAACGCCTGGCGCTTTGTCAACGAGACGGGCGGCGGCCTGCTGGTAGGGGACGAGCTGGGTTACAGTTGGCAGCAATTTGCCATGCGCTTTGTGGATAGCGAGCTGTCCCTTGCATTGTTCGAGGCCAAGGGCAACGGCGTGTATGCGCTGCGCAGTTGGGACGCCGCACAGATAACGGATGGCGAGAACACCCTTGGCGGCGCAATGGCCAATCTGTTTGCTCTGGACGAGGAGCAGCACGAGCTGTTTCCGCTGGCGCACAGCCTGCAACTCACCGTATCCGACGGTCATCTGTCCAAGGTAGAGGTGAGCTTCCTCACCTACGAGCTGACCTTTGAGCTGACCTTCGATCAGTGGGGCAGTGCATCATTGCCCACCAACGTCCGCCCGATACTCAACAGCGTCAACGGCGCCGTATCGCACAACTATGTGGGCAGCTGGATAGAGCAAGGCACCCACAACCGCCTGGAAATCACGCTGGACAGCGTGCGTATCAACAACCGCAGAGCGGATGACATCACGGCCGCATCCGACGGCTACACAATGTCGCTGGACGGCACCGCCTACACTATGAAATTGGACGGTGACGACCTGCTGCTTACCTACGGCGGCAGCACACACACCTATCGCAGACAGCTGTGCGCTTGGGAGATGTACTTTGGACAGTACTCCGCCTGGGGCGCCGACGGCACCGAGTACACCCTCACGATAGACGTCAACGGCGTCAGCTGGACGGACGGCAAGCAAACCTACACCCCGTTTGAGGTGCAATTTGGCTACAACGAGACATTGGGCAGCGATGTGTTTTCCATGTCCATCTGGCAGGAAGAATCTGACGAGCAGCCGCAGCTTGTATCGGTATTTTTGGTGCAGATGAGCGACAGCTTTGACCTGTTGCACCTGCGTGGCAACGACGACAGTCTGGATCTGCTGTTCCGCACGGCAACCTATCAGCCCAATCTGACCGACTTTGCGGGCGTCTACGTTGGCGAGCAAGTCACCGTGGCGATAGACGCACACAGCGTTACCCTCACCGCCAATGGCGACACGCAAGTGGGGCAGCACACCGACATCGCCGTCTACATCAACGCCGCACAGTACCGCTTTGTGGAAATTTCCTTCTGGATTGGCCAACAAAAATATGTTTTGCAGGGCATCACCACGATAAATCTGGGGCGGTTCGAGCTGTATCGCAACAATCAATTTATGGGATTTGTGCGCATTGCCGACTTTGTGCCCGATTGGAGCATGTTCTGCGGCACCTTCAGGGGCAGCCTCAACGGCACCGCCTACAAGGCCGAGATAACCCCCAAGGGCGTCACCCTCACCGTGGGAGACAACTCTGCCCCCGTTACCGATCTGCAATTTGATTTCGACAGTCAACTTGGGCAGTTGGTGTTCCGCTTTACCTTCGACGGCAAGCCCTACACCCTGCAACAGGCCGACTCTGTGTATGCTCGCTTGCGTTTGGTGGGCAACAACATCGCCGTCACCCTCACCAAAGACGGCTTTGCCTTCGATTTGTCCTACTTTGTGGGCGTCTACGAGGGCACGGCAGACAACAGCCCCGTGGTGTACCGAGTGGTGGTGACGGAAAACGGCCTCACGCTGGCAATAGGCAACGCCGCACCCGTGCAGGCCGAGATCGTGGACGTGCAGCAGGGCGAAAATCCCCAGATTATCTTTACCGTGGAGGGCAAAACCTACTACCTCATGGACTACTACGGTTCCCTCGAAGATCAAGGTGCGCTCTACCTGATGGACGACGGTAACCTGTCTGCGGAGCTAAAACGCAAGGCAAGCTGACCGCCCCAAACGCAATGTTGCATAGGTGCAATCACGCCAATACGAAGTCTGTTCCTTGCGGGGCAGACTTCCTTTTGGCTCTGCGAGGTTCAATCAAGCGCAAATTGGCGGCATTTTTGCGCAATTTATCGGCAATTTGCAAAAAGACAGTTTGTACCCAAGGCCCTCGCCAAAATTTTGCGTCAAACAGTTGCCAAAACGGCGGCCGTGTGTTACAATATACAAGCATAACAAGACAATAGGGGCAATTTGTGCCCTTTTCATTGACGGAGGTCACCAAAGTGTTGAATTTTTTGGCATTGGCAACAGCTGATCTGGTAGCCGGCATACGCATTGCGCTTGCGGCCATCATTTTGATTTGCACAGGCTTCATCATCTTCGTGGTCATGAAGCAATCGGGCAATTCCGACGGCACCGAGGCCTTTACGGGCACCGTCCGCAACGACGACAACGATTCCTACTACGGCCGCAATGCAGGCGCTCGTTCCGAGGCACGTCTCAAACTGTGGACATATATCTGTGCGGGCGTGATGGCGGTGTGCTGCGTGGTGCTGATAGTTCTGGCAGCTGTTCTGTAAAGCAAAAACGTGCATTTTGGGCGACTGATGTCGCCCATTTTTTTAATTCCGACCAAACGCACCTCGCCGGTGGGGCAAGTTGGGTAGGGTTCCTGTCCAATACAACGCACCGTTTTGGTCGGATAACGGAGAAACAATGACAACAGAACAAGTAAACAACTTTATACGCAACGTTTCGGCGCAATATTTCACCGCCAAGCAGGTGTGCGGCAGCGTGGGCGCCAAGTCCACTGCCGACCGCCGTCTGGTGGACGAAACGCTGCGGGACATGCAGCGTCAGGGGCTTGTGCTGTACGACAAGCGCAACAATCGCTATCGCAAGGTGACGGGCATCGTTGGCAAGGCGGTATTTCAGGCCCACCCAAAGGGTTTTGGCTTTTTGCTTATGGACGAAGGTGACGACCTGTTTGTGCCCGCATCCAAAACCAACGGCGCATTTCATCTGGACACGGTGCTCTACCGCAAAAAGGAGGGCTCGGCAGACGAGGCGGAGATACTGTCCGTATTGAGCCGAGGCATGACGCAGGTGGTGGGCACCTATCAAAAGGGCAAAAACGTCCGCTTTGTGCTGCCCGACGAGCAACGCTATTCGTCGGATATTTTTGTGCTGCCCCGTCAGGATATGGGGGCAAAAAACGGCCAAAAAGTGGTGGCGGAGATAACAAGCTGGCCCGATGACAACCGCAACAATCCCGAGGGCAAGATAGTGCGCATTTTGGGCTATCCCGATGCGCCCAACGTGGATATGCTGTCGGTGGCGGCCAACTTCGGCCTCAGCCAAACCTTTGGCGAGGACGTCATGCGGGAGGCCCTTGCTGCGCCGCAAACAGTGTCGCCGCAGGATATTGTCGGGCGGCGGGATCTGCGCAACAGGCGCATATTTACCATCGACGGGGAGGACGCCAAGGATCTGGATGACGCAGTCAGCGTGGTGCGCAACCCCGACGGCACTTTCCGCTTGGGCGTGCACATTGCCGACGTCAGCCACTACGTTGGATACGGCAGCGCCTTGGACCAAGAGGCAATGGAGCGGGGCACCAGCGTCTACATGCCGCAGATGGTGTTTCCTATGCTGCCCACACAGCTAAGCAACGGCATATGTTCGCTGTTTGCGGGGGTGGACAGGCTCACTTTGAGCTGCGAAATGACCATCGACGCCCATGGCAAGGTGACGGAGTGCGACATCTTCCCCTCCGTCATCAACAGCTGCCACCGCCTCACCTACACGCAGGTGCAGGCCCTGTTGGACGGCGACCCCCAAACCTGCGCAAGCCTTGCCGATATAGCCGACGACCTGCGCACAATGGCGCAGCTGGCGCAAATTTTGGCGGACAAGCGCACCAAACGGGGCAACATCGAGTTTGCCGACCGAGAAGTGGTGTTTGTGCAGGACGAGCAGGGCAACGTGGTGGATATCCGCCTTGCGCCAAGCACCTTTGCCCATCGGCTGATAGAGGAATTTATGATCGCCGCCAATGAGTCGGTGGCCGACTATGCGCAGGATTGCGGTTTGCCCTTTGTGTATCGGGTGCACGCCCAGCCCGATTCGGACAAGCTGGACACTCTTTTTGCGCTGTTGCAGGGGCTGGGGATATCCCTCCGCCGTCCGCAGCAGGTGCACAACTCCGTGTTGCAGCAGGCGCTTGTCAAGGCAGAGCAAACGCCCTATTTTCATCTGGTAAACGACGTTATGCTGCGCACCATGCAAAAGGCCCGATACAGCGACGTCAACAGCGGCCATTTCGGGCTGGCGTCTCGGTGTTATTGTCACTTTACCTCGCCGATACGCCGCTATCCCGATCTGACGGTGCACCGTGTGCTGAAAGCGGCGCTTTGCGGCCGACTTGACGGCAAAACCGACGCCGAGTGGGAGCAGCTCTGTGCCCAAGCCGCCCGTCAAAGCAACATCCGAGAAAAACTTGCCGACGAGGCCGAGCGCCGAGCCGACGACGTCAAGAGGTGCAACTTTGCCCAACGCCTTGTGGGGCAGCAGTTTGACGCCCGCATATCCGGCGTGACGGAGAGGGGTCTGTTTGCCGAGCTGGACAACACAGTGGAGGGCTTTGTGCCCGTCGAGCAGCTGGGCGATGCGGTGTACGACCCGGGTCGTTTTTGTCTGCAAACGCCTTCTCGCAGGTACAGCCTCGGCGACAGCGTGCGTATCTGCGTGGCTTCCGTCAACAAGCAGGCGTGCAAGGTGGATTTCGACATTGTTTTGCCCGTCAAGCGGCAAAATGTTGACTGATACCCCCATTTGAGGGTATAATATATTTGCAGGCGGTTGTTTGCCGCCTCTAAGGTAAAAATTATGAAAGTTATCACCACCAACAAAAAGGCCTTTCACGACTACACCATGGTAGAGTCGTTGGAGTGCGGCATAAATCTTGTGGGCTGCGAGGTCAAATCTTTGCGCAAGGGAGAGGTCAATCTGGCCGACTCCTACTGTCGCATAGATGGCGGCAACCTTGTGTTGGTAAATTGCCACATCAAAAACTACGACAAGGGCAGCTATTCCAACGTGCAATCCTGCCGAGACCGCCGCCTGCTTGCCCACAAGCGAGAGATCATGCGCATGCTGGGCAAGGTCAAGGAGAAGGGCTACGCCATTGTGCCCACCAGAATGTACTTCAAGGATAGCCTCGTCAAGGTAGAGGTGTCCCTTGCCAAGGGCAAACACACCTACGACAAAAAGCAGGCCATCGCCAAAAAGGACGCCGAACGGGACGTCCAGCGCACCCTCAAAGAACTATCCGAAAAGTAACACCTCGCCGATAGCTCAATCAACTTGATAAAAAAAGCGACTTGAAAAGAATGTTTTCAAGTCGTTTTTTGATATCCTTTTGCGGCCGACAGGCTACTTTTTGTTGTTTCTTGCCCAGATACGCATGCGTTCGGAGTGGTCCAGTACTTGTTTGCGCAGGCGGATAGATAACGGCGTCACTTCCACAAGCTCGTCGTCGCCGATAAATTCCAGACACTGCTCCAAGCTCAAAATGGTGGGGGTGGTCAGTTTCAGTGCCTCGTCGGAGCCGCTTGCACGGTTGTTGGTGAGGTGTTTTGTCTTGCACACGTTGACGGTTATGTCGTCTTCTCGGCTGTTTTCGCCCACGATCATACCTGCGTACACGGGCAAACCCACTCCCACAAACAGACGGCAGCGTTCCTGCGCATTGAACAATCCGTAAGCGGTGGTGACGCCGTCCTCCCAGCACACAAGGCTGCCACGGGTGCGCTCCTGCACATCTCCCTTGTAGGGTTCGTAGCCGTCCAGCACGCTGGTCATCACGCCAAAGCCCTTGGTGTCGGTCAGCATTTCGCTGCGATATCCAAACAGTGCGCGGCTTGGGATCTTAAATTCCAGCTTGGTGCCGCCCTGATTGTCCGGCGACATATTGATGAGCTCTGCCTTGCGCATGCCCAGCTTGTTCATCACCGCCCCAACGTAGGCGTCGGGCACCTCTACCACAAGATACTCTATCGGCTCGCACAGCACGCCCTTTATCTCTTTCATTATCACCTTGGGGCGGGACACGGCAAATTCGTAGCCCTCTCGGCGCATGTTTTCTATCAAAATGGATAGGTGCAGCTCTCCCCTGCCAAACACTTTGAAGGTATCTGCGCTGTCCGTCTCTTCCACACGCATGGATACGTTTGTTTCCACTTCTCTGAACAGCCTTGCACGCAGGTGGCGGCTGGTGACGTACTTGCCCTCCTTGCCGGCAAAGGGACTGTCGTTTACCTTGAAGAGCATAGATACGGTGGGCTCGTCGATACTTACAAAGGGCAGCGGCTGCACCTTGTCGATGTCGCACAGCGTTTCGCCAATGTTCATGTCGGCAATACCGTTTACTGCCACGATGTCGCCCACGCTGCCTTGCTCGCACTCCACACGTTTCAGCCCCTCAAATTGATACAATCTGGTAACTTTTGCCGTGTTGAAGCTGTTGTTGCGGTGGCACAGTATCACGGGCTGCCCAACGGAGATCTTGCCCCTGTTTACCTTGCCAATGCCAATGCGTCCAACGTACTCGTCGTAGTCGATATTGCATATCAGCAGCTGCAAGCCCTCGTCCAATTGACCCTCGGGTGCAGGGATTTCCTTCAGGATGGCGTCCAGCAGCGGCTTCATATCGTTGCCGGGCACAAGCGTTTCGCTTGCCCAACCCTGCTTGGCCGAGGCATATATCACTTTGAAGTCGAATTGGTCGTCGTTGGCGCCCAACTCCATAAAAAGCTCCATTATCTGCTCTCGCAGCTCGTGCTCGTCAAATTCGCCCTTGTCCACCTTGTTGATGACCACCAGCGCCTTTTTGCCCAGCCCCAGCGCCTTTTTCAGCACGTATCTGGTTTGGGGCATGCAGCCCTCGATGGCGTCCACAAGCAGCAGCACACCGTCCACCATGGACAAGATGCGCTCCACCTCGCCGCCGAAATCGGCATGGCCGGGGGTATCCACTATGTTTATCTTGGTGCCCTTGTAGTGCACGGCGGTGTTTTTTGCCAATATGGTGATGCCCCTTTCCCGCTCGATGTCGTTGCTGTCCATCACCCTGTCCACAACGGTCTCGTTTGCGCGGAACACGCCGTTTTGTTTGAGCAGTTGATCCACCAGCGTGGTTTTGCCGTGGTCTACGTGGGCTATTATTGCGATGTTTCTGATGTCTTCTCTTACCATTTTGTCCTCGACGCCGCACACGGCGGCAAAGTTGTGTACCTTCAAATTATACAACTAAGTTGCCGCCCCGTCAAACAAATAGCGCTTCCCGCCGCATTTATAGTGCAAAATTTTGCCCCTTTTGCCTCCGCCCCGATTTCTTCCGCCGCCCGCCGCAATGAGCTTGTGAAATTACTACTATAAAGAGTGCGGCCTATTCCGTAATGATTTGGCAGAGCATTTGTTTCGGTTATCTCAATCTTAGAGTTATTTTTGTTAATAAAAAGCGATTGTTACTCATTGAGTGTTGATAAATAAGTAACAATACAATAAAATCATATCGTATAGGAGGTTTTTATGATTGAAGAAAAAGTCGGCAAACGAATAAAAGAATTGCGCAACAAATTAGGTATCAGTCAAGAAGAATTGGGCTTCCGTTCCGGTGTACATAGAACATATATTGCGAGCTTGGAAGTAGGAAAACGAAATGTTTCCATTTCCACCTTGGAAAAGATTGTTGCTGCTCTCAATATATCATTGAGCGAATTTTTTGATTTTTAACGGAGGAAATACAAATGACAAAAACAGAATTGTTTATAAAATTGGCGCAACCGAACAAGCAGGGCGTAAGCCGTTGGGTCAACGTGGACGAATTTGTCGGAGAATATGCCTGTTTGACTTTTGGAAACGGTGCCTCTTGGGCACGTAAAGAATCCACTCTCGCAAAAAAATATATAGTAGAATTTGACAAATCAATTACCAAGGGCAACGGAATTGACAGAATACGGCTTGCAGGCTTTAATGACGGAGATTATTCTCAGCATATTCGTTCCGACATAAAACGTGCGATAAAGGCGCAACGTTGTGTTGTTCTTGGCACATCTGATCCCGAAGTTGATCATAAAAACGGTATGAAAAACGAGGATCGTGTTATGCGCAATGAAGATCAGCGTTTAGAGGACTTTCAACCGCTAAGTAAGGCAGCGAACGATGCGAAAAGGCAATATTGTAAAGACTGTAAACGAACACAAATTCGTTTCGATGCCAAGCGATTGGGCTACCCCATGTCCTATTATGCTGGACAAGCTCACCATAATTTTGAAGAGAATGCTTGCGTTGGTTGCTATTGGTACGATCCGATAGAATTCAAAAGACACCTACAAGAAAAGAAATAAACCTCACAAACGAAAAGCGACGCAGTAAATCACCGTGTCGCTTCTTTTCTAAATACAAAAATATACTCGTGTTTGAAAATATATAAGCCATTTTGCAATGCTCTGCGTTTCCATAATGCCTGTTGGTTAGACTTTCCTTTTGTCTCTTCAAAATTCTTGACAATGGTCGCTTTCAAAACCAAGCCCTCTTGTTGCATAACTTGCATACAGTAAAAGCCTAATGGTACAATCTGACCTTTCGCATATTTGTCTCCAATCACTAATGCGCAATATCTGCGATTTTCCAAAATGGCAGTGGTGTTGCGTACTACTTGTCGAAAGTTTTCCAAAAAACTTTCCAATGTTTTGGAGTTGGACAAATCATTTTCGTCATCGCTGAATTTGATTATATCCCAATAGGGTGGATGGAATATGACAAACTGCACATTTTGTATTTTGTATGTTTCCAAAATGCGGTTTGTGTCAAATGTTCGGCTATCGTCTACAAAAGTATCTGCCACAATTCCCGGTCGGCTTTCAGAGTGAATTCTTTCAATAGCCTCTGCTGCAACCGTCTCCTGCAATTCTATACCGATCGAGTTTCTGCCCATACGTTGTGCCTCGATTAGCGTTGTTCCGCTACCGGCAAACGGATCCAGGACAAAGTCTCCTTGTTTCGTATAACGCATCAGCAGTTGGTGTGGTATTTGTGGCACAAAATTGCCGTGATAGTGGCCGTTATGTGCGCCGGAATTATCTCTGTTTGGTATAATCCACAGAGTATCTGTCCAAACATCGGTCAGTTCTTTCCAATTTGACAAATCCAAATCGTTTATCTTATCCATACTACTCAATTTTTGACAAGGCAATGCAGGTATTCAACAGTCGATTCAGCCTTTGCGTCTCGTGCATTGTCTGCTTTGAAACGGCGATATTCTTTCATAAACACCTTGTATTTGCCATATTTTTTCATTATACGCTCTATTGTTTCAAATGACATCAAGCCCTCGTTATTGTAACTTAGGAATATATATTTGAATTGTGCATTTTTGATTAAATCGGCAAACGCTTTTTCCACTTTTTGTTTGTCACAAAACACACTCTTTTGTTCAGAATACTCACGAAGTCCGGTTTTTCCGTGAATTATCGGGTTGTCATATCTTGCTATTGTCTCCAACAAATGATAGTTGGTACAATATTGTCTCGCATTGTATGGCGGATCTAAATACAAAATATCTCCCGAAACCGTTTTTATCAGTTCGCTGATATCCTCATTATACACTTTGCAATCCACGTGTCCACGCATAATAGGAAGCGGCGAAAGAGTCATCGTTTTTTGAGCTGACTTTTTCAGCTTTTTAAGATAAGCACCATATACAGATGCAGTATTTGCATATTTATCAATACTGTTTATGAGCGAACCCAACAAGAAAAAGTATTCGTGGTCGGTTATTTCGCGATTTTGATACCACTGCTCTATGGTTATCCGTATGGCATCGCATTTCTTGGCATTTTCATCGGAAAAATACATTCTTCTGAATTCTTGCCCTTCCGTTCCACCAAAAGAATAGTTTTTATAAATAAAACCTTCGATACCTTCTATTACATTGAGCTTTTCGATTAACTTTTGACAACGATCCTCATTGAGGTTGCCGTTGTTTTCTATCATATGTTTAATAATTACATAACTGTAATATTGAATATCATTAGCAATAATAGAATAGCCTTGTTCTTTGAAGGACCCGCTCACTATCCCCGTGCCTGCAAACAAGTCGGCAAAAACCATCTCGCTTGCCTGGCGAGTTTCGTGGTTGTTTTGGAGAGTTTTATCTATTGACGACTTTAAGAAGTCTATCAAAGAGTATTTTGAACCAATATAATTCATATTAAATTCCTCTATCGATAGTCAAAACCATTATATCAAATCAAGTCAGAATTGTAAAGATAAAGAACGCCTATTATACGAATGTTTTATTTTGATTTTTTTTCTGTATATACTCATCGCACGCACAATTGACCAACCTTTATTTTGTGTTTGACAAATGTGCCTTTCGGCACATTGTTGTGCAAATCCCCACTTACACAACGTTCTCCAAGCGGGCAAAATGGGCGGGGCGGGCGGCTTTGTGCAAAAGGCTTGACTTTGCCGATTTTCGGGCATATAATGGAGAAAAAAAGGAGAAAGCTATGTATTGCAGAAATTGCGGAAACGTCATCGACGACAACGCCGTGATATGTCCCAAATGCGGCGTGGCAACGGGTGTGTCTATGCAGCAGCAGCGCACCAACACATTGGCTATTGTGGGCTTTGCGATGTCCTTTATTGTGGCGTTGGTGGGGCTTATCTGCTCGATCATGGCCCGCAGGCAGATCAAGGAAAGCGGCGAAAAGGGCATGGGCCTGGCCACCGCAGGGCTCATCATATCCATTGTTGAGATAGTGCTGTATGTGTTTTTGGTGATGGTGATGATGATAGTTGTGGCTATCGCCTTGGGGCATGAGTAGCAGCCTTTGCATCGATTTACGAGTGACTCGACTTGCGTCGGGTCACTTTTGGTCCTACGGCCCCCGACCAGACGCACCTCGCCGGCGAGGCGGCCCATGTTCGCCCCTGATATTATTCACAGAACTTTTTTTGGCACGGCGGCATATACTGTCACATAACCGAGGAAAGTTATGTGCGGAATTTTCGGAATGATAGGCGACAACGCAATATCCCACACGCTGCATGCGCTGAAACTGCTGGAATATCGAGGGTACGATTCGGCAGGGGTGGCCGCACGCAGGGACGGGCGCATCGAGGTGTGTAAAACGGAAGGGCGCATTGCCGCCCTTGTGGACGCATTGGGCAGCTACACCGAGGCAGCTATGGCGATAGGCCACACCCGCTGGGCCACTCATGGCAAGGTATGCAGTGCCAACGCCCACCCGTTTTTGTCGCAGGACGGGCAATTTGCCATAGTGCACAACGGGATAATCGAAAACTATTTGCAGCTGAAACAGCTGGTAGACGTGCCCTTTTCCTCTCAGACGGACAGCGAAGTGGTGGCGCACCTGCTGCAACGGCAGTTTGACGGCGACGTGTTGCGGACGGTTTGCTCGGTGGGCCGCATGCTCAAAGGCTCCTTTGCCATTGCTATCATGTCTCCAAGCGAAAACAAACTGTACGCCATCAAAAACAAAAGCCCGCTGATAGTGGGGCTTTCGGCGCAGGGGGCGTACCTGTGCTCGGATATCCGCTGTGCGTCTCACTTTGCCGACAGGGTTGCCGTCACCCCGGACAACACGGTGGTGGAGCTGTCGCCGCAGGGCGCATTGTTCTTCGACTTGGACGGCTCTCCCAAGGAGGCACAGTTTTTTGTGCCCGAACGTGCCGAGCAAGCGCAGGACGTCGAGGGCGACTTTATGCTGAAAGAGATAATGGAGATCCCCGACAGGCTGCGGGACGCCAAGCGCAGCTACCTCGAAAGGGGGTCGGGACTGTCGACGGAGGACGTCAGGGGGCTCAAACGCATATATCTGGTGGGCTGCGGCACCGCCTATCACAGCGGATTGCAGGCGGCGTCGGTGGCAAGGCATTGGCTGCCGATGGACCTGCTGCCCGTCATTGCCAGCGAGTTTTTGTATGACGCCTATCCCGTGGACGGCCACACGTTGGCCATTTTGATAAGTCAAAGCGGCGAAACGGCCGACACCGTGCGGGCTGCGGAGCGTATCAAGGCGATGGGCGGCAAAACTTTGGCCGTCACCAACACGACGTCCTCCTCCCTTACCTTTGTGTGCGACAAGTGCGTGCCCATCTGCGCCGGCGCCGAATATGCCGTGGCCAGCACCAAGGCCTACAACTGTCAGCTGCTGATTTTGACGCTGCTGCTGTTGGATATAGGGTACATGCTGGGCACAGCGGACCAAAAACTGCGCCAAACGCTTGTATCCGAAATGGACACGCTGCCCGACGCAGTGGAAAGCGTGTTGCTCTCCCCGGATATCAAGGCCATTGCCCGTCGCCTCAGCCGTTGCAGCGCCGTTTTCTACATCGGCCGCACCTGGGACAGCCCCACGGCAAGCGAGGGCAGCCTCAAACTGAAAGAAATCAGCTACATCCACAGCGAGGCCTATCCCGCAGGAGAGCTTAAACACGGCACGTTGGCCTTGATGGACAGCTCGGTGGCGGTGGTGGCGATAGCAACGGACAGCGCACTATGCGACAAAATGGTGTCGTCCGTAACCGAAGTTGCCGCCCGAGGCGCCTTTGTTGCGGTGCTGTCCCCCTTCGACTTCGGCAAAACGCCTCGCCTGCCCTTGCCGCAGGTGCACCCCTATCTGTATGGGATAGTATCCGTGGTGCCGCTGCAACTGTTGGCGTATCACACCGCCAAAACGCTGGGCAGAGACGTGGATAAGCCCCGCCATCTGGCAAAATCCGTGACAGTGGAGTGAGCTTTGGGCGGGCCGAACCTCGGTTTGTTATACAAATGCTTACACCTTGCGGGGCGGACGTCGGGGCAAACAGACTGCAAAAATATCTTTGCCGCAGTTGCGCAAAAACGTTTGACAAAAAACTATAAATATATTACGATATAACCATCAAGTGCACAACGCACCGTCGCAACGTTGGAGGCCAAGGCTTTGGGAACATCTAAGCTCAAATTTTCCAATAATATCGGCGCCGAGCAAACGTCTCAATTGACGTTGCGTGCGTATTTTGCGGCTGTTTTGTGCAGAAATTTTTTGTGATACGGCAAGCATCTGTTTTTGGGTGCTTGTTTTTGTTTGTAAAAGCGCATTTTGCAGCCAATCGGGGCAAAAACGGGGTGCGCCGCAGCAAATCGGAAGCGGGAGCGGGCTGCCGTATGTATTTTTCGGCAGAAAAAATACAAAAATTGGGTATTGACTTGACCCCCTCGAAATGGTATAATCTTTTTTGGTAAGGTATAGTTTGGGGCACTTGCGCCCTGTTGATAAGTACTAAACATAGTTTTGGAGGACAATATGCTCGGATTGTTAGCGGCGGCAGCAAAAACCAGCCTCAAACCGTGGGATATCGGTTTCTTTATCGCATGCGGGGTGATAGTCGTTTTGATTGTCGCCGTATATTTTTTAATTCCCGTTTTCAACAAAAAACAGTATCAGGAGCAACGAGACAACCTTCACAAAAGAGAAAAGGCGTTCAGGGCCAATCAGCAACCTCAAGGTGAGGATGTCGCCGACCAAACGCCTGCGCAAGACGAAACGTTGGCAGATGCCACTGTCGAAGAAAAGGCAGCCGACAAGGACTGAGGACTGATCCGATATGAAAGGTGGCAAGATCTTCGCCCAGATAGTCTACTATATTTTCACTGCGCTGATTGGGGTTTTTCTTGCACTGACTTTGCCTCAGTATTTTTTCACGTTCAACAAACTGCCCAAACGTATAGTAGACGCCCTGGACGAAGGCGATGTGTACACTGCGGCGCTGCTGACGTCCAATTTTTTCAATGGCGAGCCGGTTTTGGACGTCAAACTTGCCGATGGCAGTGGGCTGGTGCTCTTTGAGTCGGTCATGGAAAACGAAGCCCCCGCCGACGACGACGAAAACGCTCCCTACGAGCACACCCTCTACAAAACGTTTTGGGGATTTTTGTACGGGACGGAAGATCGCTATGTGACATATAGCAGAGAGTCCAACAAGACAGAGTTGCTTGTCACGCAACAGGACGGGACGACCGTCTCGGTGCGGCTGTTGGATTTCGACAACAACGACGACGGCAAAGCGGATGGGATAACGACCTTCAACAACTTTGGGTTTATCCTGCTCAGTCTGCCTCAATCGCAAATCGATTCTGTCGCAAAACTGCAATTTCTTGACGTAAACGGCGACACATATTGCACGGTAGAGACCCAGCCATTGCGTTTTGATACGGCGTACTTTTCTTTTTTTGACGAGTTTTCCTTTCAGGATCAAAGCAACTATATCGAACTTAACAACAATTACGTGGGGCAACTCAATTCGCCGTCCATTACCGCTCAGCAGTGGAACGACATCTCAGGGTTGCGCAACAGAATGAACGAAAAGTTCATCGGTGAGTATATTGCCGCAGGGTACAGTTTTTCCGGCGAAACCAATCCGGAATACGCCGAGCTCAACACCGAGCTCAACAAGCAATCCAACATTCTGGCGTCGGTGATAATAGTCTCCTACTTTGTGGTTATCTACGTCATAGGAGATTTTCTGCTTGGCGGACACTATATCCTCAGATTTTTCGATTGGTTTCTGTTTACGGTGTGCAAGATCCCCCGCAAGCAAAAGAAGTCCCCCAAAAGGGAAGAAGTTTACGGGCACGACTATTTCAGCATGGTCACCCTCAAATTGGATACATCCGCCGTGCCGGAGTTTAGCGGCAGTGTGGAAATCAAATATACCAACAGCGATAGCGAGGCCAAGTGGACGCTGCTCAAAGCGGAAAACTACACGTCCACGCAGCGTATCAAGGCGGGGGTGTATGTCAATCCCCACATCGACATCAACCGCAGCTATGCGCCCGTGGATTTGCCCGACAATCTGGAAGTGGAAGGCTATCGGATAGAGCGCCTGATAAAGATCGTCAAGCGGGACGCCCCTGTTGAGGCAACGCAAGAGGCTGGGCAAACCGAAACGCCCGCCCAACCCGACATCGGGCAACAAACGCCGTCCGACACCAAACAAGAAAATTAAAAAAGCGAGAGGTAACGCTTATGAGAATATCTATTCAACACCTAACCAAGATTTTCCCCAGCCGTACCAAAGGCGGAGCAGCGGTGCATGCCGTAGAGGACATGAATATCGAAATTCCGTCCGGCAAACTCGTTGGTCTGCTTGGACCTTCCGGCTGCGGCAAATCGACCACTCTCTTTATGCTGAGCGGTCTCGAAAGTCCGTCCTCCGGCCAAATTGTCTTTGACGATCAGGACGTGACCACCCTTGCGGCAGAAAAGAGAGGTATCGGTCTGGTATTCCAAAACTACGCTCTCTATCCGCACATGACAGTGAGAGAAAACATTCGTTTCCCGCTGGACAATATGCGTATCAAGCGTGAGGAAGGCAATGCCCGTGCACTTGACGCCGCTCGTCTGGTGCAGATCGAGGACCTGTTGGACCGCAAGCCCAACGAACTGTCCGGCGGTCAGCAACAGCGTGTGGCAATAGCCCGCGCTTTGGTCAAGATGCCCAACGTGCTGCTGCTGGACGAGCCCCTGTCCAACCTGGACGCCCGTCTGCGCCTGCAAACCCGCGAGGAAATCAAGCGCATCCAGAGAGAAACGGGTATCACCACGGTGTTCGTCACCCACGACCAGGAAGAAGCCATGTCCATTTGCGACATCATGGTGGTGATGAAGCTGGGCGTTGTTCAACAAATCGGAGAGCCTCAGCACATCTACGACGACCCCAACAACCTGTTTGTTGCCAACTTCCTCGGCACGCCTCCCATCAACATCTTCAAGGGACGTATCGAGGGCGGCAAGGTCTACATCGGCGATGAGGCCGTTTCCTCTACCGAATTTGCCGACCAGCCTGTGTATGTGGGCATTCGTCCCGAGGGCTACATTTACGACCCCAAGGGCGTGTTTACGCTGGATGTGGACCACATCGAGGTCATGGGCAGAGACAAATCCGTCGTTGCCATCCACCAAAGCTCCACCAAGCCCACGGTGCGCTGCATAATCGACAGTGACGTTGCCTTGCCTGAGGGCGCAACGCAGCTGCGTTTCAACATCAAGCCCTACAAGATGTTCCTTTTCAATGCGGAAAGCGAGGTTCGTCTGCGTGTCGGCGAGGAGCAACCCGTCGAGGAGGACGTTGCCGTTGTCGAGGAACAACCCACAACCGATCAGAGAGGTTAAGCTATGAGTTTCAAAAACAAAAATCCTCGAGATGTCGAGGCGGACTTGGTGCTTAGCGACGGACCGCAACTCACCAGGGGCGAAAAATTCCGCCGCGGGCTACGGGCTCAAAGCGGTTGGCTGTTTGTAGCGCCTGCGCTCATTTTGATGGCGGTATTTACCTTTTATCCCATCATTATGGCATTTATACATGCGTTTCAGGAAGACTACAACGGCGCAAACGGCACATACAGCGGTTGGGGCTTTTCCAACTTTGTGCACGTCGTCAAGGGAGACTTGAACAGAGGCGGTGCAGACTTCCTTCAATGTCTGGTCAACACGTTGATATTCACCTTTATCTCCGTTCCCGTTTCCACATTGTTGGCGCTGCTCATTTCCGTTGCGCTCAACTCCATCAAGGCCGTACAAAAGGCATATCAGACAATACTGTTTTTGCCCTATCTCACCAACGCATTGGCAATGGGCGCCGTGTTTGCAACCTTCTTTACCGTTGTAGGCACCAAATCTCACACGGAGACAGTCGGTATCGTCAATCTGGTGTTGGGATTGAAAGACAACCCCATCAATTGGACGGACGTACTCAGTTCGCCCAAGTGGGAACTGGGGCGCATCACCATCCCCTGGGCCAACTACATAGTGCTCATGGTCTATGAGGTCTGGTCGGGCTTGCCCTTCAAGATCCTGATACTGTTCAGCGCATTGCAGTCCATCAACAAGCAGTACTACGACGCTGCCAAGGTGGACGGTGCCAGCCGTTGGACAACTTTGTGGCACATCACTGCGCCGATGGTTTCTCCGCAAATCAGCTACCTGCTTGTTACGGGTATCATGGGCGGCATGAAGCAGTACTCGGCAGTAGTGGGTATATTCGGCGAAAAGATGGGCCTGCGCTACGAAATGGGCACCATGGTCGGATATATCTACAACTACATCGGAGAGGACAAATATGCAGGCCTTGCATTTGCGGGATCTCTGATACTGTTTGTGATCATCATGATCATAACTTGGATCAACAACAAAGTGACCAAGAAGCGCACAACTTACAGGTAAGGAGGAGAAGAATATGCTCAGATTATTAGCCATTTCATCTTCCGCAGCAGGTTGGATACTTGCCGCATTGGTATGCGTTATCATTGCGGAACTGGTAGTTGTGCTGCGTTTGTACAAGCGTTATCGTTACGAAAAGTCCACCCGCATCGCAGCAGATGCCGTCCACATCGATTGGAGCCAAACCCAATACGTCCGTTTGGAGCAAGGTGCGTCCGAGCTGGATGTGGAAAAGGAACTCAAACGCCAAAAGGTAGTCGGGATTGTCAAAAACGTGTTTGTTTATATCTTTTTGACAGCCTGTGCACTGCTCGCCTTTTTGCCCTTCTATTGGATGATCATCTCCTCGCTCAAAACCGAGGACGAATATCGCGAGGCTGTGCCCACGTTCTTCCCGCGTCAATTTCAATGGGGCAACTACAAGGCGATAATGAACCAATCCACCAGTGCCAACAGCCCCACATTTTGGCGAATTTTGCTCAATACGTTGGTGGTGGGCTTTATGTCTACAACGATAGGCGTCATCATCACCGTCCTCACGGCCTATGCTCTTGCCCGCATGAACTTCAAAGGTAAAAACATCTTGTTTGCCATCATGTTGGCAACGATGATGATCCCCGGCGAAATGTTCACCCTGTCCAATTATCTTACCGTCAGCAAGTTGCAAATGAGGCAGACCTACACAGTACTTATATTGCCCTTCCTGGTCAGCGTGTACTACATCTACCTGTTGCGCAACAATTTTATGCAGATACCAAACTCACTGTATCAAGCGGCCAAAGTGGACGGTTTGTCCGACATGGGGTACCTGATCAAGGTGATGGTGCCGTTGACGGCCCCCACCCTCATTTCCATAACGCTGCTCAAATTTATCGGCACCTGGAACAGCTACATCTGGCCCCGCTTGGTCAACGAGCAACAATGGCAAATGATAACCAACTGGGTAACAGGCTCCTTCGTGGACCGCGGCAATGTGCTTTATGGCGGCCGCTATGGTGACAGCGACCCGTTGATCACCCTCAAAATGGCCGCTGTCTGTATGGTCAGCTTGCCGCTGTTCATACTGTTTATCTTCTGCCGCAAGTACATCATGCGCGGCGTATCCAAGAGCGGCACCAAGGGCTAAGATTTTTTGCCATTACACAAACTATCTACGGACTTATCCGCACGGCAGTGCGGTGGAGTTAATAAAAAAAAGGAGAAAACTATGAAAAAGATTTTGACAGCGGTGATTGTTATTTCGTTGCTTGCAGCGGGCTGCCTCACCATCTTTGCAGCATGTGCCGAGGGCGGAGATGTCGATCACACGATCTATTTCTACTCTTCACAAGGAGATGCGCTTCAAACGATAACCGACCAGGCTATTGCGGCATTTGAAGCAAAGTATCCCGGCTGGACGGTAGAACACAGCAACCCCGGCGGATATGATGAGGTTCGCGACAAGATACGGCAAGACTTCCCTGCCGGCACTCAGCCCGACCTTGCATATTGCTATGCCGACCACGTTGCCGCCTACATGAGCTCTAATGCACAATATCTTGTGGATATGAGCGAGTTCTACACCAGCGACAGAAACTTCTCGTACACCTATACTGATGGCAGTGGTGCCGAGCAAACCGTCAATGTGGAGCATATCGGCTTTACTGAAGCAGAAACCTCCAAATTCGTCAAAGGCTACATCGAAGAAGGCTACGCCAAGAACTATGCCGACTACGACAAGTACGGTTTCAGCGAGAATTCGCTGCTCACGCTGCCCTTTGTAAAGTCCACAGAGTTGATGTATGTCAACAGAACAGCCCTCATGGCTTGCGGCATCGAAGAGCCCGCCGAAACTTGGGACCAACTTTGGAAGGATTGCGAAAAGATCAAAGCCAAGTATCCCTCCTGCACTCCTCTTGGATATGACAGCGAGGCCAACTGGTTCATCACGATGTGCCAACAAAACGGTTGGGGCTACACATCTGCATCCGGCAATCACTACCTCTTCAACAACGATAACACCAAAGTATGGCTTGGCCAACTTGCCGAGTACTATGACAAGGGCTATATCACCACCCAAGAGGACTATGACGCCTACACCAGCGGTCTGTTTGTAAAGGGCGTCAGCAACGAGGACGGCCAAAACGGGCTTGTGTACTGCATCGGTTCCAGCGGTGGCGCCAGCCACCAGGATCCCAGCGGTCTGTTCGATTTCGACATCGTTCCCATCCCGGGCAGCAAGCAAGCTGACGGCACCACCAATTACAGCTGCATCAGCCAAGGCCCCTCTTTGGTTATGTTGACGGGCGGCAACAACGCCTCCAATGCCGACGAGAAGAAGATCATGACTTGGCTCTTCGTCAAAGAGTTGCTTGATCCCACCTTCCAGGCTGCATTCTCCATTGCCAGCGGTTATAACCCCATGCGCACCGACGTCTTTGACATTGAAACCTATCAAAAGCATATGGCAGGCGGCAGCGCCACTGCCAAAGCAGCAGCCATCGCAACCGAACTGAGCGATCGTTTCTTTGCTTCTCCCGCCTTTGACGGATCCAGCAACGCCCGCGACCAAGTTGGTATTGCCCTGCTTGTTGCCATGACCGGTTCCCGCGATCCCAGCAGAGCTTTGTCCGAAGCAATCAGCGCCTGCGGTCAATAACATTTCTCTTGACACACTGCAAAGTGTAAATTTCAAAAAGGACCAACTATGAAAAAACTTCTTCCAATTGTCATTGTTATGCTGTTGATGGTCAGTTGCGTGTTTGTCGCATGCGACGGCGGCAACAAGGTGGCCGACAACACAGAACATTTGACCGACATCACCAAGACCCTCACGCTCACCAAGGACTACAAAAACAAGTCGTTCTTCAATGATGGTATTGGCGTGGTTCGCGTAGATGCCTTCACCGATGGCGACACTACCCGCTTTTACAGCGATACAGATGGCACCGTCAACGTGCGTTATTACAGCATCGACACGCCTGAGTCTACCACCAGTGTCGAAAAGTGGGGCAAGGCCGCATCCACCTTTGTCAAGGAGCGTCTCAGCGAGGCCACAGAGATAGTGGTGGAGTCCAGCACGGGCGGCGAGCCTGAGATGGACAGTTACCATACTCGTTGGTTGGGATACGTCTGGTACAAGACGGCCGATCACGATTTCTATCTGCTCAATCTCGAGATTGTCGAAAACGGTTACAGCAAAAACAACGGTTCGGGCACAGCCAAGTTTGCATACAACAGCTACTTTGCCAAGGCCGAGTCTGCTGCCCGCAAGATGCAGCTGAGGGTGTTCTCCAAGTTGGATGACCCCCTCTACAACGACGACCCCGTCGAGTTTGCCATCAAGGATTTCGAGGGCAACGAGGATATGTACTACGACAAGGCGACCGAAGTCGGCGCCAAGGTGATTTTCGAGGCGTACATTGTCGGCCACGAAGTGAGCAAAAGCGGCACGCATATGTTCGAGGCAAGTCAGTTTGTGGATGGCGTCAAGCACTCCATCAACGTCTACACGGGCTACAACTCCAATCCTGCGTCCAACGCATTGTGTATTGGCACTTTGTACAAATTTGTGGGCACCGTGCAGTTATACGGCAGCGGCTATCAGATCAGCAACATTTCTTATAGCGAGCTGTACGACAGCAACAAGCTCACAGTCCCCCGTGCGGCCAACGTTTATCTTACGTTCAGCAACAACGTCTCCTACAAGGCCGATTACGACAAGAGCCTCTACACGGGCCTCACTGTCACAGAGATTGTCAGCCAAAATGAGGGTCAAACTGTATTCAAGGCCACGGCGTCTTTGGTCAGCGCAAGCGGCACAGCCTCGCAACCCACCGAGTTTACCGTAACCGCCAACAACAGCCAAACCTACAAAGTCGGCGACTTCCTCATGGTAAACGCACTTCGCACAAGCGAAGAATCTACCCAATTGACATTGTTAGCATAGCTAACTAAAAAAAATAATATAAGGAGAAAGCGATGAAAAAATCAACTAAGTATATGCTTTTGGCGTTACTTTGCTGCTTGTGCATTGTCAGCACTATTGTGTTGGCAGCCTGCGGCGAGGGCGACCTCGAAGGCTACAAGCCGTCTTGGGCCGACACCGAAGTAAAAGAAGATTTTGCATTGGATAAGTACGTCTACATCGACCAGGAAACGGGCGAGGGCGTAGACCCCATCAAGTGGTCATCCAACAACAATGCGATTGTTCTTACGGAAAACGAAACCGATTGGACGGCCAAGGTCACACTTGGCGATGAGCGTCAAACGGTCGAGCTCACCGCAAAAGTCGGCTCGCACAAAAAGGTATTCACGGTGTATGTGGCCAAACTGACCGCCTCTGTCTTTGCCGACAGCTACACCTTCAAAAACGACAGAAAAACCCTTTCCAAGGATTTCGATCTGGACACCAGCTGCACCTTCCAAGGCAAAACTGCCACAATTTCTTGGGAAGTTGCCAACGAGGCCAGCGGGCACTACATCAAGGTCGAAGGTAACAAGTGCAAGGTCACTCCCAGCGGAATGAAGCCGGAGGTTCGTCTGCGCGCCACCTTCAAATACGGCACAGACGAGGTCAATCAAACCTACCGTTTCACCGTCTATGTGGACCTTGACGACGAGGCTCTCATCGACTATTGGTACAACAACACAGGCGTCAGCCAAGACCTCGAAGGTTACGTTGTTGCCATTGCCGAAAACGACTCCAACTATGCAAACGTCACTTTCTACATGGCAGATAAGAGCTGGAAAGCCGGCTACTATATCTTCCGCGGCGGTGCGGATGCTGCATGCCACGCCGCACTCAAAGTGGGCAGCTACGTTCGCGTAACAGGCACCACCAACACCAACTACAGCGGCCTCATCGAGACCAACCAGGGCGGCACAGTCACCGTTGATGCCGACAAGTCTGTCACCGAGGCAGAGGTTGCCAGCCATGTCTACGCAGTGGATAACGACCTCATTGGCGAAGTTCCCAGCACAGTCTATCACGAGTCTCAACGCGTTTCGCTCACTGGCTGGACTGTCAAAAACGTTTCCGCACCCGCAGGCTCCGCCAATTCCGAGACATTGATGACCCTCACCAAGGACGGCAAGGACGTCAACGTTCAGCTCTCCGGCTACATGAAGGGCCACTACACACTCAAAGATGACAATTGGCAAGCCATCATCAACAAAGTAAAGGATCAGACGGGCAAACTGTGCACAATCACCGGTATCCTGGGCAACTACCAGGGCAACTTCCAGGTATTGGCAATCAGCGCCGACCTCATCTCCTTTACTGATCCCGCACCCGTTGTTGAGGAAAAGCCTTATGTCAATTGGGATCCCAGTCAAGAATTGACAGGAGAATTCTATTTCGGCTTTGGCTATAACGGAACATACTACTTTGCGGGTGATGCCACAAACAGCAAATACAATATCTCTACAACAACAGATTTGAGCAAAGCGTACAAATTCAAGGTCGCCAAGAGTGGTGACGGTTACACCGTCCAACGCACAAGCGACAACAAGTACCTTGGACTCAAAAAGAGTGGAAACAATATTAACGGCGGATACGTAGACGACGCATTCGTTTGGAAATATGATGAAGGTTTCAAAGGTTTCTACGCTAACTTTGATTCGAAAGATCGCTATTTGGGCAACTATTTGTCAAGCGATAAACTTAGAAATAGCGGCGATATCGCTCCGAGCGAAACATCCTATATAAACAAGGATGACGAGGCAAAAGCAAAAGTCGATGTTTCTCAATTTGTTGCAAGACTCTGCAAAGATAACCCCAACTACAAGGTATGGGCACCCGAGGCAGGCACTTACAAACTCGGTATGTACCAAAAGGGCTTGTATAAGACCCTGTATGCAACTGCCACCTTGGATGGCAGCCGTATAACGACGACTGATGATCCTACCAAGGCAGCAGACGTGGTTGTGGCAAAGGTTGCGGGTGGATACACTCTCAAACTTGGTACCAAGTTTATCGAGATTGAAGCCTACAAAAAGGATGAAACCGCCAAAAACTTCTCCTACAAATTGGTACTTGTAGACACAGCAACAGGCGCATGGGTTTGGGACAACAGCCTTGCAAAAGGTATGTTTACATTCCTTGACGATGTTGAGGGAGCAGAGGCTGCCTTCATTGGCACCTATGGCACATATGATACAATGAGCGCCAGCAGCACCTACTACATCACGGGTAGCAATGCAGGTAATGCAGATGTTTCTCAATTTCTTGCACGCATTGGCAGCATAAAAGAAGATACTTTTGTCGCTGCAAGAGACCCCGAAATTGTCGATCCCGATGCTGTCAAGGTGCGTGCGGCTGTTGATGAAATCAACGAATTGTTCTCCTCCAAGAGCATTGCCAAACTTGCCGATAACAAAAATATCAGCGGTCACTACATTCTTCCCGGCGATGTGGAGTTCACCCTTCCCGCCAAGAGTGGCGAAGTTTCCGTTTCATACAAACTTGTTTGGAACAACAGCTTCGTGACACTTGGCACCGATGGCAAACTGTCCATCAAGCCGGGCGACCTGCACGAACGTATCAACCTGCGTATCGACTTCAAACTTGGTAACTACTCCACCTACGAGTATGTCACTATCGAGACGTACAAGCAAACCGACCAACAAATCGTTGATGCCGAAATGGGCGACCTTGTTTACGATAAGGCCATGTCTCAGGGTCAATCCGTCACTCTTCCATCCGAGGGCGCACGCTATCCCGGCGTCTCCATCGCTTGGAGTGTCGAGGGCAAAACCGACGCAGACAAGGCCAAGATGGACGGCATTTCCATCAACAATGACGGCAAGCTCGTCATCGATTGGGTAGCCCCCGGCGATGTCACCTTCATCCTCAAAGGCGTTGTAACCCGCGGCGACAAATCTGCCACCTACACCCGCGAAATCACCGTTCCCAAGATCGTCGAGATCATGGGCGATGTAGAGATCGACTTCGTGTCTCGTTTTGCCACTTTCGACAAGACCAACGATTGGACGAGCAGCTATCAGGCTCACTCCGTACCCATTGGTTTGGACCTTGTTGTTGATTTCAGCAGGGCAGACTCTCAGTCCTCCACAATCACGGACCGTCCTGTCATCGCTGCCAACAACAATACGCAATATGTAACAGCAACCCTCACGGGCGGTGGCAAGGACATCAAGTCTGTCAACTTCTCGCTCGCTCAATGGAACACCAAGACCTTCCAGTCCATGTACATCGAGACATCCAAGGACGGCAAGACCTGGACGGCAGTTGCCAATGTGGGCTTCAAAGATCAAGGTACGGGTATCGATGATGGCAAGTTTGTCGAAAACCTCACCGCTGATAACCTCGATGCCGGTGTGATCGCCGTTCGTCTGGCAATCGCCACCAAGGCTACCTCCAACACGCAAGTCGGTCTTACCTCCATCAAGCTCAACGTCCGTGAGAACACCAGCGTCAAGGCTCCAGTCAAGGCAGTTTACACACTTGATACCACTACCAATGAAGCAAAAGGCACCAACAGTTCATACGCAGGCAGCGGTAATGTGACGGTTGATGGTGTGACATGGAAAGGTGAAGGCAACCTGACAACGCAACCTTGGAGATTGGGTGGCAAAGCTACTAAGTCTAACGACACGGTCACCAAGTTGGAAGCTGCAAGACATATCACGAGCACAACTTCGGTAAACCACGACGTTGCTAAAGTTGTTTTGACTCTCGGCGCTGTCGGTATCACTGTTACGAAAGCAACATTTGAAGTTTTCACTTCTGATCCCGCAGTTGCAGGTGCAAAAGCCAGCTTCACTAAGGATTTCACTGCAAACGTCAAGGCTAACGAAGTGATAGAGTTCGCTCCCGAAACAGGCACTTGGTCAAATTGCTATTACAGACTGACTTTCGAAGTGACTACTGAAAACACCAGTAACGTATATGTCGAATTCAGCAGTCTTGCATTCTTTGCATAGCACGCTCTGACCATATCAAGCAACTGAATATTTGCTCCCAAGCCCCAGCGGCTTCAAAGGCTCCCCTTGCGGGAGCCTTTTTCCTATCCCCCTCCCACAAAAACCTCTTTCCCCGCCCCTGTCTCCCTCGCCCTCTTTCCCTTACCTTCTCTCTTCTCTCCTCTTCTCTTTTTTCCTATCATTTTCTTATTTATCCCTCTCGCCCTTTTCTTCTTTATTTAATTTTTTCTCCTTGTTTTTTTCTTTTATTTCTCACGTAAGTTTCTTTTCTTCCTCTCTCTTATTCTCTCTTTACTAAATTTCCCATTGTCCCTAAAACCCCGCCCTATGTCTGTCATAGCTTAACCGTCCACCGCTGCATTATCTAAATTGTCAACCGTGGTGCACGTATTGCCATTTGCGGCGATTTGTGCTACAATAGCACTATGAAGCTGTTTTCCTGCTCAAACCAATTGTCGCCCTATCTTTTGCCGCTGTACGGGCGCAAAAATATTGCCGATTTGCGGCGTTTCGACGAGGTGCTGGCCAATTTTCGGCGGCTGTTTGGCGGCTCGCAGGCGCACGTTGTCAGTTCTCCCGGGCGATTGGAGCTGATCGGCAACCATCTGGACCACAACGGCGGCAAAGTGGTGGCGTGCACCGTCAATCTGGACATTTTGGCGGCCTTTTTGCCCAACGATCGGCAGCAAATCCGCATTTGCGGCAACGGGCGCAGCACTGTTACGCTACGTCTGGACGACCGCCAACATCACGGGCGCAGCGCAGGTCTTGTGCTGGGCGTGGTGCAATATCTGCAACAAAACGGCTACAACGTGGGCGGATTTGACGCCTACACCGATTCCGTCATCCCTACAGGCGCAGGGGTAAGCAGCAGCGCCGCCTTCGAGCTGGCCGTGGGCGCCATTTTGTCTGCGCTCTACAACCAAGGGGCCATCCCCGCCGAGACCCTTGCCCGTGCGGGGCAATATGCCGAGGTAAACTTTTTTGGCAAGCCGTGCGGCCTGCTGGATCAAAGCGTCATCGCTATCGGCGGCGCCGTTTTGCTGGATTTTGCCGACGGCCTGCGCCACACCCGCCTTGCGTTGCCAAGCGACCCCGTGCCCGTGCTCATCAACAGCGGCGGCAGCCACTCGCAACTATCCGCCCTGTATGCGCAGATCCCTGCCGATATGCACGCCGTTGCCCGCTTTTTTTGCCGTCAGCGCTTGGTGGATGTGCCGCCCGACGCCTTTTTTGCCGCTTTCGACGCCGTTGTGCGCCAAGTGGGAGAGCTGCCCGCCCTGCGTGCCCGCCACTTTTTTACCGAGCAGGCCCGTGTGCAGCAGTTTGCCGATATGCTGTCTCCCACCGCCGAACGTCCCGACGACGCCCGACCCGACATCGAACACCCCGATATTGCCAAACTGATATCCCTTGTGGACGCCTCCGGCCAAAGCAGCCTGTGCGACCTGCGCAATTGCGCCGCAGACGAGCACGACACAGCCATCGCCGACATCATTTCGCTTGCGCACAGCCTTGCCCCCTGCGCCGCCCGAGTGCACGGAGGAGGTTTTGCGGGCACGGTGTTGTGCCTTGTGCCCCGCATGCATTTGGACGCATTTGTATCCGCCGCTGCACAGCAACTTGGCGCCGACAAGATCCTGCCGCTGCGCCTTCGCTCTCTCCCCGTCACCGTCCTCTGACCCCTCCCCACAAGCCATGCTTGTCGTGCTTTTCTCGTCCTTCCGACGTTCAGCCTCGCCCTGTGCGAGGCTTTTTTCTTCTTTTTTTTCGTCCCTTTTTATTTCTTCTTCTCTTCCTCTCCTTTTTTCTTTATCCTCTCTCTTCCTTTCTCTCTTCCTTTCCCATCTTCTTTTCTTTCTCTTCTCTCTTCCTTTCTTTCCCATCTTCTTTTCTTTCCTCTCCTCTTTTCTTTTTCTGCTCTCTTCCTTTTCTTTTTTTTCGGCACAGAGTGGGCGCAAAGGCTGGACGGGTAGGGTACACTCTAAACAAAAATCTTAGTAAAAATAAAAATTGTTTAGAATAACTAATCAAAACGTTTGACAATACCTTATCAATGCTATATACTGTCATTGTTGCCCTTGGCAATCAATTTTATTTTCGCAAATGCAGCGTGCGCAAGTGGTGCACGGGCGCCGTCCGACGGGCGAGCGTGTTGTAGTTTGGCGTTTTGCCTCTGCGGCAAGGCGCACCGTAAATATTTTTGGTTTGGCCAAAGGGTATTTTTTGTTTTGGGAGCGTCGAAAATGGTAGAAATCGGTCGAAAAATCAGACAATACCGACAGCAGCTGGACCTCACTCAGGAAGAGCTGGCGCAGCGCACGGAGCTGACCAAAGGCTACATCTCACAGTTAGAAAACGACCTTTGCTCGCCCTCCATCGCCACGCTGGAAGATATCCTCAACGTATTGGGCGTCACTCTGCCGGATTTTTTTGCCGAGCAGCGCAGCGAGCAAGTTGTGTACACCCCGTCCGACTACTTTGTATCCAACAACGGCAGCGGGCAAAGCACCTGGCTGATACCCAACTCGCAGGTCAAGCAGATGGAGCCCATCGTGCTCACGTTGCAAGCGGGCCAGCAAAGCATGGAGCGCAGCCCCTTTGAGGGGGAGGAATTTGGCTTTGTGCTGCAAGGCTCGGTGGAGCTGTCCGTGGGCGAGGAGTGCTATCTTTTGCGCAAGGGAGAGTCCTTTTCGCTAAACGGCACCCGACAGCACGTCATCAAAAACGCACACAAAGGCGAAAGCAAAGTTTTGTGGGTAACAACCCCGTCTAATTTTTAGGAGGCACCATGGACGACAAAATCATCGAAATCAAAAACGTCAGCAAATCGTACGGCGACAAGCCCGTTGTCAAAAACATTTCTCTCAGCATACGCCGAGGCGAATTTGTCACCTTGCTTGGCCCCAGCGGCTGCGGCAAGACGACCACGCTGCGCATGATTGCCGGCTTTGAGCAGCCCACAAGCGGCACAATACTGTTCAACGGCAAGGACATCACCGAGTTGCCGCCCCACAAGCGCAACATCAACACGGTGTTCCAGAAGTATGCGCTGTTTCCCCATCTCAACGTGTTTGGCAACATAGCGTTCGGCCTCAAAATGAAAACGGTGCCCAACGGCGAGCCCATCACCGACAAAAACGGCAACAAGGTGCAAAAAATGCGCCACCTCACCAAGGCGGAGATACGAGACAAGGTCAACAACGCCCTCAAAATGGTGGATCTGGAAGACTACGGCCACCGTGCGGTAAACAGCCTTTCGGGCGGACAGCAACAGCGTGTGGCCATCGCCCGAGCCTTGGTAAACGAGCCGCAGGTGCTGCTGCTGGACGAGCCTCTGGGTGCGCTGGACCTCAAAATGCGCAAAGACATGCAGTTGGAGCTGATGCAGATGCACAAACAGTTGGGCATCACCTTTGTGTACGTCACGCACGATCAGGAAGAGGCCCTCACCATGTCCGATACCATCGTGGTGATGAAGGACGGCGAGATCCAGCAGATCGGCAACCCCACCAAGGTGTACGACGAGCCCGCCAACGCCTTTGTGGCGGACTTTATCGGCGAAAGCAACATCCTGAGCGGCACCATGGTCAAGGATTGTTGCGTGGATATATCCGGCCACAAATTTGAGTGCGTGGACAAGGGCTTCAAGTTCAACGAGCCCATCGACGTCATCGTTCGGCCGGAGGACATCAAGATCGTGCCCACCTCCGACAAGCAATGTCTGGTGGAGGCGGACGTGCTCAGCTGCGTGTTCAAAGGGGATCACTATCAGGTGACGGCCCTCACGCACGGCGACGAGCGCAACGAGGTGATCATCCACGACAATGTAGAGGTGCGCACAGGTGACACAATCGGGCTGTACATCAAGCCGTTCGACTTCCACATCATGCACAAATCCCGCCTCATCAACGAGCTGGACGGCGAGATATGGGAGCAAAACGTGGTGTACTTTTGCGAGGGCAAATTCCCCTGCGTCACAGACCTTGACGAGGGCACCAAGGTGCACATCAAGGTGGATTTTGACGACGTGGAGCTAACCGACGACGAGGAGGACGGCACCATCGGCGCCACGATAATATCCGCCATCTACAAGGGCAGCTATTGGCAGTACATTGTGCGCACGGACGACTACTACGACTTTTTTGTGGACAACGACTACGAGTGGAGTATCGGCGACCGAGTGGGCATCAAGATCGCCCCGGAAAAGATTTTGTTGGAGGAGGTGCCTGATGAAAAAGAGGTTTAAGTTTCGCTTTTCTCGTCGGGCGTTTGCCTACCCCTACATGGCGTTTTTGCTGTTGTTTGTGGTGGTGCCGCTGGTGATAATACTCATCAACGCCTTTTTGGACGACGCCAACAAGTTTACCTTCCAAAACTTTGCAGAGTTCTTTTCCGACGCAGGCGGCGGATTGACGGTGTTGGGCAACTCGCTGGTCATCGGGTTGGTGACAACGCTCATCTGCCTTGTGATTGGCTACCCATGTGCCTATTTGCTGGCCAAGTATCACGCCAAGAGCCGTGTGTTTGTGCTGCTGTTCATTTTGCCGATGTGGGTCAACTTCCTCATCCGCACCTTGTCTACCAAGGCGATATTTATGGCGCTGGACGTGGAGCTGGGCATGGGCACGGTGCTGTTTGGCATGGTGTACAACTACCTGCCCTATATGATATTGCCGCTGCACACCACATTGGTCAGTATCGACCACAGCTACATCGAGGCGGCCGAGGACCTTGGCGCCGACAAAATGACGGTGTTTCTCAAAACGGTGCTGCCCCTTTCCACCCCGGGCATTGTCAGCGGCATAACCATGACATTTATCCCCGCAATCAGCACCTTTGCCATATCGGAGATTTTGTCATCCAGCAAAATTTTCCTCTTTGGCGACGCAATCAACATGCACTTTTCCAAAACCACCAACAGCTTTGGCGTGGGCAGCGTGATGAGCCTTGTTATGCTGGTGCTGGTGATAGTGGCCAACATTGCTGTGGGCCTCACAAGTAAGGACGAGGAGGCGGCGAGCGTACTATGAAAAAGCGCAACATTTTGTCTCGCATTTGCGCCGACGGCTATCTCGGCTTGGTGCTGGCGCTGTTGTATCTGCCCATATTGCTGATTATCGTGTTCAGTTTCAGCGGCACAAGCCGTTTCAGCTTTGCCAACGGGTTCACCCTGGATAGCTACAAGGCGCTGTTCGACCCGGAACAAAACGGCGGATTGGTGTCCGCCCTCGAAAACACTGCGATATTGGCCATTTCTGCCAGCGTAATATCCACCGTGCTGGGCGCATTTTCCACAATCGGTATCTATGCGCTGGGCCGCAAGATGAAAAAAATCACCCTCACCGTCAACCAACTGCCCATGATCAACAGCGAGGTGGTGATGGCGGTCAGCCTCATGGTGTTTTTTGCGGCGTTTTCCTTTATCTTTCCGCAGGGCATGACCCGCCTGATTATCAGCCACGTGGCATTTTGCACGCCCTATGTGGTGCTGTCCATTTTGCCCCGATTGCAGCGCATGGACCCCAACATGTACGAGGCGGCGCTGGACTTGGGCGCAAATCCCTTTACCGCCATGCTCAAAGTGGTGTTTCCCTTTATCATGCCGGGCATCATCAGCGGCTTTGCGATGGCGTTTACGCTCAGTCTGGACGACTTTATCATCACGCAATTCAACAAGGGCGACACGGGCATCGAGACCCTCTCCACCTACATCTACGAGGACGCCCGCGTCAAGAGCCTCGAACCGTTTTGGTTTGCGGTGTTCAGCATATTCTCGGTGGTGATGTTTGCGCTGCTGCTGGTGATGAACATCAAGCGTACCTCCAAGGAGGTGGCCAAATGAAAAATTTTGTGCGTATTTTGTCCCTTTTGCTGCTGGTGTGCGCCCTTTTGGCGGTGTTTGCCGCCTGCGACAGTCAACCTGTCGAGACGCTTGTGATCTACAATTGGGCGGACTACATTTACAGCGAGGACAAGCTCAAAGAGGACTTCGGCGCCTACTACTCGCAGATGACGGGCGGCAAGCAAATCGAAATCACCTACGTCACCTTCGACACCAACGAGACCATGCTCACCCGCCTCACCAAGGGCGACAGCAACGTGGACGTGGTGTGCCCCAGCGAGTACGCCATACAAAAGCTCATCGAGATGGACATGCTTATGCCCCTCAACTACTTTGACGAGCAAACCTACAAAAGCAAATTTTCCGACGCAGTGGATCTGTCCAAATACGTCCACAACGCCGACAACGTAGAGGAAGGTATCCGCAGCAAGGTGGGCAGCACCTTTGGGCAGATAGAAATTGCCTCCACAGGGCAAAAAGTAAGCATGCTGGACTACTTTGTGCCCTATATGTACGGCACGCTGGGCATTTTGTACAACAAATATGCCTTTATGGATGCGGGCATCTACGACGAGGAGACGCTCAACAAGGCCAATTGGGGCATTTTGTTCAACGACGACGGCAACGGCAATGTGCTGTCCGACAAGCTCAGCGGCAACATCCTGATGAAGGACAGCATCCGGGACAGCTACGCCGCAACGGTGTTTTACCTGTTGGAAAGCGACCAACTCGATGGCAAAACCAACGACGAGGGCAGGTTGTACACAAGCATGTCCGCAGGCGAGCTCATCAACGAGGTGGACGACAATCTTTTGGAGCTGGTCAAGGAGGCGCTCACCGCCCAAAAGCAGCAGCTGTTCGGCTACGAGGTGGATTTCGGCAAAGACGATTTGCTCTCCGGCAACGCCATCGTGGACCTTGCTTGGAGCGGCGACGCCATGTACGCTGTGGAAGAGAGCTGGAACGACGACCTCGGCGAGGAGGGCGACTACGAGTTGTCCTACTATGTGCCGCACAGCACGGGCAACATCTGGTTTGATGGCTGGGTGGTGCCCAAGCAAAAGACGGAAAACAAGGAACATCTTGACGCCGTCAAACTGTTTATCAACTTCCTCAATCGCCCCGATATCGCCGCCCAGAACCTCTACGAGATCGGCTACTCGGCGGCCGTCAAACCGCAGGCCCTGTTGGATAGCCCCGAGGCCATGGCGTTTTTGGCGGAGGGCTACGACTATGACCCCGACGACCCCGAGCAGATGGAGCAGTTTACCGAGGAGTTTTTCCACTACGAGGACGAAATCGACCACAGCAATTGGCGCTACCCCTTTGTCAGCGCCGAGCTGAACGCCGACAACTACCGCAATATCGACAGCCTTGGCGTCATGCGGGATTTTGGCGACAAAAACCATGATGTCGTCACCGCCTGGAACTATTCTCGCTCGGTAGGCGTCACCACTTGGCCGCTGCTGGGCTGGACGGCGCTGGCCGTGGCGGCAGTTGTGGGGGCAGTGTTTGCCGTGATAGGCGTCAAACGCTACCTGCAACACCGACAAAAAGAAGAATAAACCTTTGCCTCACCTCGCCGGTGGGGCAAGTTGGGCCACCTCGCCGGTGGGGCAAGTTGGAAGAAATTATCACCCGAAGTAATGTGTCGTTGCGCCCAAATCACTCCGAGGCGAGCTATGTCACAACTCTCGCTTGGTTGTTCTCCCACACATGTTTAGTACATCAACTTGTGTGGGTACTCACTACAAGGGTTTTTCGCCTTTTTTGCGCAAAATTCCGCTTGAAGCCTCACCGATTTTTTGATATACTTATTGTGCAAATTGCCACGAGGTACATTTATCTATGACTCAACACAAAAATCTGTTTTGTTTTGCCCTGTTGCTGCTGTTTTCGGCGGCGCTTTTGCTTACCTGTGCGGGCGGCGAGGCGTTGGCGCAGCAGTCGCAGGACCCCGACCTGTATTGGAGCGAGACCAACAAGCCCGTGTTTTACGGCGCAACGGAGATAACTTTTTCGCTGGGCGCCGTGGACGAGTTCGACGCCAAGGACAGTCGTTTTCGGCTGTTTGCCAAGGATTTCGAGGACGGCGACCTGGACAGCAGGATAGTGCGCAGCGGCACTGTCAACACCGCCAAGGCGGGCGACTACACTTTGCAGTACAGCGTAAGGGACAGTCACGGCAACGTGTCGCAGCTTACGGTGCCAGTGCACGTGGTGGACGACGGCAAAAACGCCATCACAGTGCGCCGCACGCTCTACGCCCTGCCCAACGATTGGAACATGCAGCTTGCGGGTTTTTCTCGCTGCAACAGCGGCGACCGCCAGATTTTGGGCATTTATCTGCCCCACGGGGCGTCCTTCCGCATGAAGGCCCTCTGCCCCAACCTCAAAGACACCTCGGGCAACAGCGGTATCGGTGTGGCGCTGCTCAACGATGACGCCCGCCGAGAGTCCTCCACAACAATATCTACCCAGCCTGCGCAAACGGACGCAGATGGCTACGTCACCGTGCAAAATACCATCACCAGCGGCCTTGTCAACGGCGAGATCATCCCCGACAACACTGCCTGCGTGCCCCTTGTCAGCACCCCCAAGCTGCTGCGGGGCAAGGATATCTCCACAACCTACCGGATCGAAATCAGCTACGACGCCGACACAGTGCACCCCTTGCAGTACTATCACTATGGCGATTTTGGCGGGGGAGATGAGGGCGAAAGCAAGTTTGTGGCGCAGTGGAAGGCCTCGGGCGACGGCCACGCCGTAGAAGAAAACAACGCAATAACCGTCATTGTGCCCATCGGCGATATGGAAAGATGGCAAACGGAGCGTGCCAAAAACAACGGCAACCGCTTCACCCGCAATCTGGACGAGCACCTTGCCTACTATGAAAAGGTCGTCACCTTTATGGACAAAATCGTCGGTCTGGACTACAACCCCGACGACGCCATCGACCAAAATTTGCGTGCCAAGTATCTTGTCAAGGCCAACGCACACGGTGCAGGTGCCGCCTACTACTCCGGCAATCACGTCGGCGTCAACTCCCGTATCGAGCAAACCGTCACCTACAACGATGCCGAGTACAAGCAAGTGGTGCGGGGGCAGATGTACTCCTTCTTCGAGATGAATTGGGGCGGCCTGCACGAGCTGGGACACGGCTATCAAGGCGGTTTGGGCAACGGCAGCATGGGCCTGGGCGAAACTTCCAACAACATCTTGTGCCACTATGTGCAGATGGACGACGAAATATGGACGGCGCAATCGGCCTATTGGCTGGGCAAGACGCTCAACGCTCCCGTCAAGGATTCGCAGGGGCAGGACAGCACAGTAGAGCAGATCCACAATGTCGGCCGCCTCACCAACCAAACCTACGACGACTTTTTTGTGCACAGCGAGGTGGGCGACAGGCTGTACTTCCTCATCAACCTGTTTGATAGCTTCGAGGGCTGGCAAACCTACGCCAAGTTTTTCAGTTGGTATCGCAGTTTGCGCCGCACCTGCCAGCAGCTGTCGCTTGCCGCACCAAATCAGCAGGATTGCTATGTGCGCTTTTTTGCCGAAACCTACAACACCAACGTGCTGCCCTATTTCAACGCCTGGGGGCTGGATACGTCCGACGCCGTAACCGAGCTTGCCTACAAATGCGGCACAACGCTATCCGTTTTGCAGGATGCGGCAGGTGACAAAACCGACGACATCAAGCAGAGCGAAAACCTGTCGCTAAGCTACGGACTTGTGTCCGACGAGGTGCTGGCGGCAAACGGCGTGGAGGGCAGCCTCACCGTGCGGTTCAATATAAACTCCGCCGACAGATTGCAGGGCAAAACCGTCCTGCTGGAAAAGGGCGGCAAGGTGCTCTACAATGCCCATATCGACAGCGGCGAGGCCCGTTTCGACGGCATTTCCGCAGGCAGCTATCTGGTGCGGGTGCCCGTGCTTACCGATTACATCTGCCGCGTCGGCACGGCAAACGTCAAGCAGGGGCAAAACGAGCTTGCAGCCGACTACACCGCCCGCCCCGACAGTGACTTCAACCCCCAAACGCTGCGTATCAGCGGTCCCAACAACACAGTAGGGCTGACGATTGCCTTCTCCGACAGCCTCACCGCAACGCTCAGCAAGGGCGGCGCCAATCTGGGCAATCAGGGCAACGAGTGGAAGCAAAATCCCGACGAGGTGTTTGTCTCCGTCAAACTGGCCGATAGCAGCGGAAAGCAGCTGTTTTTCCAAGAGGTAAAGGGCTCGGGATTTTTTACCACCGTGGCCGAGCCCTCGCAGCAGCTGAGTGTCGATTACGGCAGCAAGGTGACGGTGTACACGCACGCACCGCAATATGTGCAGGTCATCTCGCAACTGACGGACAAGCAGCTGGATTGCTACCGCATAACAACGCCTGCCGCCGGCAAAACCTACGTCTACACCCTCACCAAGCAGGGGCTTGTGGCGGACTATCTGGCCGAAACCGACCTGCAACAGGCCATTTACGACGAAACCAAGCAGGATATGGCAGCGCAGTTGCAGCGTCTTGTGGACGGTTTGCAGGATGGCGCTTTGGACGCTGCCTACTATCAAACGGAGGATAAGGCCGCCATTCTGGATCTGTACAACCGCTTGCAACCGCAGGACAGACAGCAATTTGACGAAACCTGCCGCAAGATAGTGCAGGGTGGCAGCCCCGTCATTGCAGCAAGCGACATCGGCATAGACGTCGCCCACACTCTCGATTGGACGCAGTACGTGTCGGCAACGGACGCCGAGGACGGCCCCATTACGCTGGACTCGCACAATTTGCGGGTGCAAACGGCTTTCAATGGCACGCAAGCGGGCACTTTCGACGTCACCTTTTTTGTGACGGACAGCGACGGCAACGTCTCCTCGCAGCAGGTGACGCTCACCGTCGAGCGCAATGCTGTTGTGACGGACGGCGACAACGACCCGGCACATCAGGTGTCGCCCGCAGATGGTTCCTCGGGGCTCAGCACAACCGCCACCATCTTGATATGGGTGGGCGCATTTGCAGCCATGGCCGTCGCCGCAGTGGTGATAGTGCTCATTCTCAAAAAGAGAAGGTAATTTTTGTCCAACAAACTGCAATCAGATTGCAACAGTCTTTGCCCTTTTTCACGTCCCTTGCCCGTCCCAAAGGCGAGTGCAGGGGGCACATCGGGCGCAATCGATGTGTATCGGGGCAGAGACGGGCGGCAAATTGGCCTATATTTCCGTTAAAGTGGTGCAATAAAGTTGTAAAAACAGCCGTTTTGTGGTAAAATACCCCTTAGTGGTATTTCCGATTTGGGAGGTATCGCACACTACACACAGCTTTTAGCTTTTGAGAGGAAACGATGAAGATTTTACCATATCCTCAAAAGTCCGAAAATATCTCCGGCAGTTTTTGTATTGACGGCAATGCCAAGGTGTTCTGCGAAAACGAGTTTGTTCCGCAGGCCGAGCGGCTTGCCGACCTGATATACGAAAGCTGCGGTTTCTTTTTGCAGTTTACCGACGTCATCGAGCAAGCGCAGATAATCTTTGCCAAGGATGCCGAATTGCCCGCCGAGGGTTACGTCATCATGATAAGCCGAGGCGTGGCCACCGTCACATCGGCCACAAGCGCAGGGTGTTTTTACGCAGTGGAAAGTTTGCGACAACTGTTCAATCTGGACGTCAAGCAGACCCGCATCGTGTGCAGCGACGGCTACATCGAGGATAGCCCCCGCTTTGCCTATCGAGGCTTTATGTTGGATATTGCCCGCCACTTTTTCGGCTTGGACGTGCTCAAACGCATTGTGGACTTGATGTCGCAGGTCAAGCTAAACAAGTTGCACCTGCACCTGACGGACGATCAGGGCTTTCGTCTGCAAATAGACAAGTACCCCCGCCTGACGGAGTTTGCCAGTGTCCGCAGCGGGTCCGAGGTGCGCACAGGCGGCGAAAGTTACATCGACGACGTGCCCCACGCAGGCTACCTCAGCAAGCAGGATGTGGCCGAACTTGTGGCCTATGCCGCCGATCGCAATGTGGAGATCATTCCCGAAATTGACCTCCCCGGGCATTTTGTGGCCGCCATTGCCGCCTATCCGCAGCTAAGCTGCACGGGCAGCGTCACCGAGGTGCGCAAAAAGTGGTCGGTATCCAAGGATATTTTGTGCGCAGGCAACGACAACGTCTACGATTTTGTCAAGGACATTCTGGACGAGGTTTGCGAGCTGTTCCCCTCGCAGTACGTCCACTTGGGCGGCGAGGACGTGGCCAAGGACAGGTGGTGCAACTGCAAACTGTGCCGAGAGCGCATGTCTCAGCTCAAATTGGACAGCGTAGAGGAGCTGCAAACCCACATGATAGAGGTTTTCCGCACCTATCTGCAACAAAAGGGCAAGACGGTCATCATCCGCAACGACGGCATAACCGCCTCCGCCGACAAACGCATTGTCAGTCAGGTTTGGACCAAGGTGAGGCATCGTAAGGCGGCCCGTTTGGCCAACAGCGGCCACCCCGTCATCATTTCGCCCCGTCGTCGTGTGCACCTTCACCACGACTACAATGCGCTTTCCCTCAAAAAAACGCTCAAAACCAACCCCTATCGCCGTGTTCCCAAGTCGCAGTACGCCAACGTGCTGGGCATAGAGGGCGCTTTGTGGACGCAGGACGTGCAGGACGAGCAACAGCTGTTTTATCTGCTGCTGCCCCGCATGGACGCCTTGGCCGAGTGCGCCTGGAACAAGCGTCACAGGGACTTTTTGCACCGTCTGCAAAAGCGTTTGGCGCTGTACGATAAATTGCAGCTAAACTACAACAGAAAATTTGTGCGCAAACACAACGAAAATCCCGTTGCAGATGCGCCTCAGGGAGATACAATATGAAAAAAATCGGTGTTTTGACCAGCGGCGGCGACAGTCAGGGCATGAATGCGGCAGTGTATGCCACTGTGCGTTCGGCGCTGTCGCACGGGTTGGAGGTATACGGCATTTATCACGGCTACACGGGCCTCATTGGGGGCGAAGTGCGCCGTCTGGACGCAAAAAGCGTCGAGGGCATCATCCACAAGGGCGGCACAGTGCTGGGTACGGCACGCTGTCCCGAGATGAAAACGCCCCAAGGCCGTCAGCAAGCCCTGCAAACGCTGCAACGTTACGGCGTCGAGGGGCTGGTGGTCATCGGCGGCGACGGCAGCTTTCAGGGCGCCAAGGTGCTTAGCACGCAATACGGCGTCAAGGTCATCGGCATACCGGGCACCATCGACAACGACCTGGCCTACACCGACTACACGCTGGGCTTTGACAGCGCCGTGGCGGTGGTGGTAAACAACGTCAACCTTCTGCGGGACACCATGTCCTGCAACGACCGCACCTGCGTGGTAGAGGTTATGGGGCGCGATTGCGGCGACATCGCCCTGCATGCGGCCCTTGCTTGCGGCGCCGAGGCCGTCTGCGTGCCGGAAAAAGGCTACCATCCCGACGATCTGGCGCAGCTTATCCGCCACAATGCGCAAGTCGGCAAAAAGGATAACATCATTTTGGTGGCGGAAGGTATCCGCTCCGACGGCACTCTGGACAAGGGACACGAGGCGGACAAGGTGATGAAGGACATTTTGCAGCGCCTGCCCGACCTAAACATCCGCTCGATGGTGCTGGGACACCTTCAACGCAGCGGCGACGCCACCGTGTTCGACCGCAAATTGGGCATAAACATGGGCGTGCACGCCGTCAAGTGCCTTGTTGAGGGCAAAACGGACCGTGTCATCGGCATACACAACGACGTCGTGTTCGACGAGGACATGTTGGAGGCGCTTGCCAAGCAAAAGCACTTCGACGACTCCCTCTACACCTTGGTGGGTGCGCTTGCCAAGTACTAAGCGGCTTTTTCGGTGCTCATCGGGCACCGATTTGTTTTTTGGGACGTCAAACAGGTTCTGATTTACCCTTTTGAGACATCATAAGGGCGCCGTTTTGCCATTTTGAGACGCTCGACAGACGCTTTTGCCCATTTTGTGCGGTGTTCGGAGCGTGATCCTGTAACTTTTTTGCGTAAATTCCCGCCATTTTGTTGCGAAATTCGCTCGGCGGTGCTACAATATACTCACAACAACAAATTCTTTGGGGCGTGGTGCAAGTCCACACCGATAGTGACAGCCTATGAACGCCTGTTTTCAGGCGCCGATCAGGTGAAATTCCTGAGCCGACGGTAACAGTCCGGATGAGAAAAGAATAAATACTTTTCGTATTTTGCGCCCTTGTATTCCAAGGGCCTTTTTGTTGCTCCGAGACAAATGTTGTGCAGGAAGCAATCAAAAAAAGCAAGACGCTCTAAGCTGAACTCCCTGCAATCACGGACCTCTACCGAAAGCAGGATTCCCGACCGAGGTTGTGTATTATATTCTCTATATGAAACCTGCTCAACTCGCCCCGCCGGCGAGGCGGCGTTTCAAAGATACACAAATCAAAAAGGAGGTATCTGTTGTGACAAATTTATTGTCTATCAGTCAAATAGCCATCAGTTGGCTTGTGGCCGTGTTGGCCATCGTTATCGCATTGCAGTTGGGCGCCATTGTGGTTTTGGCCGTGCGCCGTCGCAAGGGCGTGTCGGCTCGTCAGCAGACGGCGGGGGCAAAGGCCGTCACCTTCAAATCGGTGACGTACCTCACCAAGGTGGCATTGCTAAGCGCCATGGCCGTGGTGTTGCTGTATGTGGAGTTTCCGCTGCTCCCCGCCACCCCGTGGCTCAAACTCAACGTATCCGATGTGCCCTGTCTGCTGGCCACGTTTATGTTCGGGCCCATCACGGGCACCGTTGTCAATGGCGTCAAAGTGGGCGTTTGCCTGCTGCTGAGGGGCACAAGTACGGGCTTTGTGGGGGATCTGTCCAACTTGATAAGCGGCACCGTGTACGCCGTTGTTGCGGGCCTCATCTATATGATCTGGCGCAACAAAAAGGGCGCCGTGGTGGCCCTGACGGTTAGCAGTGCGCTGTTTTGCGGCGTGATGTGGCTGTGCAACCAATACATGCTGCTGCCCTTCTTCGGCATGGACGGCGACCCTGCGGAAATGACCGTGCTGCTGTGGTGGACGCTGCTGTTCAACGTCATCAAGACGCTGCTGACGGCGCTGCTTACATTTGTCATCTACAAGCCTCTAAGCCGAGCCCTGCATTGGGAGTTTGGCACGGGCAAGCCCTCCAAGCAAACGCCTGTGCAGGCCGCTGCGGGGGCCGATAGCTCTCAGACAAGCGAGCTTCCCCAAGAAAAATAAAATTGTAACGCACAGGGAAAGTCAACCTCGCAAGTGAGGTTGACTTTTCGCATGCCTCTGGGCTTATCGGGTGCGTGCGCATTTTGCTTGCAAAGCGCCGCAAAGTGTAGTACAATATACCCGATGGAAATTTTGGCGCAAATCACAACACATTCGACAGAGGAGACGGAGCACTTTGCCCGCACCTTTGCCGCACAGCTTCACGGCGGCGAAACTTTGCTGCTGCAAGGGCCGCTGGGAGCAGGCAAAACGCATTTTGTCAAGGGTCTGGCAGTGGGCTTGGGCATTTCGGATGTCGTCACCAGCCCCACATTTGCCCTGCACAACGAGTACGTCGGGCGGCTTGCGCTCAACCATTTCGATTTTTATCGGGTGGATAGCGCCGAGGAGGTAGAGATGCTTGGCCTGCACGAGCTTTTTTGTCTGCCCAACGCCGTTTCAGCCATCGAGTGGAGCGACAACGTGGCCGAGCTGCTGCCTCGCAATTGCACACAGGTGCGCATAGATGTGTTGGGCGACTTGGTGCGCAGGATCACGGTGCAAAGATGAACATTCTTTTTGTAGATACAACCACAACCGACCTGGTGGTGGCGTTGGTGCAGGATAACAACGTGGTGCAGGTGTGTTGCCGAGACGATCAACGCCGTCACAGCGAGCTGTTGTGCAACAAGGTGGCAGAAGCGCTTTTGCTGGCCAAGGTGGATTTTTCTATGTTGGACGCCTACGCATGCGCCATCGGCCCGGGCAGTTTTACGGGGATACGGATAGGCGTTTCCACCGTCAAGGGCTATGCCACGGCCGTCCCAAGGCCCTATATCGCCGTCAATTGCTTGCAGGCGTTGGCGCTTTCGCAGCGATTGGGAGCAAAGGGCAGTGCGGTGGTGGACGCCGGCAACGGCTACTATTTTGCCGACTACATCAACGGCGTTGCGCCCTGCTTGGTGCCCTACGACGACGTACGTGCGGCAAACGCTGCGTCGGGCACGGCCTGCGACTATCTCGACGGCGCCGTGCAGCTTATTTTGCAACGCTTTGCCAACAGGCAGTGGGACGAAGATCTGGTGCCGCTGTATATCAGGCGCTCTCAGGCGGAGGAAAACAGAAAATGATCAAACAACTTGGGTTTTCGATGCCCACCGTGTTTCAGCTCAACAAGATCGAAAAGGCCTGCTTTGGCAAGGACGCCTGGTCGGTGCCCAACCTTGTGGGAGAGTTTCAAAACGACTACTCGCACATGTTTGGCGAGGTGGTGGACGACGTCGTTGTGGGCTACGTTTGCGTGCGCATCATGTACGAGGAGGCGCAGATTTGCAACATTGCCGTTCTGCCGGAGTTTCGCCGTCAGGGCATTGCCACCCGCCTGTTGGAGACGGTTGCCGATTTTGCCAAGGTGCAGCAGTGTCAGCGCTGCGAGCTGGAAGTAAACACCGCCAACACTGCCACTGTGCAGCTGTACAAAAAATGCGGCTATGAAGTGGTGGGCACCCGCCCCAATTTTTACCGCCGCACCCGCCGCTATCCCACGCGGGACGCCTACACAATGGTCAAAACACTGTGACGCCTCTCGGCTAATTGTGATTTTGTCCAATCTTCACTTTGTCAAATCTCAATCTTTCCAACCGCTTTTTCTCGCCAACCATTTACGGTTGGCGTGTTCTTTGTCAACTCAATAATTTTTTAATTTAGCTCGTTCTATATTTCTAAAAACATCAATTTTATTTCAAATGCCCATTTGGGGGCTTGATTATGTCGAAAATCGGCAAAATATAGAATACTACGACACGCATAATATATAAATTATGTTATATTTTGCCTGTTTCGGCAGGTTTTTGTCACTTTGAGGGGGCGTTTGTCATAGGATATTGGCGAGAGGTATCGGGGTGTATTTTGTTGCGATGGGAGAGGGCAAGCCTGTTGTGTGGCTGCACGGCTGGGGTTGTGACGGCAGCATTTTTGCTCCCGTTGCGCAGCGTGTGCCCCGTCGCAAGCACTATCTGCTTGATCTGCCCGGCTTTGGGCAATCGCAGCCCGTGCCGATTGACGGCTGGACGGTGCAGGACTACGCCGACGAACTGCTTGCCTTTGTCCGCTCGCAAAACCTTGTCTCCGTCACGTTGGTGGGGCACAGCTTCGGGTGCCGTGTGGCGATGGTTTTTGCGGCGCAGCACCCCTCGCTGGTGGACGGCCTGATGTTGGTGTCGCCGGCGGGTCTGCGCAAATTTTCCTTCAAGCGGCAGTGGAGGGTGTGGCGCTACAAGCTGTCCGTTCGGTTGGGACGTCCCTCTTTGCGGCACGCCTCCGCCGACTACCTTGCCTCTCGCCCCCTCAAAAACACCCTTGTCAAGGTGGTCAACGCCGACCTCTCCCGCTACGCCAAGCGCATTGCCTGCCCCACGCTGATTGTCAACGGCAACCGAGACGACGCCACGCCCCTTGCCCACGCCCGCCGATTGCACAAGCTCATCAAGGGCAGCAGTCTTGCCGTCATCGAGGGCGGACATTTTGCATTTTTTTCCGCCCCGCAGGCCTTTGCCAACGCAGTGGAAATTTTTACGGAGTAGCCATGCGCATCCTGTTTGAGCTGTTCAGCGCCATATGTCTCACGGCGGCCTCGACGGAGTGTTTCCGCACATTGCAGTCGGTCGGATATCGTCCCAACAGGGGCTATTTCCGCATATATTTTTCGGTATATTTTGCCGTGCTGGCGGTCGTGCAGGCGGCGTCAACGCTTTTGGAGCTGTTTGTGCCCTATGCGCTGTACATCAACGCAGCGCTCTACCTGATTGTGGCCTCGGTGTGGTGCGCCCTCCCCCGCAAAACGCCATTGCGCCTCACCAAGCGCATGTGTCGGATGTTGGCGGTGCAGTGCCTGTTGCTGTGTGCGCTGTGTCTTACGATAAGTTGCAGCTATTGGGTGTGGCTGCTGCCCCTTGCAACGCTGGCAAGTTGGGCGTGCTGTCTGCCCTTGGACGCCGCAATCAACGCCGCCTATCTGCGCAAAGCAAGCGCCAAATTGGCGGCAAGCGGCATCACGGTGGTGGCCGTCACGGGTAGCTACGGCAAGACGTCCGTCAAGGATATGCTTTCGGCACTGCTAAACGACAGCCTCTGCGCCCAAGGCAGCTGCAACACGCCGTTGGGGATAGCCGCCTTCATCAACCGCACCGACCTCTCGGGCGCAAAGTACCTCGTGTTGGAGTTCGGCGCCCGCTGCAAGGGGGATATTGCCCGCTTGTGCAAGCTCTACAAGCCATTAGGCGGCGTGGTGACAGGCATTTGCCGCCAGCACCTGTCCACTTTCGGCACGATGGAGCGCATCATCGCCACCAAGCGAGAGCTGACGGAAAATCTGCCCCAACAGGGCTTTTGCGTGCTCAACGGCAACGATCCGCTTGTTGCGGGCTTTGCGGATAGCGGAGTTTGTTCCAAACGCTTGTCCTATGACGGCCTTCAAATCGATGTAGAGGCGGTGGATTTCGACGGCACGCAGCTGCTTGTCACCGCCGACGGCGCAAGCTACCCCATCCGCCTGCCGCAAATAGGCAGCTATCTGGCGGATAACCTGGCCCTCTGCCTGCAAACGGCGCTGGCTCTCGGCCAAACGTTGCCGCAAACGATGGCCAATGCAGTCAATGTGCGCCAAACGCCCCACCGTATGCAACTGATGGAGGGCGCCCGCTGCCACATCATCGACGACAGCTACAACGGCAGCGAGATGGGCGTCAGGTCCTGTGCGCAAACGCTTGCCCGCTTTTGTTGCCCCAAGGTGGTCATCACGCAGGGGCTGGTGGAGTGCGGCAAACAGCGCCGTCGCCTCAACGAGCAGTGCGGCAAGGTGTTGGGCGAGGTGTGCGATGCGGCTGTGGTGCTGGGCAAAAATGCCAAATATCTGGCGCAGGGATTGTCCCAAACGGGCTGTCGGGTGCTGTATGCCGACACTCTCCGTCAGGCGGTGGGGTTGGCGGTGCCGTTGGCGCAGGACGGCATTTTGCTCTTTCAAAACGATCTGCCCGACATTGCGGGCGCATAAACGCAGGAGAATGATATGATCAATCGCAATCAACTCAATATCGCAATCGTGTACGGCGGCCAAAGCTGCGAACACGAGATTTCCGTCATAACGGCCTGCCTTGCCAAGGGCTATTTCGGCGGTAGGCTGTTCAGCGTGTACATCGACAAGCACAACGTGCCCTATCTGGTGGACAACGACCTCACTCCCAAGGCGCACATGACCTTTCGCCCCAAAAACAGGGTGGTGTTTTTGCAGGGGCAGGGCGCAATAGGCGTGGTGCGACGTCGCCGCATCAGGGTGCAGCCGATAGACGTAGTTGTCAATTGCTGTCACGGCCTCAACGGAGAGGACGGCTGCATTGCCGCACTGTGCCAACTTAGCGGAATACCTTTGGTGGGCTCGGACGTGGCCTCGTCTGCGGTGGCGATGGACAAGGTGCTGACAAAGCGTGTGCTGTCCGCATGCGGTTTTCCCGTGTTGGAGGGGCAAAGTCTCGCAAATGGGCAGCCCCTCCCGCCCAAATTGACCTATCCGCTCATCGTCAAGCCGTCCAAACTCGGTTCCAGCATAGGCGTAAAAGTGGCGCACGACATTCAGCAGCTGCAACTTGCGCTGCAAACTGCCTTCAAGTACTGTTCCACCGTGCTGATAGAGCCCGCCCTCACCCATTTTACCGAGCTCAACTGCGCCGCATTGAGGGCGCAAGGCAAGGTGGCAGTCAGCAATGTGGACAGCCCCGTCACCCTCAACGAGCTGCTCACCTTCGACGACAAATACATCTGCAACAACGCAACAAAAAAGTCCTCCGATACTGTTTCGGAGGAGCTGATAACAGAAGTACGCACACTTACGGCGCAAATTTACGACAAATTGGGCTTCGGCGGGGTGATAAGGGTGGATTTTTTGTTGGATAACCAAACGGGCAAGCTGTACGTCAACGAGATAAACACCACGCCCGGTTCGCTGGCGCTGGGGCTGTGGGAGGGCATATTTTCTCGCACGCAGTACGGCGAGGCGCTGGTGGATCAGGCCGTCGCCGACTACCGACAGCTGCAAAGCTACACTTACAGCTTTTCGTCGGGGGTGCTGGACGGCAACGGCTGCAAAAAGAAGTAGCCCCGCCGTCGGATAATGTCGCAAACGATTGCCGCAGCCGCTATGTCCTGTCCGAAAGGTTGCGGCAACGTTGCACAGCGGCCTGAAACTCGGTCAGAGTAAACTGCGGCGCAAAAAAGTCGCACGCAGCAACCATGGTGGGGCAAGGCGTCTGCGGTGCCGTCAGTTTGCAAAATATTTCACATAGGTTAAATTCGTCCGAGCAATCGTATTTCATCGCTTGCCTCCTTGTTTTATGTCTATATTGTATCACACTATATATGCCAACTATATGTCAGCTTTATAAAAATTTTTAGATAATTTTTGCGCCATTATTGACAAATATCTGACAGTGTTTTATAATCGATTGTGAGGTAAGCTGCCAATGTCGCCAAGGTAAAGCCCCGTTTGCGGCCCTGTGCAGCCAACGCAATATACTATTTTGGCGAGGTGCAAAATATGCAAATACCTGTATTGGTGGGCATGTTGTCCACGCTGCTTGCCGCCGACGACGTTGTGCGAGCGGACGATTTTGTCAAAAAATACGAAATTTCCAAGCGGTCGGTCTATCGGTACATCGCCATGCTGTCGGAGGGCGGCGTGCCCATCGAGAGCTGTCTGGGCAGGGGCGGGGGCTGGCGCATAGTGGAAAACTACAAGTTGAAGGCCACCTATTTCACTCCGGAGGAGTACGAGCGCCTCATTTTCAGCCTGCAAAGCTTCACCTTGCAGGACGACATCACCAAGCAAGCCACCCTCAAACTGACGGGGCTAAATCGCAGCCACAAAAGCGCCACCGTGCTCAAAAGCGAGCAATTTATCGTGGACGGCGGCGACAGCATGCCGGGAGAGCTGGTCAACACGCTAAGCGAGTGCATAGCGCAAAAAAAGTTGTGCCACATCGAGTACCACTCCAAGGACGGCGTGGATTCCGTCCGTGTCATCGAGCCCTACTGCCTCATCTTGAAGGACGGCGCCTGGTATGTGTACAGTTTTTGCCGTCTGCGCAGGGATTTCAGGTATTTCAAGGTGGCCCGTATCGTCAATTTGCAGGTGGGAGAGCGTTTCAGCGGGCGCCCCTACGACGGCGTGGACAGCAGCGTCATCAAGACGGACGTGCTCAAAGGCAAAGAGATGGTGGAGGTGTTGCTTTCGGTGGACAGCACTGCGCTATCCGCCTGCGAGGAGTGGTTGGGCGTCAATGCCGTCGTCAAGCTGGGCGAGGACTTTGTTGCCAAGGCCACCCTGCCCTACGACGAAATGCTCATCAACAAGATTTTGTCGCTGGGCGTGGGCGTCCGTGTCGAAAAGCCCCGACGTCTGCGCCTTGCCGTGATCGAGCGTTGCAGCCTCATCGCCCAACGCAATGCCGAGGAGTGAACAAAGCGGCTTTGTACGCCGCAAGTTTCGGCCCCTCAGTGCGGCCCTTTGCCCCTTTTGCCCGACTGTGCGGCTTGCAGGATCAACTCGGCCACCCTGTCCGTGCCGTAGAGGGCACGTTGCGCCCGTTGTTTGGCGCAGATGGCGTTGCGGTTGTCGTAGGCGGCGTTGACGGCGCTTTCAATGCTATCGGGCAGCTGTTGCTCGGATAGTTGCAGTCCGCAGCCCCGCTCCACAAACCACATGGCGTTTTGCAGCTGTTCGCCCCTCGATTGTTTGGTGAGGGGCACCGTCACAAAGGGCACCTGCGCCAATGTCAGCTCGGATAGTGTGTTGGCGCCTGCCCTTGTCAGACACACGTCCGCCGCCGCAAATATATCCCCCATATTGTCGGCAAATTCGCTTTGACGCACAAAGTTGCAGTCAAGGCGTTTGTTTTTGCCGCACAGCACAAAGATGTCGAAGCGCTCCGCCAAATGCGGGCAGCCCTGCACGGCGTCGTTGAGAGCCTTTGCCCCCAAACTGCCGCCCGTCACCAGCAGCAGCGGTTTTTTGCCGTCAAAACCCATGGTTTGCAGCCCTTTTTGACGGTCGCCGTGCAAAATTTCCTCCCGCACGATCAGCCCCGTCGTTTGCGAATCTTTTGCGCCGAAAGCGGACAGGTACACGTCGGCATAACGTGCGGACAGCCTGTTTGCCAGCCCGGGCGACATGTCGCTTTCGTGTATCACGGTGGGTATGCCCAAGCGTTTTGCAGCTATCACCACGGGCAGCCCCACATAGCCGCCCTTGCTGAACACCACATCGGGGCGCAGCCGGGATAGGTGCCGTTTGGCCTGCCTCACGCTGCCCACCAGCCGAAAGGGCAGCAGCAGATTGCCCAAACTTAGTTTGCGTTGCAGCTTGTAGGCGGCAATGGTGCGATATTGCGATATGACGCCCCTCTCCGCAAAAGGCGCCGTCAGCTGTTTTTCCATGCCGTCGGTGCCTATGTAAAAAATGGTGTGCGCTTTCAGTTTGTTTATCAGGGCCAGGTTGGGCGTGATGTGCCCGGCCGTGCCCCCTCCGGTAAAAGCTATCTTCATGGTGATAGTGTATGCAGACGGGGCGTATTTTATAAGGGTTTGCTTGCGCCGATTGCTGTTTTTGCGGCGTTTGGGCGCAGCGCAGCGGCAAAAGATGTTGTTGACTTTTGCGGCGGAATTGCTTACAATATAGCTATCGAAATCAAGGACGGTGTATCACATGAAGCTAAGCAGATTTACCTCGCACGACGGCCGAGAGGTGCAACTGTACACCTGGGACGAAGTGCCCCTTGCCAAGGGCGTTGTCAAGATTGCCCATGGCATGGTGGAGCACTCTGCCCGCTACGACGATTTTGCCCAATTTCTCAATCAACACGGCTACATCGTGGTGATGAACGACCATCGGGGCCACGGCCTCACCGCCGAAAAGGACAGCCTCGGCTACGAAGAGGGGGATATGTTCGGCAACAACGTCAAGGACCAGCTTGCCATCTTGGATCACTGCCGCAACAAGTACAATCTGCCCCTGTACATGATGGGACACAGCTACGGCAGCTTTGTTGTGCAGGCCGTCATCGAGCAGCACCCCTCTGTCAACGGATTTGTGCTGTGCGGCAGCAACTACATCAAGGGCGTAAGCTACACGGCGTGTTCCGTCATCGCCAAGGGCATGTGCCGACACAAGGGCGGCCGCTATCCTGCCGAGCTTATCGCCAAACTGTCCTTTGGCAGCTACGAAAAGAAGTTTCCCGGCAAAAACAATTGGCTCAACCGAGACGAAAACGAGGTTGCCAAGTACAACAACGACGAGCTGTGCAGCTACACCTGTTCCGCCAACTTCTATCGCACCTTTATGGCGGGCATCTCAAAGTTGTACGATAAGCAAAGTTACAGCGCCATCAACACCGATACCCCCATCTTGCTGATTGCGGGCAGCGACGACCCCGTCGGCAACTACGGCAAGGGCGTGGCAAAACTGCAAAAATTTTATACCGACAAGGTGGGCGTTCAGGACGTGACAATGCACTTGTACGACGGCGCCCGCCACGAGATTCTCAACGAAACCAACAAATCTCAGGTGTACAACGACGTGCTTAGCTGGCTGGACGAACGCACCCCTGCGCCCGCCGCTCCCACCGACGAACCTCCCGTCGAAAAACGCCGCCGCCGCTGATTTGTCCCGACCGCCGCAGTGGTGCAATGTTTTCACTGCTGTCGTGCGATTTCACTCGCCCCTCTCAACTCTCCCGCCCGCTACCTGCCCACAGCCCTTTTGCCGCATCGCATGTGATGCAATTTTATTGACATCTGCCACAAAAGAAGATATACTAACAACAGGTAAGTGGCATATTGCGCACTTACACCTGCCGTCAAGTGTTGCGGCATTGCCCCGAACGGATAGTTTCGGGGACATTTTTTGCCCTCTTGCCCTGCGATTTAGTACGTAGTGTGGTGGTGCAAACTCGCCGTCGAATCGCTTGCGCCTTGTTTCTCTTCCTCTTCTTCCCTCTTTTCTTTTCTCTTCTTTTTTTTCTTTCTTCTTTTTCCCTTATTTTTTTTCTTTTTCACCCTCTCTTCTCTCTCTTTTTTCCCTTTCCGTCCTTCCTTTTATTTTCTCACCCCGACCATTTGCTGTTTTATGTAATACAGTGGAGTAATGTTTTCGCCGCCATCATATCGATTTTACCCCGTCTCAGCCTCTCCTTTCTCTTCTTTTTTCTTTTCCTTCTTCTATCCCTCTCCTCTCTCACGCCCTCTATCTGCCCACAGCCCTTTTGCCGCATCGCATATGATACAATTTTATTGACATCTGCCGCAAAGTGATATATACTTATAGACAGTTGAACGGCTTATGTGCGTTCATTCCCGCCAACTCACTTGTGGCATTGCCCCGAACGGATTAGCTTCGGGGACTTTTTTTGCCCACTTGCCCTGCGATTTAGTACGTAGTGTGGTGGTGCAAACTCGCCGTCGAATCGCTTGCGCCTTGTCTCTCTTCCTCCTCTTTCTTTTCTCTCTTCCTTCCTCTTTTATTTCTTTTTTTTTCTTTTCCCGCTCCCCTTCTCTTTCACTCTTTTCTTATTTCTCTTTCCCGCCCGTTTGCTGTTTTTTTTGTGTAGCGCAGTGGTGCGTTTTTGCTGCCATCTGGTCGCCCCGTTCCAGCTTCTCCTCTCACTTCTTTTTTTTCCTTCTTCTATCCTCTCATCTCTCCCACCCGCTACCCGTCCACAACCCTTTTCGCCACCTCTTGCCCAGCGATTTTGTACGTAGTGTGGTGGTGTCATATTTACGCCGTCGAATAGATTGCGCCATGTCTCTCTTTTTCTTTTTTTCTCTCTTCTTTCTCCCTTATTTTTTCTCTCCTTTTCTTTCCTCTCCCTTCTCTTTTTTTATTTCTTCCTCTCTTTCTCTTTTCTTTTTCCTTCCCCACCTGTTTTCTGTTTTTTGTGTAGTGTAGTGGTGCGTTTTTGCTGCCATCTGGTCGCCCCGTTCCAGCTTCTCCTCTCACTTCTTTTTTTTCCTTCTTCTATCCTCTCATCTCTCCCACCCGCTACCCGTCCACAACCCTTTTCGCCACCTCTTGCCCAGCGATTTTGTACGTAGTGTGGTGGTGCAAACTCGCCGCCGAATCGCTTGCGCCATGTCTCTCTTTCTCCTCTTTCTTTTCTCTCTTCCTTCCTCTTTTATTTCTTCTCTTTTCTTTTTCCGCTCCCCTTCTCTTTCACTCTTTTCATATTCCCTTTCCCGCCCGTTTGCTGTTTTATGTAATATAGTGGTGTAATTTACCAACGCCATCGTATCGATTACGCCCCGTTCCAGCCTCTCTCTTCTTTTTTTCCTTCTCCTTTCTCTTTTTTTTATTTTTTCTCTTTTCCCCCTCTCCTTTTTTTCTTATTTCCCTTCTCTCTTTTATTTTTTATCCCTTTTATCCTCTCTTTTTTCTTCTTTGCCGGTCGGAATTTTGGTACAAAGGGGCGAATGAATAAATATGCAAAGGCGATTTATAAATATGCAAAAAAGCGCATAAACATACAAAATATTCTGTATAAACAATTTTTCTTGCAAAAACCGTTGTTTTCGGGTGAATAAATATAAAAATAGTTATTGCATTGCGGCGGCAAATATGGTATAATATCTGCGTTGGAGAGTGCATTTTATGCAATTTTGCCTCGGCAGCGGGGCAGGGCTTGCGGTGCGCTCTGCAAAGTACAACGGATACACTCATTCGGAGGATAACAAATGAGCAAAACTTACGAAGCAAAAGACATTCAGGTGTTGGAGGGCTTGGATGCCGTGCGTATGCGGCCGGGCATGTACATCGGCACTACGGGGCGCACGGGTCTGCATCACCTGTTGTGGGAGATAGTGGACAACGCCGTGGACGAGGCCAGCAACGGCTTTGCGGACAGGGTAGAGGTCACACTGCACACGGACGGCAGCGTCACTGTCAGCGACAACGGCCGAGGCATACCCGTCGACGAGCACCCGCAGCTAAAAATCAGCGGCGTCGAGGTGGTGTTTACGCAGCTGCACGCAGGCGGCAAGTTCAACAACGAAAACTACGCTTTTTCCGGCGGATTGCACGGCGTGGGTGCCAGCGTCACCAATGCGCTTTCGTCCTGGCTGACGGTCAACGTCAAAAAGAACGGCTACGAGTACGAGCAGCACTTTCACAGCCCCACCGACGCCAATGGCAAGGTGCTAAGCGGCGTCCCCAAGGATCACCTCACCAAGATTGGTCCCACCGATCAGCACGGCAGCACGATAACCTTTTTGGCCGATGCCCGAGTGTTCAAAAACATCCAGATGGACTACGACATCATACACAAGCGCATCAAGGAGTTGGCCTTTCTCAACCGGGGCATCACCTTTGTGCTGACGGACGAGCGTGGTGTGGACGACGACGGCAACGTGCGCAGCGAAACATTCTGCTACAACGGCGGACTGAAAGACTTTGTGCTGTACCTCAACGAAAACAAGGCGCCGCTGCACCTCAATCCGCTGTATTGGAGCGGCAAAAACGACACTTTGCAGCTGGAATTTGCCTTTCAATATACCACCAACTACACCGAAAACCTCATTTCTTACGTCAACAATATCCCCACGGGCGAGGGCGGCATGCACGAGACGGGCCTCAAAACGGCCATGACGAAGGTGTTCAACGACTACGCCCGCAACAAAGGCTTTTTGAAAGCCAAGGACGAAAACCTGCTGGGCGAAGATTTTCGAGAGGGTATCACGTTGGTGATGTCCGTCAAGATGGCCAACGTGCAGTTTGAGGGGCAAACCAAAACCAAATTGGGCAATGTAGAGGCCAAGATCGCCTGCGAGGCGCTGGCTACCGACGCCTTTGCCGAGTTGCTCTCCAAAAACAGCTCCGACGCCGAGACCATCATCAAAAAATCCATCGCTTCGGCCAAGGTGAGAGAGGCCGCCCGCAAGGCAAAGGAAGTCACCCGCCAAAAGAACAGCATTTTCAACAGCACTTTGGTGGGCAAGTTGGCCAGCTGCACGGGCAGGGACGCCTCCAAAAACGAGCTGTTCATCGTGGAAGGCGACAGCGCAGGCGGCAGCGCCAAGCAAGCCCGCAACCGTCGTTTTCAGGCCATTTTGCCGCTGAGAGGCAAGCCGCTCAATGCCGAGCGCAAGCGTATCGACCAGGTGTTGGCCAACGAGGAGATCCGCTCCCTCATCAACGCCCTGGATACGGGCATAGGAGAAGAGGACTTCAACATCGACGACCTCAAATACAACAAGATAATCATTTTGTCCGACGCCGACCAGGACGGCGCCCACATCAGGGCCATTTTGCTTACCTTTTTCTTCCGCTACATGCGAGAGCTCATCACCGACGGCCACGTGTACATTGGCATGCCGCCGCTGTACAAGATCTCCAAGAAGGACAAGGTGCGCTACGCCTACGACGACTACGAATTGCAGGAGATCGTCGGCGAGTTCGGCCGAGGCTACGACCTGCAACGCTACAAGGGATTGGGCGAGATGAACGCCGAGCAGCTGTGGGAGACCACCATGAACCCCGAAACCCGCACCCTTATGCGTGTCACCATCGAAAACATCTCCGAGGCGGAGCGCATGGTGACCACCCTCATGGGGGATCAGATCGACGCGCGCAAGGCGTACATCACAGAAAACGCCGATTTCAACAAGGACAACGACGCCCTGTTCGACAAATTGGTGTAGCGAGGTGACAAAATGAGCAAACAAGTAGATATTTTCGATTTGGAACACAGCGACATAGTAAAAATGGAGGACGGCAGCAACCTGCTTACCAAGCCAATGGAGGTGGTGATGCACGAATCCATGATGCCCTATGCCGAGCACGTAATATTGGATAGGGCGTTGCCCCGTGTGGAGGACGGCCTCAAACCCGTCCAGCGCCGCATATTGTACTCGATGTACGAGCAGGGCAACACTCCCGACAAGCCCACACGCAAGTCCGCCCGTATCGTGGGCGACTGCATGGGCCGCTATCACCCCCACGGCGACAGCTCCATCTACGATGCAATGGTGCGTATGGCGCAACCCTTTGCCATGAACGTGCCCTTGATCATCGGTCAGGGCAACTTCGGCAACATCGACGGCGACAGCGCCGCAGCCATGCGTTACACCGAGGCCAAGCTGTCTCCCTGCGCATTGGAGCTGCTTCGGGATATCGAAAAGGACACCGTCCGCTGGTCCCGCAACTTCGACGACACCACCAAGGAGCCGGACATGCTGCCGGGACGCTTTCCCAATCTGTTGGTAAACGGCGCCACGGGCATAGCGGTTGGCCTTGCAACCAACATCCCGCCCCACAACTTTGGCGAGGTGATAGACGGCACAATTGCCTACATCGACAACCCCCGCATTTCGTTGCAATCCATGATGAAGATCATCAAAGGGCCGGATTTTCCCACGGGCGGGCACGTCATCCCCGGCGACGGCCTTGCCCAGGCCTACGAGACGGGCAAGGGCAAGATAACCATTCGTGCCAAAATGCACATCGAGGTGGCACCCGGCGACAGGCGCAACATCGTCATCACCGAGATCCCCTACGGTCTCAGCAAGGCGGATATGCTGATAAAAATCGCCGCCTTGAAGGACGAAAAGAAGGAGATGTTTGCCGGAATAGCCGAGATCGTCGACGAAAGCGACAAGGAAGGTTTGCGTGCCGTCATCAAGTTGCGCAAGGATTGCGACTTGGCCCAAGTGGTGCAAAACCTGTTCAAATACTCGCAATTGCAGGTCAGCTATGGCATCAACATGGTGGCCATCGCCGACGGCAAGCCCCAGCTGATGGGCCTGCTTGACATCATCGCCTACTATGTGGCCTACCAGCGGGACGTCATTCTCAAACGCAGCAAGTTCGAGCTGGAAGAGGCCAAGGAGCGTGCGCACATACTGCAAGGTCTGGTCATCGCCGTCACCAACATCGACGAGGTGATACGGATAATCAAAAACTCCGCAGGCACCACGGACGCCCGCAACAAGCTGAGGGAGCGCTTCGACTTGTCCGAGCGGCAGGCGCAGGCCATTCTCGATTTGCGTCTGGCCCGCCTCACCAAGCTGGAAGTAAACAAGCTGGAAAACGAACTGAAAGAGTTGGAGCACACAATTGCACGCCTCAACATCATCATCAACAGCCGCAAGGAGCAGATGAACCTCATCAAGACCGAGCTGACCGTGCTCAAACGCAACTACAAAACGCCCCGCCTGTCGGAGATTTGCAAGAGCGAGGAGGACGCCGTTATCCCCAGCGAAACGGACGAAAAACCCGTCGAAACGGTGGTGGTGGGCATTTCCGCCGACTACACAGTCAAGCGCATACCCGTCAAAAACTTCAATCTCTCGCAAAAGGACGCCATCGGCAGCAGCTCGGCGGAGCTGTTGACCCGTGCCGTGGAGACCAAGACGGACGTCAACGTGATGTTTTTCAGCAATCTGGGCAACTGCTTCCGTATCAAGGCGGGGGACTTGCCGGAGATCCGCTATCGGGATACGGGCGTGATGCTAAGCCACATCTTCCCCGAGGCGCAGATGGGCGAGCTGCCCGTGGCCGTCTTTGCCCAAAACAGCGACGACACCGGCGGCGAACTGCTGTTCTACACCCGTCAGGGCATGATCAAGCGCACCGCCTGGAGCGAGTATCAACTGCTAAAACCCGTGTTTCAGGGCTACAAGGGCAAGGACGATGACGAAGTGTTCAAGGTGGAGCTGGTGCGCCCCGACACGGAGATATTCTACGTCACCAACAGGGGCGGCTGCACCCGTTTCGACGTGGCCGAGGTGCCCTTGCAAGGCCGTGTGGCGGGCGGCGTGCATTGTATCAACCTGTCCGACTCCGAATACGTCATGTTTGCGGGTCAGGTAAGCGGCGGCGAGGTGCTGCTTGTCACCAACAAGGGCTTTATGAAGCGCCTGCCCGTCAGCGAAATCGCCAAGCACGCCCGCAACTGCAAGGGCGCCAAGGGTATCGAGTTCGGCGTCAACGGCAGCAGTATCGTGTTTGCCGACTACCCCGCAAATGGCTCCTTCAAGCTGGCCGTCTACGACAGGGCCAACACCTATGTTGTGGATAGCGCCGATGTCTCGGTGGAAAACAAAAACCACAAGGGCAAGCTGCCTCTGGGCAAAAAGGGCGGCATAGCGGTGGAAAAAATCATCCGCTACTGCACCGAGTCGGAAAAGATTTAGCTTTGTCGGATTATCGCCTCGTCGGGATAGATTTACTTCCGTTGGAAAGATATCGTCTTGTCGGAGATATAGTTGTGTCGGATATATGGACTCGTCGGCAGAGATTTAACCTCCGTCTGATAAGATATATTCCCTCGGATAAAGATTTTAGTCTTTTCTGTACTCATTCCCGCAGTGGTGCGATTTTGCCCGCAACTACTTCGATTTTTGCAGAAATATAGAATACTATTTCACACATAGTATCCCAAAACACTCATTTTAATAACAAAAAAAAGCCCTTCTGCAACCGAGAAGGGCTTTTTGCTATTCCTTGCGCAAATGCACTTTCAGCTCAAGTATGGGCAGGCCGAGGCTGCGAAATTTTGCCTCGTACTCCGTCACGATATTGTCGTCGGCGTCGGGCAGGTCGTAGCACACGTCCGTCACTTCAAAGCCGTTTTGCGCATAGCTTTCCAACGACCATTCAAAAAAATCCCTGTTGTCCGTTTTCTGGCGTATCTCGCCGTCGTCCGTCAGCAGCGTCTTGTATTTTTCCAAAAAGTTTTTGCTTGTCAACCTGCGATTGGCGTAGGTTTTTTTGGGGAAGGGGCAGCTGAAATTGAGCGCAATACGGCTTATCGAGTGAGGGGGCAGGTATCTGTCCAGATTTTCCGCCCGCACGTTGAGGAAGCGCAGATTGGGAAGGTGCAGCGGCAGTGCGTTTTCGCAAGCAACCACAATCACATTGGACAGTTTTTCCACCGCAACAAAGTTCAGCTCGGGGTGGCGTTGTGCGCTTTGGATAGCCCAGGCGCCCTTGCCGCAGCCGATTTCCAGCACAACGGGTTGCACCTCGTCAAATGCGTGGGCGATATCTATGCGATAGGCCAGCTTTTGCTGTTCGGTCAGGGTGTAGTAGCCGTCGCCTTCTCGTGCAAGCAGCAGCTCTCCGCACTGCGCAATGCGTTCTTCCAGATGTTTTTTGAGGCGCATGCGCATATCAGTCAAGGCCCTCCAACTCTTGCAGCCACACGTCGGGGCAGGCGTCGGTGGGGATGCGCAGGCTCATCTTGGACAGGTCCACCGAGCCCAGCCGAACGCTGTCGGGGGTGCAGCTGCGCTTAAACTGCTGCGAAAAGAACCTTTTCACAAAAAATCTCAGCCATTTCAGGATGGTGGCGTCGTCGTATATACCCGCAAAGGAGCGTTTTGCCAGCTCAAACACCTTGCGCGCGCCAAAGCCCTTGCGCACGATCAAAAACAAAAAGTAGTCGTGCAGTTGATAGGGCCCCACGCTGTTTTCGGTGATCTGCGCAATGTTACCCTCGCTGTCGGTGGGCAGCAATTCGGGGCTGACGGGCGTTTCGATGATGTCGTGCAGCACCTTTTTCAGCGTCCCCTTGCTGTGATGTTCGCAGTGGGCCAGCAGCGTTTTTACCAACGTTTTGGGCACCGAGGCAATGGCGGCATACATGCTCATCTGGTCGCCGTTGAAGGTGCTCCAACCCAGCGCCGCCTCGCTCATATCGCCCGTGCCCACAACCAGGCCATTTTCGGCATTGGCGATGTCCATCAGCACCTGCGTGCGCTCTCGGGCCTGGGCGTTTTCGTAGACGGTGTCGGGGGCAAAGTTGTGCCCGATGTCCTTCAAATGCTGCGTCACGGCGGCGGATATGTCGATCTGGCGCACTTCGCAGCCCAATTCGCTCATCAGCGACAGGCTGTTGCCAAGGGTGCGCTTGCTTGTGCCAAAGCAGGGCATTGTCACCGCCACAATATCCTTGGCGCTGCGGTTGGATAGCTCCAACGCCCGTTTTGCCACCAGCAGTGCAAGGGTGCTGTCGCTGCCGCCCGATACGCCCAGCACCAGCTTTTTGGCGCCGATGTGGTCGATGCGCTTTTTCAGGCCAAAGCTGAGTATCGTCAATGCCCTTTCGCACACCTCGTCGGCGTTTTCGACGGGCACAAACGGGTTGGGATCGTAGGTGCGGGCCACGCCTTTCAGCGGCAGGCAAAAGCTCACAACGTCGTAGCCATCGGGCGTGCGACCCTTGTCCAGACGGGCACGCTCGTTCCGGATAAAGTCAAAGTCCGCCACGGCCTCGACATATCCGCTGCCAAAGGGTTGCGCCTCGGCCAGGCACTGTCCGTTTTCGCACACCATATTGTGCGCCGAAAACACCGTCGCCGAGGTGGATTCGCTTGGCCCCGACGAGCAATATGCGTAGATAACGCCGCACTTTGCCGACTGTATCTCTATCATTTTTTTGCGGTAGGCCGCCTTTACGATGGTCTCGTTGCTGCTGGACAGGTTAAGCACCGCATTGGCCCCCGCCGCCGCATGTCCCACCGATGGCGAATCGGCCACCCACACATCCTCGCACACCTCCACGGCAAAGCGCATTTCGCTGTGGAGGGCGTTGTCAAACAGCAGCCTCACGCCAAATGGCACCTGCTTGCCCAGCAGATAAACGGTGGTGTTGGGGCCGTCGTAGGGGCAAAAAAACCGCTTTTCCATAAACTCGTTGTAGTTGGGCAGATTTTTTTTGGGGATAACGCCCAGCACCTGCCCATGCAGCAGCACCGCAGCCACGTTGTACAGCCGCCCGTCGTTGCCGCACAGAGGCAGCCCCACAACAGTGATCACGTCCAGATCGGCCAAGGCCGCAGCGATGTCGCAGAGAGAAGTTACCGCCGCATTGCGCAAGCTGTCAGAGAAAAACAAATCGCCGCAGGTGTAGCCCGTCACGGATAGCTCCGGCAGCACGGCAATCTGCACGTTGTTTTGGGCGGCTTGGCGCACAGCCTCGACGATCTTTTTGGCGTTGAAGTCGCAATCGCCCACACGCACCTCGGGGCTGATGCAGGCAATGGCCACCATGCCCAGGTAGGGTGCGTCGGTGCCCAGCAGCCACTGTTCCGATACGTCCAACGCCGCCGCCAGACGGCTCAGCTTGTCCGGACGGACGCTTTTCAGCTCTCCGCTCATGATTTTGTTGACGGTGCCCTGCGACAATCCGCTGCTCTCCGCCAGCTGTTTGAGGGTGCAGCCCTTTTGCCTTTTTGCTTCGTTAAGTTTTGCCACGATGTTTTGCATATTTTCTCCATTTTTTTGCGATTTTTTTTGTTTTTTGCCCTTGATAACGCTCTTCCGCCCAAATTTCAGGCACCTTTGCGCCCGAATTTTTAACGATTGTGCGCTCTATAAGGGCGATTTTTTACTTGATTTTTAGCAAGTTTGCTGCCTTGCGCCCTGCACAAACGTGATTTTTTTGTTTCCGCTTTTGCAGGACAGCAAATTTTATTCTCAATATATTTTACTCTCAATCGATTATAAAATCAACAAAATCGCAACGCAAAATTTATAAAAAATTCAGTGTCCCGCTTGTTCATTTGCAAGATTTTATAAAATCCGCCCCTCACCGCCGCACGCCCTTGTCCAATACAAAATCGCAACAATTTTTGCCCACCCTTTTCCGATACGAAAAAAAACACGAGATTTGTCCTCGTGCTTTTCATTTCACATTTTCCATTATTTATTTTCTAAACACAAACAGGTACTCATGCGCAAGCAGAAGAAAATTAAACTTGATGCTGTTTGTTTTCCAATAGCCTGTTGCCTTGCAGTTGTGCTGTTCTTTTATGATAATCTCTTTTGTCTTGAACCCAGCAAGTTCGAATACTCGCATGGTTTCAAATGCGAGAGGCTTGACCATACCTTTTTGCCTCGTATCGCCCATAAGGATAGCACAAAACTTATCCTTTTTCAATACCCGATAACATTCCTCGGCAACTTTGCCCATTTCAAACAGGAACTCTTTCATTGGCAGGCGGGACAAGTCCCCGTCAATGTCCTCGCTGTAATGGATAATATCGGCATACGGTGGGTGAGTGCACACAAGGTCTATGCTTTCGTCCCCAAGCGGCAGCTTGCGTGCGTCCCCAACGGCAAGTGATGTGGTCGCCTGCGTGTCAAAATCAAACTCGCATTTTCTTTTCGACAGTTCAATTGCGTGTGGATTTATGTCAATGCCGACAAAATTCCTGTGCGTCAGCTTGGCCTCGACAGCAGTAGTGCCGCCTCCGACAAATTGATCCAACACGGTATCGCCCTCTTGGGTATAGCGCAAAATCACGTTGCGGGGGATATACGGCGACCAATTGCCACGATACTTTGCGTCGTGGGTTGCACGGCGAGATTAAAATTCCATCCATTCGGTTGGTTCGTCTCCGACAGATGCCATTTGCCGAAACTGTACCTCGCCGGGTTCTAAAACAAATTTACCTTTGCGATATTTTTCCTCGGCAATTTCAAGTGCTTGGACGCTATCATCTGCCATTACCTCAAATTCTTGTACAACTGTTTCTTCGATAGCAATAATAAACTTTTTCATTTCTCACCTCAATAGAGTTTTTTGTATTCTCCTCTCTGGGTAAATTGCAAAAATCCTTTGTCTCGCAAGTATTGCAATTGCTGTCGGATTTTAGGCTTCACGTTGTGATTGTTTGGATGTTTTGCCGACAATATCGCCTCGAAACGATAAATGTCATCAAGAGTAAATTCCTGCATTTGTATCTGGTTGACGCATTGAAGCACATCAAACAACCAACCGCGAGCCTCGATATTTGAAAGTTCCAAATTGGAGCTTCTGGACATTTGCGACAACACTATTCCTTTATCTATGGCGCAGCCGTTCTCAACTATTTTGATAAAGCCCTGTTGCGGGACAGTGTGCAGCAATATGTTGCAACCCACCCAGCCTGCTCTGCGTGCACTTGCCGAAAGGGGCTTGCGTTTTTCAATCATAGACGGGACAAAAAAGTGTTTGGGAACAATAACAAGGTCTTTTACAACCATGGATTGCTTTTGGTAACTCATAAACAGAAAATCAGGGTTGCGGTTGCTTGTTATTCGTGCAATCATTGTTTCGTAAGCACCGTCATTTATTTTCTCGCCCAATTTTCCGCCTTTACTTTTCAGTTCAAATTCGTTTTTACAATGCTCGCAGTAGAAGTCGGCCACAGGACGGTTGTTTTGAAAATGCAATATTTTTTCATTGCCGCAACGTGGGCAATACAGATTTTCTCCCACCCAAGTCTCTGTCAATAGACGTGCTCGTTGTGTTTCGCTGTGATAAACGTCAATTCCATCAAAGTGCATTTGTAAATCCATAAGTTTTCAACTCCTTGTTGCATTTTGTCAAAACAATCTTTGCCCCTGTTGCATCGATGTCGTCTATAAACTTGGAAAGCCTGATTTGCTCGCTGTCATCGAAGGCATCGGCATTGTAGGACGTGAAAGCCGAAGTTTCGGAAATGGGGCGATAAGGCGGATCGAGATATACAAAAGTATTCTTGTCGATGAACTCTTTCGATAAGGAATAGTCGCCGCAAACGATAGTAACGTTTTGCAAAACTTTGCTGATATTAAGCAAGTTTTCCTCGTCGCAAATCGTCGGATTTTTGTATGCGCCCATTGGGACGTTGAATTGTCCTTTGCGGTTTACCCGATACAGTCCGTTGAAGCAAGTCTTGTTGAGGAAGATAAAATAAGCCGCTTTTTCGACCGCTGTTTCGTCTGTCAATACCACGGAATTGAATTTATCACGGATGGAATAGTAGTAAAACTTTCTGCCGTTTTCGTCCATTGGCAAAAATACCATTTGCATTTCTTTGAGGCGCACAATCAGCCTCTCAACATCCTTTTTGATAACGTTGTACGCATTGATAAGCTCGGCATTTATGTCCCCAATATACAGTTCGGCAAAATCATACTTCGACAGTACGTTGAAGAGTAGTGCGCCGCCGCCCACCATAGGTTCACAATACTTTGTAAGAACCCTTTCGCCGCCCGAGGGCAGCATCTTTTCAAGCTCGTCGATGAGTTGTCCCTTGCCGCCCACCCATTTGACAAACGGTTTCAACGTGATTTGATGTTCCTTTTCGTAACGAACGGTTCTCTTGTCTATGGGCTTTTCGGCGTCGCTTGGGATAATCCACATATTTCCGACCATCATAGCGCCGTCAATCCTGTTTTCGGCACAGAGAATTGCCACACGCCGTTGCGAAATGTTCCACTTTTCGGCGGCTTCTTTTGCCGACATATAACTCAACATAAAGCACCTCACTTTTGATGTCTATATTATATTCCAACTCTCGAACAAAAGCAAGCATTTTCTTGTTGAAGTCCGATCTTATTTCCCAAAGCAAGTGCTATCCGCAGAGGCGTTGGGTTTGTCTCCCCGCAGGGGAGTAAGGGGAGCAACACAATGTGTTGCGTAGCGCTACTTCGTCGCCGCACGCCCTTGGTCAACACCAACCTCGCAAGCTCGGTTGGTTCCGTTGACGGTCGGCGGCTCCTCTCCCACAAAAGTTTCGCAAGCTCGACTTTTGCGGGTGCCCGTGGGGCGTCTCGTTATAGAAACACGCCCAAGAAGTGGGGCGAGCGACAGGGCGGCAAACAAAAGCGAGCAATAGAAAAGGGGTGCACCTGGTGTGTACCCCTTTCTGTTGCGACCACAAGTGCAGCCGCCCACAATGGCTCCCCGTGTTGGGTTTGAACCAACGACCCTCCGGTTAACAGCCGGATGCTCTGCCGCTGAGCTAACGAGGAATATCAATTGCGTTTATATCCTACCACCTGCGGCGCAAAATGTCAAATGTTTTTATGAAAAAATTTTTCCGCAGCCCTTTTTGCGGTTCGCCCGATGTTTTTGCGCTGTCCGATCGCCTTCCATCGCCACCGGATAGCAGCGGTGTTATAGCTTACCATGCGATGGAAAAGTAAGCGCAAGAGGTTTGCAATTTCTATGATAACGACCTGCGCACATGTCAGTACCGCAAATGACATAAAAATATGCATAATACCTTTTGGATAATAAAAGCGGTGCAGTAGCTATCCTAAAACCATTTCCTCTCCCATTCTCTCTTCTTTTTTTTCTTTTTCTTCTTTTCTTTTTATTATTTTTTTTTATTCTTTTTCTCTCGTTCGTTTCACCCCGTACCTCTTCTTTTTTTCTCCCCCTTTCCTTCTCCCTCTCTTTTCTTTCTTTTCCTTTTTCTTTTTTTTATTCATTTCTTTGATTTTTTCTCTTGTTCGTTTCTCCCCGTCCCCTCTCTCTTTCTCTCCTCTCCACTTTTTTTTCTTCCTCTCCCTTTCTCTCTTCTTTCTTTCTTTTCCTTCTTCTTTTTTTTATTCCTTTCTTTGATTTTTTCTCTCGTTCGTTTCACCCCGTACCTCTTCTTTTTTTCTCCCCCTTTCCTTCTCCCTCTCTTTTCTTTCTTTTCCTTTTTTTATTATTTTTTTTATTTATTTCATTCTTTGATTTTTTCTCTTGTTCGTTTCTCCCCTGTCCCCTCTCTTCCTCTCCCCTTCTCCCCTTCTTCTCGGCATACTGCGCATTTTTGCGCATAAAATATACAAAAATACAAAATTTTCGACAAAAGTTGCCATGTTCGCAGCGCAAAAATTGCATTATAATATAGTTGCGCATGGGCAAAACGTCAAGGGGGATAGACATGGTCAAGCAAACGGTGGTGGCCGTTGCGGTGACGTTGGTATGCGTGATGCTGGTATGCGGCATGGGCGGATATGCCCAGGTGTACGCCAACGGACGTTCGGTGCCCATTTACAGCGTGGATCGGCAGGACAATCTGGTGTCCATCAGTTTCGACGCCGCCTGGGGAGCGGACAAAACTCGGCAAATAATGGATGTTTGCGACAGTTACGGCGTCAAAGCCACCTTCTTTCTGGTGGGATTTTGGGTGGACAAATACCCGCAAATGGTGGCGGAAATCGCCTCGCGCGGTTTCGAGATAGGCACGCACAGCGCCACGCACCCGCAGATGAGCAAGCTGACCGAGCAGCAATGCCGAGAGGAACTGCTGACAAGCAGCAAAAAGATATTCGAAATCACCGGCGCCCCCGTGCAGTTGTTTCGGCCGCCCTTTGGCGACTACAACAACACATTGCTAAGCGTGGCCAAAGGTCTGGGGCTGTACACCGTGCAGTGGAGCGTGGACAGCCTGGATTGGAAGGGCCTATCCGCCGTGGAGATAGCGCAGCGAGTGCAGCAGGCGCAAAGCGGCGACATCATATTGTGTCACAACAACAGCGACCACATAGTGGAGGCGTTGCCCCTAATTTTTGAGGCGATGCGTTTCAAAAATCTGCAATTTGTACCCATAGGGCAGCTCATCTATCGCAACGGATACACAATCGACAGCAGCGGCCGACAGCGGCAGGACAAATCCGCCAACACCCTGTTGTAACAGATGACTGCACAATGTACCCCACAAGGCAAATGTAAAACACACGAGAGGTATCCACATGAACACACCTTCATCCAACAACAGCGTAACGCTTTGCGGCACCGTGATAGGCGAACCGACCTTCTCTCACGAGGTGTACGGCGAGCGGTTTTTCGAGGTGACGCTGGCCGTCAAGCGCCTTTCGGGCATGGAGGACATCCTGCCGATAAGCATATCCGAGCACCTGCTATCGGGGCAATTTCACGACGGCAACCAAGTGTGCGTGACGGGGCAATTTCGCAGCTACAACAAGACCGTCGAGGACAAAAGCAAGCTGATGCTCACCGTTTTTGTGCGGGACGTGCCGCAGGTGGACGAAAGCGTCAACCCCAACACCTTGCAGCTGACGGGCTATGTGTGCAAGCCCCCGATCTACCGCACAACCCCCTTCAACCGAGAGATCTGCGACGTGCTGCTGGCCGTCAACCGACAGTACAACAAAAGCGACTACATCCCCTGCATCGTGTGGGGGCGCAACGCCCGATTTGCCGCCAATCTGCCCGTGGGCGAGCACATAAGCGTGTTGGGCAGGGTGCAATCCCGCAACTACCAAAAAAAGCTGCCCGACGACACCGTTGTCACCCGCACCGCCTACGAGGTGTCCGTCAGCAAACTTAGCGTGGTTGGGTCGGAGGCCGACGTAATCGCCACATCCGCTCACCCATTGACGTAGCCAACTGCGGCCATTCCGCTTGCGATTGCCCGCTATATGGTGCGATTGTCCAAGCGGCACAGTCGGCGATAAAGTGGTGCGATTGTCCGTCAATCGGTGCGATTTTTTCCAAGTGGTGCGATATTTTCCAAGCGGTGCGATTGTTCGTCAAACAGATGATATCAAGTGCACCCCATCAGGCAACAATGTTGTTCTTGCCCCGCCCTACCTTTCGCTCGGCCCGTCATCAACGTCTTATACGCAAAAAAACTCCCGAAAGCGCACACTTTCGGGAGATTTTGTATAGAAAAAATTTTGTTTTTTGTTGCAACTTGTTCTTATTTTAGGTTTTCCTCTGTTTCGGCTGGCGAGGCGGTAGGTTGGGTGCGCTTTCTGCGACGCAAAAACACAACTGTCAGCACAACGGCCAGCGTCACTGCGACGCACATCACAACCAAACCGAACACGGCGTTGGTGGTGAGGGCGGTCACGGCAATCAGCCTATCCGAGAAGCAATATCCCGTCACGGTTGTGCCGTCGTCGTACAGCACCTGCACAAGCGATGTGCCGTTGTCGTACTGCTTGATGAGGGTCACTCGGGTGCCGCTGCTGAGGTGTTCCAGCTCCTTTTCGTCGGTGCGGGCGTGGTGGGCCTCGTCCATGGTGTCTGGGTTGTTGTTGTCGTACAGCTGGACGTATCCAAACAGCGTGCCGTTCACTTTGCGGTCGCCAACAACTTCCAGCCCGTCGATGTTGGCGCTAAGGTAAAACTGCCCAACATCCTCCTGCTTGACAAATCCCTTTGTATTGCCAAAGGACACGTAGTACCACACGTTTTGCCCCTCGGTAAAGCGTTGTAGCACGGTCACTTCGGTGCGGTTGGTGGCCGATTGATTGTGCACCGTCCAATATTTTTCCGTCATGTAGCTGCTGTTGGGCAGCGGTGCAAGATACACAGCCCCCAGCGAATTGAACTTAAATTCCGTCTTGTATTCCACAACGTCGTGGCTCATAGCCGTATCCACCACCTGCAATTTGCCGTCGTTTTGCGGCGAGGTGGCGTTGTCGCTCTTTTTGACCCAGCCAAATTTGTCCCCAATCAGCACGTAGTAGAAGGGGCTTTCCTCCGCCCCGTCGTAGCCCAGCACGATGTACTGCTCGGCGTTTTCGATGAGCCGTTCCACACTGTTCTCGCCGCCGGTCTTGAACACGATATTGGACGGATAGCCGGCGCTCTTCACCAACGTGAAAGATGTGTACTTGGTGGGCACGTCGCCGCTAAGAGTTTCGGTGCCTATTGTGGCGGATACTTGCAGAGTGTTCTCGTTGTTTTTGGTGTAGATATCCACCTTGTGCTGACTGTTTAGCACAAACAGTTTTTGGCCGTCCGACGCCACGTCGGTGATGGTGCCGTTTTGTTGCGGATAGTCGCTTATCAGTGCCACGGGGTTGCAGATGCTGTCGGCGATCTCCACGTAGTGCACAGCATTGTCGCTGAAATATGCGGGGAAGGTCTTGTTTTGATCCGTCGTCCAGGCAAACAGCCCTTTGGCGCCGCTGTTTGAGATGTCAAGTTTATCGTTTACAACATCTTCTTCGGGCAATCCAAGGCTGTTTTTGCCATTTGCCCGTTTGAGGTTTGCGCTGTCGTTGCCGTACAGGTAGTAGAGGAAGCCGTCGTCGAGAGCCAAAATATCTGCGAAATTGTCAAAGTTGCCAAGACCCACACCCCAAAATTTGTCGCCGCCGTTGCGATACAGCTGCGTGGTAGTGGCATAGATTTCGGTCTTTGTGTCGCCAAATGCGCCGTAAACCATATTTACGGGGTTGGGCTGCACGGCAAACACGGTCGCTTGCGTCAAAGCGTTGTCGCCCACAGTGTACTCCACAACCTTGTTGGACAGCACCGCATACAGGCCGCCCTCCTTGGACGAAAGTCCCTCAACGTCGCCGTCCACCTCCTGCGTAAAGCAGTAGTTGGGCTTGTCGCCGGACACGTCAAAGCACAAAATCACGCTTTTGCCGCTTTCGATTTTGTCCGCAACAAACAGCTTGCCCTGCACGGTGGCGATGGCGGTGGGATCGAGGAAATATGTTATGTCGCTGACGGCGCTTGCCTCTGCCGTGACAAATGTGGGCAGGGTCAGCGCAACTACCAGCAGCAAAATGGCTACTACAACAGGTTTCTTCATTGTGTACCTCTCAGGGCGGCTATTGCCCCTTTTGTGACGTCGGCAGGGACGAGCAAGCGCCCATCTGTCCCCGACGCATATTATCTAATTATACAGTATAGCAAAAAGAACGTATTTTTTCAACACTTTGCGCCCAATTGCAACAAAATTTCCTCCCCTGCCCCCGCTTTCTCCCTTTTCCCTCTCTTTTCTCTTTCCCTCATTCATTTATTATTTTATTCTTTTCTCACCCAAACATATTTTTTCTCTCATTCTCTCTTGCCCCTCTCGCTTTTCCCCTCTCCGCTCTTGCTTTCTTTTCTCCCCTCATAATAGAGGGGCATTATTTCCTGCAATAAAGTAGAAAAAGTGATTGCAAGGGTTGTGCGATCTCAAAAATAACAAGCGCACATGCCCGTTGCGGCAAAAGATGTTGTGCAAATGACTTAAAAAAATGTGGTGATAGCTTTTTTATAGATAACAGCGGTGCAGCAGCTTTCAAACTCGCCCCGTCCCCCTCATCTCTCCCATTCTCTTCCTTTTCTTTCTCTTCCCCTTTCCCCCTCTTCCTTTCTTCTTCCCATTTTCTTTCTCTCTTCCTCTTCTTTCTTTTTTCACTCTTTTATTTTTTCCTATTCTTTTTTATCGTTCGTTTCTTCCCGCCCCTCGCTCGGAATTTATGTCGCCGTGTGCGAACGAAATAAAATTATTTGCCGCCGCCCGCCCCTCTCTCCCTCTCTTCTCACTTCCTTTCTCTTCTTCTTTTCTCTCTTTTTCTCATTTTTTTCTTTCTCTCTTCTCTCTTCTCTCTTATTTCCCCCTCTCTTTCTTTCTTCCCTCCCCTCTCTTTCTTCTTTTTCTTCTCTTTCTTCTCCCCTTTTTTCTTCTTTCCATCTCTCGCTCAAAAAAATTTTCAAAAAAAAGTGTAAAATTTTGAAAAAACTGACAGACAGTTGGCAACATTGATGTGCTATTATACTATCGAATAGAACAAACGTTCGATAATTCGCCTTGCCCCGATAGGCGTCTCAACGTTTGAGGCTATCAGTTTTCGGTACGCAGCACACGGCAAAAGGAGGTGAGCAAGGTGAATTACGATATGATAATGCTCAAAAATGCGGTACGGATGAACAAATCTGCAAAAATACTCTCTCGGGAGCTGCAACGTTTGGCGATACAGTCCTACGACACGTTGCATTGGAGGGACGGCACAATGGGCCAGGTGGCGGCCATGGGCGCATTGACGCAGGACATATCTCGCCTGCGCCTGTTTTGGGATAGCGTTGTGGGTGCGCTCAAACGCATTTCCCCCGCCGAGAGGGCGTTGTTGGTGGCGGTCTACCTCAAATGTTGCGACAAGCAGCGTCTTGCGGACAGGTTTGGGGTGTCCGTTTCGACGGTGTATCGCAAGTTATTTGTGGCCCGCAAGCATTTTTGCGCAGCCCTGCAAAAGATGGGTTGCGACGAGCAGTGGTTCCAACAAAACTACGGCGATTTCGATTGGTTGGTGCGCCGCCGCTAAATATCCTGATCGAAAACGGCGTTTTTCTTTTTGAGGTTGCCGGGCAAAAAAAGCGCCAATGTCAGCCCCACGGCCAGCACCACAACAAACACGATGAGCAAAATCTCCGACGTGGGCGTGGGTTCTGTCGGCGTCTCCGTTGCGGGCGGCTCTGTCTCCGATGGAGTGGTGACGGCGGGGCGGCTTGGCAGCGGCGTGGGGTGGGGCGAGATTTGCGGTGCGCTCACCGTTTCGGCGTCCACATAGCCGAATTTGCCCCCGTAGTAGACGTAGTACCAAGTGGTGCCGTAGTTGACGATGCTGCCGTAGTAGCTCAGTTTTTGGGTGTTGACGGCGGTTATCACGGGCAGGGCAGAGGGCGTCGGCGATTGTCTCAGCGGCGCACTGCCGCCCAGCACCGCGATTTTTTCGGTGGGGTACAGCGGCGCAACGGGCGCAGACAGGCAGTCGCTTACCTGTGATTTGTACACATAGCCCGATATCAACGGAAAATCCTCTTCGTTTTGCATTATATACACAAAGTACATTCGGTCCGTCTCCGCCTGTATTTGCAGATAGTAGGATTTTTCCAGCACAAACAGGCGTTGATCGTCGCTTTCCGAGGCAAACAGGTACACGTCGTCCTCGGTGATACGGGCAAAGGAGACGGTTTCGGCAAGGGCGGCGCAGGATACGTCCGCACAGCAGGTCAACCACCAGCACAGCAGCAGCGCTGCGACAATTTTTTTTAACATAACAACCTCCACAGGTGCAACAGGCACAGTATAGCCCCAAGCGCAGGGTAAAATTTGCCAAGTTGTGTAGGTTGGTGGGAGAATAGTGCTGTTTGCGAGGGGCAACACACAGGGGGATAATCGTGAAAGAATTGATAAATCGCATACACGCCATCGAGACGGAGCAGCGCCGCCGACAGAGCAGTCCGCTTGCCCGTTACAACAAGGGCAAGGTGCACGCCAAACAGATGGCGTTTCACCGATGTCTCAAACGCAACAGGTGGGTATTTGGCGGCAATCGCAGCGGCAAAACGGAGTGCGGCGCAGTGGAGACGGTGTGGCTGGCCCGAGGTATACACCCGTTTCGGCCCAATCGCCCCAACGTAAATTGCTGGGTGGTGTCCCTCAGTCAGCAGGTGCAGCGAGATGTGGCGCAGCAAAAGCTGCTGTACTATCTGGACAGGAGTTGGATACGTGAGATCGTCATGGAAAGCGGCTCCAAGTCCAGCCCGGAGTTTGGCGTCATCGACTACATTGTGATAGACAACGTGGCGGGCGGCACATCTCGCATTGCCTTCAAAAGCTGCGAGGCGGGCCGAGAAAAATTTCAGGGCACAAGTCTGGATTTCGTCTGGTTCGACGAGGAGCCGCCCCGTGACATCTACGAGGAGTGCCGCATGCGTATTCTGGACCGCAAAGGGCACATTTTCGGCACAATGACGCCCTTGAAAGGGCTAAGCTGGGTGTACGACGAGATCTACCTCAACAAGCACAACTCGCCGGAGGTGTGGTGCGAGTTTATGGAGTGGAGCGACAACCCCTTTCTCAATGGAGACGAGGTGGCGCTGATGTCGCAAAGCATGTCCGCCGAGCAGCTTCAAAGCCGCCGATACGGCAAATTTACGCAGGCCAACGGGCTTGTGTATCCGGAGTTCGGCGAGCAAAACGTCATCGAACCCTTTGACGTGCCCACAGCCTGGCACGACGCCATTTCGGTGGATCCGGGGCTGCACAATCCGCTATCCTGCCATTGGTATGCCAGAGACGGCGACGGCAACGTGTATGTGATTGCCGAACACTACCAAGCGCAGCGGGATGTGGAGTATCATGCCGACAGGATCAAGCAGATTTCCCGTCAGCTGGGCTGGAAAAACGGCGCCGAGCTGACCGTGCTGATGGACAGCGCCGCCAACCAACGCACCCTCAACGGGCAACGCAGCGTGGCCGAGCTGTTCAGAGAGCAGGGCGTCAACGTCAACACCCGTGTGGACAAGGGACTGTATGCAGGCGTCAACAGGGTCAAAACCATGCTCAAACCGCTCAACGGCCCGCCCAAACTGTACATTTTTTCCACCTGCGTCAACATGCTGCGAGAGATCAAAGGCTACTTTTGGGGCAGCGGCGACGTCCCCGTTAAAAAGGACGACCACGCCATGGACGAGCTGCGCTACTACATATGCACCCTGAGCGAGCCCTCGGGCGAAAAACTTGCCAAAACGCAGGTGGAGCGTGACAAGGAACGGCTGATAAGGCAATTGAGGAGCAGGCGCCCATGATAGACAAGCAAATGCTGGTGGATATTCTCGTCAAAAGGGCCAAGGGCTACCGCTACACCGAGCGCACGGACGAATATGCGGTGGTGGATGGCGAGCGCAAGTTGGTCAAGAGCAAAAAGGTAAGCAAGTGCATCCAGCCCGACGTCAACGCCGTCAAGGCGCTCATCACCCTCGACGACAGTCAGGACGTCACCCAACTGACGGACGAGCAATTGCAGGTAGAAAAGCTGCGTCTGCTGCGCCTGCTCAACATCATGGAGGCCGCCCCCGACGAGCCCACCCCCGACGGCAGCGACAACGAAGAGTAAATAAGGAGGCAAAAATCAATGCTAAACAACATTTTCAACAAAATCAAATGCGACGTCAAGGACTGCAAAAACGACGCAACATGCAGTTTCGACGTCAAACTCAGGGGCGGCAAGTGCTTTTTGTGCGACAGCTGTCTGGCCGCTCTCACATCGGACGGGCGCCAACGCACAGTGCCCAAAAGTCCGCAAAGCGCAATAAAAAAGCGTCTGGAACATCGTGCGGAGGAGGCAAACAGTGACAGATAACAACCAATTTCATCAAATCACGCAACCTGCGCCCGATGAGCCGCAACCGCAGACGGTGGTGTGCGCCGAGGACGTGGTGCGTTCGGTGCAGGCGGATTTCGCCGAGAGGCAGCGCATGCGCCGTCCCTACGAGCTAAGTTGGCAGCTCAACATGAACTTTACCATGGGCAACCAATATTGCGCCGTCTCGCCGAGGGGCGCCATCGAGCAGGAGGACAAGTACTTTTTCTGGCAGGAAAAGCAGGTGTTCAACCACATCGCCACGATAGTGGACACAAGGGTATCCCGCCTCAACCGAGTGCGTCCCCGTCCCGTCGCCAGGCCCTTTTCCGTCAGTGAGTCGGATATCAACGCCGCCAAGCTGTCCACCAAGATACTCAACAGCGTATCGGACAAGCTGCACCTCAGCGAGCTGATCGGCCGTGCAACGGTGTGGAGCGAGGTGTGCGGCACCGCCTTCTACAAGGTAAGCTGGGACCCCGACCGTCAGGACGTGCAGCTGTCGGTATGCTCTCCATTCGAGATCTACCCCGACAGCAACGTCACCCCCACCTTGGAGGAGTGCGCTTCGGTGATACATGCCAAGGTGTATTCGGCGCAGGACGTCAAGGACACCTGGGGAGCGGATCTTGCGGGCGAAACGGTCAAGGTGTACGCCATCGACGGCGCCCAAAGCGTGGGCGGCATGGGGTACAATTCGGTGGTGCCATCGATAGTCCAGGAGGGCAAAAAGGATCAGGTGCTGGTGATAGAGCGCTACACCAAGCCCACCCAGCAATATCCCAACGGCAAATTGGAGATCGTTGCGGGCGACCGTCTGCTATATATGGGAGAGCTGCCCTACATGCTGGGCGAGGACAACACATTTTGCTATCCCTTTGTGCGGCAGGTTGCGTTGGAGCAGGCCGGTTGCTTTTGGGGGACGAGCATGGTGGAGCGGTGCATACCCATTCAGCGTGCCTACAACGCCGTCAAAAACCGCAAGCACGAGTTTCTCAACCGCCTTTCGATGGGCGTGCTGATGGTGGAAGATGGCTCGGTGGATACAGACAGCCTGCAAGAGGAAGGCCTGTCCCCGGGCAAAATTCTGGTGTATCGTCAAGGCTCGGCCAAGCCGCAGCTTATGGACAGCGGCGACGTGCCCAACGACTTCACCTACGAGGAGGAGCAGCTGCTCAAAGAGTTTGTCACCGTCAGCGGCGTGTCGGAGTTTGCCCGCAACAGCACCACCCCCACGCAAGTGACCAGCGGCGTGGCGTTACAGCTGATTGCCGAGCAGGACGACATTCGCCTCAGTTGCAGCGTAGACAGTATCCGCAACTGTATCAAGCGCATTTCGCAGTACGTTTTGCGGCTGTACCGCCAATTTGTAAGCGCTCCCAAACTTATGCGCTACGCCGACGGGCAAAACAGCGCCGAGGTGTTCTACTTTACGGGCAGCAACATCGGCGCCGACGACATCGTGTTCGAGACGGAAAACGAGCTCAGCGACAGCCTTGCCACCCGCCGCAGTATGATATTTGACCTGCTCAAAGCGGGCGTTCTGTCCGATGGCAACGGCAAGATGTCCGCCGCCACCAAAAGCAAAGTTTTGTCCCTTATGGGCTTTGGCAATTGGGAGGCGGCACAGGACGTGGCGCAGATGCACCTTGCACGGGCCGAGAGGGAAAACGTGGATATCGACCATGCCGAGGTGCTGCCCGTGGACGACCACGACATACACATCGAGGAGCACACTCGCTTTGTTGTGGGCAGGGATATCGACGGCCAAAGCAAGCAATATCGCAACAAGGTGTTGGATCACATCGCCGCCCACCGAGCCATGCAAGCCGCCCAACAGGCGCCCAAAATACATCAAGGAGAGTAGAATATGTCGGAATTTGGCAAATTTTCTTCGGCAGAGGAACTGCTGAAAGGCTACAACGAATTGGAAAAAAGTTTCACTCAAAAATGTCAGCAACTAAGTCAGTTGCAGCGTTCGGCGCAGACAACCCCGCCCTCGGCAGAGGCCTGCGTCACGGACGAAAGCGGTACAAGCGAGGTTACCCCGTCACCGCAGCAACAGGCAGTGCCCCAACAGTCCGACGGGGCTGTTGATGCGCCCACGGTCCCTTTGTCCGCAACGCCCGACGTCCCTGCGGACGAATGCGCAAGCGCTGCCCGTCCACCCAAGGTTATGACGGGTGGAGGCAATGTCTCGGCGGCCCTGCCAAACCGCCCCAAGACCCTCAAAGAAGCGTCGGAATTGGCAAAAAAATATTTTGTATAGGAGATAAAAAACAATGGTAACACTCACAAGTGCCGACAACGCACTCAAAACACTCTATCTCGGCGTTGTGTCCGAGCAACTCAACACGGCGGTCAATCCGCTGCTTGCCCGTATCGAGCAGACCACAAGCGACGTCTGGGGCAAGGAAGTGCGCAAGCTGGCGTCTTTTGGCGTCAACGGCGGCATAGGCGCAGGCACCGAGGACGGCGAATTGCCCTCGGCGGCAGGCAACAACTATGCGCAGTTTGTGCTTCCCCTCAAAAACCTCTACGGCACGATAGAAATTTCCGACAAGGCCATTCGCGCAAGTATGGATAACAGCGGCGCCTTTGTCAACTTGCTGCAATCGGAGATGGAAGGGCTGATCAGGGCCTCCAAATTCAACTTCGGCCGCATGCTGTACGGCGACGGCAGCGGCAAGCTGTGCACGGTAAGCGCCGTCAGCGGCAACGAAGTGACGGTGGACTCTGTCAACAACGTCATGGAAGGCATGGTGGTGGATGTCATCGGCAACAGCGGCAAAACGCCCGTAGCAACCGCCCGCCGCATAGTGGATATCGACCGAGAGGGCAAAAAAATCACACTCAGCGGCGCAGCGCTCACGGGCACAGTCACCGCCGACGACTTCTTGACGGTGCAGGGCAGCTACAACAAGGAGATCACCGGTCTCGGCGCCATCTTCGGCGACAGCGCAACGCTCTACGGTTTGCAGCGCACCTCCAACAAGTGGCTCACTCCCTACAAAAAGACGGCCGAAACATTGAACGACGTCACCATCCAGAAGGCCATCGACGCTCTGGAAGAGACGGCAGGCTCCACAGCCGATTTCATCGTGTGCTCGGGCGGCGTCAAGCGTGCCTATCAGGACTACCTGATCACCAATCGCACCAACATCGACGTGATGAACCTGCAAGGGGGTTTCAAGGCCATCAGCTACAACGGTATCCCCGTGGTAAGCGACCGTTTTGTGCCGTCGGGCACCATGTACATACTCAACACCGCCGATTTCCACCTGCACCAGCTGTGCGATTGGCGCTGGTTAGAGGGGGACGACGGACGCATAATCAAGCAGGTACCCAACAAGCCCGTCTACACGGCCACGCTGGTCAAGTACGCCGACCTCATCTGCGACAGACCTATCGGTCAGGCCATGATAAGCGGCATCACAGAGGCGTAACGTCCAATGCGGAGCAGGGGCTGACCCTGCTCTTGCCATAGGGAGGACACAATGACACTCATTCGCATAACGCAAGACGTTTTTGATATAGCACAGCGCTTGCAGGCACTCAACGACGACTACGAATTGTACTACAACGCTCGTTTGGGTCGCTACGAGGTGCACAGCAAGGCACGGGGCACACTGCAATTTGTGCTGCCCTATGCCGAGCTGGACGCCCGTGCGGTAGAGTACGCCCGCAAGACGGCCGTTTGCAACGCCGACGCCCTCTTTGACGAGGTGGAGCGGCACAATGCCGCTGTGCGCCGACAGCAAATATCCCGTGCGGCACAGGCTGTGCAAGGGAGGATCGATGAAACTTAAAGAACTGATACAAAAGTGCAGCGAGCTGTTGGGGTTAGAGCTGTCCCGAAGCTACTTTCAGGCCACCTCGCAGCCGCAAAACACCTACATAGACAAACTTGTGGCCTGTTTCGACTCGGTCTATGAGGAGCTTTTTCGGGATTACGCCTCGCCCCTCAGACGCACGGTGGTGCAGTCGGCGGACGGGGTCGTGGATCTGTCGGGACTGCGCCTCAACAAGGTGGTGTCCCTCACGGACGGCGAAGGGCGAGACGTTCCCTTTCGTTACAGCGACAACGCTTTGTCGGTGGGGCGGCAGGGCAGCTTCAATCTGTGCTACTCTCGCCTGCCCGACGACGTGGCGTGGGACGAAGAAATCAAGTTGCCTGCGCCCTATCTCAGCGACAGACTGCTCACCTACGGCATCATGAGGGAGTATCTTTGCACCGTGGGCGATTGGTCGGCCGCCGGGATGTGGGACGAACGCTATCGGACGGCCATCACCGCCGCATGCAGCAAAACCACGTCCATGCGCCTGCCCGTGGGGAGGTGGTGGTGATGTACTATCCCAAACCGCTGCGCAAGGCTGCGGCTGCGGAGCTGACCCTGCGGCTGAAAGACCTGCCCAACGACCTGTTGGAGGACTGCGACAACATGCGCCTGTCAGGCGGCGGCGTTGTGCCGCTGGGGCAGTTCAAAAAGGTGACGTTTTCCTCCAAGGCCGTCAAGCCCGTGCACGTCTCCGGCGACAAGGCCTATGTGGTGGCGCAGGACGGGCTGTACGAGGTGGCAAGCTCCGCCAAGTGCATGATTGCCCAACCCCTCGACGACGGCTGCTGCGCAAACTACGCCCAAAAGCTGCTGTTCAGCTGCAAGGAGGGGCTGTTCGACCTCACGGACAACGCACAGCGGCTGCACATCAAGGGCTACAATTCGCTGGTGGCGGTGGGCGATCGCCTGTTGGGCGCAGATGACAGCGGCCTCACCGTCAACAAGGTGGACGACTGCTCCGATTGGAGCCAAAGCGTCAACGTCTACCCTTATGTGGCGTGCGATTGCCTTGTCGCCGACCGGACGCAGGCGGTGGCGCTGGGTGACGTGTGCTACGTCTACAAGGTGCGTGCAGAGGAGTTGCAGTCGGTTTTTCGCCCGATAGCCTACAACGTGGGCAAGGTGTGCAAAGATTCGGTGGCGACGCTGCCGCATATGACGGTGTTCACCTCCGACAGCGGCGTGTATTGCTACCGAAAGGACGCCGTGCGCAAGCTGTTTGACAATTTGGACGGCACCTTGCGCTTCGATATGGCCGCAGGCTGCCCCTTCGACGGCATGTATCTGGTGTCCTGCCGCCGCACAAGCAGCAAAACCAACGACGTCACGCTGCTGCTGGACCCCGACCGCCAAAAAGTGGTGGGCGTGCTCAACACGGGGTATTCGGCGATGTGTTCGGACGGGCAAACCGTCTACGCCGTGCGCAACAACGAGCTGTACCTTCTCGGCAGCGGACAGGGCAATTGCAGCCTCACCGTCACCGCCGATATGGGCACTGCGGCCACCAAATTTCTGACCGGCCTCACCGTGCTCACCCAAAACTCCCTCACCGTGTGGATAGAGAGCGACGGCCAGCGCAACGAGTACCGCTTTTCCTCCTCCAAGCAGTTGCAAAGCCGCCCGATAGTGGGCTACGGCAAGCTGTTCAGGGTGGAGTTGTCGGCCGCAGCCCTGCCCAAGTTGCTGCAAGTTACCGCCCGCACCACAAAGGGGGTGAAGTCATGACGACATTTTCCCCCGAGCAGACGGCCTATCTGGACGAAGTGTACGCCAAGCTGAAAAAGCGCATCATCGATGTGGACGAAAAGTACAGTCTGGTGGCGGGCGAGCCTCATCTCGACATGCCCGATAGCCTCAATCTGGTCAAATTGGTGTTCACACCCAAGTCCCCTACGGAGCTTTCCTCCATTGCCGAGCAGCGCATTGCGCCCCAGATGCTGTCCAAGCAGCGCAGCGTGGACAGCGCCTACTCGTCCAAATTGAAAAGCCTTTCGCAGCAAAAGGACAAGATCAACAACGACACCTTCGACAAAATGGACGCCGCCGCAGCCGATTTCGAGCGGGAAAAGGCGGAGATATTGCGCAAGGTGATAGACAACGGCCTGTATTTTTCCACCGTGGCCAACAAGTACAACGACCTCGCCTCCAAGCGCTACTCCGAAACGCTTGGCCAACTCACCGACGACAACAAACAGCGTCAAAAGGCCATTGCGCAGCAGCAAACGGACGCCGAGCAGCTGTACAACGAGCAGTGCCAATCCCTCCAAGAGGAACGGACCGCCCGCATCGCCGACGCCTACCAAAAGCTGACGGAGGAGCAAAGGGAAGAACGCACCGCCATCGAAAAGTACAACAACACTCTGGAAGAAAAGGAGCAGAAGTATCAAGCCTCCAAGGCCAAGGCCTACGAGACGGCCCGCCGTGCCGAAGTCACCCGAGCATTGGAAAGCGCCAAGATTTACTCAGAGCTGGGCGAAGTGGGATTCAGAAGAATGATCGAAAGCGAAAAATATTCTCTGTGCATAGACGCCTTTGTACCCCTCAACCGCAGCGAAGCGCAGTACATCTTGTCGCTGGACAGTTTTTTGCAGAGCCACCTCGGCACCTACTACGACGCCTTTGTCGATTGGTGCAACACCGTCCTTGCCAACTCCTGACTCCGTTTGCGCAAAAATCATTGCCGCCTTGTCGCTTTGCCGACGGGGCGGCGCATTTTTGTATGCCAAACAGTTGAAAAATAATATATTTTATTGTATAATGTATCCAACAAAAGAGGTCGTGCGGCGTTTCGCACAAAAAATATGAGGTATCAAAGCAAATCATCGGTTGCCTATATGTTCCGCAACATTTTGCGGCTGTGCTATGTGTCGTTGCCTGCGGCGCTGTTGATGGCGTTTGCTGCGCACATGTATCGTCCCACGCAGGAGGTGGCGTTGTTCATCGATCTGGTGCAGGGCAACATCACCATGGATAGCTACCCCTCGACGTTGCTAAACAGCCTCACCCTTTTGCGATACGGAAAGTATTGGTGGATATTTCTCATCTCGATATTGGTGCTGGCCTTTGCCGCCGCCTTGTTGGTGGTCAAGATAGACAGGCACATGCGCACGGGGCAAATGCCCATTTTGCCCATACGTCGCATGCTTGGCATCTATCCGTTGATGTTGCTGTATGTGGTGTGCACCGTGGTGCTTAGCGAGCTGGGCACTTTGGTGGTGGTGGGATTGTCTCTGCTTATGCGCTTTGTAGGCAATGCCACAGCGATAGTGTCGGTGGTGCTGGCGCTTGTGTTTGCGGTGAGGGTGCTGGTGGCCTACCTGTTTGGGCTGCTGATCATTGCCTTCCCCCTCAAATATGGCGAAAACTACCGTTTCAACAGAGCGTTGTCCTATTCCGCCCGCATCATGTTCCGCAAAAAGCGTGTTGTGTGGGGCGTGGCGCTGCTCTATCCCGTGTGCCGCATGCTGATGTTGACCGTGGCCTACTTTGCCCAGCCCTATCTGCTGGATCTGTTGGTATATGCGGTGGTGTTTTTCTTCGCCGTCAGCTATGTGCCCTGCCTAAGCTACAAGCAGTACTACGACGACGTCGGCGGAGAGCGCAGGGACGTCGGGCAGATAATGTTCGGTTGAGGAGGTAGCGCATGATAAAACCGCTTGTTCTGGCCGCCTACAATTGGAAGGTGCTGCTCAAATCGATAGCCTATCAGGTGCTGTTGCTGGCGCTGATTGTGGCGCTGGGCTACCTTGTTTTCGGCAATCTGGTGGACGAAGTTATCGTCGTCGTGCGAGAAAATCACCTGAACGAGTTCCTCTCGCAAACCTTCAACAGCATTGTCGGGGGCACATTCGACAGCGAAACGTTCTCCGCTCAGCTAAGCAAGCTGATAGACAATATCCGCAACTCCATATCTTCGCTCAAATTGCCATTTGGCGGGGTGGGCTTGTCCTACCTGCTGTTTTTGGTGATATTTGTGGTGTACCGCATATTCGTGTCCCTCACCGACGTGGCCGCCGCCTGCCAGCTGGAAGAATTTATGACCAGCAATGCCGAGCGCCCCTTCACTTGGTTCGTCATCAAAAAGCAAGGCGCCACCTGGAAGTTTGTGTTGCTGCAAACGGCCTTTGCGTTGCCCATGGATATACTTATCATCAGCGGCTGCGTAGGTTTTTACCTGCTGTTTTTGTTGGCGTTCAGTTGGTGGACGATCATACCCGTTGCGGCGATAGGCATGCTGTTTTATGTGATGCGCCAAACGCTGTTTGCCTACACTTTGCCCAGTGTGGTGTGCAAGGATATGCCCACGCACATAGCATTCAGGCAGGGCCTTGCCCGTGCGCCTATACGTTTTTGGCAGGTATTTTGGAAGTTGCTTGTGGTGATGACGCTTATGCTGGCGATAAGCTTGGTGTCGGTGCTGTATATCGACAACCCCATCGCCAAGACGGTTGCTTCCACCGTGCCCAACTTCATTTTGTTCTTCTACATGAAGTGCATCAACATGGTAGAGTACTTCCGCTTTGACAACCGTCCCTTCTTCTACAAACGCATGGATATCGAGGGCACGGACAGATACCTCCGCAAGCAGGCCAAGCGCAGCAAATAGCTTGCACAACGTACAAACGACATCAATGGGCGATGGGGATATTGTTCCTTGTCGCCTTTTGCACCTACAAGACTTTTTGACCGCCCTTTTGGGCACAATCAAACCGTCGGGCCGATTTTTTCGCCGCCCGACAACAAGAATTTTAACTGATTTAGAGGAATTTGAATGAAAAATAAGCAAACAAAGACGCAAAATGCGTCCAATGCGTCCAACGCCAAGCCTCACAGCAAGACATTCGGCGCCAAACAAAACAACACGGCGGCGCAACGCCCCTCTGCGGCCAAGCGACCCGCCAAGCAATCTGCAACAACTGCCGAGCGACCCAACAAAAAGGCCGCCCCGCAAACCGCCGCCAAGCGCAACGGTTCATCGACAAATGCCAAGCGCAACATCGCCCCGCAAAAAACTGCCTCCGCAAGCGCCAAGCGCAACGCCGCACCCAAGGCCGCCCCTCGCAAATCCGGCACGCAGCAAACGGCTGCCGCCCGCAAGGACAGGCACGTGCAGCCCAAAGGCAAGCTCAAAGTCATCTTCTTGGGAGGCGTGGGCGAGATAGGCAAAAACATGACCGCCTTCGAGTACGGCGACAGCATCGTGGTGATAGACGTCGGGATGTCCTTCCCCGGGACGGATATGCCGGGCGTGGACGTGGTGATACCCGACGTGACCTACCTATCCGACAACCGAGACAAGATCAAGGGCATATTGCTCACCCACGGGCACGAGGACCACATCGGCGCATTGCCCTTTGTGGTAGAAAAGTTGGGCGGCCGCATAGACGTTTACGGCACCAAGCTTACCCTCGCCCTGGCCGAGAACAAACTTGTGGAGCACAACGTCGCCGACAGGGTCAATCTTGTGGCCGTTTCCGACCGCAGTGTAGTCAGTCTGGGGGCGTTCACAGCGGAGTTTATCCACGTTTCGCACTCGGTGGCGGGCAGCGTGGCGATATGTCTGCGCACGCCTGTGGGCACGGTGCTGCACACGGGCGACTTCAAAGTGGACTACACGCCGCTGGGCAACGAGATAATGAACCTCAACCGCTTTGCCGAGATAGGCAAACAGGGCGTTTTGTTGTTGATGAGCGAGTCCACCAACGTCGAAAAGCCCGGCTACACCCTCAGCGAATCCACCGTGCAGGAGACTCTCAACAAAATTTTCGGCGAGGCCAAGGGGCGCAGGCTGATCATCGCCACGTTTGCCTCCAATGTGGATAGGTTGGGCATGATCATCGATTTGGCCAAAACCTATCGCCGCAAGATAGCCCTTTCGGGCAAATCTATGAACAAGTACATCGAGACGGCCGTGCGAGTGGGCACAATGTCCATCGACCCCAACATGTTTGTGGATATCGACAAGGTCAATTCCGTCGAGGACGGCAAGCTGGTGATACTGTCCACGGGCAGCCAGGGAGAGCCTATGTCGGCGCTTACCCGTATGGCCGACGGCGAGTTCAACAAGGTAACTGTGGGCGCCAACGACACGATCGTCATATCCGCCAACCCGATACCCGGCAACGAGCGGGACGTCTACACCGTGATAAACAAGTTGTATCGTCTGGGTGCAAACGTGGTGTATTCGGCGCTTAGTGCGGTGCACGTTTCGGGGCACGCCTGCCAGGAGGAGCTGAAACTTATCTACACCTTGGTCAAGCCCAAGTACTTTATCCCCGTGCACGGCGAGTATCGTCACCTCAAACAGCACGCCATGCTGGTGGAGAACCTCAAACACAAAAAATCCAACATCATCATTCCCGATATCGGCGACGTGGTAGAGCTGGACGCAACCACATTTAGGGTGAGCGGCGCCGTGCCCTGCGGCAGCGTGATGGTGGACGGCCTGGGCGTGGGCGACGTGGGCAACTCTGTGCTGCGGGACAGGCTTTCTCTGGCCGAAGATGGCATCTTGGTGTGCGTGATGACCATCGACAAGCACAGCGGCAAGCTGCTTTGCCCGCCGGAGATTGTCTCCAAGGGGTGCTTTTTCAACGACGGCGCCAACACCGTCCCCGACGAACTGAAAAAACTTGTGCTGGCCGAGTGCGCCGATTTCAGCAATGCGGGCGCCCTCAAAGCCGCCGTGCAAAAGGCCGTGCGGCACTATTTCAGGGTGACGCTCAAACGCAATCCCACCGTGCTGCCCATCGTGGTGGAGGTGTAGCTGCCTCAACTGCGGCCGATGCGAGATTTTTGCCAACAGGCGGTGATCGCAGCGTTTTTTCGTTGTTATTTGCAGGTTGCCCCTGCCGATAAAACGTCTCCCGCTCCTGTTTTAGCTGCAAATTTTGTCGAAAAACATCAAAATTTGTCCCTTTTGCCCGTTTTTTGGGCACAACACGCAACAAATGACCCTCGAAGAACTCAAACAATACGCCCGCCAACGCTACATACCCGTCATGTTGGACGACACTCGGCGGCTGCTGTTTCAAACGGTGCAGCGGTGCGCCCCTCGCCGCATTTTGGAGATAGGCACGGCGATAGGATACAGCGGCATCGTCATGCTGTCGGCAAGTCCGCAGGCCGTGCTCAACACTGTGGAGCTCAACGAAACCTCGGCCGCCCTTGCCCGCAGCAACTTTGAGGAGTGGGGCATGTCGCAGCGTGTCAACATCTTTGTGGGCGACGCACGCGAGATCGTCCCCCAGCTTACGGGCAGCTACGACTTTATATTTTTGGACGGTCCCAAGGGGCAGTACGAGCACTTTTTCCCCTATCTGTGCGACCTGCTCTGCTCGGGCGGCACGCTGGTGTGCGACAACGTTTTGTACAAGGGATTGGTGGAGCACCTTCCCGACAAGCGCCACAAGCACATCACCGTTGCGCGCAACATGAGGGCATTTTTGGACGAGCTGATGTCGGGCGACCGCTTCGACACGCAGCTGCACCGTATAGGCGACGGCGTCACCGTCTCGGTGAAAAAGTACTGATTTTCCCCTCCCCCCCCGCAGCGGCGGTGCAAGCAGTTGTAGGTGTTTGGATAAATCAAACAAAAATATGATTGTGTTGCAGGCTTGGACGGGATAGATTGTGCGGTGAGATAGAGTACGTTTTTCCCAAAAATTCCCACTTGTTTTTTCCCTTCTTCTGTGGTGAGGCGGGTTGGTGAAATTTTTTGTCGCCGCAACCGAAAGCCCCGTTTTGCACCTCAACTATATCGGAAATCGGCGTTTTGTAGAATACTATGTCACACATAATATATCAAAAACGCCTCAAAAACCCCATTTTTGCCACAAATAAGCCCATTTTCAAGGAAAACTAATCCCATGAACAACTCGCAAAAAACAGCCCTATCTGCCCCCGTTCGCCCCCTGCCCGAACTGCTTGCGCCCGCAGGCGACTTTGAAAAATTGCAAACGGCGCTGCACTTCGGCGCAGATGCAGTGTATCTTGCGGGCAAGCGTTTCGGTCTCAGGGCCTTTGCCGACAACTTCTCCGACGAGGAGATCGTGCAGGCGGTGCAGCTTTGTCATGCGCAGGGCGTCAAGGTGTACGTCACGCTCAACATTTTCGCTTCAGAGTCGGACTTTGCCCTGCTGCCTGATTTTTTGCAACTGTTGCAGTCGGCAGATGCGGACGCCGTGCTTGTCAGCGATCCCGGGGTGTTCGATTTTGTACGCACCCACAGCAGCCTGCCGATACACATCTCCACGCAGGCCAACACAACCAACAAGTATGCGGTGCGCCATTGGGCCAACCTCGGTGCGCAAAGGGTGGTGCTGGCCCGAGAGGTGCCCCTCGACGAGATCCGCCTGATCGCCGCCGCCTGTCCCAACGTGCAGTTGGAGTGTTTTGTGCACGGCGCCATGTGCGTCAGCTATTCCGGCCGCTGCCTGATGTCCAACTATCTTGCCCACCGCAACAGCAACCGCGGCGAGTGCGTGCAGGCCTGTCGCTGGGCGTGGCAGGTGCGAGAGGTCAGCCGAGACGATTGGATGCCCGTCGCCGAGGACGAGCGAGGCACCTACATATTCAACAGCAAGGACCTCAACATGCTTGCCCACCTGCCCCAACTGATAGACGCCGGCGTCAGCTCGCTCAAAATCGAGGGCCGCATGAAGTCTCCCTTCTATGTGGCAACGGTGGTGTCGGCCTACCGACGTGCGCTGGACGCCATTGCCCAAGGCACCTTCGACGAGGCGCTGGTGGACATTTTACAGGCGGAGCTGAACAAGGCCTCTCACCGAGACTACACAACGGGTTTCTATTTTGCCGACGAGCAGTCCCGTCAGTGCTACGACAGCAGCAAGGCGGCCGAGCAGTACAAGTTTGTCGCCGTGGTCAGGGCCGTGCACGATGACGGCACCGTCACGGTGGAGCAGCGCAACAAATTTTGCGTGGGAGACCGGCTGGAAGCGCTCACTCTCGGCGATGATTGCGGCAAGCGTTTTGCCGTGCAGTATGCGCTGGACGAGCAGGGCCGCAACGTGGATATATGCAACAAAGTGTGCCAACTGCTCACCATCAATTGCCCGCTGCGCCTCACCGTCGGCGACATTTTGCGCAAACAGATATAAAATTATCCGACCAGACGCACCTCGCACCTTTCCTATGCAGATAAAGCCGCCCAACAAGCGGCTTTTTTGTTGCATTAAACTTTGCTTAGGTGCTGTTCCGCCAGCTTTTCCGCTTGCAGCAGTGCGCCCTTGGCAAAAATTTCGGCGTTTTCCGCCTGGTGCGTCAAGGTGACGCTCTCTCCCTCGGTGGCAAAAATCACGCTATGCCGCCCAAAATTGCTGCCGCAGCGCAGCGAGTGGACGGTCACCCTGCCAAAACTTTTGCCCTCGCATGCGGCCGACGCCAACATCTTGGCCGTTCCGCTGGGGGCGTCCGCCTTGCCCTTGCGGTGGATCTCCACAATTTCGCAGTCCCAACCGTCCGCCAGATTTGCCGCCAACTGCGTGATTTGCCGCAGCAGCTCCACCCCGACGGAGAAATTGGCCTTTGCCACCACGGGCAGCCGTTTGCCAAGCTCGTCGATTTGCCGTTGTTGCGCCTCGTTCCGTCCCGTCACGCCCGTCACCAAAGGGCAGTTGTGGCGCAGACAAAACTCGCACACGTCGCTTGTGGCCGCCGCACAGGAGAAGTCTATCACCACGTCGCACTCCCCGTCGAAGTCCGCCGCCGCAATGCACCCCTCGCCGATGTCAATTGCCAACGTTTTGTGGCGTTTTGCCGCCAGCTCCATCACCTTTTTGCCCAGACGCCCCTTTGCGCCGAACACAGCCACCGTCACAGATTTTCCTCCTCGGCCTCCCACGCCTCGTCAATTTGCCGTCTGGTATCCGCCGATGCGCACGTCAGGGGCAGCCGCACGTCAAACCCGTCAAAAACGCCCTGCTTGCACAGCATGTATTTGATGGCGATCGGGTTCACTTCCAACGTCGCCAACGCCGCCAAGCGCTCGTATCGGTGGATTTGCCGCTGCGACGCCCTGCCGCATATCACCTGTTGCACCAGTTGCGGCGCCACATTGGATACCACCGACACCGCCCCGCACGCCCCCTCGGCCAGCATACGCCGCAAATGCACGTCGTTGCCGCACAGCACCTGCATGTGGGCGCACATTTGGCGCAGCCTGACGGGGTCGCACTCCGTTTCTTTCAGGTGGTGCACCCTATCCGACAGCCGTTCGATCACTTCCTTCGGCAGCGAGTAGGCGCACCGAGAGGGCACGTTGTACAGCATCAACGGCACGCTGATTTCCGCAAGAATGGCCTCCACGTAGCGCACAAATCCCTCCGCCGTGCACTTGACAAAGGCAGGCGGCGCCAGCAAAATGCCGTCTGCGCCCCATTGTTGCATAAGCACGGCCTCTTTGACGGCCTCGGTAACGTTGGTTTGTTCCACGCCCGCCCACAGCGGCAAATGAGGCGCCAAGCCCTTGGCCAGACGCACCAACAGTTTTTTTTCGCAGCGGCCAAGCAGCGGCGACTCGGCAGTGGTGCCAACGGCCAGCAAAGCGTCGGCGACGTCCTTTTGGCGGCACACCAGCCTCTCATAGGATCTGACGTCGATTTTGCCCCCTGCAAAGGGCGTAGCAAGTGCGGTCACAAGCATTTTTGCGACTCCTTCAATTTTTCCAGCAAAATTTCGTATGCGTTGTAGGCGGCGCCCCGCATCAGATTGTCCGCCACGCAAAAAAAGTTTATGGCGTTGGCGGTGATGTCCTTCGTCACCCTGCCCACCCCCACATATTTGGTGTTTTTCAGCGTCAGCGGCATGGGATACAGTCCGCATTGGGCGTCGTCCATCAGCAGCACGTTGGGCGCCTGCCGCAACAGCGAGCGCACTTCGTCCAGGTCAAATTTCTGCGCAAAGGCAACGTTGACAAACACACCGTGGCACTCGGTGACGGGCACCCGCACGCAAAAAGCGTTCACTTTCAGGCGGGGCAGATGCAAAATCTTGCGGCTTTCGTCCACCAATTTGCGCTCTTCGGTGGTGTAGCCGTCGGGGCGCAGATTTCCTATCATGGGCAGCAAATTGTCGCATATGGGGTGCCGAAAACTCTTCAATCGGCCGTATGTCCGCCCTTCGGTCAGGTCGTCCAGGGCGTCTCGTCCCGCCCCGCTTGCCGATTGGTACGTCACCGCCGTCAGCTTGGTGGGGCGCAGCACTCTCAGCGGGGCAAGCGCCGTTGCCACCTGCACGGTAGAGCAGTTTGGGTTGGCGATAAGTTTGCACCCTCGCACCTCGCAGCCGTTTATGCAGGGCACCACCAGCGGCACATTGCGCCTCAGCCTAAAAAACGAGCTGTTGTCGATGCACACAACGCCCCTGCCCACCAATCGGGGGATATATTGCGCCGAAATTTCCTCGTTGGCTACAAACACAGCGTAGTCGGGGCAGGCCGATACCAGCTTGTCGCGGCTTTCCACAACGGCGGTGCGGCGCCCGATTTGCAGCCGTGTCCCCACCGAATTTTTACCGAAACAGCGTATGCGGATATTGGGCAAGTCGGCAATCAACGCCACAAGTTTTTCTCCCACCAGACCGGTGGCGCCCACAACGGCGACAGTTTTCATAAATTTCCTCAACACAATACAATATGACGTTTTTCGCCGAAGCTTGACGATTTTTTCTCTATCTCGCCTATTTTCCGTCCCTTTTGCGTTGCGCAACAATAGTTGCAAAATTTACTTGAAAAATATTTGTATATTTGATATACTGTAAAAGCAAAGCTGTGCGCAAATTTGTGCGCATGCGGCAATTTTTGCAAAAAAGGGATCTTTTGTTATGGATTACAGCAAAATCACATTGGCCAACGAGCGCAACGAGCACGTCACCAAGCGTCTCAACCGCCTGTCCACCTGGAAGTTTTTCAAGGTCATCTACCGAGAGAACATCTGGCGCATGTTCGGGTACAACTTTCTGATGATACTGTGCATGGTGCCCATATTTATCTTGCTGATGGTGGGCAGCTTCAACATCAACACGGTGCAGCACACATTGCCGCTGTACAACGGGTTCGGATTCAGCACGGGCGCCTGGTTTGGCGGTGCGGGCGATTATCCCACGGTGGAGATGTTTTTTGCCTCGCAGATACGCAGCACCAACGCATTTTACGGCGCAATGACGGTGCTGGCTGCACTGGTGATGACCTTTATGTTCTCCGGCGGATTTGCCGTCATCAGGGACGCCTTCTGGACGGGCAAGCTGGGCACGGTGGGCGTGTTCAAAAGCATGTGGTTGGGCATCAAATCCAACCTGCTGTACGCCTTTGCCTCCACTGCGGTGATAGCCTCCTCCATCTTCGGCATCTACGAGATGTTTGTGTGGCTCAACGAGATCGTGGGCATATTGTGGCTGGCGATAGTGGTCACGGTGGTGTTGTCCATAGTGGCGTTTTTGGTGGCGATGTATCTGATGATACTGTGTTCTGTCAGCGTCACCTACAAGCAAAGTCTGGGTCGCAACCTCGACGACGCTTGGCGGCTGATGTGGCTCAACATCATACCCAACATTTTGCACCTGATTGTGGCGCTGATACCCGTTGCCCTCTATTTTATCTTTGGCAACAGCGTTTTGCAGCAAATCTATCTCATCGTGATGATAATGTTCGGCGGATTGTACTTCCCGCTGGTGTGGCACACCCACATGATGAAGACGTTTGCCTTGTTCCACCCCGTCGAGGTCAAAAAGAAGAAAAAGTCCTCCGACTCTCACAAAAACAAGCCTGCCGCCTCGCAACTGACGGCTGAGCCTGCACTTGCCGAGGTGACGGACGAAATCACCGAAGAGGACGCTTTTGAGCAGCAGCAACCTGCCAACGAGGCCGACGCCGAACCCAACGCCTCTCCCGAAGAGGCCGTCCCGGACGAGTCCGAGCAGCCCGCCGACCCCAAGCCGAGCGACGAGCCCGCCGAGCAATCGAGCGATGACGAGCAGCCCGCCGACGACCCCAACACCAAATAAATCACACAGGGAGCAAAACATATGCAACCCTACACCGTTTTGGCAAAATTCTACGACAAACTAACCTACAAAGATTGCGACTACACAAGTTGGTCGCAATATTTGTATGGCGTGGCCCGCCGTCACAACGTCCGTCAGGTGGCAGATATTGCTTGCGGCACGGGCAAGATGACCCGTCTGTTGGTGCAGCACGGGCTGTCCGTCATCGGGATAGACGCCAGTGCCGAGATGCTTTCGGAGGCTCGCAACAATTGCAAAGCGCTGTTTGTGCAGCAGGATATGCGCCGTTTGCAGCTCACCCGTCCGCAGGATATGGCGGTGTGCGTCAACGACGGCGTCAACTACCTCAGCGGCGACGAGTTGCAGCCCTTTTTTTGCAGGGTGGCGCAAAACCTCAACAGCGGTGCGCCCTTTGTGTTTGACGTATCCACCCCCTACAAGTTGACGCAGGTGGTGGGCAACAACGTGTTTTACGTGGACGAGCAGGATCAAACGCTGCTTTGGAGCAACCGCCTTGGCGAAAACAGCGTGCTTATGGAGCTGACCCTGTTTGAGCGGACGGGCGAAACGGGGCTGTATGCTCGCAGTGACGAGCGGCACATTCAGTTCATTCACGGCGAGCAGCAAATCTGCGCTGCGTTGGATGCGGCCGGGTTTGTGCTTGCAGAGCACACCGCCGACTACGGCCAACCCCTCTGCGAGCAGGCGCTGCGTTGGACTTTTTACGCAACAAAGAGGTAACAAAATGTCGGTACTTACAAAAGCATTGGTGGGCGGCTATGTGGTGGTATCCGCCGCAGAAACAAAGGATATCGTCAACCGAGCCATCAGGATACACAACCTGTCCCCCGTGGCGGCGGCAGCAATGGGGCGTGCGCTTACAATGGCGGCGCTGATGGGCAAGGAATTCAAAAACAAGCAGGACTACCTCACGGCGATCATAGACGGCAACGGTCCTCTGGGCAAGATCACCGTTTGCGCCGACGGCGACGGCCACGTCAAGGGGGATATTGTCAACCCCGTGGCAGAGACGGTCGTCAAGGCGGACGGCCACCTGGATGTGGGCAGTGCAGTGGGCAAGCAAGGCACCCTCACCGTCATCAAGGATATCGGCCTCAAACAGCCCTATGTGGGCACCTCGCAGCTGGTCAGCGGCGAGATCGCACAGGACTTTGCCTACTATTTTGCCGATAGCGAGCAGCAGCCCTGCGGCGTGGCGTTGGGCGTTGGCCTCAACAAAAAGCGGTGCACATCGGCGGGCGGCGTTTGGGTGCAGATCATGCCCAATTGCCCCGAAGAGCTGCTTTCGCAGGTGGAGACGGTGATGTACGCCATGGACGAAATGAGCTATCAATTTGAGGGCAGCACGGCCGAGGACGTCATACGCCGCTTTTTTGGCCGATTTGAGCTGCAAATCACCGAAAGCTGCCCCGTGCAGTACAAATGCAACTGCAACCGCCGCAAGATAAACCGCATTGTCAAGGGCCTCGGCAAGGACGAGGCGCTGTCCATCGTGGACGAAATGGGGCAAATCGAGGTTTGCTGCCATTTTTGCGGCAAAAAATACACCTACACCAAAGAACAAGCGGAGAAACTGTTTCAATGAAGATCCAACTTTCCGACGCAACCAAAGTCAAAGCCGCCCTGCAAAAGGTGGACGAGGAAGAGTACTTTGACGCTGCCTGCCTGTTTGCGCAGGTGGACGGCTACGAAAGTCTGCTCAACCAGATAGGCTGTTTTTGCATGCTGGGCGATTACAGCTATGCCTCGGCTTGTTGCCGCCGATTGTTTGCTCGGTACATTTTCACCCACAACTGTGCGGCCGACGTGCGCAGATTGGGCTACGATGCGGAGATGGTCACCCACATGTTCGACAACCGCCTGCCCGTGGAGTTCTATCGCCGTGACGACAAGCGCATTTCTGCCGACGAAACGCTGTTGGGCAGCTTCTTTTGGCCGCCGGATGGCGATGACGACGACTTCGACTTTGACGAATTTTTCTCCGAGGACGACGAGCCCGAGGCCGAGCCGCCCCACAAAAGCGAGTTTTTTGCCACCGACTCCGAGCAATATCTGCAAAACGTGCACATGCGCATGGCAGATGCCTTCCGCAGCGGCAAATTGGAGCTGGGCGGACAGTTGCAGCAGCAGTTTTTGTCCCGCCCGTCCCGCTACGCCCATCAGTTGGAGATGCAGCTGTTTATGTGCTACTTGCAGCACGATTGGCAAACGGGCGTCAAGTTTGCCCGTGCAATGTTGGATATCCGCCGCCCCAGCCAAAGGGCGATGTCTATGGCGTTGGAGACTCTGTTTATGGCGGGCGACTGCGAAAAGGACGTGGACGCCCTGCTGCGCCGCATACCCGATCTGGAACAGGAAGTGCCCTGCAACGCATTGCTGATGTGCGCCGTGCAGATATCCGCCAATATGTTTGGCTGCAACGACATCACCATGACGCTTACCGACCTGCTGTACGACCACTGTGTGGATATGGGCTGCTCGGCCTTCAATCTGTGCGCACGGGTGTATTTCAACAGCAAGGACCACGTTCGTGCCAAAGAAGCGGTGCTGTTGGCCCTCGACGCCGCCCCGTGGGATGGTGTATCTCGCACGCTGCTCAACTACATCAACAGCGGCCAGAGCTACCGTTTAGAGGCGCCCCGCCTGATGGGCGACATCATGCGCCGCTACGATATCCCGCTGGAACTGACCGCCTTTGCGCAGGTGCAGCTGCTGAACGCCGCCCAAACGGAGCAGCCCTTGCAGGATATGATATGCTATATCGACTGCCTGCTGGCCTCCTGTTGCACATGCCTGCTTACCAACAACAGCCAGCGCTTCACCGAGCAGGCGCTGATTTTGTCCACTGTGCTTTCGCTGCTGCCCGACGACCCGTCCCCCGCTTGGGACAGCTTTGTGCGCTACGGTTTGTGCCCATTTTTACCCGAATCGACCATCACGGCCGTATTTTTGCGCCGCCTGATAGACAGCGGCTACCGCGGACGGACGTTTGTGTCCGTGATGAGGGGCTACTATGCGCTGGACTTGGGCAAGCTGTACGTAACAGACGAAAAATTTCTCTCCGCCATGCCGTTGGCCGCATCCGTGCGCAGCGTGGATATGAACCGCCTGCAAAAGGCCTTTTGTGTGTTGGACAACACGCTGGACGTGCACGCCGAGAGCGTCACCGAGCGCAGTTTGGCCTTTGCGATGCTTGCCATTGCCTACAAAAGCTTTGCCACCTCGCACGAGGCATCCTTTTTTGCCGACGAAGAACGCACCCTCTACGAGCAGTACCTCACCCTCACCGACGTGTAGCCCGCTCAATTGTCCGATGTCCCGTTCGGGCTTTGTTGGTATTTTGAGTTTTTTTGCGTTCTTGTCGCAAATTTTCTTCTTTTTCTGCTTGTTTTTCTGCCCCCCCCATCAACAATCTTATTTACAATTTCAAATTATCCTTATCTTAAAAAAAATCATATATTTATTGTCACATTCAAATCCCCGCCGCCGATTTAATCCGAAAATTTTTCCGTTTTCCTATGACCGCCTACCTTTTTTCTTTCTCTTTGATCTTTTCTTTCTTCTTTTTTCATAATTTCTTTATCTTATATATTTTTGGGCGACTTTTTGGCGTTTTCAGTCGGGTTTGCGGGGAGATTTTGTCCAAAGCGGTTTGACGAGGCGCACAGCGGCTGCGATCACAATTGCGGCGCCCGCCAAAGCCACCAACGGGTATCCCCACCGCACCGCAAAATCGAACCCAAACATGCCAAACGTCAGCGCCAAGCCGAAAACTGTCATTATCGCCAGCGTTTTGTCCTGCACAAATTCCTCGGCAAACTCCACAACGGGCAGGGCATTGGCCGTCAGACCCGTCACGCTGCACAGCAAAATCGCCGCCGCACTCAGAATTTTGACCCAACCGCTTGCGTCTGACAGCGTGGGCAAATCGCAGCCGAAGTCGCACAGGGGCAGCACGGCCAACATCAGCAACGCCACGGCCGCAGCGGACGCCACCGACACGGCCAGATTTTGCTTGGTGGTGCATTGCGATCCAAGTTGCGCCGTCAGCCCCAGCGACATCGTCACGGAAAACAGCGCATACACGGCAGGGCTTGCAATGGGCACAAGCGGTGGGGCGCACGTTTTTTGTGAGAGCGCAGCCAACATCGCCGCCGCCAGCACCAACGACAACGCATTTGCCCCTTTAAGCGCTGCCAACGGGCATTTTGTCAGGATCGCCGCCATCACAGCCGCCGCAAATCCAAATACGGGCAGATTGTGTTCGCCGCACAATTGCGACAGGCAGCTGTCCACGCCGGCAAGCACCGTCACCAGGCACACAAAACTGCACATCACCAGCGCAACGTTGAGCGCATTGCCCTTGCCGCCCAGCCCTGCGCACAGCGATTTTACTCCATCGCAGCGATTTTCTCGGCAAAACTCCCTTAGCGCAAAGTTGCCCAGCGCAAAGCACACGGCAAACACGATCACGCATTTTGCGTCGGGAAAAAAGTTTTGCGCCTCTTTTCCGCTCAAAAATCCCACGCCCACACAGCACCCTGCGGTGACGGCGATATCCCCAACTACTCTGCAAAACCTCATATTCTATTAGATTTTTCCTTCCGCCCGTTTAGTACTTTTTCTGCAAGGCAAAAGAGGCGGTGCGGATTGCAACGCCTCGATTTTTACCTCAACTACTTCGCAAATCGGCGTTTTGTAGAGTACTATGAAAGACATAGTATTGCAAAACAGCTCAAAAATCGCTCAAAACGCCATCAAAACAGCGTTCAGTAGTGTTTTACGACAACTTTTTCCAACACGGCCACAATGGCGTACATCACGCCTGCAAGGGCGCACAGCACAACGGTGCAGGTCATCACAAGGTCCAGACGGAACACCTGACTGCCGTAAACAAGCAGGTAACCCAGCCCCTCTTTGGATACGAGGTACTCGCCCATGATGGAGCCTATCCAGGCCATGCCGACGTTTATTTTTAGCGTGGCCATCAGCGTGGGCACGTTGCTGGGCGCCACCAATTTGGCAAACACCTGCAACTTGTTTGCCCCAAGCGAGCGCAGCAGCAGTATCTTTTCCTTGTCCGTCTCGGCAAAGCCGTTCAGCACGGTGATGGTGGTTATCACCACGGATATCAACACGGCCATCGTGATGATAGAAGCGGTGCCCGTGCCCGCCCATATTATTATGATAGGCCCAAGGGCGATCTTCGGCAGGGAGTTGAGCACCACAACATAGGGCTCAAACACCTCCTTCAAAAAGTTGTTCCACCACAGCACAACGGCCGCCCCGTAGCCCAGCGCCGTGCCGATTGCAAATCCCGCAAGGGTCTCCAACGTGGATATGGCCATATGGTGCCACAGCGTGCCGTCTGCGATCAGCTCCACCAAGGTGCGCCACACCCTCGACGGGCTGCTTGTGATAAAGCTATCCACCCACCCAAGGTGCGCCGCCAGCTCCCAGATGCCCAGCGCCGCCGCCAGCACGCCCACTTGCGCCGCATGCACCAAAATTTTTGTAATTTTTTGCCTTCTCAGGTACAGCAGATGCTCCCTCGAAAAAGTGTTTTTCATGCGTTTTCTCCGTGTAGATATTTGTGCAACAGCTCAAACTGATGCGAAAACTGCTCGCTTTCTCGTCGTTTCAGCGGCGACAGCCCGTCCAGATGCGGCTCGTGCACGGTCAGCACGGTGGCGGGGCGTGCGCTAAGCACCACAATGCGGTCGGATAGCGATATGGCTTCGCTTATGTCGTGCGTCACCAGCAGCGCCGTTTTTCGCTCCTTTTTGATGATGGCGTACACGTCGTCGCACACGGTCAGCCTGGTCTGGAAGTCCAATGCGGAAAAAGGTTCGTCCAGCAACAGCAGGTCGGGATCGGTGGCCAGCGTGCGGATAAGCGCCGCCCGTTGTCTCATGCCGCCGCTCAGCTCGCTTGGGCGATGCTTGCGAAACTCCCACAGCCCGTATTTTTGCAGCAGCGACAGCGCATATTGCCTGTTTTCTGGGGTCAGCTTGTGCATTATTTCCAGCCCAAGCAGCACGTTTTTTTCGATAGTGCGCCACTCAAACAGCTGGTCCCGTTGCAGCATGTAGCCCACATGCACCCTGTCGGACGCTCCTTTGGCGCCGTGCAGCGTCACAGTGCCGCTTGTGGGTTGCAGCAGCTTGCACACCAGCGACAAAATGGTGGTTTTTCCGCAGCCGGACGGCCCGATCATAGACACAAATTCGCCCTCGTTGATGTCAAAGCTGAGGTGGCTCACCGCCTCTGTCTGTTGCGTCTTTGTGTAAAACACCTTGCTGACGTCGTTCAGTTCAAGTACTTTCATGGGGATTTCGCCCTCCGATTCATTTGTTAGGGACGGATCGCAACGTTTTTTGTGCCCCGCCCGCAAATTTATTTGATTTTGTTGGCTGCCGAGTTGTCCACGATGATGTCGTAGCCCACTCTGGCGGGCAGTTCTCCCGCATTTTCCATGATGTCCTGCATGCGCTCAAATGCGGCCTTGTCCGTCACGGGCACGGCGTTCCACACATCGGCGTCCTTATAGTTTTGCAGTGCCGCCGTCAGCAGCTCCACGTCCGATTCGTCAAAGTAGGGCGCCACCTTTTGCGCCAGCTCCTCTGCGGAGTGGTTCAGGGCGTAGTCGGTGCCCTTCCACACCGCCCGCAAAAATTTTTCCACCTTGTCGGGATGATTTTTCAGGTAGCTGTCCGTCACCGAGTAGCAGGTGTAGGGGATCTCGCCGCTGTCCTTGCCGATAGAGGACACGATGTACCCCTTGCCCTCCTGCACCAGACGGCTGGCTGCCGGCTCAAACAGGGGCACCAGATCCCCCGTGCCGCCGGTAAAGGCGGGGCCAAGCACGCCAAACTCTATCGAGTAGTCCATGGTGATGTTTTGCCCGTCAAAGTAGCCCTTGTTGTTCAGCACATATTGCAGGATCATTGCAGGCGTGCCGCCTTTTCGGCCCATCAGCACCGTTTGCCCCTCTATCCCGCTGTAATCAAAGTTTTTTTGCTCCGTCCTTGCCACCAAAAAGCTGCCGTCCCGCTTGGTTAGCTGGGCAATTACGTGCGGATAGTCCTTTTTGCCTTGCAGATACACATATATATTGGCCTCGCAGCCCATCAGCCCTATGTCCGCCTCGTCGGTAAGCAGCGCCGTCATCACGTTGTCGGCTCCGCTGCCGTTGGTCAGCTCGATGGTCAGCCCCTCCTCCTCAAAGTAGCCCAGCGCCATTGCCAGATATTGCGGCGCATAAAACAGGCTGTGCGTCACCTCGTTGAGGCGGATGGTGTTTTCGTCCCGTTTGCAGGCGGCCGCACCCAAAGCGCAGCAGCACAGCAGCAGACACACAAGCAACACAGTTACAAATTTTTTCAAATGCGTTTCCTCCGATGTTTTATATTGCATACTACTTATTTTTTCCAAAAAGTGTTACGCCGCCGATTGCAAATGTTTGCCGCTCGCAGTCTTGCGCCGTCGAGTGAATATGTTTGCCGCTCGCATGTCCTTGGCCGCCCCTTGCAATTATTACGCCGCCGCCTGCAAAAAAATTTGCAAATTCTGTTATAAAACTATTTACTTTGTGAGAGGAAAGTTATATAATATCATTGTAAGAGTGGCAGATATTGTTCAGAATATCGCCCAACCGTATCTCATCGTACAAAAGGAGTGCTACACAATGTTCAAAAAAAGTTTTTTGTTGATTTTGGCAATTGTGTCCATTGCCGCATTGATTTTGGCAGGCTGTTCGTTGCAGCCTGCCTCGCCAAACGACGATACGACCGACCCGACGCTTGAACCGACGGCGCCCGTGCAGCCCGTGCAGCCCGTGCAGCCCGTGCAACCTGCGCAGCCCTCTGTGCAGCCCGATGTCACACCCATTGCGCCGCAGCCCGACGTCCACACGCTAAGCTACTATGTTCAGGGCGTGCTCAACACGGTGCAGGTGCAGCAAGGGCAAAGCTATTTTGTGGATGTGCCCGAAAGAACGGGCTATATTTTCGACGGTTTGTACACGCTTCCGCAGGGCGGCGTGCAGTATGTTGACGCCCAAGGCGCCTCGCTTGCCCCCTATGCGGAGGGCGGCGACCTTTGTTTGTATGCGCAGTTTTTGCCCGATGTCGTCACGGTGCGATTCTACTCCGAGGACGGCGCATTGCTGCTAAAAAGCACGCAGGTGCCAAGTGGTACGCCCTTCGACGAGGTTGCGCCCAAACGTCTGGCCGACGGCACAACCGTCAACGGCTGGTCCTTGTCGATGGGCGGCGACCCGATAGTGCTTACGGAGCTGAACGTAGACAGCGTGTTTTATGTTGCAAGCTGCGTGTACAGCGTCACGCTGGTGGACGGCATGGGCAGCACGCAAACGCAATCTGTGCCCAACGGCGGCACGGTGGTGTTGCCCAACCTCTCGCAAAAGGGGCGCACCTTCGAGGGCTGGTTCGACGCCGACGGCAATCCCCAGCAAACGGATGTGCCCATCCGCCCCTATGGCAGCAAGGTTTTTTCTGCCAGATGGCGCAGCAACAGCTATCCTGTGCATGCCGACCCCGCCGAGGGGCAGCTTGCGCAAACGGATTGCACAGTGGTGTACGGCAGCAACTTTTGCCTGCCCGTGCCCGTGCGCAGCGGATACATGTTTGCGGGTTGGTACAGCGGCGAGATCCGCCTGACGGATAGCAACGGCAACAGCTTGCAGCCCTATCTCAACGACGGCCCCCTGTCCGTTGCGGCGCATTGGCTGCAAAACTCCGCCACATTCAGCGACAACACCAGCTACCTCATCACGGATAGCGGCCGCTCCAAGCAGCACATCGACACGGTGCCCCTTGCGCAGATGTTGGGTGCGTCCCTTGCCGACTACATTGCGGCGGGCGCCCGATGCGTCGAGGTGTACTACTCGTTGGAGATCGCCGAAATCGACGACGGCTACCAGCACATATTTCTCAGCACGGATACCAAGGCGCAGACGCTGTCCTCGCAGCTCATCTTTTGGGACTACTTCGAGCACGGCCGTTTCTTCGCCGAGACGCACAGCTTCCGCCATGAAAAGGTGCTTAGCCTGCCGATAACGGATTTTGCCGATACCGTCTACATTTTGTACGGTGCCAGCGGCGTGCTAAACGACGATTGGCTGCGCAACAGCGTCCGCATGACCTTCACAATCAAGTAAAACTTTTCCAATTCGTCCAGCCGGCGAGGCGGCGTTTGGCCGGACTTCGTCACAACTCTCGCCAAGCCCCACCCCAATCAACTACAATTGCACATCAGCGCCGATTTTGTTACTTGCACATCAATTTTTGCGGCAATTTCGGCGCATTGTGTTGACACAAAAACCTCGGTGTTGTAAAATGTAGCTACCACATTATTCTCAATATTTTGATTATATACGCATACTATCCAATGGTAGATAGTGTGTCCATCGTCAATGCGTATATGACCGTTGGGAATAGTGTGGTAACTATCGAGACACGCATCTACAAGTGCCGTTTCGGTAGAGACGGCACTTTTTTTTGTGTCAAAAACACACAGGAGGTATCACACTATGAACAAATGCAGCAACTGCGGCGCCGAGTTCGAGGGCAATTTCTGTCCCGAATGTGGTTCGCCGTCCGACGCACCCAAAACGTGTCCCCATTGCGGTGCGCCTCTCAAACCAAACGCCAAGTTTTGCAGCAACTGCGGCCACAGATTTTTGCAACAGGACGCCCTTGCCGCAACAGTCGCACAGCCTGCCCAGCCCGCACCCAAGGCGGCCACTGGGATAAGATGGCAGCAAAACGACATCTTGCACAAAATTTTGCTGTATGCGCCCCTGGTAATATTTGTTTTGTGGGCGGTGCTTATGTTTGCCTTTATGGCGGCGCCTGTCATGAGTGACGAATTGTTCGACGAAAACGTCAATGTTTATGGATTATTCAACGAAGAAAATACAGGTGGCGTTGACGAACTCGAAGCACTTGTGCCTGCCGCAGCTGCCTTGGTGGCCGTTTCGGCGATAGCCGTGTTGTATGCGGGCTGGCTTGCTTTGGTATACGATGGCAAAAAGCTTACCCGCTTGATCGGTCAGTGGGCAAGCATTTTATTTTATGTGATAGTTATCATTTGCACATCGGTCATCGCCGTCAAATTTAACGCCTTTTTCGACGACTTGGACGATGTCAAGGGCCCCTTTGTGGGCATAACGGTGGCGTTTACTGTGGTGTTTATGGTGTTGCACATCGGCGCTTTGGTGGCGTGCAAACTGCTTAGCGTTGGCACCCTCACCGCCAAAGAACGTGCCGAGATTAGGGAAAACTTTCAAAATTGGCTTGCAAAATGCCGTTATTACAGAATGCGTCGAAAAGCACTTGCGCCTCGTTTCAAATCCGAACGATTTATGACATGTAGCCGTATCGAGGGAGGAATGTGCGTAGCGATAGTTGTTTTTTTTGCGTTAGGTCTAGTTATTTATTGGGTGAAAAATTTTTTTGGTTCGTTTTCAGCAGAAGCGAAACCTACCTTGATAAATGTCGCTACGGGCTTTTTGACGATATTGATGACATTTATCGCAGTGTTGACATGCGTGGCTGTCTATCGCCAACGTTGGCCTAAATCAATTATTTTAAGTAGTATAATGATACCTTTCTGTCCATTCGTCAGTTTTATGTATCTATTAGCCGTGAGTACAAATAAAACAAAGATGGACGCATTAAACATGATAGGTTGCTTTGTGGTATATCTGATTGCTTTTATATGTTCGATAGTCAATTTGAGGATGCAGGTAGTTGACCAACGCAAGGCTTTCGGACGCTACTATCGCGAGTACGACGAGCAGGCGGCGGCCGAGGGCAACGAGATAGCGCAAATGTTGTTGCAACAATCCCACCCGAAAAAGGCCAAGGACGACCACTCTTCGCAAAACGACCCAAAATAGCATTGTCTGGCCGGTTGAGTGGGAAATTTTTCCTACTCGCCTCACCGGCGAGGTGCGCCTTGCGTCTGGTCGGAAAGTTTTCAACTAAACTCTGCAATCACGGACCTGCGCCGAGATTGCAGCCCTCCCAGGGGGTGCCGGGGCAATGGGAGACCCCGGCGAAGTTCTGACTGATGAACAACCGTGCAGGTTGTTCCTTAGTAGTCCGGCCAAGGCTGCGCTTGCGCCCCGTAGGGGTCGGTTGCGTAGTCAACCGAACAGCCTTGCGTTTGGCCGGAAAATTTTAGAGCAAGCGGCACAATCGCTTGCTCTTTTTTTGTCATCGTGGTATAATGCAAGCTGTAAACGCATGGGACGCAAGGTCGGCGGAGCGCTGCCTTTTCAGAGAGCGAACTACGGTGCAAATTTCGCAAGGTGGGGCCGTCCGATGTAGTGCGTTGGGCGGACGCAGCGAAACGGCGGCATTTTTGCCGAAAGTAGCGGCGGCACGGGTTGCTCCGTTAGCGGCCAACGAGGGTTGTGCTTTTGGCACGCCGAATTCAAGGTGGTACAGCGAGATTTTTCGCCCTTGGCAGTGTTTTTGCCAAGGGTTTTTTCTTTGTCGATTGCCCCTAATTCGCCACCAAAGCCGCAATGTAGTGGCAAAAACACTCAAAATTGCCCAAAAACGCCGCAAACCGCCCCCCCCCAAAAAAAACCGCCAATCGCCACGCTGCGATTGCCCCGCACCCCAAACCGTCTCTTGCGCTCACTCACAACAACACCGCCCAAAACTTTGGGCAAAGGGAGACATCGATGTTAGACAAAACCTACAACCCTGCCGCTTTCGAGCAGGACCTGTACAACTTCTGGATGCAGCAAGGCTACTTCACGCCCAAGGCAGAGGTAGGCAAACCCTATTTTTCCATCGTATCGCCGCCGCCCAACATCACGGGGCAGCTGCACATCGGGCACGGGCTGGACAATGCGATAATGGACACCATTGTGCGCTTCAAGCGGATGCAAGGCTTCAACACGTTGTGGCTGCCCGGCACCGACCACGCCAGCATCGCCACGGAGGTAAAGATAGTAGAGCAGCTCAAAAGCGAAGGTGTCGACAAGCGAGACCTCGGCCGAGAGGGCTTTTTGCAGAGGGCGTGGCAGTGGAAGGAGCAATACGGCGGCAGGATAGTAGAGCAGCTCAAAAAGCTCAGTTCCAGCTGCGATTGGAGCCGCCTTGCCTTTACCATGGACGACAAATGCAGCGAGGCGGTGCGCAAGCAATTTGTATCGATGTACAAAAAGGGCCTCATCTACCGTGGCAACAGGATTATCAATTGGTGCCCCGTGTGCAAAACGGCGCTTTCCGATGCGGAAGTGGACTACGCCGAGCAGGACGGCCACTTCTGGCACTACGGATACACCACGCCGGACGGCAAAACCACCGTCACATTTGCCACCACCCGCCCGGAGACTATGCTGGGCGACACGGCCGTTGCCGTCAACCCCAACGACCCCCGCTACACGCACCTGGTGGGCAAAACGGTGATAGTGCCCTTTGTCAACCGAGAGATCCCCGTCATCGCCGACGAATATGTGGATATGCAGTTTGGCACGGGCGTGGTCAAGATCACCCCCGCCCACGACCCCAACGACTTCGAGGTGGGCGTCCGCCACAATCTGCCCGTGATACGTGTGATGAACGACGACGGCACCATGAACGAAAACGCCGGCGAATTTGCCGGTCTGGACCGCTACGAGGCTCGCAAACGCATTGTGGCCCGCCTCAAAGAGATGGGCATTTTGCAAAAAGTGGAGCCGCACAAGCACAATGTGGGCAGCTGCTATCGTTGCCACACGACCGTCGAGCCGATAGTGTCCCGTCAGTGGTTTGTGCGCATGCAGCCCTTGGCGCAGCCCGCCATCGATGCGGTGCGTGAGGGCAAGATCACCTTCCACCCCGAGCGTTTTGCCAAAACCTACTTCAATTGGATGGAAAACATCAAGGATTGGTGCATTTCTCGTCAGCTGTGGTGGGGGCATCGCATCCCCGTGTGGTATTGCGACGACTGCGGTGCGGAGATCTGCGAGGAAACCGACCCCACAGTCTGCCCCAAGTGCGGCAGCAAGCACATCCATCAGGACGAGGACGTGCTGGACACCTGGTTTTCCAGCGCATTGTGGCCCTTTTCCACGTTGGGCTACTACCGCAACAGCGACGATTTCAAGGCGTTTTATCCCACAAGCGTGCTGTCCTGCGGCTACGACATCATATTCTTCTGGGTGGCCCGCATGATTTTCAGCTCTCTGTACGCCACGGGACAGGTGCCCTTCCGCCATGTGCTGATGCACGGCATCGTGCGAGACGAGCAGGGACGCAAGATGAGCAAATCCTTGGGCAATGGCGTGGACCCTGTTGAGTTTATCGACAAGTACGGCGCCGACACCTTGCGTTTTGCCCTGATAAACGGCGTGGCCAACGGCTCGGATATCCGTTTTGCCCCCGACAAAATCGAGGGCACCCGCAACTTTATGAACAAGGTGTGGAACGCCAGCCGCTTTGTGCTGATGAATGCCGAGGGCAAGAGCCTTGTGCCGCTTGCCGAGTGCAGATTGTCATTGGCCGACAAGTGGATACTCACCCGCCTCAACAACGTGGTGGGGCAGGTGACTGACCTGTTGGAAAAATACGAGCTGGGCATGGCCGCAGGCGCCCTGTACGACTTTGTGTGGAGCGAATTTTGCGATTGGTACATCGAGTTTACCAAGCCCGTGCTGTACGGCACCGACGAGATCGCCCGCCGAGACGCCATCAGCGTACTGTGCTTTGTGCTGGACGCCATTCTCAAATTGTTGCACCCCTTTGCCCCCTGTATAACCGAGCAAATCTACCGATCCACGCCCAACTGCGGCCCCAGCATAATGGTGCAGCCCTTCCCCAAGACGTCCGATGTGCCCTGCTTTGACAACGAGGCCGAGCTGGTGGAGGAGTTGAAGGAGCTTGTCACCAAGATCCGCAACATACGCAACCTCTACAACGTTGCGCCAAGCAAGCGCATCAGGCTGTACGTGCAGGCCTCCGACGAGCGTATCCGCAGCTGCGACGTGTACCTCAGCAAGCTGTGCAACCTCGAAGAAGTGCTGTTTGCCGCCCCCTCTCCCGCCGAAAAGACCGTCAAGGCCGTGGGTACCGCCGCCACATGCGAGGTGCCGCTGGGGGATTTGGTGGACTTCGAAAAGGAGACCGAACGCCTCACCAAGGAGTTGGACAACGTTTTGGGCGAGATCGCCCGTGCCGAGGGCAAACTCAATAACGCCGGCTTTGTGGCCAAGGCGCCCGCCCAACTTGTGGAAAACGAACGTGCCAAGCTGGCCAAACTGCGTGATCTGGAACAGCAGCTGCGCTCTCGATTGGCCGAGCTGAAATAGCCGCTATCGCAAGCACGGTATATTTTGCGCAAAAGCGGTGCACACTTGTGGTGCACGGCGGCTTGGCGCAGGGAGATTTTTCCCCGTGGTCTGTAACAATCGTTACAGGCTGTTACATATACTGACAGTGGAGCAGGTTGATATCTGCCGCACGTCAGAGGAAGTGCGCCGTCTACACAAGGAGCGCAACATTGATCAAACGAGGAGAAATCTACTACGCCGACCTCAATCCCGTCGTGGGCAGCGAGCAGGGCGGCATACGCCCGATAGTGGTGCTGCAAAACGACGTAGGCAACAAATACAGTCCGACAGTGATTGCCGCGGCAACAACGTCCCGACTGACCAAAGCCAAATTGCCCACGCACATCGAGCTGAGCAGCGGCAGCACGCCCATGCCCAAAGACTCGGTTGTGCTGTTGGAGCAGATACGCACAATAGACAAAAGCAGAATAAAAGAAAAAATCGGCGAGCTTCCTCCCGACATCATGCAGCAGATAAATGACGCATTGCTTTTGAGCTTGGGCTTTTACGGTTAATCCGTCCCAAGCTCAAATTTTTGTCTAATTGTGTCAGATTTTGGCGAAATATAGAATACTATCACACACATAGTATCGAAATATGGCATAGAAATATCACAAAAACATTGCAAATATGATAAAAGCGTCCCATTGCGGGCGCAATTTTATTTGATGTCGATTTTGTTTCCACTGCGGTGGCAATTCGTAAATATGGCTTTGCGATGATGAAAAATAAGTTTGCAAAACTGTTTGCAGCAGTGCAGTATCCGTTTGTAAACGTGTCGAAATCGTCAAAAATTTACTTCAACAATTGCCCCAAACGGCATATCACATTCGGTGAGAATTTTCTTCAACTTGCTCCGTCGGCAAGGCGTCTGCCCTCTTTTGCATGCGAAATTTGTGCACGGCAATGCAGCACACCACAAAAGCGGCAACATACGCCGCAAGGGCCGCCACGTACAAGATGTTGAGCAGCGGCATGTTTGCCGACAGCGCAAAGTTAAATATTTCTTGTGCGGCAAATATGGGCAGCCCCACGCACAGCACCACAAGGGAGGCAACGGTGCAGCCAAATTTTTTCTTCGAGGCAAACAGGCAAATATCCGTCACCGCCAGCGCAACGGTCAGCAGTATCCCCGGTATCCCGGTAATAACCAGCGTCAGCGCAATGGCGATTGCCAGTCCCAACTCGTTCTCGTCGGTCTGATTGTTTGTTTGCAGCAACATCCACAGCGCCGCAAACATCGCCACGGACAGCACAGTCAGCACCGTCATCAAAATCTTCAATGTCGTCAGCCACTTCACAGATTATACTCCTTACCGTTCCCAATCGGGTAGCGCCGAGTTTGGTCCCAAGCGTAGTGCATTTGCATTATTTTTCACTATCATTTTAGCACACCGATTTCTCCGTTGCAATACCGATGTCATTTTTTTTGTCGATTTTCCGTCGTCCTTTGTCGATATTGCCAATATCGCCTTTTTGCCGCCATCTCCCATTTTTTTTTCGCCCTCGCCTCTGTTACTTTGTGGTATATTTTGGCGAAATATCCCCTTTTCAAAAGGTTCGCCCCACATTGGACGTATTTGTTTGACAGTCGCTCGCAAAAATACTATAATTATACTAAATTTTTATACTTCAAAGCGACCGCCCTTGCGGCAGACATCAAGCCCCTTGCGGCAGGCGATTGGAGCAAGTTTCACAAAAGGAGAGTTATTCGTTTGACAAATCTTCTTTGCGCAGTCAAAGTGTGGCACGATATGAAATTCGGTTTCGGCGCAGGCGACAACGGCAATCCCGCCCTGTGGCTGTTCGATTTCCCCGTGTATGTGTACGCCCTGTGTATAGTTGGGGGCATGTGCGTGGCAATATTGGTTAGCGCACTCTATTTCAAAAAGCGTGGCTACGACCCCTACGACATCACGATATATGCGTTGGTGCTTATCCCGTGCGGCGTAGTGGGCGCAAGATTGTATGTGTACATCTTCCCGTGGGAGGGTCGCCTGCTGGATTGGTCCACGATCTGGAACATTCGAGACGGCGGCTTGGGCATTTACGGCGGCGTAATCATGGGATACGTGTCGGCGTGGGTGCTTTCCAGGGTCAAAAAGCAGGATTTCCGCATAGTTACGGACAGCATTTTGCCCGGCGTCATGATAGCGCAAAGCATGGGACGCTGGGGCAACTTTGCCAATCAGGAGGCCTACGGCAACCTCATCACGGCCAGCTACGACGCCCTGCCCCATGCGCAAAGCGGCATATTTTCCCGTTTCAACGGCTATGCGGTGTGGATAGACCACAGCTGGTACGCCCCCATCAGCGAGGGTGGCAGTCACGGCTGGTATCAGGCCACCTTCTTTTATGAGTCGGTTTGCACGTTGGTGGGATTTCTCATCTGCGTGTTGGTGCTCACCCGCAGCAAGCGTTATCGTTTGGGGTGGTGCACGGCGTTTTACGGCATCTACTACGGCATTGTGCGCCTCATCATCGAGCAAATGCGCACCGACAGCCTGTACTTGTACATCGGCGCCACGCAAACCAACATCAAGATCAGCCAATTGGTATCGGTGTTTACCATCTGCTTGGGCGTGATTTTGCTCACCCAAGTCTACCGCAAGGAGCTGCACGCTCTCTACAAGCGCTTTTTCCGCTCCGACTACGACGAAATGCGCAAATCCCGTTGGATACTGTTGGCGCTGTCCATAGTGCTGTTTGGCACGGGCGTTGCGATGTTTGTGCTCAGCGGCATGGCGGAGCATGGCCAAGCGGAGTTTATTCTCGGTTTCTTCCTCACGGTGGCTGCGGCGTACAGTGCGCTTGGCGTGTGGTCGCTGTTCGACAGGCTCAGATTGTACTGTCCCAAGTGCGGCCAATGTCACGTCCCGTCGCAGCAGTGGCAGTCGGATAGGGAGCGCTATTTTGTGGCCTTTGTGTGCTATACAACGGTCACTGCACTGCTGGTGGGATTTGGCCTGTTCAGCCTCATCAAGTGGGGCATTGTGGACGGCATTGCCAATGGCATAGTGCTGTTTGTGGTGTGCATTGCCACTGCGGCGGCCTTTATCGTGCTCAAAGACGTGCCGCTGTTCCGATCCCTGTCGCAGGTGGCCAAGACGGACGACTCCACCCACAGCACCTCGGTGCATGCCGTGTGCGAGTGCGGCAACGAGTACGATGTCAAGCTCAACAAGTTTTTGTTGTTTGTTTTTCCGCCCAAGGTCTACCGAGACTACGGTGTATCCCATCTCAAACCCTATGTCGACCCCATCAAGGAACAAAAACGCCAAGCCAAGCTGGCCAAAGCGGCGGCGCAAACGTCGTCGGATGCGGATAGCGACGGCGGCAGCGACGATTCTCAACAAAAATAGAGGCAAAAACCATGCGTAATCTCACACTTCTGACGGATTTTTACGAGTTGACAATGATGTACGGCTATTTCCGCAAGGGCAAGACGCAGCAGATCGCCACCTTCGATTTGTTTTTCCGCCCCTTTGACGAAAGCAACTTTTGCATAGCGGCAGGGTTGCAGCAAGCCGTGGAGTATCTGCAAAATCTGCATTTTGACGCCGAGGACATCGATTATCTGCGCTCCACGCAGGCCTTTGACGAAGATTTTTTGCGCAGTTTGCAAGATTTTCGGTTTACGGGCAGCGTGCGGGCCATGCCGGAGGGCACAGTGGTGTTTCCCTACGAGCCGCTGATGATCGTCACCGCCCCTATCAGTCAGGCGCAGCTTGTGGAGGCGGCTCTGCTCAACATCATCAACCACCAGACGCTCATCGCCACCAAGGCACGCAGGGTGTGTCATGCTGCGGCGCCGGCAAGCGTGTTGGAGTTCGGTCTCCGTCGCGCGCAAGGTCCCGATGCGGCGGTGTACGGCGCCCGTGCGGCGGTGATAGGCGGTTGCAGCTCCACCAGCAACGTGTTGTGTGCGCAGATGTTCGGCCTGCCCCCCAAGGGCACCCATGCTCACAGTTGGGTGATGTCCTTCCCCACCGAGTTGGAGGCTTTCAAGGCCTATGCGGACACCTACCCCGACAACTGCCTGCTGCTTGTGGATACCTACGACACCCTCAACAGCGGCGTACCCAACGCCATCAAAACCTTCGATTACCTCACTGCCAAGGGTCACAAGCCCGTGGGCATACGTCTGGATAGCGGCGACTTGGCCTACCTCAGCAAGGAGGCCCGCAAGATGTTGGACGCCGCAGGCTACCCCGACGCCAAAATTTTTGCCAGCTCGGATATAGACGAATATGTGCTGTCCAGCCTCAAACAGCAGGACGCAAAGATAGATATCTACGGTGTGGGCACCAAGCTCATCACCAGCAACAACACGCCCAGCCTCGGCGGAGTGTACAAGCTGTGCAATCTGTGCGTGGACGGCCGCGATTATCCCCGCATGAAGATAAGCGACAACCCCGTCAAGGTAACAAATCCGGGCGTCAAAACGGTTTTTCGGCTGTTTGACAACGTCACACACAAGGCCATTGCCGACGTGATAGCCCTCAAAGGGGAAACTATCGACCCGTCGCAGCCCCTCACCATCACCCACCCCTTGGAGCGGTGGAAAACCAAAGTCATCACCGATTTTTACGTAGAGGAGCTGTATGTGGACGCCATTGTCGATGGCAAAGTGGTGCTGGCCGAGCAGAGCGTCTACCAATTGCAGCAGGCTTGCAAGCGCAGTCTGGACGGCTTTTGGGAGGAGTACAAGCGCACGGATAACCCTCACGAATACAAGGTGGACCTGTCGGACAAGCTGTACAGGCTAAAACAGACCCTCATCGAGCAGGAGCGCAACACGGTGGCAAAATGAATTTCAAAAAAGTTTTTCGGGGTTACGACCCCGACGAGGTAGACAAGTACATATCCGACACCGCCGCCAAGGAGCAGCAGCTTCGCACCTCCCAAAAGGAGCGTATCGACGAGCTTTCGGACGAAAACTATGCCCTCCGCCAGCAGGTAAAGCAGTACCAGACGGACGAGCAGGCCATTTCCAAGTCGCTGATCGCCTCGCAGCACCTTGCGCAGGAGTTGAAGTTCGACGCCGAACGCTACTCCGACCTGGTGCTAAGCCGAGCCAAAATCTTTTATGCCACGTGGCGAGCCTATGCCAAAACGTTGGTTGCGGCCCTTTCGGAAGAGGAAGTGCGGCAGTTCAACGAGCTACGCCGCAAGTTGGAGGGTATCATCAACGCCTACGAGGGCAAGGATGTCGCCCGAGAAATGGAAGAGCGAGACGCTCAAAACGCCGTTGCAGCCAATGCAGCAAGTGCGCCAAGTGCCCCAAATGAGGCAGTAAATGCGCCAAATGCGGCTCAAACTGTCCCAACTGCGGCCCCGACTCAACCTGTCGATGTAGCCGACAGCGCCCCCGATGCCGCCCCGTCCCGCCCCGACCCCCTCGGCGAAACGCCCGACCCTGCGCTATCGGAGGAGGAAAAGTGGCGTCAGGCCCGACAAGTGGTGGACGTCACCCCCAGCGAGGCCACCATGCGCATCTACGCCAACCCCATCTCCAAGGTGGAGCAGGCGTCCGGCCAGGTGATAGACCTGCGAGAGCTGACAAAAACGGATATGTCGTTAGAGGACCTTTGTGCCGAGCTGGGCCTCATCGTCAAAAAAGACTGATTTTTCGGGGCAAAAGGCCGCCCTTCGTTTGCGATTGCGGCCCCAAGCCCCTGCACAATATTGTAATCACCTATGTGGACAACGGTACTTGATTCTTTGATAGACAGCGCCATTGCAGTGCCCTTTTTGTTGGCCATCTACTTGCTCATCGAGTGGTTAGAGGGCAACGCCTCGGCCAAGGCAAGGACGGTGCGGCTGCTCAACGGCAAATTGGCTCCTCTGGTCGCAGGAGGAGTGGGGCTGATACCGCAATGCGGTTTTTCCGTGATGGCGGCGGATCTGTACTGCCAACGCTACCTTAAATTGGGCACGTTGGTGGCCTTTTTTGTTGCCACCAGCGACGAAGCTCTGCCCATTTTGCTTACCAATGCCAAGACGGTGGGCGTGGTGTGGATAGTGCTGCTTGTCAAGGTGGTGTACGCCGTGCTGTTGGGCTATCTGATAAACCTTTTCGACCGCAGTCCCATGGCCGATAGCTACCGTCTTGACGACGAGCACGGCTGCTGCAATCACGAGCTGGGCGAGGGGCACAAGCGCACATTTTGGGGCTTTGTAAAGCACCCCTTGTTGCACACAATCAAGATTTTTGCCTATATTTTTGTGATAAACGCCGTTTTTGGCCTGCTGCTGTACTATTTTGAACAGCCGATAACCGACTTTACGTCACGTCTCGGCGCAGCGCAAAGCCTGTTTACGGCGCTTATCGGGCTGATCCCCAACTGCGCAAGCAGCGTGATACTTACGGGCATGTATTCCGGCGGGATAGTGTCGCTGCCCGCCATGCTTGCGGGTTTGGTAAGCAACAGCGGCATCGCCCTTGCGATACTGTTCAAGCAAAAGGGACAGCTACGCCGCAACCTGCTGATTTTGCTGCTGATGTACTGCCTCGGCGCCCTTTGCGGCGTGCTCGGCTGGCTCATCTCCCTGCTCCTCTGATCCCGCCTTGCCGCCCTTTGATTTTTTACTTTTCACTTCGCTTTTTTTATTTGATACTCCAAAAAAAGAAACATGCCAACGCTCACTTCGAGGTCGTCTTGTCGTGAAAATAATAAGTTGCTAACATCATCGAACTCCAATCAACCGCATTTTGTTGCCAAGGTACTCTTGCGCACTGTTTTTTATTTGCCTTTTCATCAGTTTTTTTCTTCTCTCCCACCCCCAATAAAAATAATTAAAAAAAATAAAAATAAAAAAATAAAAATATAAAAATTAAAAAATAGAGAATATAAAATAAAAAAAGAATAAATTCAATCAAACAACAAACCAAATAGCAACATCACACAAAACTCAAAAATACCAAAACCCAATCCTTTTTCCTTCCAAGCTGCCGCCTCGGACTGTTCTGACCCGCCCTGACACCCTTTGATTTTTTTTATTTTTTCACTTTCACTTCGTTTTTTATTGGACGCTCCGAAAAAATGAACATGCCAGCGCTCACTTCGAGGTCGTCTTGTCGTGAAAATAATGAGTTGCTAACATCAAAAATTAAAATAGTGGTGCTCTAAAAAAATATCCCCTATCTTCCTCCTACAAAAAAATATAAAAATTAACTCAACATAATAAATTAAATAGAAACATCACACAAGCAAAAAATACCCCCAACCGCAAGGCGCCCGATTGATAAAACCATTCTGCCACAATTGTAAATTACAAAACTATTTGAAAGCCCATCTCCAATCAATCGCATTTTGTCTCCCAAATACCCTCTCGGACTGTTTCGATTAGCTTTTCCACCCGCTGGTTTTTCTCTCCCCCTAAAAAAATAATAAAAATTAAAAATAAAAAAATAGAAAATAAAAAAGTAGAAAATAAAAAAATAGAAAATATAAAATAAAAAAAATAAATTCAATCAAATAACAAACCAAAAAACCACATCACAAAAAAATAACAATACCCCAATCGAATCTCCCTCACCCTACAAAAAATAATAAAAATAATCCAATATAATAAATTAAATAGCAACATCACAAAACCCCAAAAAAATCAACCCAACTTCAATTAAAAAACAAACCAAACTAACAAAAAACCCGACCCCATGTCGATAAAATGAAACCTAATCTCAAAAAAATCAAAAAAAGACAGCGGCTGTTTTCAGTCGCTGTCTTTGTGTTTTTTTGGTAAGTTTTGCCCGTCGTTTAGGCGGGATTTTAATACATATCGCCGGGGTTAGGCTGCGCCACAGGTGCGGGCGGTTCGGGGATGTCGCACACGATCGACTCGGTGGTAAGCAGCGTCCCCGCCACGCTTGCGGCGTTTTGCAAAGCAGAGCGCGTCACCTTGGTGGGGTCGAGGATACCCTTGGCAATCATATCGCCGTAGGTGCCCGTCAATGCGTCGTAGCCATAGTTTTGGCTGCGTTTGGACAGCACGTTTTCCACGATCACGCCGCCGTTTACGCCTGCGTTTTCGGCAATTTGCTTGATGGGTGCTTCCAAAGCCTTGCGCACGATCTGCGCACCCGTTTTTTCGTCGCCCGTCAGCGATTTGACAAGTTTGTCCACCTCGGGGATAGCGGCCAGCAGCGCCACGCCGCCTCCTGCCACGATACCCTCTTCAACAGCGGCACGTGTAGCGTTCAGGGCGTCCTCGATGCGCATTTTGCGTTCTTTCATCTCCACTTCGGTGGCAGCGCCCACGTTGATTTGTGCCACGCCGCCCGCCAACTTGGCCAAACGTTCCTGATATTTTTCCCTGTCGTAGTCGCTTGTGGTGTCGGCAACCTGCTTGCGTATCTGCGAGATACGTTGCGCAATGGCCGTCGGGTCGCCTGCGCCCTCCACGATGATGGTGTTGTCCTTGTCCACCTTCACGCGGCGTGCTCTGCCCAGCATGTCCAAAGTGGCGGTTTTCAGGTCCAGCCCCAGCTCGTCGGTGATGACGGTGCCGCCCGTCAGTATGGCGATATCCTGCAACATTTCCTTGCGCCTGTCGCCAAATCCGGGGGCCTTTACCGCCACGCACACAAATGCGCCCCGCAGCTTGTTCAAAATGAGGGTGGTCAGCGCCTCGCCTTCCACGTCCTCGGCAATGATGAGCAGTTTGCTGCCCGTCTTTACCACCTGTTCCAGCAGGGGAAGCAGTTCCTGTATCGAGCTGATTTTCTTGTCCGTTATCAGCACAAAGGGGTCGTCCAGCTCGGCCACCATCTTGTCGGGATCGGTAGCCATATAGGGGCTGGCGTAGCCTCTGTCAAACTGCATACCTTCCACAACGTTCAGCTCGGTGCGCATGGTTTTGCTTTCTTCCACGGTGATCACGCCGTCGTTGCCCACCTTTTCCATAGCGTCGCTTATCAGTTGGCCGATGGTCTCGTCCGCAGCGGATATCGACGCCACCTGCGCAATGGATTGCTTGCCCTGCACGGGGGTGGATATTTGCCTCAGCTTTTCCACACACACGTCCACGGCTTTGTCGATGCCCTTGCGCAAAATGATGGGATTGGCGCCCGCCGCCACGTTTTTGTTGCCCTCTCTGATGATGGCCTGTGCCAAAACGGCTGCGGTGGTGGTGCCGTCGCCCACAACGTCGTTGGTCTTGGTGGAGGCCTCCTTGATGATCTGTGCGCCCATATTTTCAAACGGGTCTTTCAGCTCGATTTCCTTGGCGATGGTCACGCCGTCGTTGATAACAAGCGGTGTGCCGTACTTTTTCTCCAAAATTACGTTTCTGCCCTTGGGTCCCAAGGTGATTTTGACGGTATCCACCAGCTGATTGACGCCGTTTTCCAATGCTTTTCTGGCTTCTTCGCCGTATCTGATTTGTTTTGCCATAGCTTAGTCCTCCACAATTGCCAAAATATCGCTTTGCTTGATTACGGTGACTTCCTCGCCGTCCAGCTTAAACGTGCTGCCCGCATACTTGCTGTACAACACCCTGTCTCCGACGGAAACGATCATCTTCACGTCCTTTCCGTCCACGACTCCGCCCTCGCCGACAGCGACCACAACGGCCACCTCCTGCTTTTCCTGAGCGGCCGTCGGCAGAAAGATTCCGCCCACCGTTTGCTCTTTTTCTTCGGTTTTTTTGACTACAACCTTGTCAAAAAGCGGTTTGAGTTTCATTTATTAGCCTCCCAAAAATAATTATAAAAGTGTTTTAGCAGTCACAACCTTCGACTGCTAACTATATTATACTACACAATTTTTATTTGTCAACACAATTGCTTGGCAATTTAGCGATTTTTTTGCCGAACCGCCCACTTTGCCCCGCCCGTCTTGCGCCACCTCGATTGAATCCCCTTCACTTTTTGAATGGAAGAGGAGAAAAAAGAGAAAATGAAAAAAATAACAAATAATAATAAAGAAAAAAAAGTATAACAAAAAACCCTCGGATAAATTCGCCCGAGAGTTTTGCCAACCCGCTATTTGCCCCCAAATTGCTATCTTTTCTTATTCAAAGAGTCGGGTCGAATGGGTAGGCTCAGCTTCTTTGAAATTTATAAAGCTATACCCCAAAGCGGTTTGCTCTTTGGCGCCGACGTTCGGTCGCCTCTTCGGAGTTATCTACAAATTGATAAATTACGCCGTATTCAAAAGAAAAATCTTTTTCGGCGGAAAGTTCCCA
>CANPXV010000004.1 GCA_947586855.1 uncultured Clostridia bacterium
TTCGACCCGCAACCTCGATTGGAGCAAAGCGACAATCGACTTGCGAAAAAAGAGAATCGCGTCTCCCCTGCCAAAAGCACGATAATTGCGTCGTGCTTTTTTGCAAGATAAAAAATAATGATATATGTTGAGCGATTCGACCCGCAACCTCGATTGGAGCAAAGCGACAATCGACTTGCGAAAAAAGAGAATCGCGTCTCCCCTGCCAAAAGAGGCAAGTCCACAAGGCTTGCCTCTTTTAATGCGGTTCGAACCGCAACCTCGATTGGAGCAGAGCGACAATCGACTTGCGAATAAAGAGAATCGCATCTTCCCCAAGAGGCAAGCATAGGGCTTGCCTCTTTTAATGCGATTCGACCCGCAACCTCGATTGGAGTAGAGCGACAATCGACTTGCGAATAAAGAGAATCGCATCTCCCCTGCCAAAAGCACGATGCAATACTTTACATTTCATTTTTTTGGGGATAATTCCTGCCCCCCAATCGCCTTCGCCGCAAAATCAAGAAAGCTGCCAATCTGACAGCTTTCATTTATCTTTTGTAGTATGTTCGGATCAATATTGTTTGTACAAAACGTCGTAAAACACAACAAACAGCGGGATAAGTATCGCCACGCCGGTCGGTATCAAAATGCTGCGAGACACCTGTTGGAAGTCGGAGAACTCCACATTGCTCAAAGCGCTTATGCCCACGGACGCCAGCACGATTATCACGCAAATGACGCACGCCACGATAACCACCAGCCTGAAATTAAACGCAGTTTTGTTTTTGCGGGTGGGGTCCACGATGGCGTAGATGGTAAACCCGATGGGCACCAGCAGCAGCACGGCCAGGGCAATCACAAAGGGCTGCCACAACCCGTTGGCGATGGTGCACAGCGCAAACACGCCAAAATAGATAAACGCCACAATGTAGGTCAGCCAGGAAGTCTGGCACAGCACCTTGGCCTGCGGTATCAGCATTTTGGATTTGTACGTCGCCGTTGCGTGATTGTAGATGCGCAGGCGTATGCCCTCTTTGGCAAAGGCGTCGGCCACGTCCTCCAATGCGGCATGGTGATTGTCGTAGTAGGTGGCGGTGGGCGTCTCGGCTGTGGTGGGCATATCCGTCAGCTGGTCGCCGATGATATTGCTAAGCACGTGCTGATAGTTTTCGCCCTCGTTGTTGGGCTGACGTTCGGATACTTCCTGCGCCCGCCTCTCAAACGCCTGCATAAAGTCCTCGGCGTTGTCCTGATTTACTTCAAACCGAGCCTTTGCATCCTCGTCGGGTTGCGGAGCAGGCTGCGGCTCGGGTTCAGGTTCGGGCTCGGGCTGCGGTGCAGGCTCCTCGTACACGGCAACAGGTGCGATTTCGTTTTCGTCTATATCGTCGTCAAACAGCTCTTGCTCGGTTTGCGGCTCGGGTTCGGCAGGCTGCTCGACAAGCTCCTCTTCGTCCGTACCGGACAACTCCCGCAATCGACGTGCAATCTCGTCCTGCTGGCTCAGCTCTTCCTCAAATTCATTTCGCCTGTTGCGGCGAGGACTTCTGCGCCCAAACAGCGGGGTAGCGTTGTCCTGAGAAATTTCTTCGGCGTTGGCGGTGCCGTCCACAAGGTCGCTCAGCACCGAGCGGTGGTACTCCCACTCGGAGATGAACTTTTCGCAGTTGTTGCGCCCCGTCTTGGTCAGTGCGTAGTAACGCCTGCGGCCGCCGTTAGAGGTTTCGCCCCAATAGGAAACAATCAGGTCGTCCTCCTCCAACCGTTTGAGATAGGAGTAGAGGGTGGGCTGCTTGATTTCGTAACGGTTCGATGTGCGTTCTTTGATTTCTTTGGCAATTTCGTAACCATACTTGTTGCCGTTGTACAGCGAGCAAAGTATGATCGTCTCGATATTACCCTTCAAAAAGGTAAAATCACCGCTCATAACAATCTCCTTTGCAGATATTGTAGAATACTTGCAGAAAAATGTCAATATATTAAACTACTATTTGTGACATAGTATTTTATATTTTGGCGATTTCTGCCACAATTGACATCAAATTCGCCAAAAAGTCAAAGATTTGCAAAAAATCTTGTGCACGCAGGCGTAGGATATTTGTCATGAAAGTGCAGGTTACAAAGACGTGGAAACGTATCGTCAGCATGCGTATGGAAAACGGCGTGCTCAAAGTGGTGGCAAATATGTTTTTGTCGGACAAAAAGCTGCGCAGGATCATCGAGGAAAACATCGATTGGATCAACGCCCACAGGCAGGACGAGGTGCCCCCGCAGCAAGCGAACCAATCGTTGCCCATGCCGCCAACCGAGCCAACCCCGCCGCAAAGTTACATGCAGATACGCAGGGATATCCTCGACGGCCGCAAAACTGTGCTGCTCGGCGAGGTGATAGAGGTTGCCCCAAGCGCCACCTCCAAAAGCTATCTGGACGGCGACACGCTGTACATATCGGAGAAAAACTTTGCCAACAGAGAGTTGCGCCTGCAATCCATCCGCAGCTACCTCAAAAAAACAGCGCAAACCTATGTTGCGGCCGAGGTGGCAAGTTTTGGCAGCAACGTGTCCCTTTGTCCCACAAAAATAGAGTTCAAGGATACCGACGACTTCTGGGTGAAGTGCGCCCTTGCGTCGCAGCGCATTTTGTGCTTTGATTTTAGGATAGTGCAGCTTCCTGAGCAGCTTCGGCAGTATGTGATTGCGCATGCCTTTGCGCATTTTGCCCACCCCCTGCACGACAAGGCCTTTTGGTCGCTGCTTTCGCAGGCCATGCCCTCCTACAAGGACGCCGCCAAGGAGTTGGAAAATTTTCGCTTGTTGCGCACCGTCTGAACACCTCGCCGATGTGGCAAGTAGGAGAGTATTCGGTTCTCGGCTGTTGGACGAGTGCTTTTTTTGATATATAAGATTTTATTTTTATAAAGTAGAACTTTTTGCAATCATATACCACAAGTTTTTGCGATAAATATCAGAGTGTGACAGCTCGGGGCGGCGTTTTGCTTTGGGTAAAAATCTTCAACTCGCCTCGCCTACGAGGATTTGGTCGGGGCATGAAGAGTCAAAAAAAATCCGCCTCGACATTCGAAGCGGAGCGCACAGCAAATCGTGCTAAAATTTTTTTATACAGCCAACAACCTTGCCGATAACAGACGGGTTGTCCTCGGGCGGTATCACAATATCCTGCATTTCGCTGTTTTCGGGGTGCAGCACAAGGTTGGGGGAGGTGGAGCGCAGCCGCTTGATGGTGGCCTTATCCTGCCACAAAACCACGGCAATTTCGCCCAAATCCACGCTGTTTTGAGAGTGTACCACCACAAAATCCCCGTCCGATATGCCCGCCTCGATCATGCTGTCGCCTTCCACACGCAGCATATACAGGTCGCCGCCGGCAAAAATCTCCTTGGGCAGCGGAAACTCTCCCTCGATATTTTCCACGGCCAGCATACCCTTGCCTGCGCTTACGTTGCCCACCAAGGGCACAAAGTTGGATTGGCTGCGAGTCTGCGTGATGGTAAACGCCCGTTTTTTGTTGCCGTCCTGCGAAATCAGCCCCCTGTTGCGCAATTTTTCCAGATAGTAGTGGGCCGTGGAGGTGGATTTGATGTTGAAACGTTGGCAAATTTCCCGTAACGACGGCGGAAAACTGTTTTCCTCCACAAAGCTCTTGATATAGTTGTAGATTTCTTCCAAACGTAAATCGCCCTTTTTCATAGCTCCATTTTAGCACAAATTTTTGCGCATTGCAATAGAAAATAGAAACTTTTGTTCTAAAATATCGCAACTCTCCTAAAAACTGATGTATTTTGCCACAACGCTCACATATTTTTTGGATATGGCGGCACGCAGCGTCACGCCCTCGTCAGAGTAGTGCACGTCACGGCATTGGGCACGGTACTTGCTAAGCAGTGCCAGCAGATTTGCGGCCTCGGCGTGGGGCGCTTTCAGTTGCACAACGGAGTATTTTTCCAGGATATACCTCTCTATGATCTCCGGCAGCAGCTCCACATTGTCCCCTCGCAGTGCCGAAACAAACACAGACGTCACGTTTTCTCCCAGCAGCTGTCCCAAAGATGCGGTGCCGGACAGCTTGTCGCACTTGTTGTAGACACGCACGACGGGCGCAGCGGCCCCCAGCTCAGCCAAAACCGACTCCGTCACGGCAATATGTTGCGCCACGTTTTCGTCCGAGGCGTCGCACACGTTGAGGATCAGGTCGGCGGTGGCGGCCTCTTCGAGGGTGGATTTGAATGCCTCCAACAGCATATGGGGCAGTTCTTTGATAAATCCCACCGTATCGCACAGCAAAATTTCGATGTCGTTGGGCAGTTTGAGGCGCCTGACGGTGGTGTCGAGGGTGGCAAACAACTTGTTGTCGGCGTACACGTCTGCGCTGGTCAGGCGGTTGAACAGCGTCGATTTTCCCGCATTGGTGTATCCCACAAGCGCCACGGTAAACATGTTGTTTTCCCGGCGTTGTTTGCGTGTCAGCGCACGATGTTTTTCTATCTCTTTCAGCTCGCAGCGCAGTCGATAGATACGCTCTCGTGCCGCCCGTTTGTTGGTTTCCAACTTGGTTTCGCCGGGGCCTCTTGTGCCGATACCTGCGCCCTGCCGAGAAAAGTTTCCCTCCGGCTTGGTGGCCAGATTGTAGCTCAGCTGCGCCAATTCCACCTGCTTTTTGCCCTCGGCAGAGGTGGCCCGCAGCGCAAAAATATCCAAAATAAGGTCGATTTTGTCTATCACATCGCAGCCCAGCTGCTTTTTGAGTGTGGCCCGCTGCGTTGCGCTTAGCGGACAGGAAAAAATGACCACATCGGCGATGCAGTCCATCATATCCATCAAGCGCTTGATTTCCTCGATTTTGCCCTTGCCCACAACGGTGTTGACGTCTATTGAGTTGCGCTTTTGCGAGCATTGCAGCTTGATTTCTCCCTGTGCGGTGTGCACAAGCTCTGTCAGCTCATATATATCCTGATCGGCGTTGGCGTCGGGCAGCTCCACATACACCAACACAACGTTTTCGATTTGCGTCATCATTTTTCCTTATTCGTCCTTGGGCGGCTTGCTGCGCAGATTTACCTTGGTAGAGGCGCTGCGCCGTATGTCCTCTGTGATGGCAGCGTAGTGCCGCTTGGTAGTGTTGACGTCCTTGTGCCCCAAAACGTCCGCCACAACGTAGATATCGCCCGTGTTGCGGTACAGTTGCGTGCCGAATGTCGAGCGCAGCTTGTGGGGCGTGATATGTTTTAGCGGCGTGGCCACAAGGCTGTATTTTTTGACGATATTTTCCACCGCACGGGTGGTTATGCGGCGCTTTTGCAGCGACAAAAACAGTGCGGGTTCGTTTTTGGCCGATGTGTCGGCGCAACGCATCAGATAGTAGTCGTACAGATAGCCTGCCACCTCTTCGGAGAAGTAGAGTATCACTCGGGCGCCGCCTTTGCGCTGCACAACAAAGCTGAGGTCGTCAAAATTTACGTCGTCAACGTCGATACCAACCAGCTCGCTCACGCGGATACCCGTGCCCAGTAGCAGGCTGACCATGGCCAGATCCCTTATGCGGGTGTTTTCCTGATATTTTTGCTGCCGCTCCGTCAGCCCCTGCCCCGTATCCACAACGTCCAGCATAGTTTCTATTTCGTCGCCGTCCAAGCGGATGATTTCCTTCTCCCGCAGCTTGGGCGTATCCACCGAGGCGGTGGGGTTGTAGCGGATTATCTGCTTTTTCTCGAAGTACTTGATCATGGAGCGTATGGCGGCCAACTTTCGGCTTTTGCCCCGTGCGCCGTTTTTGACGATGTTGCCGTCCTTGCGGTAGATCTCCACATAGCTTAGATACGCCTCGATTTCGAATGGCGACAGGCTTTCGATGTCGCTGGGCGTGATTTCTTTGGGGCTTTTGCCCTTGAAACGCCCGATTTTTGCGGCAACGTAGTTGAAAAACGTGCGTATATCGTAGGCGTAGTTGAGGCGTGTTAGCGGCGTGGCTTGCGCCGATATGCCCACAAAATACTCTCGGCAGAAGTCGGGCAGGTCCTCTTCGAGGATCTTGTCCAGCTTTTCCAGATTGGCAGCGTCTCGGTTGTTGAAATACGTTTGACTCATGGTTTTTTGTCCCTTGTTGCGGCAAATTTTGCCAATTTTTTGGGTGCCGATGTGTTATTAGTGCACTTTGTTGCGATTTACAAAGGTATACGGCAAGCTAAGTGTTTTCTTGGCGCATTTTAGATCGGCAACGCAATTGATAGCAGTCGTGCAGGTGATTTGGGGGTAATTTGCCTCCGATTTTGTCCCAAATGTGTTTGATTTCACGTTTTTGAAGACGTAAAACAGCTTCCTTAACAATATTATAACCCATTTTCGCCCACAAATAAAGTATTTTGCGAATAATTGTTGCCAAAAATTCACCAACAAAGCCGTGCAGTGGTGCAGTTTTTATGCCGTTGTCAGCAGATTTATCTCCGTCTGGCAGTTTGTCCCCGTTCGGTTTAGGATATTTTTTGGCAGCAATCACCGAAATTATCGTAATTTTTTCAATTATTGATTGCAAAACATTACAAACCCGCTCGCTCTTTGATTTTTTTGACTTTATAGTGGTGGCAGTTTTTGTTGTCGATTGGCCTTGGCTTTGCTCTCGCAACAATCACACAATGGAGCAACCTCTGTCACCTCGCTGAGCACACCGTTTTGTGGGTCGTCGAGGATATCGGCGTATCTGATATAGCTTTGTGGCGGCGTTGGAAACAACTGATTTTCTTGCTACCGAGTGCTGATCCTTTTTGTGTGAGCGCTGTTCAATCAATGTTTCTGCGCAGCTTATTGTTATAAGCAAGTGCGTCAGAAATAGCAAGTAATTTGTTATAATGTTTTCATTAGTAGAGATTTCGGGAGGGACGTAAACACAAGCCTGTTTCCTCCGACTCGACTAAATATTTTACGCAAGCGGTGCAATTTTTCCATCGTCCGCTGCGGCTGCATTGTTACTTGCCTGCAGAACTAATATCATTGGGGTGCAGTCTTTCTCGATTGGCGTTATCGATGTGGTTGCAGCATTGCTCGATTGCAGAAGAGCACGCCCCAGGCTACGAGGTGTCCCTTTTTTATTTTCCTTTTTCGTGTTCTCATTCACATTTTTGATATTTCAATTTTACCCCACACATATTGCGACATACCAAACTATTCGCAAAAGGCAGCTTTTGCGAATAGATAGCGGTCAAAATGGGGTTTTGAGAGTGGTTTTGAGGCAAAATCGCCTTTATCAAAGGTCGTTTCATCTGTTGATTTATCAATTATCAAAAGTATTCCTTTTCCAATCAGGCGGTCCTTTGCGCTTGGTTATTTCCGCCATTCTCACAGAATTGGTAGAAATTGTGCACCAAACTCGGACAATTACAATGCGAATTTTTATCGTTTTGACAAGCGAGCATAGATTTTCTTGTTATGTTCGCTCGGTCTCCAAATAGTTTTGGGCAAGCTGTCCCGACATGTTCGAAACAAGACGTATAAAGCTGTTTGTCGGCAACGCTTATCAAAAATTTCTTTTCGTTGTCCGTTCATTTGGTCGCCTGTGTTGCCGCTCTCGGAATGGCACCTGCAACCACTCCAAAATCGCAGTCAAAAACATCAAAAAAGCCACTTTTTTGTTTACAAAAAAGCGACCATTGCGGCTCAAAGCCTCTCGGAAAACAAATATGGCCCTATGCGGCGTCGGAGGCGTCGGATTTTTGTTCGCTCGCAGCCTCGGCCCGACGGCGCCTTGTACGGCAAAACATCACAACGGACACAACCAGCATCACCAGCGCCAAAGAGGCTGCCAAAGCGCCAAATGCGATGGCCGTCAAAACAAGCGACTGCGCCGGTGTCAGGGCGTTTGCGTCTATCTGCGCCGACGAGAAAAATATCGCCGCAGTCACGCTTGCAAATGCGCCAAAAACGACAAAAAGCACGGCGCTCACAATCAGCGATGTGCGCCAGATGGTCAAAATCGACGGCCCCTTGTCGCCATAATCCTCGTCAAAAAGCCCGTTTGCGCCCAAAATATCGCTCAATTTTGCGGCAAAATCGGCGTTTGGAGCGGATATGCCCTGCTCCCAATCGCACACGGTTTGCTCAGAAACGCCCAATTTTTGGGCCAATTCGGCGGTCGAAAGGCCGCATTTTTCTCGCAATTCAGTCAGATTTTCGGCTATCATTTTGTTCCTCGATTGTCCATGTTTGTCGTTCAAAAAGTCACACAATATGGCGATTTTGCGGCAATTTCCATTATTTATAAGGATTGTAGACGGATTTTTTTGTGGTTCTCGTCGATTTTTCGGCTCAAATTTCGTCAGATAACGCAATGTCGCCCGGCATATCGCCAACAATTCGGCTTTATCTTATCGCCCGTTGGTCGCACTCGCATGCAAATATCCCCGCAAATTGTACCGTCACAGGCTTTCCAGCACCTTTTCCAGCGCCAAAATGCCGTGTTCCAACGTCAAACCACCCTGCAAATAGACGGCATACGGCTCACGCAGCGGCCCGTCGCAGCTCAATTCGATGGAGGCACCCTCCACAAAGCAGCCTGCAGCCATGATAACCTTGTCGGCGTAGCCCGCCTGTTGCCAGGGTTGCGGCTCCACAAAGCCGTCCACGGGGGATGTGGACTGCACGGCACGGCAAAAATTTATCATTTTTTCGGGCGAGCCCAGCTCCACCGAGCACACGATGTCGCTCAAAGGCGCCCCTGCGCACGGATTGACCTTGTAGCCCCGCTTGCCCAGCGCATACGAAAACAGCACAGACGTTTTCAGCGCCTGATTGACAACGTGCGGCGCCACAAACAACCCCTGATAAAACAGTCGATAGCCGCCCTGATAGCTGCCCACCTCCATGCCGATGGACGGTGCCGTAAGCCTGCCCGCCACCTGTTCGATGAGGTGTTTGCGCCCGACAACGTATCCGCCCGTAGGGGCAAGCCCGCCGCCGATATTCTTTATAAAGGACCCGGCGCACAAATCGGCACCCACCGCAGTCGGCTCGTCCTTTTCTACAAATTCTCCGTAGCAATTGTCGCAAAAAACAATTGTATCGGGGGCAATTTTTTTGACAAAATCGCACAGACGGCCAATTTGCTGCAACGAAAGCGCCGCCCGATCAGAGTAGCCTCTGGATCGCTGCACATACACCATTTTTGTGGGAGAGGCTTTCAGTTGTTGCTCGATGGCGGCCCAATCGAATTCATTATCCGCCAGCTCCACGCAGTCAAAGCGTATGCCAAAATCCCTCAAACTGCCGACTCCCTCGCCAAAAATGACGTCCGTCAGCGTGTCGTAGGGGCGGCCGCTCACCGAAAGGACCCTGTCATTGGGGCGCAACACGCCAAAAAGCGCCAGCGTGATTGCCGCCGTTCCCGATGCAATCAACGGGCTGACAACAGCGTTTTCTGCCCCAAAAATGTCCGCAACAACGCTGCAAAGAGTGTTTCGACCCACGTCGTCGGAGCCGTATCCAGTCGTCCCGTTGAAATGTCTCAGCGCAACGCCGTTTTTGCAAAAGGCATCTATCACCTTTTTTTGATTGTGCAGTGCAATTTCGTCCAACCTTTCAAAAATGGGCTTGGTGTGCGCTATTGCTTCCGATATCTCTTTGTTCATACTCTTTTCCTTATTATGCCTGTAATAGTATTCTCTGTTTTGCAGATTTGTAGAGTAGTTGATTATAGCAATGTTATATTTTATTTGTTTTTATCACGTTCTGCGCCCTCAGCACATCGCAAATATGTTGGGCAATTTGTTGCGGAGTTTTGTCCTCAACGTTGATATACTCGACAACATTCATTCTTTTGTAGTAGGAAATTTGCCTTTTTGCGTAGTGTCGGGTGTTGATTTTGATCTTTTCCGTTGCGCTTTCCAAGCTGATTTCACCTTTCAGATATTGGATAATTTCCTTGTAGCCGATGGCCTCAAACGCCGTCGTATCGCAAAAACCGTATTTTTGCGTCAGCAACTGCACTTCTTTCACCAGCCCTTGCTCTATCATCCTGTCCACCCTTTCCTCAATGGCCCGGTAGAGCGAGTCTCGGCTGCGTTCCAGCACAAACAATTTCAAGTCGTATCTCGGGTTGCTTTTGCCCTTGCCTTTTGTGCGGCTTTGCCCCGATTCGGCAATTTCGATAGCCCGTATCACCCGTTTGTAGTTGGCCATATCCACCGTTTGGCACGCCGCAGGGTCTTTTTGTCCCAGCAGATTTTGCAGGGCGGCAATCCCATCCTTATTATATATATCCAAAAGCTCGGCTCGGCGCAGCTCGCTCCCCTGTCCGTATTCGGGCGGATACAGCAGGCTGTCAAAGTAGAACCCCGTGCCGCCCACCACAATGGGCAGCGTGCTCATACCGTCGATGATTGCCGCCGCCTGCTGGCTGTACAAAAATGCGGAAAAATTTTTGTCAGGCAGCGCCACGTCCAGCATATGATGCCTCACGCCCTGCTGCTCTTCCGCAGTTATTTTCGCTGTGCCGATGTCCATGCCGCAGTACACCTGCATCGAGTCGGCCGAAATTATCTCCGTCCCCAGCAGTTTGGCCAGCTGCACCGCCACCTGCGATTTGCCCACCGCCGTCGTGCCCGTTATGCCCACGATCGTTTTCATCTACACGATCCTCTTAAACAGCTTTTCCAGCTGGGTGCGTGTTACGGTGTAGGTTATCGGGCGCCCGTGCGGGCACTGCAAAATGTTGTTGTCGCAGATTTGTTTGAGGATATATTTTATCTCGTATTCGTTCAGCGGATCGCCTGCCTTCACAGCGGCCTTGCATGCTTTTTTGGCCAGCGCCTCCACTATCAAAGTTCTGTCGTCCAGCCTAAAATCGTCCGACGCAAGCATAAACTGCACAAACTGCTCCATTTTCATATCGGCCAGCAACGGCGACACGGCAACAATTCGGAATGTGTTTTTGCCAAACGGCTCCACGCTTACGCCTGCGGACAAGATGTTGTCCAGATTGTTCTCGATAAACTGCGATTCTTCGTCGCTGGCGGTAAATACATACGGAAACATCACCGGCTGCATATCGGAGTTTCTTGCCAGCATAAATTTGTCGTACAATATTCTCTCGTGCGCCGCATGTTGATCCACCAGCACCAGCTTGTCGTCAAACTCCAAAATGAGATAGGTTTTGAACGCCGCCCCCAAGATGCGTATACGGTTAAACAGCAAATCCTCTCGTGTAGGCACATAGGCGGGCTGTGCCGTGGTATCGATGGTTATGACGTCTTGCGCAAACAGGTTGTTTGGGTCGTCCAAGCCCATATTGTGCCGTGCTTTGTCCACCGTGATTTCCCTTTCGAGGATCTCGCCCAGCTCTTTTATCGTTTTTTTTCGGTCGGCCTGTTCGGTAGCCTCTTCCATTTCTTCGTAGTCGGCAGCTTGGTCCCTGTTCATGATGTCCAGCTCGCCGTCCTCGGCAAGTTTGTTGAAAACATCCAAAAATTCTCGCTGAGAGTACATTTTGGGCGGCTCCACTTTTTCGCCGCCGGGCAAAAACGTCTGCTGCGACTGCTGACGGGTAAAGTCGGATAGCGCTTCCGTCACACAGTAGTAGCATGCGCCGCACACCTCTCGAGGAAAGGCAAACCGCACCTCGCTCTTTTTCGGGTGCACGTTGACGTCCACCAGATCGCTGGGGATAGCCAGATCGAGAATATAGAACGGAAAGCGCTTCGTCATCAAAAAGGGCTTGTAGGCCTGCATGATTGCACCGCTGATGCCTGCGTCCACCACGCATCTGTTGTTGACGGACAGCAGCTGATAGCTTTTGTTGGCCTTGGTGTACTCAGGGTTGCCGATGTAGCCGGTTATGCGAGTGTCGCCCCGCTTAAACTGCACTTTTATGCAATTTTGCAGGCAATCGTTGCCATACACGGTAAAAATTGCCTCTTCCAGCCCGTTGCCCTTGGTGGAGTAGACCGTTTTGCCGTCCAAAATGTAGGTGATTTCCAGCGTGGAGTTGGCAAATATCAGCCGTGCAACGTACTTGGTGATTTCCGTTGCCTCTGCGCCCACCGATTTGAAGAACTTTTTGCGGGCGGGCGTGTTGTAAAACAGATCCCGCACTTCTATCTTGGTGCCGACATTGGCCGAAAGGTATTGTCGGGATTGTTCGACGCCCTCTTCCAGCGTCACACGCACGGCCTCGTCGTCGGATGAGGTTCGGGTGGTAAGCGTCACCCTCGAAACGGACGCAATACTTGCCAGAGCCTCCCCCCTGAAACCGAGCGTGTCGATTGCGGCCAACTGCTCGTCGCTTTCCAGCTTGCTGGTGGCGTGTTTCACAAAGGCCAGCGCCACGTCCTCACGATGGATACCGATGCCGTTGTCCGATACGGAAATCAAGCCAAATCCGCCGCCTTCCACCTCAATTACTATGCGGGTTGCGCCTGCGTCGACGCTGTTTTCCACCAATTCTTTCACTGCGCCGCACGGACGCTCTATCACTTCGCCCGCAGCAATCCTGTTGTAGACGTTGGGGGACAAAATCTTGATTTTAGCCATTTTCCTTTACCTTTTTTACCAGAGAGTTAAGTATGTCAAACGCTTCGATGGGGGACACTCTGTTCATATCGATGTCCCGCAAAACAGAGCTGACCTCCTGCGACGTCTTTGCCACCTGGCGATTGGCGGCCACATGTTCCACCTCGTCGGGGCTGAGGCTTATGCTGCTGTTTTCCAGCAGTTGCACAATTTCTTTGGCCCGCCTGCACACATCTGAGGGCACGCCCGCAAGCGCCGCCACCTCTATGCCGAAACTCTTGTTGGTGCCGCCGCGAGCAATCTTGTGCAAAAACACGATGCTGCCGTTCAGCTCCTTGACGGTTATGCGGTAGTTTTTCACCCCGTCCACCCTGCCTTCGAGGTCGGTCAGCTCGTGATAATGGGTAGAAAACAGCGTTTTTGCGCAGATATTTTTTGAGACGTATTCCATCACGGCCCAAGCAATGGACAGCCCGTCGAATGTAGACGTGCCCCTGCCTACCTCATCCAGAATGATGAGGCTGTTTTTTGTGGCGTTGTTGAGGATGTTGGCCACTTCCACCATTTCCACCATAAAGGTGCTTTGATTGAATGCAATGTCGTCGCTGGCGCCCACTCGGGTAAAAATCTTGTCCACTATGGGTATTTCGGCGCTTTTTGCGGGCACAAACGAGCCGATATGCGCCATCAGCGTTATCAGCGCCACCTGCCGCATATAGGTGCTTTTGCCCGCCATGTTGGGGCCGGTGATGATCATCGTGCGGTTGTCCTCGGTGTCCAGATGCACGTCGTTTGCGATAAAGTTATCCCGTTTTATGTAGCACTCCACAATGGGATGACGGCCATCAGTTATGTCCAGCTTGGTTCCGCTGTTGATTTTCGGCTTGCAGTAGTCGTTGGTTTGCGCCACCGTCGCCAGCGAGTTGAGGCAGTCGAGGGCGGCAATAGCCTGCGCCGTTTGCTGCATTGCGGGGATATATTGCAGAAGCATGGTACGCAGCTCGTCAAACAGCTTTTTTTGCAGCTTGACCTTGTTTTCGAGGGCGTAAAGCATCTTGTCCTCCAACTCTTTCAGTTCGGGGCTGACAAATCTTTCGCCGTTGGTAAGCGTTTGTTTGCGGATAAAATTTTGCGGCACCATGCCCAACATAGAGTTTGTCACCTCAAAATAGTATCCAAACACCTTGTTGTAGCCCAATTTGAGGTTTTTGATGCCCGTGCGGTTGCGCTCGTATTCTTCCAACTCCGATATGCGTGCGCCGCCGTTTTCCGTCAGGTCGTACAGATCGTCCAGCTCGGCGTTGTAGCCCTTGCGGATGTAGTCGGTGGTATCCTTGACGATAGCGGGTGCGTCGGGGCTGATGGCCCTATCCAGCAGTTGCACCACTTCGGGCAGCAGGCAAATGGAGCCGTCCACGTCCTTCAAAATTTTGCTTTGCATGCGGGCAAGCAGTTTTTTGATATCGGGCAGCCTTGCCAGCGACTCTTTGAGGGATACGCAGTCCTTGGGGGTGACGTTATTGTAGGAAATTTTGCCCACCAACCGCTCGATATCGCCCACCTGCCGCAGCGTTTTGGTAAGTTCCGACCGCAGCACATAGCCCTTGAACAGCTCCTCCACGCCGTCCAGACGTGCGTTGATCTGTGAGGCCCGTTGCAATGGGCGGTCTATCCAATCGGACAGCAGCCTTGCGCCCATGCTTGTGGAGGTTTTGTCCAGCAGCCACAGCAAACTGCCCGTGCGCTTGCCCTCCCGATAGCTCACTGTCAATTCCAGATTTTTGCGGGTTTTGATGTCAATGGACATAAAACGGCTTTTTTCGATGTATTTGATGGGTTTGAGGTGAGGCAAATCCCGCTTCTGCGTCTCCTGCAAGTATTGGAACAATGCGCCGCACGCCCTCACGGCGGATTTTTTGCCTTGCAGCCCAAAGCCGTCCAGCGTGGCCACTTTGTAGTGCTGCAGCAACTTTTCTCTGGCAAAACGCCTGTCGAAGTTGGATTGGTCGTATTCCGAAAATTTCGGCACATAGCCCGCCTTGACGCACTCCAAAGTATCGGACATAATGCAGCCCTGCTCGTCCGAGAGCACCTCCGACGGCTTGTAGCTCACCAAAAATTCCTGCAGATCCTTGACTACCCCTGCGCCGCTCAGCTCGGTGACAAACACGTCCCCTGTGGACAGGTCGCACATGGCCACGCCCACATTGCCGTCGTTACACACCGCAGCGATGTAGTTGCTTCGGGCATTGTCAAGTATGTCCGAGTCCATCACGGTGCCCGCCGTTATCACCCGCACTACGTCCCTGTCCACAAGCTGCCTGCCGTTGGGCTCGCTAAGCTGCTCGCAAATGGCCACCTTTTGCCCTGCGGCAATCAGTTTGGCGATGTAGCCGTCCACAGCGTGATAGGGAACGCCGCACATTGGCGCACGCTCTTCGAGGCCGCAATTTTTGCCCGTAAGCGTCAGGTCGAGTATTCTGCTGGCCTTTTCGGCGTCCTCAAAAAACATCTCGTAGAAGTCGCCCAAGCGGTACAGAAGGATACAATCCTTGTACAGCTCCTTGGTTTGGAGATAATTTTTCATCATTGGCGAAATGGTTTCTTTCATTTTTCCTCCGCAACTACCTTGCCCCACAGCGTGGCAGAGCCTGCTCGTTCAATTTCCACCCAAACAAACCGCCCCACAAGCGATTTGTCGCACTTGAAGTTTACCAGACGGTTGCTCTCCGTCCTGCCGCACATCGTGTCCTTGTAGCGAGAGTTTTCGCCCTCCACCAGCACCTCAAAGCGATTGCCCACCATTGTGGCGCTTATCGCTTTGGTAACCTCGTTTTGCGTGGCGATAAGTTTGGTTATGCGCTCCTTTTTGACGGCGTAGGGCAGCTGCTCCATATTGTAGGCGGGCGTGCCTTTGCGCCGAGAATACACAAAGCAGAACGCCGAGCTGAACCCCACCTTGCGCACCAAGTCCAGCGTATCCTCGAAGTCGGCGTCCGTCTCCCCGGGAAATCCCACCATTATGTCGGTGGTTATACCCACGTCGGGCAGCTTGGCTTTGATTTTTTCCGTCAGCGACAGGTAGTCCTCTCGGGTGTAGCGACGGTTCATTCTCCGCAAAATCTCGGTACTGCCGCTTTGCACAGGCAGGTGGATGTTGTTGCATATATTGGGATATTGGGCAATGACATCGATGACCTCGTCCGACAGGTCCTTGGGGTGCGAGGTCATAAACCGCAGCCGAAATTTGCCGGGCAATTGGCCGATTTCTCGCAACAGGCGGGCAAAATTTACCCCGTCGGGAAGGTCGTGGCCGTAGGAGTTGACATTTTGCCCCAGCAAAGTGATCTCCTTGTAGCCCTCGTCCAGCAGACGGTGCACTTCTGCCATCACGTCGTCCAGCGGACGGCTGTGCTCTCTGCCCCTGACATAGGGCACAATGCAATAGGTGCAAAAATTGTTGCAGCCGTAGTTGATATTTACCCACCCATTGGGATAGCTGCTGCGAGCTTGCGCAAAATCTTCCTCTTTGTAGGGCACAAAATCCACATTGTAAAATTTGTTTTTGCGTTGCGCCGCCTCTACGGCCTCTTTCAGCAAGGACAGATTGCTCGTGCCCAGCACGATATCCACAAATGGATAGCTCTCTCGTATGCGTTGCGCTGCGCCCTCCTGTTGCGACATGCAGCCGCACACCACCGCAATCAGATGGGGGTTGATGCGTTTCAGTTTTTTGATGGCGCCGATATGGCCGTAAATTTTTTGCTCGGCCGTTTCTCTTATGCAGCAGGTATTGAACACCACAATGTCGGCATCCTCCACCCTGTCGCAGAGAGAGTAGCCCATTTCTTCCAGAATACCGGCTATTTTTTCCGAGTCGTGCACGTTCATCTGACAGCCGTAGGTGTGGATAAAGTACTTCAAAGTTTCCTCCGATACGTCATTTCGACATACTTTCACATATAACTACATTCTACTCTATTTTCACTATTTTTTCAAGAAAAATAAATATAAAAGTGCAAATCACAAAAAATAACGTCAGGATGAAAAAATTTGTAAGGATATTTTGCATTGTTTGCGCAGCCGTTGTGGCGCTTTCGACGATTGGCGGCATCGTCTACATTGCGCAGCTGCGCCGCAGCGACCAATTTGTGCACTTCGACAAGGACAAGCTCAACGAGGTGTACACTGCGCTTACCGTGTTGGACAAGGACGGTCAGGCCATCAGTCAGCCGCTGTATCTGGGCAAAAACAAGCAGGTGCCCCTTGCCGCCCTGCACGACTACACCTACATGGCCTTTGTGGCCGTCGAGGACAAACGCTTTTTCAGTCACCACGGCATAGACGCTCGCCGAGTTGCGGGCGCAATGCTGCACAACCTGCAAAGCAAAAGCTACAAAGAGGGCGCCTCCACCATCAGCCAGCAGCTCATCAAAAACACCCATCTGGACAACTCCAAAACGCTCCGCCGCAAGCTTAACGAGATGATGCTTGCCGTGGAGTTGGAAAATCAGTTTGGCAAGTGGGATATTTTGGAGATGTACATCAACACAATATATTTCGGGCACAACGCCTACGGTATCGAGACGGCCGCCAACGTCTACTTTGGCAAAAACGCCGCCGACCTCACCCTGTCCGAAAGCGCCGTGCTGGCGGGGCTGATCAAAGCGCCCAACGTGTACGCACCGGACAAAAACCTCGACAAATGCACCTCTCGCCGCAACACCGTGCTCAACCTGATGTTGCAGCAGCAGATCATCAGACAGGACCAATACCTTGCCGCCCTCGACGAGCCGATAAACTACACTCCACAAAGTAGCGGCAACGAGAGGGATTACATGTATTTTGCGCTGGCCGAGGCGTGCAAACTGCTCAACATGACCCCCGCTCAACTGTACAAATCGGATTTTATCATCGAAACCTACTGCGATCAATCGGCTCAGCAAACTCTTTGCGCATTGGCAAGCGAGGACGCCACCACTAACAAAGAGGGCTGCACTGCCGATATGTCCGCCGTCGTGCTGGACAAAACGGGCGGCGTTGAGGCATGCGTCATGCGAGGCAAAACGTCTGGCGGCAAGCGACAGGTGGGCAGCGCCCTCAAACCCATTGCCGTCTACGGGCCTGCGCTCAACGAAAAAATTATCACGCAGGCCTCTCCCGTGTTGGACGAGGAGACGGATTTCAACGGCTACCGCCCCGCCAACTTGGGCGGATACAACGGCTGGACGACCGTCAAATATGCTGTGGCCAAAAGCCTCAACGTGCCTGCCGTCAAGACGCTCAACGCCCTTACCCTCGACAAAGCGCAGCGCTACCTTGCCAAAATGGATATCGTCGGCCAACAAAACCTGTCCCTTGCGCTGGGCAACACCGAAGGCGGTCTGGACATATTTCAGTTGGCGCAATGCTACGCCGCTTTGGCCAACAACGGCGTATTTGATGGGGCGGCCTTTGTCAAAAACATTTACAGTCCCAACGGCCTTGTGTACAGCCGACAGCCGACAAGCCGCCGAGTGTTCGAGTCGGGCGCCAACTATCTGATGACGGATATGCTGGTAAACACCGTCGAAACGGGCACGGCCAAACGACTGCACAACGCCCACTATCAGGTGGCGGCCAAGACGGGCACCGTGGGCAACTCCGACGGCAACAGCGATGCCTTGGTTGCGGGTTACACCACCCAAAACACCTTTGTCGTGTGGTACAGCGGCGACCTGCCCAACGATGTCAGCGGCAGCACGTCCCCCTGCATTTTTGCAGATAAATTGCTCAAAAAACTGTACGCCGAGGCACGTCCTGCGACATTTGTGCCTCCAAGGGGCGTTGTCAGGTTGGATGTGGACAAGGACAGCCTCTACGACGATCAGCTGGTCGTCCGCTGCGACAACGGCGAAAAATTTTGGTTCGACAAGGCCAATCAGCCCACGGAAACGGCGCCCAAGCAGGTGTATGACTACCGTTTGCAAGCCCGCTGCGACGGCAACGTCGTCACCCTTCAATTGCCCGATACTCAGGGCAGTTGGCGACTTTATCGGGCGGACCCCAAGCAATTGCTGTGCGCCGACACGACCTGCCACGCCCTGCAAATAGATTGCGACGCCTCGTTTTTTGCCGAGCTGTACGTCAAAAACAAGTGCGTCTACACCACGCCCGCCGTTTTTGTGCACTATGTTGCGCCCACGCCGTTCACGTCGCCCGATTTGTCGGATTTTCCCGACTTCACCGACTTCTGGTATTGACCCTGACCGCCAAACGTATCTGCGGTAGATCCCTGTGGGTGAGCAGCCAAAGCATAAATTGCTATTTTGACTAAAAAAGATAACTATTTCTTCAATATAATTCTATTTGTCAATCATATGCTGCGGTAAAAAATTCCGCTGCCAAAACGACAACGGAATTTGCGGTCATATAAAAATCATTGATTACGTCAACGCCAAGCGAGAGTTTCGACCAAGTCCTGACAAGGTGGCACATTACATTGAAATAGCTTTTCCCCAACTCGCCCCACCAGCGAGGTGCAAGGTGCACTACTCTATTGTGACGGTTTCGATGTTTGCAAGGGCGTTTTCCACCAAAGTGTCCACGTCCAGGGCGCTTTCCACCCGCAGCACATGCTCCAATCGGGGCTTGGTGACGGGGCGCTTGGGCAAAAATATGGTGCAGCAGTCCTCGTAGGGCAAGATGGACGTATCAAACGTGCCGATTTTTTGTGAGATTTCGATAATTTCGTCCTTGTCAAATCCGATAAGCGGCCTGAACACGGGTATCGTGGCAACGGAATTGGTGCTGGTGATACTTTCCAGCGTTTGGCTGGCCACCTGCCCAAGGCTTTCGCCCGTTATCACTGCACCTGCGCCGTGCAGTTTGGCGATACGTTCGGCTATACGCATCATAAAGCGACGCATGATGGTTATCATATATTCTTCGGGGCATTTTTCGTGTATGGCCGTCTGGATTTCGGTAAAGCTTACCACGTCAACTGTCATGTGCATGGTGTATTTTGTCAGCAGTTTGGCCAGATCAAGCACCTTTTGCTTGGCCTGCATGCTTGTGTACGGAAAGCTGTGAAAATGCACCGCACGCAGTGTCATGCCTCGTTTTGCCATCATGTACGCCGCCACGGGGCTGTCGATACCGCCCGACAACATCACGATGCCCTTGCCGCCCGTGCCCACAGGCATGCCGTTTACCGCCTTGACGGATTGCGAGTACACAAAAGTTTTGCCGTTTTCTCGTATGTCGATGTTGACGGTGTGCTGCGGGGCAAAAAGGTCCACTTTAAGGGTCGGATTGGCCTGCAAAATGTCGCCGCCCACCTCGGCCGATACCGTCATCGACGGCATGGGAAAGCGCTTGTCTGCACGGTTTGTTGCCACCTTGAAAGTGCCGCTTGCAGGCGCCATACGCACGGCCGCAGCGGAGATTTCCGCCAGATCCGAGTTTACCTCTTCCGCCAGGCTAAGCGAGTGCACGCCAAACACGTTTTTTACGGCGTCGATGATGTTTTCGGTGCAGTCCTCGTCGAAGTTGCGTATCACATAGCGGGCGTTGCTGCGAGAAAACTCGTATCGAAAGCCCCTCAGCGCCGCCTTGATGTTGGACACAAGTGCGCTTTCAAAAAACTCTCGATTGTTTCCTTTTAGGTGGATTTCCGAATATCTGATGATAATAACTTTCATATCTTCCTCTCGTTTATTTGTCTGAGTTGCGCCACGCACAGCGCAAGTTTGTCGGCAAGCAGCTGCACTTCTTGCGGCGTGTTGTACTTGCAAAAACTGATACGCACAATGCCCTCGGCGTATTTCGGGCTCAATCCGATGGCCTTTGCAATGCGGCTTTGCTTGTTTTTAGAGCTGCACGCCGAGCCTGTGCCCACCACGATTTCGTATTCTTCCAGCATGTGCAGCAGCACTTCGCCCTTGATATCGGCAAATGCCAGCGACATGATGGCGGGCGAAACGTTCTGCGTGCAATTTTCCTGCCAATTTGGCAGCGAGGCAAGGGCGTTACGTACTGTTTGCTTGTAGGTGACAAATGCCTCGGCATTGTCGCTTTGCAGCCGCACGGCAGTTTCCACCGCAGATGCCAGCGCCACAATGCCCCCGACGTACTCTGTGCCGGAGCGCAGCCCTTTCTCTTGTCCGCCGCCAAAAATCGTCGGTGCAAGGCGCACACCCGACCGCACATAAAGCGCCCCGATACCCTTGGTGCAATGTAGCTTGTGCCCCGCAAAGGAATACATATCCACGCCCAGCGAGGCCAGATTGACGGGGACCTTGCCCACCGCCTGCACCCCGTCGGAGAAGGTTACCGTTTGGGCGTTTTTTGCCTTGACAAGGCTGTTGATATGCCTGACGTCGTTTATTGCACCCGTTTCGTTGTTGACATGCATAAAACACGCCAGCAATGTGTCGCCGTCCACCTTGTTGACAAAGTCCTCCACATCGATGTGGCCGTCGGGGCAGGTGCGAGCAATGCGTATCTCGTATCCTTTGCCCGCAAGTGCGTTGACTGTTTTGAACACAGCCGAGTGCTCCGCCTCCGTCACCACGATGTTGCCTTGCCGCTTGCGCAACGATCCGCAAATTGCCAGATTGTCCGCCTCTGTGCCGCCGGAGGTAAAGAAAATATCGCCTTTGCCGCCCAAACACCGCACAATGCGCTGCCGTGCGTCGGCGATGGCGTTGGCAACATGCAGACTGTATGTGCTGCGTGCCGACGGGTTGAAATATTCTTCCGTATGAAAATGTGCCAGGATTTGCGCTATCTGTTCGTCTACCCGAGTTGTAGCGCAGTTGTCAAAATAGTGCACCATTTGTGTTTGCTCCGTTTTGATTGTTATTTTTACGTATTTTGTCCTCAATCTTTGAGTTTTGCGATACTATGTCACAAATAGTATTCTCTATTTTGCCGATTTCTGACATAGTCGAGGTCTATTTCAACGTCACAACGGTCACACCGCTTTCGCCCTCGCCATATACCCCCAGCCGAAAATCCGCTACATTGGGGTGATGGCGCAAGTGTTCGTGTATGCCGGCACGCAGCCTACCTGTGCCCATGCCGTGTATTATCCAGATTTGCCCCAGCCCGCCCATCAGTGCGGCGTCGATAAATTCGTCCACGGCCATCACGGCGTCATCCACCGTTTGCCCAATCACGTTGATTTCATTGCTGCCGCTCCTCGTGTTCAGCTTGGTTTTGGGCGGTGTGTTGGTGGGCGTGCGTTTTTTGGAGCGGTTTGGTTCGGCAATGCTGACGTACAGATCGTCGCTTGTCACCTCGGTGGATATGCCCCCGCACTTCACCTTGATGCGGCTGCGGCTTTTGATATCCACCACCCGCACCTGCACACCCAGCTTTTGCGAGTACACCACGTCGCCCACTTTCAGCTTGGCAAAGTCCACCTTGTCGCCCGTAAAGATAATTTCCTCCGGCTCCTCCTGCTGCCACTTGATGTTGTCCAGCTTTTTGGCGGCGTTGCGTGCGGCAAACAGGTCCTTGTCGGACAGGCTGTCCCGTTGCAACAGTTCCTTTATCTCGTTGACAAGCTCCGCCGCTTCCTCTTTGGCCTTGGCAACGATTTTCTTGGCCTCCTCGCGCGATCCCGCCAGCATTTTGTCCCGTTCGTTTTGCAAACTGCCGTTCAATTTGGCGGTTTTTTCCTTTTCCAGCTGCAATTGCTTGTATTCCTCGGCAAGTTCTCGGCTTTTTTCCTCGTACTGCTTGCGGATTTCGTCGGCGTTTTGCAGCACCTTTTCAAAGGCGATTTTCTCCTCGGATACGTTGGCCTTGGCAAAATCTATCACATCCTGCCGCAGCCCCAATTTTGACGCAATGGCAATGGCGTTGGAGCTGCCCGGCACGCCCATTATCAGGCGATAGGTAGGCGCCAGCGTTTTCAGATCGAACTCCATCGAGGCGTTTTCTACCCTCGGCGTCGTCAGAGAATACTCCTTCAATGCGCCGTAGTGGGTGGTTATCACGGATTTTGCGCCGCTTTTGCGCAGATAATCGGTTATTGCAAGGGCCAGCGCCGCCCCTTCGTTGGGTTCGGTGCCAGCGCCCACCTCGTCGATGAGCACCAGATGTCCCCTTCCGCACGCATCAAGTATATCCCTCAAATTGGATATGTGGCCGGAAAAGGTGGATAGGTTTTGCTCGATACTCTGCTCGTCGCCGATGTCGCACAGCACGTCATCAAAAAAGGATATAACGCTGTCCTCGTAGCAGGGCACAAACAAGCCGCTCATGCCCATCAGGCACATCAGTCCCACCGTTTTCAGCGTGACGGTTTTGCCGCCCGTGTTGGGACCGGTGATGACGATGACATCGTAGTCCTCTCCCAACCGTACCGAGATGGGCACCACCTTGTGCTTGTCCAGCAGCGGATGGCGTGCCTTTTTGATGTCCACAACGCCCCGATTGTTGATGAGGGGCAGCGTGCACTTGTTTTCCAGCGCATATTTCACCTTGCTAAACACCACATCGATGTCGCTGACTGTATCCACCGATAGCGCAATACGCTCTGCCACGGGGGATATTCTGTCTGTAAACGCCTGCAAAATACGCTGCATTTCTGCCTTTTCTTCCAGAATGGCCTCTCGCAGAGAGTTGTTCAGCTGCACTATCGCCATGGGCTCGATAAAAAGCGTTGCGCCCGTCGCCGATTGGTCGTGCACAATGCCCGCCACATACGATTTGTACTCCTGCTTGACGGGTATGACGTACCTGTCCCCACGCATGGTGACGATACTGTCCTGCAAGTACTTGGACATCTCGTTGTTTTTGGTGTAGCTTTGCAGCCGCTGCTTGATGTCGGCGTTGATGGCCTTTATCTTGCGGCGTATGGCGTACAAATCGTCGGAGGCCTTGTCGTTCATTTCATCGTCGGATATTATTGCAAAGTCGATGTCCTCTTCCAGCTGCTTGTCGTTGTACAAAGCGCACGCCTTGGCACGCAACAGCGATATGTCTATCCCTCCGTACTCGGCAAAAAGCGCCGTTTGCAGATAGCGAGATGTGCGCAACGCCCGCATGATTTGCAGCAACTGCTTCATAGACAGGCAGGAGCCCACCCTTGCCAAAGCGCACGTTTCCGTCACGTCGTCCACCGACAGATCGAAGGACGTCTCGTACTGAAACAGTGCATAGGCCTGCTTGGTCTCTTCAAGCAGCTGTTGGGCCTGCTCAAAACTGTCGGCGGGCAGCAGCTGCCGCACCTTTTTTTGGGCGATACTGCTCACGCAAAATGCGCTCACGCCGTCGAGAATGTCGAAATATTGAAGTTTTTTCAGCGTTTTGTTGTTTATCATAGTTGTAGATGGTTGGTCAGTTCACCTTGTCGAACAATCTGCCCTTAGTGTAGGGGCGGCGCTCGACGTAGCCGTCCTGTTGTCCATTGTTTAGTTGGATATAGTGTTGCAGCACATCGGGGTCGAAGTCCACAAGGTAGCCTGCCGGTTGCCGCAGCCGTCCCGCCGCCGAAAGTTTTTTGCCGTTGACCAGTTCGAAGGTGCATCGTGCCTCTTTTCGGCGATGGATTTCAAATTTGTTGCACTGCTCGTCGGTGTAGACAAGGGGCTTGTTGGCCGTGCAGTTTTTGCAGGTGCAGCCCGTGGCAACTTTGTACGGACAGTGCACCAACTTCATCAAGATCAGTCTGCCGTCTGCAAAAATCAGTCCGCTTTTGTTGCGGAATTGCCCGATTTCGCCCACAGTCAGCTCCTGCGAGTACACAAATGCGTCGGCGTCGTCAAATTGTGCTGCCATCCAATCGTTAAAGATGTTCAGTCCGCTGCCGGCGATGTAGTTCAGCCCCAGCTCTCTGGCCCACTGCACCTCTACCACGTTATGGCAGACAATGGGTACGGCGTGTTTTTGCAGCATTTTGGGCACAAAATCCGTTGCAAAAGAGGGCAAATCGATATATGCACCCTCGCCCGCCGCAAATGCAAAGGCGTCCTCGTCCAACACCTCGGGATGGAAAATCACCCTGTCGCACAGCTTTTTCGCCTGCAAAACCTGCTGTTTTGTGTAGCAAATGACGGCGATCTGCGGCAAAGTTGAATTCTTTTTTGGCGGGTCGATGTGCAAATCGATTGCACCGACAGCGTGGCGCACAGCAAAACGGGTATTGTACAGCTCCACAATGCGATTTTGCAGCTGTTCCAGCACGCTGCGCCGCAGGGCGTTCAATTGCGATTTTGCAACAAAAACGTCCTCGCATTGCACATCAATGTGAGCAATTTCAAAGGGAAAATTGCCCGATTTTTTCAGTTGCGCAGCAATTTCCTCCGCCGAAAGGGGCATATTTTTGGCTTTTTGCACAACAAAATCCGACTGCACCTCCACCTGCACCCCTCCGCAGGCAGCGCTTACGCACATCGGCTTTTCGGCCATGGCCCGACAGCTCATCGTCACTGGCAGCAAACGCCGCTTTTCCATCAGCCGCCGGCACAGCTCAACCGATGTGGTCCTGTGCACGTCCATGCCGTCACGCACTTCGCCGCCAAATTCCGCCGAGATTGTGCCGCAGCCTGTTTCAGTAGCCATTGCGCCGCACACCTCGTGGCCGTTGTCGAAAATTTTGAGGCCGTCTCCCTTTTGCAGAGGCACAAAGGCGTCAATTTTGCCGTGGCGCACTTTGCCCGCCGCCACACCTGCATGATTTTGACAATCGGCCGACACGATCCCGTCGTTGCCGCCGTCCAGATAGCTCAATGGCGCCATATCCCTGTTGTAAATTTCCGCAAGCAAGGTCTCGTCGCCTCTGTTGCAAACAAAATTGTTGTCGAACAGCCGCCTGTACACGTCCGACGTGGCCGCAGCATATTCCGCCCGACGGTTGCGCCCCTCTATTTTGTAGGTGGTCACGCCCGCCTTGCAAAGGCTTTTCGCCCTCGAAATTCCGCACAGATCCCGTGCCGATAGCAAATATCCCTGCTTGCCGTCGGCGGTGTAAATACGCCTGCACGGTTGAGCGCACAACCCTCTGTTGCCGCTGTTTCCGCCCACCATGGACGAGAAAAGGCACTGCCCCGATTGGCAAACGCAAGTCGCCCCGTGGATAAAACACTCCACGCCGATACCCGACAAAGCAATGTCCTCGATGTCGCCGAGGGTGCTTTCGCGAGCGCACACCACTGTGTCGGCGCCCAATTGCCGCACAAAGTCCGCCCCCTGCCTGTTGTAGACGTTCAGTTGCGTGCTGGCAACGATTTCAAAGGGTTTGGGCAGCCTTGCCGCCAGCGCAATCAGCGCAGTATCCGTCAATATCACGCCGTCGGCGTTGCTGCGATACACATCACCAAGCAGTTGCACCGCCGATTCAAATTCGTCGTTTTTGAGGGAGGTGTTTATCGCCACGTACACTTTTACGCCGTAAAGATGGCAAAAGTCCACCCATTTCGGCAGATTTTCCCTGTCGAAATTGGGCGCCTTCATGCGGGCGTTGAAGCAATCCAGCCCCAGATACACAGCGTCGCAACCGTTGTTGACGGCCGCCACAAGCTGCTCGGGGCTGCCCGACGGCGCAAGTATCGTGCAATCTTTTGCAGCGGACATCCTATTGTTCCCTCAGCGTTGCGCCGAATTTTTCCTTGATAGCTTTCAGCGCTCTTGCGCTTTGTTTTTCGATGTCGGCGTCCTGCAACGTTTTGTTTTTGTCACGGAACACCACCGTCACGGCCAGGCTCTTCTTGCCGACGCCCAGCCGCTCGTCCCGATAGACGTCAAACAGCTGTGCGCTTTCTGTCAGGGGCAATGCGGCAAATTCGTCCAGCACGTCCTGCGCCGCAACATCCTCGTCGCACAGCAGCGCAAAGTCTCGGCTGACGGAGGGATACTTGGCAAAGGGTTTATATTTGATTTCCGAACGGGCGCTCTCCAACACGCCGTCCAGCGATATTTCCGCATAGAAACAGTCGCCGTCGATGTCGAAATTAGCGGCAATTTGCGGGTGCAGCTTGCCAAAATGCCCCACCGAACGGCCGTCCAGCAGGATCTCCGCCGCAATGCCGGGGTGCAGCAGCTGCCAATCGGAGCGTTGCAGGTGGATTTTTCCGTCGCTGACCGAGCGCACCGCTTGCAAGATGTCGCAGCGGAACGTGTCAAAATCGGTATCGGTGGCGCACACTGACAGCCGTTTTTGCTCGACAGGCAACGCTTCAAGCGGCAGTTTGTCCGCCAGATACACCTTGCCCACCTCGTACAGCCGCAGCTTGTCGTTGCCCCTTGCACGGTTAAGCGCCACGCATTGCAGCATATTGGGCGCCAGGCTGCGATTCATCAGGCTAAGCTCTTCGCCGATGGGGTTGAGCACCCTGATGTAGCCCTCGTCGCCGAGGTTGGCCCTTTCAAAAAGCTCCTTTCCGCCAAAGGGATAGAACACGCACTCGTTGTAGCGCAGGCCGCACAGCACGTTTTTGACGTCGGCAATTTGCTTGCTTTCAACGGTTTTTCCGCCGCAGGTGATGTTGGATTTGGGCAAAAGCGTGCCGCTGATATTGTCGTAGCCGAAAACTCTTATCAGTTCTTCGATGATGTCGCAGTCTCTCGATATATCGTCCCGATAGGGCGGCACCATGCAGTTGAGGGTGTTGCCCTGCAAAGTTGCGTTGATTTTGAGGGAGTGCAAAATGGCAAGTATCTGCTCGTCGGGGATCTTGATACCCAGCAGCTTGGCGATACGGCGTTTGTCAAATTGTACCAAACGCTCACCCGCCGCCTGCCCGATGGACACTCTTCCGCAGGTGATTTTGCCGCAACCCAACTGCTGCGACAGGTGCAGCGCACGGGATAACCCCAGATTGTTTGTGTAGGTTTCGATACCCTTTTCAAAGCGGGCGGACGAGTCGGAGCGCAGCCCCAGCCTGCGAGAGGTACGGCGCACGTTCATTCTGGCAAATGTTGCCGACTCAAACAGCACACAATGGGTCTCGGGCTTGATTCCGCTGCGGGCGCCGCCCATGATACCAGCCAAACCTGTGGCCTTTTCGCTGTCGGCGATCACAAGGTCGTCGTTGTTCAGCGTATATTCTTTGCCGTCCAGCAGCACGATTTTTTCGCCGTCTCTTGCACGGCGCACTACTATGTGATGATCCGTTATGTCGTCGTAGTCAAATGCGTGCATGGGCTGACCTATCTCAAACAGAACGTAGTTGGTGATGTCCACAAGGTTATTTATGCCGTGCAGCCCCACTTTTGACAGCCTCGAAGTCAGCCACACGGGCGATTTTTCTATTTTTACGTCGGTAAGCCCCTGCATAAAGTAGCCTTTGCAGATGTCGTTGGCAACAATATCCACCTGCACCAGCTGCGAAGTGGGCACTTCGCCCTCGCAATAGGACACATCGGGCATGCGGCAATCGGTGCCCAGCGCAACGGCCACCTCTCTTGCCAGACCCAACACGCTGTTGCAGTCCTGACGGTTGGCGGTGACGCTGATATCCAGCACATAGTCGTCGATACCCACTTCTTTGCGGATATCCTCGCCGACGGTTGCCTCGCTGCGCAGCACCAACACGCCGTCCGTTTCGGCATTGGGATACATGTCGCCGTTTATGCCCAGCTCTTCGGCCCCGCAAAACATTCCCCAGGACTCCTCGCCCCGCATTTTGCCCTTGCTGATGTGCAATCCGTTGGCCAGATTGGCCCCGTGCAACGCAACGGGCACCTTGTCGCCCACCTGCACATGATGGTCGTTGGTCACAATCGGGATGATCTCGCCGCCAATATCCACCTTGCAGCAAAGCAGCCTTTCGGCATTGGGGTGTTGGGCGATTTCCTTGATTTGACACACCTTAACATTGGTGACGTGTTCGCCAAGGTACTCCACGCCCTCGATTTCCAGCCCGATACCCACCATTTTTTCGCACAGGGTGTCGATATCCACATTTACGTCTACAAAATCTTTCAACCAGGAAAGAGGTACTTTCATTTTGTCACACTCCTATTTGCCAAATTGTTTCAAAAACCGTTGATCGTTTTCAAAGAACAAACGGATATCGGGTATGCCGTACTTGATCATTGCCACACGGTCCATGCCGATACCAAAGGCATAGCCGCTGTATTTTGCACTGTCGATACCGCAGTTTTCCAGCACATTGGGGTGCACCATGCCTGCGCCCAGCAGCTCTATCCAACCCGTGCCCTTGCACAGAGAGCACCCTTTGCCGCCGCAGTTACTGCAAGTGACGTCCACCTCGACGCTCGGCTCGGTAAAGGGAAAGAATGACGGGCGAAAGCGCACCTTTGTCTGCTTGCCAAACAGGTGCGATGCGATATATTCCAGCGTGCCTTTCAGGTCGCACAGCGTGACGTGCTTGTCCACCACCAAGCCCTCTATCTGGTGGAACACAGGCGAGTGCGATGCGTCGCTGTCCGAGCGGAACACCTTGCCGGGGCATACAATTTTGAGGGGCGGGCGCCGTTTTTCCATTATGCGGGCCTGCATTGCCGATGTCTGCGTGCGCAGCAAAATGCTGTCGGTGATGTAAAATGTGTCCTGCATATCCCTTGCGGGGTGATCCTCGGGGATGTTGAGCGCCTGGAAGTTGTAGTAGTCCGTCTCGATTTCCGGTCCGCTAAGCACCTCAAAGCCCATTGCCACCATCAGGTCGCAAATTTCGTTTTCTATGAGGGTGATGGGGTGCAATGCGCCACGTTCGGGGCAGGACGTGAGGCTGATATCCACACGCTCCTCTTGCAGTTGACGCTGCATTTGCTGCGTTTTCAAGCGGGCGGTCATGTCGGAGATGACCTCTTCCATTTGCTTGCGCAGCTCGTTTACCTTTGCGCCGAAAGTCGGCCGTTCCTCTGCTGGCAGGTCTTTGATACTTTTCAGCAACGCAGTCAGCTCGCCCGATTTGCCAAGGTACTTCACCTTGATGTCTTGCAGCTCCGCCACCGAAGCGCAACGGGCAATTTCTCCGTCGAATGATGTTTTGATGTCCGTTATCATATTTATCTCCTAAAAAATGCCCCAAGCGTCACGCTTAGGGCGAAAAGATTTTCCGCTGTACCACCTAAATTCAAAGGGCGCAAAGCCGTCCTTCCTTTCTGTCCTCTAACGGAAACAACCCGCAGACGGCTACTCTGCCTTCACCGCCCGAACTCAGAAGTGAATATCTTTTTGCGCATAGGCGAGGCTTGCACCGCTCCCCGCTCGCTGAGGCTATGTTTGCCGCAAATTCTTGTGCTTCGTCATTGCTTTGTCTCATTATATCAAAAATTTTTGCTCTTGACAACAATTTTGCAACAATACAACTATATACGTATCAAAATATTAAAAAAAGCGCCTGCGTCCGGGCGGAGACAATGCGCTTTCAGGAAGAGCCGAGCAGCAGGCCGCCCTGCAAAAATGTGTCGGGTACCTTGCCCACTATCACGCTTTCGCACAGCAGGATGGGCGTGTTTGTTTGCACCACCGTGTGCGACGTGGGTATGATGAGGTCGATCTGGCAGCTGACGTCGATGTAGATTCGGTGCAGGGTCTGGTTGATGCCTGCCGTCTCAAACGTGGACGAAAACGTGCACTCCGCCTTGCCGATGGGCGCCACTTTCACGCTCACCGTCTGCCCCAGCTCGGACAATAGCGGTATGCCGGATAGCGTGCCGATGGGGATATCTATGTCCAACGTCCCCAATTGTTGCAGCTTTTTTTGCGTTATCAGGGCTGTGTTGCGTGCCAGGCCGTTTACCAATGCGCTGTTGGCGGACAGCATAACGATGTCGTTTTGTGCGTTCTTTTCCACCGTCACAAATTGAGAACAGTCGCCGCAATCGGATAGCGCTGCGCCCACGGCACTGTTTATCGCAAGGGTGGTTTCCGCCTCCACACGGGTTTTGGCTATGTCGAGGATTATCGGATTCATCGATCGGCGATAAAAAAACAGCGCAAACAACAGGGCAAACAGCGCCGTCAGACAGAAAAACAGCGTCAGTCCCCTGCGAGTTTTGCGCTTTTTTTGTTGTTTGGAGCGTGTGCTCACCACCGAATACAATGCCATGATCGTCTACACATTATATTCCGACGGTGGGCCAAAGGTGACTACTTCTTTTTGGTGCGAGGTCGAAACAGCACCGCCACCAGATATCCCGACACTATGGCAATGCTCACGCCCGTTGCGCATGCGGCCAGCCCTCCCGTCAGCGCCCCGTACACGCCGTCCTGCTTGGCTGCTTGCACCGCTCCCCGCACCAGCGCATATCCAAATCCGGATATGGGCACACTTGCGCCCGCACCTGCAAACTGCACCAGCGGCCCGTACAGGCCAAAACCTTCGAGTATCGCACCCGCCACAAGAAAGATAACCAAGATTTTGCCGTTTGTAAGGTGAGTAAAATTGATGATTATCTGTCCCAGCAGACAGATCGCACCGCCCACCGCAAAGGCCTTTACAAACATCAAAAATATGTCCATTATGCGCACACCTCCACCAGATGAGTTATCGCGGGGATACTATCCCCCTGAAAGTACGTCGTCGGGCTCATCAGTGCGCCCGTCCCTGCCAGCAAAATGCGTTTGTATTCGCCCCGACGCAGCCGTCCCAACAACACAGCGTTAAACACCAACGCCGAGCATGCTGCGCCACTGCCGCCTTGATAGGTCTGTTGTTCGTCCCAATACAGCGATGCGCCGCAATCGTGCAGCTGTTTGGACACGTCGTACCCCTCCTGCGCCGTCAGATCCATCAAAATATCGCTGCCCAGCTTGCCGAGGTCGCCCGTGTAGATCACATCGAAGTCGCTTGGCTGCGTCTCAGTATCCCTGAAAAACGTCACCAGCGTGTCGCATGCCGACGGGGCCATTGCAGCGCCCATATTGTTGGCGTCCATCACGCCGAAATCCACCACTCGGCCCAGCGTGCCCCGTGTGATACGCACCGATTTGCCGTCGCCTTTGTTGGATAGCACCGTTGCGCCCACCCCCGTTGCCGTCCATTGCGTCACGGGCGAACGCAGCACGCCCAGCTCCAACGGGAAGCGATATTGCCTCTCCGCCGTGGCAAAGTGACTGCCCGCAGCGCACAAAACGTGCTCCAACCCGTTAGACAACATCGCCGAGCCGACAATGAGGCTTTCGGCAAAGGTGGCGCAGGCGTTGTAGATACCCAAAAAACCCGCATGATGTTTTTTTGCGGCAAAGGACGCCGAAACGATCTGATTGAGCAAGTCTCCCGCCACGATGGCCTCAATATCGCTCTCTTCGAGGTTGGCTTTGCCGATTGCCCCCTCGATGGCGTGCTCAAACATCTTGCGCTCCGCCCTCTCAAAGGTGTTTTGGGCAAACATATCGTCCTCCAACGCAAAGTCGAAAAAGCCCTTGTAACGTCCGTCGTTCTCTTTGGGTCCGGCCACCGTGTAGCCCTCTGCGATATAGCTATTGGCAAAATTGAGCGTGCGCTTTTTGTAGTAGTCCATTTCAACCTCCAAACAGCAGGGTAAGCAGCGCCACAATGACGGAGATGGTGACGCCGTTGACAATCACGGGGCCGGCCACCAAAAACATCTTTGCCCCCACGCCGTAGATGTAGCCCTCGGCCCGAAACTCCAACGCAGGCGACACCACCGCATTGGAAAACCCCGTTATCGGTATGGTAGAGCCTGCCCCCGCAAAGCGCCCGATTACGTCGTACACACCAAAGCCCGTCAGCATTGCGGCGATAAACACCAGCGTTGCCGAGGCCAGCACAGATGCGTCCTGCATGTTGAACCACAGCGAGTACAGAAAGATAAACGCCTGCCCGATAGCGCAGATTGTGCCGCCCACCACAAACGCCCACAGCATATTTTTCCAATGCGAGCTTTTGGGCATCTTTTCGAAAACGTATTGCTTGTAGTTAGCTCGGGTAATTTCCTTGTTAGCTTCCATTTGTCACCTCGTTGCGGCGCCGATATCCGACGTTTCGGGCGATCGAGTTTCTCTCTCGTCGCTATTGCTGCCGTATTTTTTCGACTTGGGATATTTCATAGTGACATTGTTGCCATCAAATTGATTTTTAATACCCCCCACCCCAGCGGCGATTGCCGCAAAAAATTCTTTTTAACACAACTCACAACAAAGGAAATTGTCGCAAAAATGATTTGTAATAAAATCCAGCTGATTATCACGCAATATTTGATCGTAACACAACCCAAATATAATATTGACGAAAAAAATTGATTTATAATACTACCCTCTTTTCAGGTGATGGCCGCAATTATATCGATTTTTGTTGTTCACCTACCTTGCAGGTGATTATTTCATAAAATATTGATTTAACACAACCCGAAAAATAATAAAATTGGAGCAAAAATATTGATTTTTAATACTATCCAACCACATTAGGGACAGTTATTGATAAAAAAATACATATATTGGATATTACATTTTTTTTGCCAATTTTTCTTAGATCCAGCATATTATGTCTAAAATAGTATTCTATGAAATGCCGATTTATAGAGTAGTTGAGGTCAAAATTGTCAGTTAAAATTTATTTTGGAAGAAAATAAAAGACAAAAACTACAATCAAAAAATACACTACAACCAGCTTTATAAGATGTATTTAGTTCAACCGATAGAGATAAACATCATATTTTTATTAAAGTAAATTTTGAAAATGTTTTTTATTAAAAATATAGAAAAAATCGAAAAACATCAATCAACAAATTATTTTACAAAAAAAAATCTCCCGATAGCATCGCTATCGGGAGAAATTTCCAATTTGCACAAGTTCAGCCAAGCAGGTCGGTGTACAGCTTGTCGTAGCCCTTGGCAGAGGCGTTCCAACTGAAATCCGTCCGCATGGCCTTGCGCACCAGCTTGCGCCACTGCTCCTGGTTGCGGTAGACGTCAAATGCCTGCCGCAAAACGTACAGCATGTCGTGTGCGTTGTAGTTGGAGAAAGTGAAGCCGTTGCCGCCGTTTCCGTAGGGCAAAATGCTGTCTTTGAGGCCGCCCGTCTCCCGTACAAGCGCCACAGTGCCGTAGCGTGAGGCAATCATTTGCGACAATCCGCACGGCTCGCTCTTGGAGGGCATCAAAAATATGTCCGCACCGGAGTAGATCTGGCGAGAAAGTTGCGCATTGAAAGTTATCGCCGCTGCCACCTGCTGCGGATGTCGTGAGGCAAGCTCGGCAAAAAAGTGTTCGTAGTAGCCCTCGCCCGTGCCCAACAGCACAAATTGCATGTCGCTTTCCAGCGCCTCGTCGATGACGGCCGTCACCAGATCCAGCCCTTTGTGGTCCACAAGGCGACTTATCATTGCCACGATGGGCGTGTTGGGGCGCACCTGTAAGTTGAGCATACGCTGCAACTCCTGTTTGCACACGGCCTTGTTGTCGAGATTTTTTGCGTCGTAGTTGGCAAAAAGCGCCTTGTCCGTCTTGGGGTTGTAGTAGTCGGTGTCGATACCGTTTAGTATGCCGCACAGCTTGTGAGCATTGTTGCGGATAAAGCCGTCCAGCCCGTGCGCATAGTAGGGGTCCTTGATTTCCTCGGCGTACTGCGGCGACACAGTGCTAAATTTGTCGCAGCACTCGATTGCGCCCTTCATCAGATTTATGCAGCCGTCAAACTCCACCACGCCCTGATAGTAGCCGTCAATGCCAAAAAGCCACTGCAAGTTGTCCATAGAGTACTTGCCTTGGTACTCGATGTTGTGTATGGTAAACACCGTCTTGATGTCCCGATAGCGCTCTCTCCCGCTGTAAACGGTTTTCAGATAGATGGCCGCCAGCGCCGCCTGCCAATCATGACAATGCAGCACATCGGGAAAGAAGTCCACCGCAGGCATGATTTCCACCACGCTTCGCCCAAAAAACGCAAACCGCTCGCCGTCGTCGAAGTGACCGTAGCACCCTTTGCGCTTGAAGTAGTACTCGTTGTCCACAAAGTAGAATGTCACGCCCTCGTGCACGTACTCAAAAATGCCGCAATATTGGTTTCGCCAGGCCACAGGCACGGTGATATTGCCCAAAAAGGTAAATTTTTGCCTGTATTCCTGATTGACATCACGGTACAGCGGCAGCACCACGCGCACGTCGTAGCCCAATTGGTGCAGCGCCTTGGGCAAAGATCCCACCACCTCGGCCAGGCCGCCCGTAGCGATAAAGGGTGCGGCTTCCGACGCCGCAAACAAGATTTTTCTGCTCATATTTTCTCCTTACAGCATTTTTCCCTTGGCAACAAAGTAGGGCAGCTCTTCGCAGCCGGATAGTTGCCGACGGTCTCGTATCACCACATTTTTGTCCGTTATCACGCAGTTGAGCCTACACGATGCGCCCACCACAGTCTCCTGCATAAGCACGCAGTTGCGCACCACACTGCCCTTGCCGACGTTCACCCCTCTGAACAATATGCTGTTTTCCACGGTGCCCTCGATAACGCATCCGTCGGATACCAGCGAATTTTTGACGCTGGCCCCCTCGATATACTTGGAGGGCGCCGAGTCTCTCACCTTGGTGTAGATGTCCCTTGCGCCGAAAAGCTCGTGGCGGACGTCCTTGTCCAGCATCTCCATGCTGTAACGGAAGTATCTCGGCAGCGAGGTTATCCCTGCATAGTAGCCGTCAAATTTGTAGCCGAAAATGCGCATCGACTGCACATTTTTGGCCAAAATATCCCTGCCAAAGCTGTTGAGGCCGCTCTGCACAGCGTTTTGGATGATGTCCATCAGGTAGTTGCGATGCACCACCATCACATTTATGTACAGGTTCACCTTGTCGCCCGTTTTCAGTTTGGGGTTGATTTGCAGCGAGGTTATGCGGCCGCTGTTGTCGGGGTCCACAGTGATGTAGTAGTGAGACTCCACGCTGTCTGCCTCGTGATACACCATGGTTATGTCGGCGTGCGATTGCTCGTGGAAGCGCAGCACGTCGTCAATATCCAGCCGAGACACGCCGTCCCCGTCGTACAGCGCCACGTAGTCCTCCTTACGGTGCCGCAAAAAGCCTGTGATACCCATCAGGGCCTCCAATCTGTTTTTGTAGGGGGCGTCCGTTTCGTTGCTGTATGGCGGCAGCAAAATGATACCGCCGTCCTTGCGGGCGAGGTCCCAATCTTTGCCGCTGCCCAGGTGGTCGATAAGCGACTGATAGTTGTTTTTGGTCACAATGCCCACCGTCGTTATGCCGGCGTTTACCAGATTGCTCAGCGCAAAGTCGATGAGGCGATACCTGCCCGCAAAGGGTATGGACGCCATCGTCCTGTGCGAGGAAAGCTCCGGTATATTTTTGTCCTGTATGTTGGTAAAAATCACACCCACTGCCGAACGTGCCATTGTCTATTCCTCCCCGACGTTTTTGTCCACGATTTTGCCGCTTTCCACCTTGGCATTGGCCGCCACCGTGATGTTGCGTCCCAGCACAGTTATGCCCTTGGCGTCGCTGCGATGTTCTCCCACGGCAGCGCCCTGCTGCACGGTGACGTTTTCGTCCACAATCGAGTAGCAAACGGTTGCGTTGCGCTTGATAACGGTGTCGGACATGATAACGCTGTCCTCAACCACTGCGCCCTCTTCCACCGTCACATTGCTGGACAGCACCGAGTTGCGCACCGTGCCGAAAATTTCGCAGCCAAGCGCCACCATCGAGTTGTCCACTTCGGCGCTGTCGCTGATGTACTCCGGCGGGGCCAACGGGTTGCGAGAGTGGATCTTCCAGGACGTATCCCCCACATCAAACTGCGGATCGACGCCCAGCAGGTCCATGTTGGACTCCCACAAGGCGGATATTGTCCCAACGTCCTTCCAATACCCCTCAAAGCGATAGGAAAACATCTTTTCGCCTGCGTCCAGCATTGCGGGCAGCACGTCCTTGCCAAAATCTTTGGAGGACCCTTCCTTTTTGTCGTCCTCTTCCAGATACTTGTACAGCTTGTCCGCACTAAAAATGTAGATACCCATAGACGCCAGATTGCTTTTGGGCGCTTTGGGTTTTTCCTCAAATTGATATATCGAGCCGTCCTTGTTGACGTTTAGTATGCCAAAACGAGACGCTTCGCTCATGGGCACCTCTATCGCCGCTATCGTGCAGGCTGCGCCCGTTGCGATGTGCGCATTCAGCATCTTGGCGTAGTTCATCTTGTAGATGTGGTCGCCGGACAATATCAGGATATAGTCCGGATTGTACTTCTTCATAAAGCTCATATTCTGGTAGATGGCGTTGGCCGTCCCCTCGTACCAGGAGGACTTTTTCTTGGCCTGATAGGGCGACAAAATGTGCACCCCGCCAAAACTTCTGTCCAGATCCCAGGGCTGTCCGTTGCCGATGTATTCGTTCAGTTCCAGCGGCTCGTATTGGGTAAGCACGCCCACCGTGTCTATGCCGGAATTGATACAGTTGCTCAGCGGAAAATCTATGATACGATATTTTGCGCCGAAAGCCACCGCAGGCTTGGCGATATTGTTGGTCAGCGCATACAATCTGCTGCCCTGACCGCCTGCCAAAAGCATGGCAACACATTCCTTTTTTCTCTGCATAAAACCTCCCTCAAACCTATCCGCAAGGATACATAGCAAGTAAATTATAGCACACCGATTTTGACATTTCTATACTTATCCCAAAATTTATTGGATTATTTTAACATTTTATTTGCTAAATATTGTTATATATCGATTATAATTTTAATAATGATCAGCTCGTCCGCCTGCTTGCGACCGACCTTGCAAAAAAAATCTTCGGGGTGCACCCCGAAGATAAAATGACAATATCAAATGTGTTACTCCACTTTTTTGACGTCCTCGCCCACCAAAAAGTCGGGCACTTCTTCCACCTTGTCGAACATAGGTTTCTCCACCACCGAGACGGACGTCGTCGATGTTGTTATCTGTTGCAGCTTGTCCAACAGCGTTTCGTAGTCGGGCAAGTCGGACACGTCGCTTATGGAGAAGCGCTTCAAAAATTCGTCCGTGGTGGCAAAAAGCAGCGGTTTGCCGATGGTATCTTTGCGGCCGACGCACTCCACAAGCCCCAGCCGCACCAGATTTTGCACAGAGTAGGTGCAGTCCACACTGCGGATCTCCTCCACCTCTATGCGGGTGACGGGCTGCTTGTAGGCAATGATGGCCAGCGTCTCCAACATTGCATTGGTAAGTTCCTTTTCCTTGATGGGGTTGAGAACCGCCTCCACTTCCTTTGCGTAGTTGGGATTGGTGGCAAATTGCAGCTTTTTGTTGAAGCGCAGCAAGTGGATACCGCTGTCGCCGCTGTATTTGTCCAAAAGCTCCTTCTCGGCGTCGGCAAAGTCCTTGTCGGATACTTCCAGCTTTTCCTTGATAAATTTTTCTTCCACGGCCTTGCCCGATACAAACAGCACAGCCTCTATTTTGTTACTCAACAGACTCATAGTCATCTCCCACTACCGCCTCGATCTGGTCGCTGTCGGGGCGTTTTTCAATAATTATCTCCTCAAACAAACCGCTTTGCGAAACGGTTATTATTTGCAGTTTAAGCAGTTCCAGCACGGCCAAAAATGTGGTAACAATTTCGTTTTTGCCGGTGTTTTCGTCAAACAGCTGGCTCATTGCAAATTTATTTTCGGTGCGCAGTATTTCACGGATATAGGCAATTTTCTGCGGGACGGAAAAACTTTCACGCTCGATGGCCCGAGACACGTTTTCGGCGGCGTTTTTTACCTGCATGCGCATCAAAAACTTGCCAAACGCCTGTATAAAGCCCTCGATACTGAGGTTTTCCTTGACAACTGTCACTTCTTTGCCCACGCTTTTGTCCGGTTCTCGGTAAAACCTGTCCACGTTTTCCTGCACTTTCAGCTCGGTGACGATCTCCTTGAACAGCTTGTACTCTTCCAATTGGCGGATAAGCACCTTTTCGGGGCTGTCGTCCAGCTCCTTTTCCTCTATGGGCAGCAGCGCACGGGATTTGATTTCCAGCAGGGTGGCGGCCATGGCCATATATTCGCTTGCCCTGTCCACGTCCAGATCGGCAACCTGGTCCATATATTGCAAAAACTGCTCGGTCACCTGCGAGACAAAGATGTCCTTTATCTCGATCTTGTTTTGCTTGACAAGCTCCAAAAGCAGGTCCAACGGCCCGCTGAAATTGGCAAGACTAAGCTCCAACTCCGATTCGTGTTGGTCAAAAATATATTCCTGTTGAAGTTTTTCGTCATCCACGCAAAATCAACCTCCAAAAAGCCTCAAACCCGCCGTAAATCTTGCCGCCCAACCAGCCGATGTACAGGTTGAGGGGCGAATAGTTGCTTACATATGGGATATAGTCCAGCACAATAAAGCCCAGCAAGATGTACAGGCTGTATCGCCGCATAAAGGTCATAAAGCCATTGCGCTCGTCCACAAAACTGCCAAGCAACCGATAGCCGTCCAGCGGATACAGCGGCAAGATGTTGAACAACGCAAAGTTTACGTTTAGCTGCATTGCCAAGATGCACAGTATCTGAAAAAAATACACCGCATAGTACTTGGCGGAGTTTATCTCCACAGGGATTTGGCCGAACAGCACCACACCCATCGCAAACAAAAATGCCAACAGCAAATTGGTAAGCACCCCTGCAACGGATACCGTGATGGCACCCACTTTGCGATTTTTGAAGTTGTTTGGGTTGACAGGCACAGGTTTTGCCCAGCCAAAGCCCACCAACAACATCATCAGCAGTCCCACCGGATCAAAGTGTTTTACGGGGTTGAGGGACAGCCTGCCGTACATTTTTGCGGTGTTGTCGCCGTTCCACAATGCGACCAGACCATGTGCAATCTCGTGCAGTATGAGTGCCGCCAGCAGCGCCACCACAAAGGCGGCCGCATTAAGCAGACCTTCCCTGCAAAAGCCTTCTTGTCCGGTTACAAAATTGTATCGCAACAACCTCAAAATATACATAAAGATATTGTATCAAAAACCACGGACAAAGTCAATCCTATGCGCCCCATTTGGATATTTTTTGGTGCTGTATAAACGTTTGCGGGCGGGGGAGAAACCAAAACATAAATGTTGAGCACTCAACCGAGCTATCTTGCGTTTAGTGGCTTCAAGGCAAATCATTGGGGAGAATATTTTTTTCAATGTATTTCTTTTACCCTAACATTTGCCATAGAGAATATCAAAAAGCGGACGATCAATTTGACCGTCCGCCGCAAAAATGATATTTAGTGCGTTACAATTTGCTTTACAAAGTCCCAGTAGGTTTTGGCTTCCACATTGGATGCCGCCACAATATCCACTTCCGCAACAATGCGGCCGTTTTCGTCTTTCAACTGAGCAGTGCCCACTTTGTCGCCCATTTTTATCGGTGCTTTCACCGTTTCGGGCAGGTTCATCTCCACACGGAAAGCGTTTGCGCTGCCCTTTTTGCCAAAGGCCACAAGTCGGCCCTGTGCGGATATATCCAGCGTATCCGTTTTGCCCCCTTCCACAGCAATGCCGTCAAAGCGGGTGTTGCAGTCGGCGTAGACCTTGCTCTCGTAGTTGGCAAAGGCGTAGTTGAACATCGAACTGACCTCTTTGAAGCGAGTTTTGCTGTCGGGTGCGCCCACCACCACGGCGATTATCCGAGTGTCGCCACGCTTGGCCGTCGCCGCCAGACAATGCTGTGCCTCGCTGGTGTAGCCCGTCTTGCCGCCGTCGCACCCGTCGTAAAAGCGGATGAGCTTGTTGGTGTTGGTCATGCCCGTCACTCTGCCCGATGGGTGCACAAAGTCCTCCATCCAGATTTTTGCGCAGGCAAAGTAGTGAGGGTGCTTTATCAGCTGCGACAACATCACGCCCACGTCCCTTGCGCAGGAGTACTGACTGACCGCAGGCAGCCCCGTGCAGTTCTCGAAGTGGGTGGCCACCAGTTGCAATTGTTTGGCCTTGTCATTCATCTGTTGCACAAAGCCCTCCACGTTGCCGCAAAGATGTTCTGCCACGGCAACGCAGCTGTCGTTTGCCGAGCACACCACTATCGATTTGATAAGCTGCTCCAACTTGTAGGTGGCGTGTGCGTCCAAAAACACCTGCGAGCCGCCCATCGAGGCAGCACGTTCGCTGGCCACAACATCGTCATTGAGGGAGGCCTTGCCGCTGTCGATGGCCTCGTAGGTGCACAACAACGTCATGATCTTGGTCATGCTGGCGATGGGGCGCTTTTCTGTGGCGTTTTGTTCAAACAGCACATGCCCGTCCTCCGACATCAACACCGCCTCCTTTGCGGAAATAGACGGTAGGGCCGCCTCGGCGCACGCCGTCACGGGCACGATCGTCGCAACAAGCAAAGCCAATGCAAATACACAAAGAAATACTTTTTTCATACTCATCTCCTATTTTGTTGGGGATAGTATCTGCATTTGCCCGCCGATTATACCACCTCGCCGATGTGCCGAGCAGGAGACTATATGGCACTTTTGGGTGACGAGTTAGGGATTTTTAGCATAAAATTCAGTTTCCGTGATAAACATTTGCGTTTGGCAGTGACATTAAAATAACCGCTGACGTGTAGGACAGCGGTTATGTGTATGCTTGCAATCAAACGTTATCTTGTAATTTTTTCCCACACGGATTTGGTGCCGCCACGGATACCAAGCTGTTCTCGGATAGTGTCGCAGATGACGTCGAACCCCTTCATAGTGCCAAGGTTGGTGGGCAAAACATCGCAGCCGTAGATAAGCAACGGCGTGTATTCCCTGGTGTGGTCGGTGTGGGCCTTGTGGGTGGGGTCGCAGCCGTGGTCGCCTGTGATGTACAGCACGTCGTCGTGGCGCATCACTTTGACAAGCTCTGCCACCTTGCTGTCGATTTCTTCCAACGCCTCGGCATATCCAAACACGTCCCGCCTGTGGCCGTATTTCATATCGGTATCCACCAGATTGACAAACACAAGCCCGTCAAAGCGTTCTTTGGCGATTTCGATGGTCTTGTTCAGCCCGTCCAGATTGCTGACGGTGTGTATGCTGCGTGTGATACCCTGTCCGTTGAAGATGTACTCTATCTTGCCTACAGCAACGCTTTGCATGCCTGCGTCCTTTACAAAGTCAAGTAACGTCTTGGCGGGCGGATTGAGCGAAAAGTCCTTTCTGTCCGCAGTACGCACAAATGGATACTCGCCTGCAAATGGGCGTGCGATGACACGTCCCACGGCATATTTGCCCGTGCACAGTTTGCGTGCCTTTTCGCACATATCGTACAGCTGCTCCACCGTGTATTTGTCCATGTGCACGGCGATTTGCAGCACACTGTCCGCCGAGGTGTACACAATCGGGTAGCCCGTCCGCAGATGTTCTTCACCGTAGTCCTTGATGACCTCGGTGCCGCTGTACGGTTTGTTGCACAGCACCTTGGTGCCCAGCTCTTTCTCCAATTTGGAGATAAATCCCTGCGGAAACCCTTGCGGAAATGTGGGCATAGGTTGGTTGGTGATGACGCCGGCCATCTCCCAATGTCCCACTGTAGTGTCCTTGCCCTTGCTAAGCTCTTCCAGACGACCGTATGCGCCGATGGGTTGGCGATCGTCGTTGTAGGTGCCGTCGATGTTGTACAGGCCCATGTCGGATAGCACCGGCAAATTGAGGTCGTATGCCGCACGGACATTTTTGAGGGTGTTGGCTCCAAAGTCGTTAAACAGCTTGCAATCGGGCATTGCGCCGATACCAAAACCGTCAATGACAAGAATAAATGCTCTCATAATTTTTCTCCTTCGTCTAAATTATACCAAAAGATAATTTTTTTATCAATCAAATGAGGGCAGTTAAAATACGCAATACCACAAAAAAACACACAAATTTTGCCGCAAAGGCTATGCACAGCGCCCAAAACGCACCCCGAGAGTCGCAAAAGGCCTCTCGCAGCGTTCGCCTCTCGCAGGGCGCACCGCACAGCAGGATATTGGCCGCAACGTAGCACACCACCTCGCCCAGAGACACAATCACGGCATACAATATGCCCCACACCGACGAAAAAATTATCGCCGCAGCCGTGTTGGCCCCACAGTAGAAACAGCAAGCCGTCAGCACAACGTAGCACAGAGGTTTGGTTTGTGGCAACATCAAACAGCACACTGCGACAACGTAAAACAGACCAAACCCCGCCAAAAAGGAAAAGAACAGCCCAAAACCGCCCTCGAACAGGCGCACGGCATATTGATAGCGGTTGTCGAACCACCAGCTGTACCTGAAAACGCTCACTAACACTGCGCCCAGCACAATGCCCACAACGGCGCACGCAATGCTGATCAGCGTACACCACTTGTGAGCGCACGCCTGCTGCCACATGTCGTCCAGCGCATATTTGATTTTTTGTATAGTTCTCATATCATTCAATATGCGCATTTTGCCCGATATAGACCTTTTTGCCGATATTTGTCGCCGTCGCCGCAAAAAGCCGATTGTCCGGCAAAAACCAGCCTCTTACGCCACTGTTGGACAAATATATTGATTCCAAGAAAACGGGTATAAAATTATTTCAAATTACAAATAACCTTGCCCGCATTATTCTCCATTGAGCAAACGGTTGGGGCTTGGTATAAACAAACGGCAACTCCACAAACTACGTTTAGCAATTTGAGGTGAACATGAAAAAATATCTCTGGATATTGTTGATAGCAATTGTTGCGCAGTGCGTTTTTGTGGGGGTGGCCACTCCCAAGGCGCAGGCGGCAAGCACGGCGGATGGCTCTCCTGCGGAGTTTTTTCAGGACGTGGGCGAGCTGTTTGGCGGCAGCTATACAGAAAAAATTGATGAGGAAGTGTATCTGGGCGGCTATCCGCTGGGCATAACCATCGACGGCGACGGCGTGACGGTGATAGGCCTCAACGAGTTTATCGGCGAGGACGGCAAGCTGTGCTGCCCCGGGCTGGACGCAGGCCTGTCGATAAACGACGTCATTGTGGAGCTGGACGGGCACAAAATTTACGGCTCGGCCAAGCTGTCGGAGCTGGCGCTGCATTCGGACGGGCGCACGCTGGCAGTCAAGTACCTGCGCAATGGCCAGATATGCGAGACCCACCTTACCCCGCAAAAGGACCTTGCCGCAGGTCAGTATCGGCTGGGATTGTGGACGAGGGACTCTTCCAGCGGGATCGGCACACTGACCTATGTGCGCAAAAATCTTCGTTTCGGCAGCCTTGGCCACCCCATTTGCGATGCAAAGGGCGGGATAATATCCTGCAACAACGGCGGCGTGTTCGGCTGCACCATCGACGGTATCGAGCGGGGGCAAAAGGGCGCAGCGGGAGAGCTGAAAGGCGGTTTTTGCTTCGACAAGCGTATCGGCAACATCTACGCCAACAACAAATACGGCGCATTTGGCATGTTCAACAGCCTACCCTCCTTTTGCACACAGCAAATCGGCGTCGCCGACGTGAGCGAGGTACACCCCGGCAAGGCGCAAATCTACTGCACGCTGGACGACAACGTGCGCAAGGTGTACGACATCGAAATCGTCAAGGCCTCGCCGCAGACATCTCGCGACGACAAGGGTCTGGTGATACACGTCACCGACAAGACCCTGCTGCAAAAAACCGGCGGCATTGTGCAGGGGATGAGCGGCAGCCCCATCGTGCAAAACGGCAAACTTGTGGGCGCCGTGACGCACGTGTTTGTAAACGACCCCACACGCGGCTACGGAATGTACGCCAAATGGATGCTGACCAATTGACCGAAGAGGCAATGTTGGCAATGTTATTTTAGGATAGCAAAATCAAAGAAATTTTCACTTTGATTGGATAATGACGTCAATGTCAAATCGCATTCAAAATGTAATTTGTGATAACAATCACGATGCCCAAATGCGTTGACAGATTATTGAAAAAAAACAAAATTTTATAAATATTAAATTTAGATAAAATTTCACCAATTCATCGACGAAAATAATGTGCCGAGCAGCAACTCGGCACTTTCTATATCAATTTGTACTGTTTTTGCACTACTTTTGGTGCCAACACCCTCAAAACGCCGCTTGAGCGACAGCGCAGCCTGTCAAACTTGGCGTTTTGCCTTGTATTGCTGCGACCAATCAAGCAGCTCCTGCGCACTCACAAGGGCGTGTTCTCCCACGCCTCCCATAAGGCGAGCCACCTCGGCAGCCCGCTGATCGGCGCTTGCCAGCTTGTCCACCGCAGTATAGGTGCGGCCGTCCCGTTGCAGCTTGCTGATATACAAATTTGTGTCGGCCATGGCGGCGATCTGCGGCAAGTGGGTGATGACTATGCACTGATATCCCTGCGCCTGATTGGCCGATACGTTTGCCAATTTGTTGGCCACCATTTGCGCCATTGCGCCCGATATCCCGGCGTCTATCTCGTCAAAAATCATCGTGGGGATCTTCTCCGCAAGGGCCGTGATATTTTTTACCGCCAGCATAAAGCGAGACATCTCGCCGCCGGATATGACCTTGGAAAGGGGTTTTAGCGGCTCTCCGACGTTGGCAGTCATCAAAAACTCCACCTTGTCAAAGCCGTCCGCCGATGGCGCAAGGGAGTATTGCTCCAACGTGGGCCTCTCGTTAAATTGCACGCAAAAATCTGTGCCTTTCATACCCAATTCGGCCAGCTCTCGCACAATTTTGGCGGATAACGCCCGGGCAGTGCGCTGGCGTTCGTCGGATTTTTGCAGGGCGCAGTCGTACATCTGCGCAAGAACCTGCGCCTTTTGCTCGTTTAGTTGGGCAATTTTTTCCGAAGCGTTCAGCAAATTGTCGTATTTTTGCTGTGCCTCCGCCAAAAATTCCAGCACCTGTTGCACGTTGCCGCCGTATTTGCGTTTGAGTTGGCGGATTTTTTCCAGACGTTCCTCGATACGGTCCACTTCGGACGGGCTAAACTCCATTGCGCTCAGCATATCCTGCAATTGCGCCGCAACGTCCTCGGCTTCCAGCCGTACCGAGTTCAGCCTCTCGCTCAACCCGTCGGCACTGTCCTCGATGTTGGAAATGCCCCTCAGCAACGCCGCCGCCTGCGAAATTTGCGCCGATGCGCCCCCGTCGCCGTCCAGCAAAGTGGCTGCGCCGTCCAATGCGGTGGAGATTTTTTCCGCATTTACCATGCGTTTGTGGGTAAGCAGCAGCTCCTCTTCCTCTTGCGGCGTGATAGCGGCGTCCTCTATTTCCCTGATTTGGTAGTTGAGTATGTCCAAAAGGCGCTCTCGCTCCTGCTCGTCGCCGCCAAAGGAGCGCAACTCACGTTCGATGGAGACAAGCTGTGGGTGCAGTTGCTGCCTGAGCCTGTCGGAGGCCTGTTTGTGGTTGCAAAAGCTGTCCAACACGGCCAGCTGATTTTTTTCGTTGAGCAACGCCAAGTGCTGCCCCTGCCCAAAAATATCCACCAATTCGGCGCAAATATCCTTCAAAATGGCCAGCGTGGCCGTTTTTCCTTGGATACGTATCTCGTTTTTGCCCGCAACGGACATCTTGCGATACAGCAAAATTTCCGTATCGTCGCCGTAGCCGTACTCCGCCAATTTGGTGCGCACGGGCGAATCTTCCGCCACCTCAAACAGTGCCGTGGCGTCGGCTGCGTCCTCGCCGTATTTGATGAGCGTCTTGTCCGCCCTGTCCCCCAGCACAAAGGCCAGCGAGTCCACTATTATAGACTTGCCGCTGCCCGTTTCGCCGCTAAGCACGGTCAGACCGCTGTCAAACTCGATTTCCAGCGAGTCGATCAGCGCAATATTGTGGATAGTCAAACTTTTAAGCATATTTTTCTCTTGTCAAATCAGGTCGGACAGCTTGTCCCTGACCGTTTTTGCGTCATGTGAGTCGGAGCACACCACCAGCACAGTGCTTTTGTCCGCCAAAATACCCAGCACTTCGGATAGCGCCAACTGTTCGATAGCGCCCGAAACGACAGATGCGCTGTCCTCCAACGTCCTCACCACCACAAGATTTTCCGCCGTGACAACGCTCAGCACGGCCTCCTGCACCACGCTAAGCAGCTTGCCCGATAGCTTGACGTCCATCGTCTGCTTTGTGACATATTTGTACTTGTTGTCGGGACCAAGCGCCTTTATTAGCCCAAGCTCCTTGATGTCCCGCGAAATGGTCGCCTGCGTGATGTCGTAGCCCTCGTTGCGCAGTGCGGCCACAAGCTCGTCCTGCGTTTCGATGTCCTTGACGGAAATTATGCTAAGTATTGCCGATTGTCTTGTTTTGCGAGATGACATTGTTTTCACCCTGTACTATGTCAGAATTGGCCGTTTTATAGAATACTATGTCACACATAGCACTCGTTTTTCCACAAAAATGTCGGTAAAATCCGATAATTTGTTCTATATCGAAAAATATTATACACTATTTTGGCGGGCAATTCAACCCTTTTGCAGCAAGTCGGCAACATATTGCGCAAGCGCCTGCTGCGACATGCCAAACTGCTCTAACTGCTGGGATATTGTGGCGTGCTTGACAAAACAGTCGTTCACTCCCAACATATGCACCCGAGTTTTTCCCTTGGACAGCTCGGCGAGGGCGCACTCCACTGCTTGCCCAAAACCGCCGCATATGACGTTTTCTTCCAGCGTCAGCACTTGCGCACCGCTTTCGGCAATTTGTTGCAGCAAAGCCATATCCAGAGGCTTGACGGTAGTCACTTCCACCGCCGTCACGCCCTCCGCTGCGGTTGCTGCCTCTTGTGCCGCAGCCGAAAGCGCTGCACCCACCGCCAGAATGTACAGTTTGGGGCTTTCTGCGTCGGTCAGGGCGATCCACTTGCCATCAAATCCTCGTTCTTCTTTCAGCAAACGCTTGGGATAGCGTATCGCCACAGGACCGTCCGCTTGTGCCGAGAGCACTATCATATCCGATAGCTGCCGATAAGTTGCAGGCGTCCACACGGTCATGTTGGGTATCTGCGACAGGTAGGACAGGTCAAACAGCCCTTGGTGCGTTTTGCCGTCCTCGCCCACAAATCCGGCCCTGTCCATAAGCAGCGTGACGGGCAGCTTTTGCAGCGCCACATCGTGCAAAATCTGGTCGTAGGCCCGTTGCATAAAGGAAGAATATATCGCCACAAAGGGGTGCACGCCCGATTTGGCCAGCCCTGCGGCAAAAGTCACGGCGTGTTCCTCGGCAATGCCCACATCGAAAAATGCGTCTGGATAGGCGTCTCTCACGGCGGATAACCCCGTCGCCCTGGCCATAGCGGCGCAAATTGCGGCAATTTTTTTGCCCTGCGACAGCATATCGCACAGCGTATCGCCCACCACTGCGGCGCTTTGCAGGTCGTTGTCCTCGGCGCCGTTGCGGTTTAGCGAGTGATACAGTTCGGGGTCCTCCTCGGCGGGTTGGTAGCCCTTGCCCTTTTTGGTGACGACGTGCATCAGCGTGGGCTTGGTGACGTTGTTTTTCAGCTTGGTAAAGTAGTAAACGAGGTCTTTTATCTCGTTGCCGTCGATTATCCCAATGTATTTGAGGTCAAAGTTGTCAAAATAGCTGTTGCGCACATATCCAAGCTTGGCACGGCGTTTGCACCACCGCAAAAACTTGTATGTCGGCTTGCCCAGCAGGGGGATTTTCAGCAAAAATCTTTTCAGGCGCTCCTTGTTGCGGTCGTACTTGCCCACACGCAGTTTGGACATATTGAGCGTGGCGGACCCGACGTTTTCGTCAATGGACATATTGTTGTCGTTCAGCACGATGAGCATATCGGTATCCTTGACGTTGTTCAGCGCCTCGTAGGTCATTCCGCACGTCATCGAGCCGTCCCCCACCACGGCGATCACCTTGTATTTTTCGCCGAGAGCGTCCCTGCCCTTGGCCAGCCCCAGCGCAGCGGATATGGCAGTGCCTGCGTGCCCCGTGTTGAAGCAATCGCTTGGGCTTTCCTCGCAATCGGGAAAGCCGCTCACGCCGTCCTTGCTGCGAAGGGACAAAAAATTCTCACCCCGTTGGGTAAGAATTTTGTGGACGTAGCTTTGATGTCCCACGTCCCAGACGATTTTGTCCTCCTCGTCAAAAACATAGTGCAGCGCAACGGTCAGTTCCACCACGCCCAGATTGCTTGCCAAATGTCCGCCGCTTTGCGACACTTCGGCAATCAGCTTTTGACGAATTTCCTCACACAGCTGCGGCAATTGCGACACGCTGAGCTTTTTCAGGTCTTTGATTGTCTCAATTTGTTCCAGCACGTTATCCTTCTTTGCTAAAAATACTCAATGCCTTTGCTACTCCTCGGATTATCCCGTTGGCCTTTTTGACGGCGATATTTTTGCCCACCGCCTTGAAAGTTATCGTCAGCGTGGATATCACCGAATAGATCAGCACCTTGATGACCACGTTCCACACGGTGGATAGCCCCAGTCCGTCGATTGCCTCGGCCGCAAGGCTGGCGCCGCACACACCCGACACGATACCGCAGATGTCGCCCACGATATCGCAACACACCGACGACACAATATCCCGTTTCATCGCAAGTTTGACGGCCATTTTGCCGCCCTTCACCTTGCGAGACGCCATCGAGTGGAACGGCCCTATGTCGCATGCGGTTGCTGCCGTGCCAATCACGTCAAACAGCACGCCCAACAGCAAAATCACAACCGTCAGGATGGTGGCCAACCACCACTGCGAGTCGGTCAGCACCAATTCGGAACCGGTATTGACGGCCAAAGCCAGCAAAAAGGTGATAAAAAACGCTTTCAGCGGCCACAGATTGACCTTTTTCTTCTTTTTGTCGGGTTTGGGGTCTCGTTTTTTCTGCTCGGGAGCGGTCTGCTCCTGCACAGGGATATCTTCCGTCACGATGTCGCTACTTCGGGGTACAGGGTCGGTGTTTTTCATAATTCTCCAATATACAATGTCGTTTGCGGCAAAATCGTGCAAAATTTTGCCTATGTGATAAGGTTCTGCAAAAATGTTGGTATACGGTGGCAACAAAACATAGAACCAAATGTTTTAACTGTTCCTGCCGTCACGTATCCGGACCGATATTTGCATTTGGCTGGCAGTCCCAAAATTTGCCGTGTAGCACATAATAAAAAAAGGTGGTGACTTATCGGATAAACCTTACGGCATAGGTTCAGTAGGATTTCCCAAGCAAGAACTTCCCGTCGCCGAAGAAGCAGTTTCCTTTTGATCTCGCTTGTGCGGCATCGCTGCACGCACAACTGAATCGCCACTTAGTCCGTACTATAATCTCCGATGAGCCTGATTTGCAGTCTAGAAGATTTCCTTTGCAGAAACCGACGTATTTTAGTTTCTTTTGCAGAATTCATTTCGTAAAGCATTCGGTCGCATCCCATAGGCCAACGGGATGTGCCGTTCAGTACTCCCAAAATCCCACTCAAAACAAGCTACACTGTACACAGCTTTGTATCACCGCATAGCAGGTTTAACCTCAGAGAGTAATTGCTTATCTATTAGGCAACCACCCCGAAGAGTCTCCGCGGCTAATGGGGATAGAGCGTATGCCATTACACCTTACCCATTAACCTTAACTTCCAGCACAAGCCCCCGTTTGGGCAACGAAAGCAAGCACAAGAAGCTTCATCGTTGTGCTCGGCAGCGGTCTTTTAGTCCCGCCTTCAACACATCAATTTCTGACTAGAATACTGCACCACCAAATTTTATTTAGTTGTAGGAGCTTTTTTGCTCGTCTATATTGTAGCACAACACGGGCAAAAATGCAAATGTTTGAAGCTTACGCCGATGTTTTCGCCGCAAATTTTACTTCTTGCGGGCGGCGTTTTCCTCGCAAAAATCCTTGATAAACTGCAAATCGTAGGGCAAACGGTCGCAGATTGCCTTGATTTCACCGTTCAGCTCGTGCACGTGATCGATCAGGTCGCTCTCCGTGTACATATCGAGGAAGGATTTTTCGCACTTTTTGGAGTCGAGTATGTCGTCTATTATCTGATAGCAAACGCCCAGCTTGCAGGCGATCTCGTCAAACAGCGCAGCTTCTTCCTGCGTGGCGCCGCCCACGGTTGCGCCGCACACCAACGCCGCACGGATAAGCGTACCCGTCTTGGCAACGGCAAGCTCCGTCGCATCGTCGATATTTTTCGTCTCGGTAAACAGGTCCAGCGATTGCCCATGCACAAGGCCGTCTATGCCGCTCATTCTGAACAGGTAAGCGCACGCCGCCTGATAGTTTTTGTTGGACATCGGACCCCGAAACACCGTTTCTGCCGCCAGATTGAGCAATGCGTCCCCTGCCAGCACGGCGCAAGCCTCGCCAAACTGCATGTGACAGCTGCGCCTGCCTCTGCGCATATCGTCGTTGTCCATGCAGGGCAGGTCGTCGTGTATCAGAGAGTAGGTATGCACAAATTCCAACGCAGCCGCCAAAATTTTTGCCCCATCTGTGATACGTCCGCCCACAGCCTTGGCGGTGTTCAGCAGCAACATGGGACGAAAACGCTTTCCGCCGCTAAACAGCATATATTCCATAGCCTGCTGCACCTTGTCTCTGTTTTTGGGCAAATATTCTCTTATTATGCCGTCGATATACTGCACAGTAACATTAGTTTTCATCGGTCAATTTCCTCACTTGTTCTTGAAGTACCGTAAGTTTGCCCTTACAGTCGTCAAGTGCCTTCATGCACTCGTTTGCCAATTGTACGCTCTGTTCAAAGATGGACAGAGATTCCTCCAAAGATACATCGTCCTCTATTTTGTCCGCCAAGTCGTTCAGCTTGGCAATTTTTTCTTCCAGATTCATTTCTCCTCCTTGCCGACAACCGTTGCCGTCAGCTTGCCGTCCGATAGCTGCACATCGATGTTATCGCCGATATTTACGTCATTGACGGAGCGCACCGTTCGCCCGTCGGCGGATACGTATCCAAAACCGCGTTTCAGCACGCTAAGCGGGTTGATGTTGTCCAACCGCCCCACTGCCTTGTCCAATGCCGCAGATGTTGCGCTCAACTTTGCCTCTGCGGCGTGTTGCACGGCCACGAGTGTGGCAATCGTTCCCGTTTGCAGCCTGTCCAGCCGCCGTCCCACTCCCGTGCATATCAGACGGCAATCGTTTTGCACCTGCCTGTATCGAGTGGACAACTTGACCGCCGCCGCCATGCTGATTTTGTCCAGATTGGCCAAAATACGCAGCTTTTCTTTCGCCGAATCCAGCGTAACAAGCTCTGCCGCCTCGCTGGGAGTGACCGCTCGCCTGTCCGCCGCAAAGTCGGATAGGGTAAAATCCACGCCGTGCCCCACCGCCGAAACAACAGGTTTGGGGCACTCGGCAATGGCTCTCACCACCGCCTCGGCGTTGAAAACGGACAGATCCTCGTTGGAGCCGCCGCCCCGCCCCACAATAACCACGTCCACGTCGCTTTTGCCAAAGTAGCGGATACCGCAGGCAATCTCCTCTTCGGCGCCCTCTCCCTGCACACGCACGGGATACAGCAAAATTTCCGAAAAAGGCTGACGACGCAACGCAACGTTTTCAATGTCGTGTATCACTGCGCCCGTTTCGCTTGTGACCACGCCGATTTTCTTGGCGCAATGGGGCACGGGCTTTTTGCGAGCCTCGTCAAACAGCCCCTCTTTGGCCAGCTTGTCCCTCAGCTCCACAAAACGCTTGTAGGCGTCGCCGGTGTTTTGTGACGTGGTAAGCCTGCGCACAAACAGCGACACAGCGCCCGACTTGGCAAAAAAGTTCAGCTGTCCCTCCGCCACAGTCACCAGACCCGTCACGGGCACGGCCGCATTGCCGTAGCAAAAGCAGTTGATGGCGGCGCCGTCGTCTTTCAGCGAAAAATACCACCCATTGTGGGATTTTTTGACGTTGGTCACCTCGCCGCAGACGGACAGATCGTTCAGCACGGGGTCAATATCCATCATGCCCTTGATGTAGTTGTTCAGTTGAGTTACGCTTATTGTCATTTATTGTTATATGCTTTCAGCAGATTTTGCAGCAAAACGGCCCTCGTCACCGCCCCTACTCCACGGGGCACAGGGGCAACCGCCCTGCATATGTCGTAGACGTCTCGGCTCACGTCGCCGCAGCTTACGCCCTCCACAACAGATAGACCCACATCCACCACAACGCTGTCCGACGTCACAAACTGCTCGGTGATAAGCGACGGCACGCCGCAAGCCGACACCACAATGTCTGCGCTTCGGCACAACCTGTCCAACCCAACAGTTTTGCTGTGACACACCGTCACGGTGGCGTCCTGCTCCAACAGCAGCAAGGCCAGCGGTTTGCCCACCGAGCCTCTGCCCACCACAACGACATGCTTGCCTGCAAGCGGCACGTCGTAAAATTGCAACAAACGCACCACGGCCAAAGGCGTAGCGGGGCGAAATCCTTGTTTTGCGCCAAACATTGCCGCAACGGACAGCGGATTGAGACAATCCACGTCCTTGCCCACCGCCACAAAGTTGGTCGCCTCGGCGTATTGCTTGGGCAGCGGCTGCTGCACGATGACGCCGCAAACATCGGGATCGCAACTTGCGCTATCCACAACTGCACAAAATTGTTTGGGGTCGACGCCTTGTTGCGCCATGACGGAACGCAGCTCCACACCGCAACTTTCGGCACTGCGGCGCAGCATATCTGTGTATTGCACCCAACGTTCGTCCTGCGTCCCGATAGTGCACAGCACGGCATTTGCCCCCTGCAAAGAGCGACGTATCTCGTCGTAGATGGCGTCGGCGCAGGGTTTACCCAGCAACAGCTTGCTCATTGCAGGCCTCTGACGTATGCGGCCAGCACGCCGTTGACGTAGCCAACGCTCTTTTCCGTAGAGTATTTTTTTGCCAGCGAAACGGCCTCGTTTATTGCAACGGGGCGAGGCGTATCGGTATTGTTTATTTCCCAAATGGCCATTTCCAGCGCAGCAAGGTCGGGCCGATAAATGCGGGATAGCTTGAAGCTCTTGCTCAGCTCGCCGATAGCGGCGTCCAAGGCCGATTTTTGTTGTATCACGCCGTTTACCATATCGGTGGCAAAGGAGATGTCGTCGTCCGACAGTTTTTCGGTGTCGAACTGCGAAAAATCGCCGTCAAAGGATCCGCAGATCAGGTAGGAATATATTTTGCAAAACGCAACTTCTCTTGCGTAGCTTCTCATTGTAGCGCACCGTCCAAAACACTTTTATGCGCAGAAAACCCTTTGAAGCTCAAAGGGTCGTCCGCTAATTTTCCTGAAACTCCACCTCGATAACATGCACGTTTACGTCCTTCACTTTGAACTCCGTCATGCTTTCGATGGTGTTTTTAACGGTGTTTTGTATGTTGCTTGCCACGTCGCTCACCTCCACATTGAAGGCCAGCTTAACAAACACATCCACAAACACGTCGTCGCCGACATATTCTATCTTGATGGAATCTCTCGCCTGTCGGGATCCGTCTGCGTACTTGACCACCCCTTCCACCTCGTTGAGGGCGCAGTCCACGATGTCTCGTATGATTTCGCTGCTGTACACCAATCTGCCCGATTCGTCAAATCTGTTTACTACTTTCATAGCTTGCTCCTGATATGTCTTTGGGGCAATTATACCACAGATTTCAAAAAAATACAATACTATACGGGTACTATTCTCACATAATCAGGCTCGATTGCCGCTTCCGTTGCGATAATATTGTAAATTCTCACGGTGTCGTCCCTGGTCAGCTCGTCCTTGTCCACGATGACGCTGACGTTGTCCAAAGCGGCGTTGACGGTTACAAGCACATCCTCGTAGCCCTGCGCTTTAAGCAGCGTTTCAAGCAGCATTTCCGTATCCATTGCATTTACGATTTTCTGTTTTTGCACAAGGGCATTTTGCTTCGCCTCGGCATATTCGTCCCCCTCCATCGCCAGGATCTCGTTGAGCTCGGCGATTTCGTAGTCGCGAGTGGACTGTCTGTCCAACCGAGAAGTGGTAAAGAAACTTGTTTGCACCGTTTCACCCTCGGCCGACTGCTTTTTGTTGGTAAGCAGCGTAACGTTAAGCACGGCCGCCACCACCAACACCGCCACCATCGAAACGATCAGTGCGATCTTTTTACCTTTTGACATGTTTTTGTTCCTCCCTAACTTTTATATGTCAACACCTGCACATCCTTTACCTGAACATCCAGCAGTGTTGTAACCACATTTACGATTTTGTAGCGGGTGACGGCGTTATCGGCACCCTGCGCCACCACCACAACGCCAAGAATTTTTGGCGGAAGCACAGTGGACACAAGCGGCTCTCCCCTGACGGAGACAATGTTGCTTGTTTGCTTGACCACATCTCCGTTTTTGGTGGTTTCCGTCTCGAAGGCGTACACCTTTTCCTCGTTGCTTGCATAGGATATTGCAACGGAAACTTTGCCGCAGCCCTCGATTTTTTCCACTACACTACAAATCTTATGCTCCATCTGGGCGATATATGAGTCGTCCGCCGAAGAATTTTCCGTTTTGTGAGCCGCACCGCCCAACAGTACCGCCGCAAGCACCGTTATCGCCAACCCCAGCGCAATGTACAACTCGATATTTTTGACGCCTTTGATTTTTGCGAAAAAGTTTTTCAATGCACCCATTTTTGCACTCCCAATGCACTCGGATAGTATTTTTTGCTACACCCACACAAGCCGCAGCTCGTATTCGGGGAAAAATTTGCCCACTATTTGCCCGATTTCCGTTGTTTCGTCAACTCTGCGAGGCAAACGAACCGTCACCGCTTGGTCGGATACGTCTATTTCCGCCTCGATGCCCTTTGCGGACAGCGCCTCTTTCAGTTGCCGCACATTTTGCTCCTCTTGCCGAACCGAAACGCTCTCCACATAGCTCTGCTGCAACGGTTGCTGCTGCACGGGGCTATCCCACGCCGTGTTGCCGCTCAACAGCACCACAACGGGCTGCACGATAACCAGCGTCACTGCTATGCCGAACACTGTTCTGATGTATTTGCGAGTCTCCCCCTCCGGCAGGATAACGTCGCATATCACCGACAAAATGGCGATCCCCGCCACCGACAGCACCCACTCTGCCATATCACACCCCGTTTGCCGACCAAATGGCAATCAGCACCAGCAGACAAAACATAAAGCACACCGCCAGCAGCAGAACACTCAAAAAGGTAAGCGTTTTGCTCATTCCGCTCAACAATCCCACGTAGACGGGCTCCACGATCGGCTCGCTCAGGGCGGCGATGGCCTGCAATCCAAGATTGAGGCACAACGTGGCGGCCAGCGGCCTGATGACGACAAACAGCAGCACCAACAGCGTAACAGCGCCAAAGGCGTTTTTTATCAGGGTGGTGCTGGCGGCGATGATGTCGAAGCCATCGGCAATGTATCCGCCCAGCAGCGGAATGTAGTTTTTGGCCGCAAACTTGGCCGCCCTGTACGATACGCCGTCTATGCTTGCCGCCGATATACCCTGCACCGTCGTCACTGCAGAAAACAGCATAAACATCACCCCCAACAGCCACCCTGCGGCATTGGTAAAAAAGGACGCCGCCTTGCTTATCCTCACGTTGGAGCTGATATTGCTGACAGCACTGAACGCCAGCGCAAAAACCGATAATGGCAGCACCACCGTGCGCACCAGCTCGATGACGGAGGTGGAAAATATCACCATAGAGGGCTGACACACCGAGCTTGCGGCGTTGCCGCCGTTGGCCACTATCAACGTCAGCAATATGGGCGAGGAGACCTCCGCCAAAGTGGCAATTTGGTTGAGCAAGGCGTAAATTTGCCTGTACACCCCCACCAACATGGCCAAAACGGTTGTCAGCACCACCGAAACGCCCACAAAGGACACCACGCTGTTGGTGCTTTCGGAGATGATGCCGCCGTTGGTTTTGCGGATAAGCCCCAATATCACCATCACGGCAAACACCGTCAGCAGCTGCGGCAGCATGGATTTGATCTGCCCGCCAAAAAGCTCCGCAAACACGTTCCAGAAGCTGTCGGCACTGTCAAATTCGCCGTTTATGATCGCCTTGACCTTTTGCGCAACACTGCCGAAAAAATCCCCTGCCAGCTCGTCCATCTGCGAAAAATCGATGTTGTCCAGCCCCTCGTTGACATTTTCGTCCAGCTCGTCGGCGATATCGGCATAGGCCTGTCCCGAAAAACACCACACCGCCGCCAAAAACGCCAGCAGCAACACGCAAACACGCCTTTTCATAGCAGCCCCGCAATGGTTTCAAACAGCTTCCTCACCAGGGGCAATGCGCAAAACAAAATGGCCACTTTGGACGCAAGCAGCACCTTGTCGCCGATACTTTTGCAGTTGGCGTCTATGCACACGTTGTTGGAAAACTCCGCCAGATACCCAATGCCCACCACCTTTATCACGCAGGACACCGCATCGCCGTTGATGTTTGCCCGCTGGGACAGGTCGTAGAAGGTGTACACGGCGTCGTACAGTGAGTCGCATATCATCAACAGCAGCGCCACGGCCACGCCCACCGTCAGCGGCAGGGCAAACTCCGGTTTCAGCTGTCGCACAACAGCAATGCCCACTATCGATACCAATGCCAGCAACACAATTTTGTAAAAATCCATAGCCTACAACTCAAATAGCGATTGCAGCGTGTCGTACAGCTGCACGATGACGTCCAACATCATCACAAGGGCAACCGCCAGCCCCACCACGGACACCACAGTGGAGATCTCCTCCTTGCCCGCCCGTTTGAGAAGCATAGACGCTATCGCCGTCACAATGCCGATCGCCGCAATTTTAAGTATGATTGCAAAATCCATATTAACCCTCAAATCAGCAAAATGCCCAACATCAGCCCCAGCAAAAACCCAAGTTTGGCGTAGACCGACGCCTTTTGCGAACGTTGCTCGACGATTTTTCGCTGCTGCTCGAATATCGCACGGTAGTGTTCGAGAAACTTTTTCAGCTGCTGCGTGTCCGCCCTGCCAATATCGGCAAAAAATTCCTCCAAGCCCTGCCGCTCCTTTGCAGACAGACCAAGTTTTTTTGTATCGCCTGCAAGATATTGCGCAAAGTTGGCACTGCAATTTTTGGCGAAATCGGCGTTGAATTTGTCCACTTCCAGCTGGCGCCCGTCAATGTTGAGCGCAAACAACTCGATGTATTTCACGAGGTCGGCATAAAAGGCATTTTTGCGCCGAATACGCTTTTCTGCGTACATTCCGAGGCAAAAACCGCACGCCGCACAGGCAATTAACACTACTATGTCTGTCATATTAGTCTATATTTTGCCGATTCCTGTCATAGTTGACCTCATTTTGCGCCACTATCGTTGGTGCTTCGCCGATTTCGCTCAACACCACCGCCGTTCGGAATTTGTTTGCAAACGGGCATTTTTCAACAAGGTCGGCATATTTCCTGCCGTGAAAACTGCACGCCACCCTGACGCCGCTGTTTATCGTTGCGGCAAGTGGCGCCAAATCCTCTTCGGCAATTTCGTCGCACACTATCCATTGTGGCGACATCGCCCTCACCGCCACCTCAAATGCATACCTTTTGTCGCACCAAGTCAGCACGTCGCAACACGCTCGCTTGGCATTCATGCCGTAAAACAGCTCTCCTCGCTCATCCACCACCAACACATTTTCCGTGTGGGACAGTTTGGCGGCAAGATCCCGCAAAAATGTCGTTTTGCCGCTGGCTGGCGGTCCGATAACGGCCACACTGCCCGTTCTGCACTGCTCCAACAGAGTGCTATCCACAAAATTTACACAATGCGGTATGCGGATGCACAACGAGGTGTACTTGCGGAAAACAGGCTCTGTGCCCCCTGCCACTTCTCCGCACACGCCCACACGCACCCCGTCCGACAGCGTAAAAAACCCCTTTGCCAGCATTTTTTCGTAGGCGTACAGCGAGTTATTGCATGCACGACGCACAATTTCGTCGCATGTCTCGCCAAGTTGCGGTCCGCTCCCCTCGGTCAATCCGTTTGCCGACAGCGTGTACCAATGTCCGCCTCTGTTGATGCGCACCGGCCTGTCGTTTCGCAGCCGAATCTCCCGCAAATCGGAGCAGGACGCCAAAATTAGCAACTCCGACGGCAAACACTCCCAAATTGTCATACAATACCATATTGGACAAGCAGTAAAATTATGCCTGCCCTCCCCAAACCACCACACAGATAAAAAAATTTGACAAGCCTAAAACGTTGATAATCCAGAAACAGCAAAAAAAATTAGACCACCATGAAATAACAAATAGAACCTTGAAAATATTTTTGATATTGTTAAAACTGCTTTCACCGCAAAATCTGATGTGGAGAGAAAATTATCCACATGCAACATTTGACATAGAGCCAAAAAAACCTCTCCCTGCGGCAGCATTGTCGCAGGGAGAGGAAACTGCTAACTTAATTGTTTATTGGAGCAAATTATCTTCACACCAACATTTGGGGTATGGCCCTATTTCGCCCGTTCCATATATTCGCCCGTGCGGGTGTCGATACGGATCATATCGCCCTCGTTGACGAACATAGGCACCATCAGGGTGTAGCCCGTCTCCACGGTGGCAGGTTTGGTGGCGTTTGTGGCCGTGTTGCCCGCAACGGCAGGCTCGCAATTTACCACCTGCAACACAACAAAGTTGGGAGGCTCCACCGAAAACGCTTCGCCCTTGTAAAACTTGATTGTAGCGGTCATGTTCTCTTTGAGGAACTGCAAAGCGTCCTCCACCTGACTTTTGTTGAGGGGCACCTGCTCATATGTGTCGTTGTCCATAAAGTAGTACAGATCGCCGTCGGAATAGAGATACTCCATCTCCTTGTTTTCGATATGCGCAAGTTCGTACTTTTCGGAAGGGTTAAAAGTTTCCTCGCGAACGGCGCCGGTCACAACGTTTTTGATTTTGGTTCTCACAAAAGCTGCGCCCTTGCCGGGTTTGACGTGTTGAAAATCCACAATAACGTAGATCCCGCCGTTGTAGACGAAAGTAACGCCTTTTCTGAAATCGCCTGCTAAGATCATAAAAATAGCCTCCTAAGTTTATCCTATAAAATTATAATATTTTTGTCTGATGTTGTCAAGTCGGTTATACCATCTTCCTCCACCAAAAGCAAATCTTCTATGCGCACGCCGCCCACGCCGGGGATGTAGATGCCCGGTTCGCAGGTGATAAACTGCCGTGCGGTAAGTTTATCGGTGGAGCCCATCGAGGCCGTGGGGGTTTCGTGAATGTCAATACCCAGGCTGTGGCCGGTGCTGTGCACAAAATATTTTTCGTAACCGTTGGATTTGATCACCTCTCTGCAAAAGGAGTCCAACTCTCGTCCGCCCATGCCGCAATAGGCGTTGTTGATGCCCATTTTTTGCGCCAGCAGCACAATATTGTAGATTTTGTGCAGTTCTTCACTTGGCTGCCCCACAAACACTGTTCTCGTCATATCCGAGCAATACCCGTGATATTTTGCGCCGAAATCCATCGTGATGGGGTCGCCAAGCTCGATAATTTTGTCCGTCGGGTGCGCATGCGGCTTGGACGAATTGACGCCCGAGGCAATTATCGTGTCAAACGCCAGCCCCGCTGCGCCGGTTTTTGCCATCTGATATTCCAGCTCGATTTGGATATCCCGCTCGCTTATGCCCGGCTTCAAGTAGTCCAATATGGCGCTGAATGCGGCGTCGGTGATGGACTGCGCCTTTTTGATGTAGGCAATTTCCTCGTCCGTTTTGTAGCTGCGCACGTAGTTTATTGCGTCGCCGGATGCCACCAATCGCACGCCCAACATCCTGTGTTTTAGCGCAAGATAGTCCTGCACGGTCAGCTCATTGTCCTCAAAGCCCACCGTCTTGACGTTGTTGCTTTCAAACACGTCTCGCAAGGCAAGCATGCTTTCCTCTCTTCCGGAGACTTGCACCACCTCGACGCCGTCCTGTTTGAGGCTTTGCGCCATCTCGTAGTAGCGAGGGTCGGTCACAAACACGCTTCTGTTGTTGCGCAGCAGCACCAGATAGCCAAATGTGGACGCAAATTCGGTAAAATAGAAGCGATTTTTTTCGCTGATGATCAAAAATGCGTCAACTTTGGTGATGTCAAACAGCTTGTCGGTATTTTTCATATATCCTCCAATCAAATGCTATCGTAGATTTGTTTCATTTGCAATGCGTCATCGGCTTGCGTGCCGTCCGATTCGCAAATTATCACGGGTTGCAGATCGTATTTTTTCAGCACACGGGCAAGCGGCTCAAACTGTGGGCCGAACACGGTGTCGGCAAAGGTAAGGTGCCGCACCTCTCCCCCTGCTGAGTACTCGATTTTGGAAAAATGTATGTGCATCATGCTTGTGCGCTCGATGCCGATGCTGTTGACAAGGCAGCGCACGATCTGCTCAAAGTCCTCTTCCGTTTTGAGGCTGCCGTATGTGCGGGCGTTCACGTGGCCAAAGTCCACTGTCGGTACAAAGAAATCGGCAATTTTGCAAAACTCGGCCACCTCTTCCACCGTGCCGATCTGGTTGATTTTGCCCATGGTTTCGGGGCAAAACAGGCAGTCGTCCATTTTGTTTTCCACAATGAGGCGAGACAGCGTCTGCAAGCGTTTTTTGGTAAGCTCCACCGCCTCGCTACGGGTCATCTTGCCCTGCGCCGCAGGATGAAACACCACCCTGTTGCCGCCAAACGCCCGTGCCTTTTGGCAGCTGCGCAGCACATAGGCGAAAGATTTTTCCGCCATGTCGTCGGATGGGTTGGCAAAATTGATGTAGTAGGGCGCATGCACGGATATGGCCACGTCAAAGGTCTTGCCCAGCTCTCCGATGGCGGCAGCCTTTTCGTCGCTGATGTTTATGCCCCTGCCAAAGGAATATTCGTAGGCGTTCAGGCCCTGATCCGCAAGCCACTTGGGGGCGTCCACGCTGGATACGTGCCCCTCGTCGTAAAATCTTGTGCTATTTCCGCTTGGACCGAATCTGATCATTTAGTACCTTCTGCCTGTCGGCGCAAAGTTGTGCGGCCAGCTGTTGTTCGTTGTCGAAACGGCAAATGGGCCGCAAATATTGAGTAAGAGACAATTTGAGCGTTCTTCCGTACAAATCGCCGTCAAAATTGATGATATGCACTTCTACCGCCCTTTCGGACAGTCCAAACGTGGGTCTTTGCCCGATGTTGACGATGGCCCGATACGACCGCCCGTCAAACTCCACATCGCCGCCAAACACGCCCGTAGGCAAAAATTTCTCCTGCGGCACCTCGATATTGGCGGTAGGAAACCCCATTTCGCTGCCCACATGCCTGCCGTGCACCACCCGACCCGTCACAAAAAACGGCTCGCTGAGCAGTGCATTGGCCTGCGCAATGTCGTTTTGACCAAGCAGCTTGCGCACCAATGTCGTGCTGATTTTGTCCCGCCCGACACGCATTTCGCTCACCACTTCCACAGGGCAAACGCCGTCCAAGTATCGCACAAGGCGTTGGCAATCTTGCCTGTCGCAGCCGAATGTGTAGTCAAACCCACAAACCGCCGCTTGCAGCTGATAGCCTTGCAGCATACGGGCAAATTGCTCTCCGCTAAGCGCACGGAAGCGCTCGTCAAACAGTGCGTGCAGCACAATATCCACGTCGAGACTGCGGTAGATTTGCAGCCGCTCGTCGTAGGTGTACAGCACGGACTGCTCCTTGCCCAACAGCGCCAGATGGTTGTTGGAGAATGTAAACAGCGCCACCTTGGCATGATAGCGCTCGGCAAGCCGTTTGGCTGCGTTCACCAAGCCGACATGTCCGCTGTGCATGCACCCAAAATAGCCCAAGCACAGCACAATGGGGCGATTCAGTTTTTGTCCGAATTCAATCTGTTCCAAGTGTATCCCGATAGGCGTTTTTGAGGTAGTAGTCCAGCTTCAACAGGCCGCCGTTGCTGCTTCCCAACCCAAAAAATTCGCCCCTGCAATAGATTTTTTTGTATCCGTCAAAGTGCGACGTCCTGATACGTCCGCCGTTAGACAGCCTGTCGTACAGTGCGTCATCCACTTGCAACAAGGGCACATCGGCGAGAGGATATTGTATATCCAGCAAGCACTGCTCCTTTTGCGCCTCGATTTCCTCCAACGTCAGGGCGTTGTCGATGTCGAAACAGCCCGACGAAAGCCTTATCAAAGCGCTCATATATCCCACCGTGCCGCAACACTCGGCAATATCCCTTGCCAGCGAGCGGATATATGTGCCGCCGCTGCAACTTATGTCCACCACAAAGGTGTCCTGCGAGCGTTGTTCCACAAGGGATATGTCGTAGACGGTTATCGTGCGGGGTTTAAGCTGCACCGTCTCGCCTTGTCGCACCAGCTTGTACGAGCGCACCCCTCCCACCGATATGGCGGAGTAAACGGGCGGCACCTGCTGTTGCTCTCCCACAAAACGGGCCAATACCTGTTGCAATTGATAGGCGGTGGGCACAACATCGCAGCTGCCCGTCAGCAGTCCGTAGCTATCCAGCGTGTCGGTGGTTTTGCCAAAGGTAAAAAACGCCCGATACACTTTGACCTTGTTGGTGAGGTAGGCAAAAAGTTTGGTCCCTTGCCCCACGGCCACAGGCAGCACACCGCTTGCACCGGGGTCCAATGTGCCCAGATGGCCGATTTTTTTTTCGTGCAGGATGTATTTCAGCCGCACCACCACATCGCTTGCGGTTGCGCCGACAGGTTTCAGCACATTCAAAAAGCCGTTCATAGCTCAAAGCCCACACAGCGCACAATTTTTTCGATAACGTCCTCCAAAAAGCCGCTTATCATGCAGCCTGCGGCAAGTTGATGTCCGCCACCGCCAAACTGAGCGCAAATATCTCTCACGCACACATCCTTGCCCCGCATGCTGACTTTGTAGACGTTGGGGGCATATTCTGCCAGCATCACGCCCACCCGTGCACTATCCACATTGACGGCGTGTTGCACAATGCCCGACGTATCGCCCATATCGGCGCCGCTTTCGGCAAAATCCAGCCTGGTGATATACATCAGCACCAGCTGCCCGTCAAAGTAGCTGCGCAAATGGGACAAAGCACGTCCAAGCAATTTGGTTTCGGCAAGGGTGGTATCCTTGAAAAACACACGGTTGACTTTTTGCATATCGGCGCCCAGCTCACACAGGCGGGCCGCCATCAAAAAGCTGGGTTTGTCGGTGTTGGAGTGGGAGAAATTGCCCGTATCGGTGCACAGCCCCATGTAGAGGTATGTTGCGATCCTCTCGTCCTGCTCCACGCCCATGGCGTCCAGCAGTTCGTAGATTATCTGGCATGTGCTGGCATAGTTCGTCACCACGTTGTAGCGAGAAAAGTACTCTCCGCCGTGGTGATCCAACGTCAAAGTCTCGGCAAATTTGCCGTACATTGCGCCAAACTGCCCAACTCTGTTCAAGTCGCCGCAGTCCACCGCCACCATGATGTCAAATTTTCCACCGAAATCGGTTTGCACCGACGCCAACTCGGCAAAATTGGCCGTCAGCTTGTCGCCGATGGGACTGTCGCAAAAAACGCCCACCTTTTTGCCCGATTTTTCCAGCGCCAAACGCAGCGCCAAACATGCCCCAAGGGCGTCGCCGTCGGGATTGGTATGCGCAAACAGTGCCACGCTGTGCTTTTCTGCAAGCAGCTGGGCGGCCTGTTGGATTGTCAGCTTACTTTTTGTTGAGTTCATTCAGCAGTTGGTCGATTTTTTGTCCGTATTGCTGCGAGGTGTCCGCCACAAAATTGAATTGCGGCACCTTGCGGATATGCATTGTGCGTGATACCTCTCTGCGCACAATGGGTTCGCTATCCTTGATAGCGGCAAATGTTTGTGCGGCACGCTGCTCGTCGGTGGAAAACACACTGACGTACACCTTGGCCGACGAAAGCTCTTTGTCGCAGTCCACATCCACCACGGTAAACATTTCAGTGATGCGTGGGTCCTTGACTTTTTTCGTCAATATTTCCGCTATCAAACGCCTGAATTCAGAGTTCAGTTTGCTTGTTCTCGTGTTCATTGCTGTATTTCTTCCATTTGATACACTTCAAACACGTCGCCCACCTTGATGTCGTTGTAGTTTTCGATGGAGATACCGCACTCGTAGCCGGCGGCCACCTCTTTAACGTCGTCCTTGAAGCGTTTCAGCGCCAAGATATTGCCGTCATATATGCTCACGTCGTTGCGATAAATGCGGATCTTGGCGTTACGCAGCACCTTGCCGCTTGTCACATAGCAGCCCGCAACAGATCCCACGCCCGTGATTTTGAATACTTCTCGCACCTCGACGCTGCCCAGCACATTCTCTCTGAACTTGGGCGCAAGCATGCCCTTCATTGCGGCGGTCACGTCGTCCACGGCGTCGTAGATAACGTTGTACAGGCGGATATCCACACCTTCCTTTTCCGCAAGGGCTTTTGCGTTGCTGTCGGCACGCACGTTGAAGCCGATAATGATGGCCTCCGACGCCTTGGCAAGCATAACGTCTGTTTCGGTGATGGCGCCCACGCCTCCGTGAATGGCACTCACCTTCACCTCGTCATTGGAAATCTTCTCCAAGCTGCTCTTCAAAGCCTCCAAGCTGCCCTGAACATCCGTTTTGATGATAAGGTTGAGGTTTTTGAGCTGCCCCTCCGATATGCGCCCGAACAGATCGCCCAGATTGATGGACGGCGTTTGACGAGCATTTTCCAACTTGATTTTGTTTTTGCGCTCTTCGGCGGCCTTTTTGACGAGTTTTTCGTCGGCAACGTACATGTAGTCGCCTGCTTGCGGCACTTCGGAGAATCCCAACACCTCAACAGGCATCGAGGGGCCTGCGCTCTTGACCTTGCGGCCCTTGTCGTCGAACATGGCGCGGATCTTGCCCGTGGCCGAACCTGCAATCAGGCTGTCGCCCACATGCAGCGTGCCGTTGCTGATAAGCACTGTGGCAACGGGGCCTCTGCCCTTGTCCAGCTTGGCCTCGATGACGGTGCCCGTTGCACGTTTGGCGGGGTTGGCTTTCAATTCCTTTATCTCGGTGACGAGCAGCAGGCTTTCCAACAGTTTGTCCAGCCCCATGCCCGTCTTGGCGGATACGGGCACCATGATGGTGTCGCCGCCCCACTCTTCGGGCACAAGCTCGTATTCGGTCAGTTGCTGCTTCACTCTGTCGGGGTCCACGTGCGGTTTGTCCATCTTGTTGATGGCCACCACAATGGACACTCCTGCCGCTTTGGCGTGGTTGATGGCCTCTATGGTCTGGGGCATCACGCCGTCGTCCGCCGCCACCACTATGATGGCAACGTCGGTTATCTTGGCGCCTCTGGCACGCATTGCGGTAAAGGCCGCATGGCCGGGCGTATCGATAAAGGTGATTTGCTCTCCCTTGGCCGTCACGGTGTATGCGCCGATATGCTGCGTGATACCGCCCGCCTCGCCGCCGGTGACGTTGGTGTTACGGATAGCGTCCAACAACGAAGTTTTGCCGTGGTCAACGTGTCCCATGACGGTGACGATGGGCGGACGTTTGGTGTTGTTTTCCAACCCGTCGTCCGTTTCGGCATCCAAAATGATTTCCTCTGCGGTCAGCTCCTGTTTCAGTTCCAGCGTGACGCCGTGCATACCTGCGATGTACTCAGCATAGTCGAAGTCCACCGTGTCATTGATGGTTTTCATTATGCCTTCCTTGAAGAGTTGCTTGATTATCTCCGAGGCGGACACGCCAATGCGCTCGCTAAGCAGCTTGATGGGCACTTCTTTGTCGTTGACAACGGCATGCGTGATTTTGGGAGCAACCACCGCCGAACCGCCGTCGCTACGTTTTGTACGTGCCCTGCGCACCACTCTGTCCTCGTCGTAGTCGGCCGAGTAGTCTCTGGTAAGCAGCTTTTTGAGATTGCTTTGACGTTTCTCGTCGGGATGTTCCTTGGTTTTGTTTTTGTTGCCGTGCGACTTTTGCGGCTCACTGCGAGGAACCTCTGCCACGGGCGCAAACTTTTTGGCGGCAGGACGAGCCTGTTGCGTGCGACCGTTGGCGTTTTGCTCGGTGCGTGCAGGCTTCGGTCCCGTCTTGTCCGATGCGGAGCGAGGTTTGGCGCCGCCGTTAGAGGTAGGCTTGACAGACGTATCGAGGAACTTTCTGATACGCACATTGCCCTTTTCGTCGGTGTAACGCTTGATTTCGCGGCCGTTTTCGATGATGGTGTCCACCTTGGCGGTGGGTTTTTCCTGTTTGGGGGCAGGCTCTTCAACCTTGGGCGGAGCAGGCGGCGTCGGCTCGACCACTTCCGCAACGGGAGTCACAGCAGGTTCCTTGGTCTCCTCGACGGGCGGCACAACAGTTTCTTCCACAGTCTGCTGTCGCTTGGCCAACTCCTCCATTTCCTGCTGACGGAACTCGATCTTCCTCTGCTGGATGGCATTGGAAAGGGCGTTCGCACGCTGTCTCAGCGCAGAAACGGATTGCTGCAAAGCACGGGCAACGCTCAAAACGTTGGATTTGACCGTTCTGACGTTATCGAGGCTTCTGGGTTTTTGAGTGTTGGTTGTATTTGCCATTATTTACCTCCCAAGGCATCTACATCAAATTTTCACATATGGCGGCGGCCAGCGATTTGTCGCAGATCGCCACCGCTTTGCAATTTTTCTTTTGCAAAATATCGTATTGCGGAATTTTCAACAAGGGGCAGTTGCGCTGTTCGCTTGTCCTTTTTATCACCGAAAAAGAGTTTGGAGACAAGTCCGGCGTGTACAATATCACATAAACGTGCTTTTTGCTTGCCTTTATCGAGTCGCAGCCCAGCAGTGCCGAGCCCTTCTTGATGGCAAAACCTATATATGTCTGGATTTTATCAGTCAAGCGCTCTCTCCAACAGATCCGCCACCGATTCCAGCGAAAATCCGTTTTGTTTTGCAAATCCTTTGCCTTTCAGGGCCTTGGATATGCACTCCTTGTTTTTGCACAGGTACACGCCCCTGCCGTTGAGCTTGCCGCTCGCATCCACCACCACGCCATTGTCTGTGTTGACAATGCGCAGCAGCTGATTTTTGGGCTTCATTTGCCTGCACATCACGCACATTCTTACGGGGATTTTTTTGACCGTTGCCAAAGCCTATTCTCCTTCGTCGTCGGTATCGAACATGCCGCTTGCCAGCGCAGCCGAGTAGGACTTGACGTCGATTTTCCAACCGGTAAGCCGTGCCGCAAGGCGAGCGTTTTGCCCCTCTTTGCCGATAGCCAGCGAAAGTTTTTCGTCGGGCACCACAACTTTGGCTTCTTTGGTATCCTCGTCGGCCTGCACGATCAGCACCTTGGCGGGAGACAGTGCCCGTGCGATGTAGTCGAGTATGTCGCTGCTCCAAGGTATGATGTCGATTTTTTCTCCGCCCACTTCGGATACGATAGCGTTCACTCTCACGCCTTTGTTGCCAACGCAGGCGCCCACGGCGTCCACTTCGGGGTCGTTGGAGTACACCGCCATCTTGGTGCGGAAGCCCGCCTCTCTCACGATGCTCTTTATCTGCACGATGTCCGAGCGGATCTCGGGCACTTCGTTTTCGAACAGACGCTTGATAAACATATAGCTTGCGCGTGACAAAATGACCTGCGTGCCGCCGATACCGTCCCGCACACGCTTCACAAGCACTTTGATCCTGTCTCCTGCGTGATATTTTTCGCCGGGGATCTGGTCCTGGGGCGACAGCACGCCTTCCATCTGGTTTTTGCCTATCTCCACATAGATGGTGCCGTCCTCTTTTACCCGAGAAACAATGCCGATAAGCAGCTCATTTTCCTTTTCGGAGTATTGGCTGTATGTGATGTCCTTCTCCGCCTGATGCAGGCTGTTTTTGATGACTTGCACTGCGTTTTGCGTGGCGATACGGCTAAAATCTCTGGGGTTTATCTCGCGCAGCACCTCATCGCCCACTTTGTAGCTTTTTTTGATAAGTTGTGCGTCCTCCAACGAAATTTCCTTTTCGGGATTTTCCACTTCTTCCACCACGATTTTTTTGGTGTAGACGTTTATGGATTTTTTGTCGGCGTTGATTTTGACAACGGTGTCCGACGCCTCTCCGTAGTGCTTTTTGCAGGCGATTGTCAGGGCCGTCTCCAAGGATTCGATAACTTTTTCCTTGCTTATCCCCTTGGATTCTTCCAGCTCATCAAGGGCGAGAAAAAACTCTTTGCTTATCATGATAGTTCCTCCTAAAATTCGATTATCGGCTCAACTTTTGCCGTATCTTTTTTGTTGAATGTAAGTTGCTTGCCGCCCATATCGATGGTAAAGACGTTTTCGTCGTAGGACGTCAGCACTCCGTCAAACAGCTTTTTGCCGTTTAGCGGCGTGTACAGACGGACGGCAATCTTTTTGTTGAGATTGCGGCGGTAGTCCCGCTCCGTTTTGAGGGGACGGTCGATGCCGGGCGAGGACACGTTGAGGGTGTAGCTTGTATCTATCGGGTCCAGCTCGTCCAGCGGAGCGTCTATGGCACGGTGCAGCCTTTCGCAGTCGTCTATGGTGACGCCGCCGTCCTTGTCGATGACCACGGTGAGATTCATCCCGTCGTACTTTTTTTCGTACAGCACTTCCACGACTTCCAGCCCAAAGCTCTCGGCAATGGGCGCAACAAGTGCAAACACTTCGTCGGCAACTTTTCCCATAAAAACTCCTTATATCAAGTTGAGAGTGGAGACAAACTCCACTCTCACCATAAAACTCTCAATGGCGAAACAGGATCGCTTGCAAAAACATCTGTAAATCTTGCAAGCTACGCAACAAATCACTGATTTGTTGGTTAAATTATACCACAACAAATGCCTTTTGACAACTGTTTTGCAAAAATAATGCAAACTTACTTGCTGTTGGAACACAAAACGCTTATGCACCGAGCCACCGTTGTAGCAGTTTCCCTGCAAAAAACGACATTTTCGCACGGGACCTTGCATTTTTTGGCGACGTCCTCCAACTTGGCACAATTGGGATAGCCGTTGAACAGGCTGTTTTCAAAAAGCTGCCCCAAAAGTTCCGTCTGCGCAATGCACTCGTTGGCAAAGCGGTAGTTCATCGGCGCCGCATAGTAGTCCAACAGGGCAATTATCTGCGACAGATCCACGCCGATAAGGGCACAACCGTGCACAAATTTGAACAGGTCCGACACAACTTCCGTCAGCGTGGGATAAAAAATCAACTTGTCGTTTTCCACGCCGCAACTGTGCAACCGCTTGTCGGAGGAAATGTCCCTTTCGGGGTTGATATAGGAAAACAACCGTTCGGTCATGTGCCCGTTTACCAACTTGACAGCGCACAGGGCAAACAGCTTGTCCTCTATCGGGTTGGACAGCCCTGTGGCGTTGACGTGCAGCACAACGCACTCCCTGCCCGTCAAGACGGACTTGTCCGAGCCTTGACTGACGAAATTTATCTGCCTGAATTCGGCAAAAGGTTCGGGTTTTATCAGCAGATAGCTCTCGGCGGGCTCCTTGCGGAAATCCTTGTCCGGCGAGATGGGCGCCACAACACAACTGCACAAATCGTATACGTGCAATTCCAGCTGGCCGTTCTGCCCGAAAACCGCCTTGCCGTGCGCAGCCACCGTCATCGAGTCGGATAGCCACAAGATGTCCTTCATCTTTTTGTCGTTGGCCAACGCACGTTTTTGAGACAAGGTGCGTGCCTCGGCCTCGCCCCTGCCCGTCTCGCTCATGATCAGCTCGACGTCGGTTATCGCCAGCCGCACAAACAGCACGCAAGGTATTGTTCCGCCCGTGGCGTCCGTCAAAGTGAAGGAGCATATTTGCAGCAGCGGATTGTTCTTGGCCTGTCTGCACTTTTTTTGCGACACCGTTCCGCACACCGTGCAGTTGTCCATAGGGTTGCGCAAATCGGATATGTACATGGGCAAAGACTCAAACGCCTTGCCGAACATCATACGTTTGCCGCTGACGGAAAAATAGCGAGACGGCCGCAGCAGTTCTCTGTTTACGGCAAGTTGCACCAGCTTTTCCTGCTCGGATACGTCCACAACGGGCGATTCGACCTGCTCCCTTACGTCAAAATTGACCTCGTAACAGGTGTATTCGGCGTAGTATTCTTGCAGATTGGCGCAAAAGTCGGACAGTTCCATATTTTTTTTGGTGACGGCGCTCACGTTGAAGGTGACGTCTATCCGCCGGCCCTCTACTTGCACCTCGGTGCTGTTTTTGCCGATGTTGGAGTAGATGGGGTAGCGCTTGTTGATGAGCTCAAACAGGTTTTTCAAAAAGGAGTTGACGCCAAATTGGTCGTCAACAAATCTGACGCTGCAAAAATATCCTTTGGGTATCTGCGTGCGCACCACGTCCGTTATCTGCTGGCGCAGCGATGCAGACAGCTCGTCCACATTAGGATAGGACAGCACACATGACACCCGCCGTTGAAACTTGTCAATGCGGATCTCTCTCATGCGCAGGTCGGCCAGATTGGGGAAAAATTTGTGCAAAACGTCAATTATCATTGGTCAGAAGGTCAATTTCATTTTTGAATTGCTCGATAGCGTGCTCGGCGTCCACAGTTTTGTAGCGCTTTCCGTGGCGGAAGAACACACAGCTGCCGTTGGCGCCCGCCAGCCCCAGATCGGCGTCGCTGCACTCTCCCGGGCCGTTTACTTCGCACCCCATCACGGCAATTTTGAGATTTTTGTCGATATTTTTTACGTAGTCGTACACCTGTTTTGCGGTGTTTTCCAAATCGATAGAACAGCGCCCGCACTTAGGGCAGGACACGAACGTAACGCCCCTTTTCAGCCCCAACGACACCAATATGTCCTTGGCCGCCTGCACCTCGTCAACGGGGTCGGACGTCAGCGACACCCGCACAGTATCCCCGATGCTCTCCAACAGCAAGGCGCCGATACCGATGGCGTTTTTCACAAGCCCTTGCCGCAGCAAGCCTGCCTCCGTCACGCCGATGTGCATGGGATAGCCCAACTGCGCCGCCAGACGGTTGGTCTCGACGGTCTCTTGTATATCCGTGCTTTTGACGGACAGCACAATTTGGTCAAATCCCCTGTCCTCAAAGTAGCGAACGTATTTCTCCAAGCTGACGCACAGCGCACGGGGCCTGCTGCCGCCGACGCTTTCCAACACGTCCTTGTTGACGGAGCCGCCGTTTACGCCAATTCTCACGGGCACGTCGTGCAACTTGGCGCAATCGATCACGGCGTCCAGCTGCGACAGCGACATATTACCGGGGTTGATACGCACCTTGTCGGCGCCCGCTTCTATGGCGGCAATGGCCAAACGCCAATCGAAATGTATGTCGGCCACAAGCGGAGCGTCCGTTTGTTTGCGCACCTCGGCAAAGGCGACAACGGATTGTTTGTTGGGCAGGGCAATGCGCACGATGTCGCAACCGCAACCCATGCACCGCTCAATTTGTCCAAGCGTGCCATCGATATCCGTCACGGGCAGATTGGTCATGGTCTGCACCGCTATCGGTGCGCCGCCGCCCACAAGCACACTGCGTATTTTAACCTGTTTTGTATTGTTTCTCATAGTTTAAGTATGTCTATCAGCAACATCAACGCAATCAGCACCACAAGTCCAATACCGTTGATGTACCCCTGCACCTTGCGGTTTATCGGCTTGCCCGCAATCCACTCGATGATGACAAACACCATCTGGCAGCCATCCAAGGCAGGCACGGGCAGTAGATTGAACACGGCAAGATTGACGGAAATCAGCACAATAAGCAACAACACGTTGGCAAAGCCCGTGGCCACGATCTCGCTCGTCATGCTGATGGTGGTGATTGGTCCGCCCACGGCCTCCAATCCCACCGAGCCAGTCAGCAATCCTCCCAAGGTGCGCAGAACCAACATGCCCACTTCGCAGCAGTACGGTACCACGCGCAGCAGCACCTCGCCAAAGCCAAAGTTGTGCTTGACGTAGCTGACGGACATACCTATGCCTGTGTAGGGTTGTTCTTCGGCGGTTATCGCCCCAAAAAAGTCTTTGGATTGCACCGTGTAGGTGTAGTAGTCGCTGCCGTCCGTGACAGTGAGCAAAACGGTGTCGCCTGCACGGCTAAGCAGCTCGGCCAGCTCCCCCTTGGCGTCGGGGTACTCTCCGTCCAAGCGGTAGACGGTATCGCCCACTTGCAGTTTGCGCCCGTTTTCCACGTAGTCGGCCTCCACCTTGGTAAGTACCGATGTAAAAAATGTGCGCTGTTGCACGCCCTCCACCGTTACCTCTTCATATACGACAGCGCCGTTTTCCTCTCGGGGGCGCAGCACCACGATGTCCATTTCGTCCGACATGTAGCGGGACAGATTGTCCAGCATGTACACCCTTTTGCCGTTTATTTTGTATATGATGTCGTTTTGACGCAGCTGTCTGTTGACGGTCGGGGCGTAGTCGTACACGGTGTTCACTTTCGCCACCGTTTCTCCGTAGGCGGCAAAGCAAACGATGGCCACCAAAATGGCCGAAACAAAGTTGAAAAATGCGCCCGAAAACAAAACGATGAGGCGCTTCCAAGGTTTTTGAGAATTAAACGCTTTTGGGTTGGCGTTGTCGTCACCCTCGCCCTCAAATGCGCAGTAACCGCCCAGCGGCAGCATACGCAAGGAAAAAACCTCTCCATTTTTCTTCTTTTTGGAGAATATTTTCGGCCCCATACCCACCGAAAACTCGTTGATCTGAAATCCCAGCAGTTTGCCCGCTGTGTAGTGCCCCGTCTCGTGGATGAGCACCATCACCATCAGCACCACAAAGGCCAGCAACACATATCCGACGGTTTTCATGGCCGAAGCGAAATCACACAAAAGTGTCAGCATTGTACCTCGTCAAGCATTTTTTCGGTATATATGCGAGCCATGCTGTCCATCTGCCCGATGTTTTGCACGCTAAGCTGCCACTTGGACGCCTGCTCGCAGAAATGCTCTATCGCATTGTTTATTATATTGTAAAAGTTTGCAAAACAAAACTTGCCCTGCAAAAATCTGTCCACGCACACGTCGTTGGCGGCGTTCATCACCGTGCGACACAGCGGCGGCAGCTTCATCACTTCGTATCCCAATTTGGCGCAGGGAAAGCGCTCAAAGTCGCACTGCTCAAAGGTCAGGTCCAACAGATGGGCGAAGTCCACACTTTTGCAGCGATATTGCCCCTCTGCGCCCAGCAGTGCCGTCTGTATAGGCAAGCGCATATCGGGCGAAGCCATCTGCGCAACGATCTCGCCGTCGCAAAACTGCACCAACGAGTGCACAATGCTCTGACGGTGCACCACAATATCGATATTTTCCGTCGGCACGCCAAACAAAAAGTGCGCCTCGGCCACCTCAAACGATTTGTTCATCATGGTGGCGCTGTCCACTGTTATCTTGGCGCCCATGTTCCAATTGGGGTGTCGCAGCGCCTGCTCGGCCGTGACGTCTTTCAGTTGGTCACCGCTCAAATTCCAGAAGGGTCCTCCGCTGGCAGTCAACAAAATTTTGTCCACAGCCTTGCCCTCGGCCGATTGCAAACAACGCCGTATGGCGCAGTGTTCGCTGTCCACGGGCAAGATTGCCCCTTGGTTACTGCCGCAAATCAACTCTCCTGCGCACACCAACGCCTCTTTGTTGGCCAGCGCCACGTCAATGCCGTGACTAAGGCAATACAAGATACTTTCGATGGCCACAATGCCCCTGGTCGCAACCAAGGCGATATCCGCCCCTTTGACGGCCTGCACCAGGCACTCCTCGCCGCAATGAGAGATCAGCGCACTGTATTGCGGATGGAACTCCTCCACCTGCAAGGCCAATTTTTCCGCATTGGAATAGGCAACAAGCGAATATACTTTCAGCTTGTCGCCATTGCAACGGATAATATCGAGGGCTTGCGTTCCAATTGAGCCCGTACTGCCCAAAACGGCTACTCTTTTCATTACAAAATGAACATAAACACAAAGGATACCAACACGGAGTTGAACATTATCCCGTCCAAACGGTCGATAATGCCGCCGTGTTCGCCCAACAGCCTGCTGTAATCCTTTATGCCGCAGTAACGCTTTATCATGCTGGCAAGCAGGTCGCCTACCTGCGTGGCGACAGACCCAAACAAGCCGATGATAACATAGGTAAGCACCGTGTTTGTGGTGGATAGGTTCAGTCCCTCAAATGTCAGGCCAAACTGCGGCCCAAACACCTTTGTCCAATCAAACAGCACAAACACCAAAAAGGAGCCAAGCAACCCGCCGATAATGCCGCCCACTGCGCCCTCTACCGTCTTTTTGGGGCTGATTTCCGGGCAAAGTTTCTTGCGCCCGAAAAGCCCTCCCACAAAGTAGGCAAAGGTATCGGTAAAGGTGGATACGGCAAACACAAAGGCGATGCTTATCGCATTTAGCGGCAGCAAATAGTTGTCGTGCCGGGTTTTGAGGATGGGGTCCAACACACTCCAAATGTCGCTTTCGAGGTATTGGTACATGATACTGTCCGCCGCATAAACGTGGGTGGATGCGCTCCTGTTGAGGTACAGCAGCGTAGCCATAAACATGCCCGGGTACACCAGCATAAAGGCGATGTACACCAAACTTTCGGCACTGTTGCGCATCAATGCGATCATCGCCGACACAATGAACACTATCAGCGAAAAGAACAATATGCCCATAAAGCCAAACAGCATATATATGGGCATGATGCCAAAGCCGTACAGCCACACGATCCAGCTGAAACAATCGGGTATGCGTTTGCCCAATGCACGGCGCATTTCCACAACGGAAATCAGAATGAGTATGGCAAACAGCACCGAGTTGATCGCTCGGCCGCCCACCAGCTTGTCTATTGTGCTACTGTCGCTTATGTAATTGGGAAGGTACACATTCAGCAGCACCATTCCTATCATAACAACAAAAATCACGCTGCCCACCAGCACTCGATTGAGCAATGATTTTTTATTCAGAGCCATTCAGTCCTCCAAAATTGCGAGTACGCTTAGAGTATTCTTCGAGGATACGGTCATATTCCTCATTGGTAAAGTCCGGCCAAAGAGTGTCGGTAAAGGCCAACTCCGAGTAGGCGCTTTGAAACAGCAAAAAGTTGGATAGCCTTTGCATGCCGCCCGTCCGTATTATCAGGTCGGGGTCGGGCAGCAAGTGATACAGATTGGCCTTGATGCCCTCGACGGTTATCTCACGTCCTTGCAGCGCCAAACGTTTTGCCGCCTCGGCAATCTCTCTTTGCCCGCCGTAGTTGATACAAAGGTTGACGCATATACCGTCAAAATCCTTGGTATTTTGCTCGATAAAATCTATTTTTTTCACCAATTTGGGCGGCAGGCCCTCTCTCTCGCCGGAGACGACAACCCGCACCTTGTCGGCACAAAATTTTTCAAATCGGCCAAGATACTTGTCCGCCAGCCCAAACAGATTGTTTATTTCCGCATTGGGGCGTTTCCAATTTTCCGTCGAAAACACATATAGCGACAGATAGCCGATACCCAGCGACATCGAGTGGTCGATGATCTGCTCCGCCACGTCCAGACCTCGTTTGTGTCCGTGTATGCGGGCCAATCCTCTTGCCCTTGCCCAGCGGCCGTTTCCGTCCATGATAAATGCAACGTGTTGAGGATATTTAGTCAAATGTCCAATTTGTAACGGCAGACGACAACTTCGACAATTCCGTCCCTGTTGCGCACCGCCGTCACCAACTCCTTGTCATATTCTTTTTGCTTTCTGTCTACATAATAAACAAACTTGAAGTCGGATATACCTTTTTTTTGCAAAAGCTCACGGCAAGCGTCCGCTTCAAGTCCGATCAAATCCGCAAATTGCTTCACGTCGTTCAGACGGACATGACGTCCGCTTCCTTCTCCTTGGAAAGTTTGTCCACAAGCTCGATTTGTTTGGAAAGGGCTTTGTCCACCTCCTCCTCGTAGTCGGCAATGAGGTCCTCCGAGACGGTTTTGGCGTTCTTTTCCTTTTTGAGGGCATCCATAGCGTCACGGCGAGCGTTGCGCAGCACCACTTTGGTATCCTCGGCCAGCTTTTTGACCTGTTTGACGAGATCTCTGCGGCGCTCTTCGGTAAGCACGGGGAAGGTGAGGCGTATCAATGTGCCGTCGTTTTGCGGCGTTACGCCGATGTTTGCAGCCAAGATGGCCTTTTCTATCTCTTTGAGCGTCGATTTATCCCACGGGGTGATGACAAGACATCTCGGCTCGGGGATGGAAATGTTGCCCATCATTTTGATAGCGGTAGGTGTACCGTAGTAGTTGACCTTGATACTCTCCACCAACTTGGGGTTGGCACGTCCTGCTCTCATCAGGTTGTATTCGTTCTTCATGTATTCGATTGCTTTGTCGCAATCCATTTCGAAGTTCAAAAAGAGTTCTTCGATTTGCGGTGTTGCGTAGTCCATACTGTCCTCCGAATAGTATATTGTTTATATTTTACAGCAAACAACAATATATTTCAATATTTATTTTACAATTGTGCCCAATCTTTCGCCCTGCAATGCACGCACAACGCCGTTGGGTTCGTCCTTGCCCAGCACCACGATGCGCATGCCAAACTCTCTGCACATGGCGATTGCGGTCAAATCCAGCGCTTTCAGATTGTCGGCGATAACCTTGTCATAGGATATTTCGTCGTACTTTTTGGCGTTGGGGTTCACTTTCGGGTCGCTGTCGTACAGTCCATCCACGGCTTTGAGGCACACAAGTGCGTCGGCGTGTATCTCGCATGCCCGCAGCGACGCAGCCGAATCGGTGGAAAAATAGGGCGAGCCCGTTCCCCCCACAAAGATGACCACCTTGCCCTCTTCCAGATATTGATTGACATTGGGCAAAAAGTAGGTTTCTGTCACCTTGTCTATCGCAAAGGAGGACACAACTCGGTTTGCCACCCCCACAGAGCTTAGCGCCTCGCCCAGCGCCAGACCGTTCATCACGGTGGCAAGCATGCCGATGTAGTCGGCCGTGGCCCTGTCCATTGCGTCTATCGTGCGGCCGCGCCAGATGTTGCCGCCGCCCACTACAACGCCCAGCTGGACGCCCGTTGCGGCGATCTGCCTGATCTGGTTGGCGACATTCATGCAGCTTGTGCCGCAGATGTTCAGTTGCCCGTCCGAAAGTGCTTCTCCGCTTATTTTGAGCAGTATACGCTTGTATTTTGCCATAGTTACCTCTGCAATTTTTTTGGTTCTTTGCTAATGTGTGGGCGCTGTGGCGATCAAAACATGCTACTTGATGTTTCAACTCAACTTCTTCCGCATATTTTATGCCCCAGCATTGCCGCAGAGCCGATTTTTCAAAAAAGGGAACAAATCGAACTTTGTCCCCTTTGCAAGAAAATCAAACTACTTGATGTTTTTGAGTTGTTCGGCTATTTCGTCCACAAAGTTGTCCACACGTTTTTCGATGCCCTCGCCCATTTCGTAGCGAACAAATCTCGTCACGGTGATGTCCTTGCCCAGCTTCTTGGCCACGTCGGCGATAACCTGCTTGACGGACAGAGAGCTGTCGCGAACATATTCCTGCTCGACAAGGCAAACTTCCTTGTAGAACTTGTGGATACGGCCTTCTACCATCTTGCCGATGATAGCTTCCGGCTTGCCTTCGTTTCTGGCTTGCACGGTCAGGATTTCCTTTTCCGACTCCAACTGAGAGGCGTCCACATCGGCAATGCCCACCACTTGCGGTTTGCTTGCGGCGATCTGCATGCAGATGTTGAAGGCCAATTCCTGCAAGTCGGCCTGTTGAGCGTCGCTTCTCAGCTCACACAAAACGCCGATTTTGCCGCCCATGTGGATATAGCTGGAAATCACGCCATTGCCGTCCAACACAAATTTGGTAAATCTGCGCAGAGAAATCTTTTCTCCGATGGCGGCTGTTGCCTCGGCGATGAGCACATTGACGGTCTTGCCGCAATCCTTGCAGCAAACTTCCTCCAAAACCTGCTCTACCGTGGTTGCGTCCGAAACCAACAGGTGCTTGGCGATTGTGTCCGTGAGTTGAACAAATTGATCGCTGCGGGCCACAAAGTCCGTTTCGCAGTTGACTTCTACTGCCACGCCCACCTTTTTGTCGTCGGAAATGACGCACTTCACAAGGCCTTCGGCGGCCACTCTGCTTGCCTTTTTGGCGGCGGAGGCCATGCCCTTTTCGCGCAGGTACTTGACGGCCTCGTCAAAGTTGCCGTCGGTGGCGACAAGCGCTTTTTTGCAGTCCATCATTCCCACGCCTGTTTGCTCGCGCAGTTTCATTACGTCTTGATTGGTAAAATTAGCCATTGTCTGTCTCCTCGTCTTTCTTTTCTTCCTTGGCAGGCTCCTCTTCCTCCTCGGGGACGCTCATCACGATCCCTTCCTTGGCCTCGATAACCGCACCGCTGATGATGCTGGCAATGATCTTGATAGCGCCGATAGCGTCATCGTTTGCAGGGATAACCACGTCCACCTGGTCGGGATCGCAGTTGGTGTCCACAATTGCCACAATGGGGATGTTGAGTGCGTGCGCCTCTGCGACCGCAATCGCTTCCATCTTGGGGTCCACGATAAAGATACAACCGGGCATACCCTTCATATCCTTGATACCGCCGAGGTTGGCTTCCAGCTTGTCTCTTTCTTCCAACAGCTTGGCAACTTCCTTTTTGGGCAGCACGTCCAGCTCGCCCAGCTTTTCCATCTGGTTGATTTGGTGCAGCCGCTCGATACGGGATTTGATGGTCTTGTAGTTGGTAAGCGTGCCGCCCAGCCAACGATTGTTAACATAGTACATTCCGCAGCGCTCTGCCTCTGTCTTGATGGCGTCCTGCGCTTGTTTTTTGGTGCCTACAAACAGGATGGGCTTGCCCTGTGCGGCGATATCTCTCACAAAGGTATAGGCAACCTCTGCCTGCGCCACCGTCTGTTGAAGGTCGATGATGTGTATATCGTTACGTTCCGTGTAGATATACTTTTTCATTTTGGGGTTCCATCTTCTGGTTTGGTGACCGAAGTGCACGCCTGCTTCCAGAAGCTGCTTCATTGATACAACTGCCATTTTTTTATCTCCTTTTTTGTTTGTTTTTAACCTCTTTGCGCCGTCAACTCTGCACGCAACCGAGAGGCAAACCTCGGCACAACGCACAAATCTTGCCCAAATGCGAATTAAACCTTGTAAATTATAGCACAAGCGCCCCCGTTTGGCAACAAAAAACAGAGAATTTTATAAATATATTTACGCTTATTTTCAACATGGGGCAAAGAAACTTGTTGCGTTTGGCCGGAATAAAAATAAAGAAAGGCCCGCCACAACAGCGGACCAAAATCTTTACAAATCAAGACGGAGCAGCAAGCGTCACTTGTCGTCGCAGTGATGGCAATCGCAATCGGGGTCGTCACATTCCTCGTCGGACATCGCCTCCACCTCTTCCATCAGCTGTTGATGGAGTGCGTCGTACAGCTCGTCATCGATGGGCAAAAAGTTGTAGTAAAACTCCTCGCCTTCCTCCACCTCTTGCAGCTCGAAGATCTCCAAGACGGGCTCCTCGTCGTCGGCCTGCTGCAACACGGCGTATTCCTTGCCGTCCCTTTCCAGCGTGGCGATGTGGTAGAAGGGGATCTCGTTGCCGTCCTCGTCCTCCAACATCACGACGTCCTCGTCCATGTCCTCGCAGCCGCAGTCGCAATGCTCGTCATGTTCGTGCTCGCAATCGCATTGATGCTTCTTTTCTTCGCTCATGGTGATACCTCCAAATTATTTTCTTTTACGGTCCAGATAATTCTGCAAAATGATGGTCGCAGCCACCTTGTCGATGACCTTTTTGCGGTCCTCTCGGCGCACGTTGCCTTCGATAAGCACCCGCTCGGCCGACAAAGTGGTAAAACGCTCGTCCAGATACTCCACGGGGATATCGCATGCGGCCGCAAGTGCGTCCGCAAACTCGCGAGTTTTTTCCACCTGCTCGGTCTCTCGTCCCTTCAAGTCCAGCGGCAAGCCGCACACAAACAGCGACACCTCTTTGCTGTGCGCAAGGTCAACGATGTACCTCACGTCCCTGCCAAGGTCTCCCGTGCGAGTGTAAGTTTCCAGCGGGTTAGCGATAATACCCATCAAGTCGGAAAGGGCAACGCCTATGCGCACATTGCCCACATCGAGCGCCATTATTCTTCCCATATGTAAGCATTGTAACACACCCAAGGCAATTTTGACAATACAATTTTGCGCTGTTTGCCAAACAATTTTGAAAAACATATTTGATACCGCAGATTGGGGTGGCACACTATTAAAGAACAAGAACGGGCAATCTGAAAAATGGTTTTTTTGCAGCACACAAAAGAAAGAGGCACTCTAATAAAAATATCAAAAATATCTATTTACGAACATTTTGCAAATATGTTTCAGAGAACAATGCGAAGAGCAATGCACACACACAAAAAATTTTAACAAATGCCATCTGCATTGATTATAAAAATTTTTTCAATCAACTTTAGGAGAACGCAGAAAATAACGACGAACGAACTTGTAAAAATACGTTAATGGAGAATTGTCGCAAAATCAAAAGACCGCCGAAGCGGTCCCTCGACTGCAACACTGCTGCTGCAATGACGGCACAACGCCGCCTTCAAACGTTATTTCGTCATTTCCTTTACTTTCTTTTTTCCCTTGTTGAGCATTTTTTGCACTTGCGGGATTTCGCTCACGATCATTCCTGCGGCTGCTCCAAGGGCCATTCCGATCAAAAGTTTTTTCATAACTCCTCCATAAACGTTTCTGCTGTTATTGTGTTGAAAAAGCAAAAATATATGCAAAAATGACGAAATTCGTATATTATGTCTCGCATAGTATTCTATAAATTGCCGATTTCTGACATAGTAGCCTCTCGAAATCGGATAATTTGGCTGTGTACACAATCAATTCGCCAACGCCAAGGAACATGCCTTATTTGGTAATAAACCAATCCAACATGCCTCACGGACAAGGTCTGCCCCGCCGACAAGGGGCTTCATTAGCAAGGTTGCCTCACAAGCGAAGGGAGTTTTGACAAGATCGTAAGGCAAAATAAAAGCGGGCCGCAAGCGACCCGCAAAGCATAATACGCAATATCAAACGTACTCTATCTTGGATTTATCAATTGTCTTGTTTTCCTTTTTGGCACGGTAGTCCTCGATGGCCTTTTTGATAGCCTCTTCCGCCAAAACGGAGCAATGTATTTTTTGCGGGGGAAGGCCTTCAAGCTCCTCTACCACTCTTGCATTGGTCAGCTTCAACGCCTCGTCCACGGTCATGCCGATAACCATTTGCGTTGCCGTAGAGCTGGTTGCAATGGCCGCCGCACAGCCGAAAGTCTGAAATTTAGCGTCGGTTATCACGTCGTTTTCTATGCGCAGTGTGATACGCATGATGTCACCGCAAGTGGCGTTGCCCACGGTGCCTTCGCCGTCGGGATTTTCTATCTCACCCACGTTTTGCGGATGCGCAAAGGCCTCCAAAACTTTTTGATTATACATTGTACGTTCCTCCTTTTTTCAAATCGAACAGCGGCGACATGGACCTCAATCGGGATATTATCTGTTTCAGCGTATTCACAATGTAGTCCACCTCCTGCATGGTGTTGTGTTTGCCAAAGCTAAACCTGATGGACCCGTGCGACACCTCGATAGGCACGCCCATCGCCAACAGCACGTGAGAGGGGTCCAGACTGCCGCTGCTGCACGCCGAACCGCTGGATACTGCAATGCCGTTGAAGTCCAACAACATCAAAATGCCCTCGCCCTCGACAAACTCAAAACTGTAATTGGCAACGCTGGGCACACGGTGTTGTTTGTTTCCGTTTTGGCGGATGTAGGGGATTTCCGCCTCCACACGCTGCTCAAAGTGGTCCCTAAGCGAGGCGATATATTTGTTTGTTTCGTCCAGATCCACTCGGGACAACTCCAACGCCTTTGCCAGCCCCACCATTGCGGGCACATTGACGGTACCTGCCCGCTGCGAGCGCTCCTGTCCGCCGCCGCAAATCAGCTTATCCAGCTTGACGCCGTTGCGGATATACAGCACGCCCGATCCTTTCGGTCCGTAAATCTTGTGGCCGGATATTGTCACCAAGTCGGCGCCCAATTCCTCTACATTTATATTCATATACGGGATAGCTTGCACACAGTCGGTGTGGAACAGCGCCCCGTGCTTGTGCGCAATTTCCGCCAGCTCCTTCACGGGTTGGATGGTGCCCACTTCGTTGTTGGCGTACATCACGGATACAATCGTTGTCTCGTCGTCGATGGCCTCTTCCAGCGCTTCGGGGTGCACAATGCCCGTTGAGTCTACAGGTAGACGGGTCACCCGAAAACCGTTTTGTTCCAACCACTCGGCGGGGGTAAGGATGGCGTGATGTTCTATCGAGGAGATTATCACATGGTTGCCCTTGCTGCGTTTGTGCAATGCAACGCCTTTCAGCGCCCAATTGTCCGCTTCCGTTCCGCCGCTGGTAAAGTAGATTTCGTTGGGGTGGCACCCCAAAATTTTTGCCACGGTGTCTCTGGCGTCGGCAAGCGCCTTGGCAGCGTCACGTCCAAAGGCGTGCAAGCTGTTGGCATTGCCATAGCCCTCTGTAAAATACGGCAGCATAGCCTGCACAACACGCTCATCACAGGGGGTTGTTGCGGCATGATCTGCATAAACCTTCATATATTGTCCTCCACAAGTTGTTCCAAAGAGATAGTATCCAGATAGGCATTGATATTGTCGTACAGCTTGCCCCACAGATTGTGCGCAACGCATTTGCCCCGCTGTGCGCAGTCGGTGCTGAGGCAATCCACAATTTCCAGATTGTCCTCCACCGCACGCAAAATGCGCCCCACCGATATTTGCTCGGGACTGCTTGTCAGCCTGTAACCGCCCGCCGCACCTCGTGTGGATGAGACAATATCCGCACGCCTCATCAAAGCAATGATTTGCTCCAAATATTTTTCCGAGACGCCCGTCGCCTGCGAAAGCATCGCCACGTTGAGGCACTCGTCCTTGTTGTAGTTTTTGGCAAGTTCTACCGCCACATACAGGCCGTATCTTGCCTTGGACGACATTTTCATATCAATTCCTACCAATTTACTATGAATAGTTTACTACTATTGTAAGCCCCTGTCAAACGTTTTAGACAAATACGGCCAAATATCTTGATTTTTATGCGCAAAATTTCATCGCCGCACCCATTTGCTCACCCCATCGGCTCAAAACCTTTATTGCAACCCGCCATCAACTAAACAAGCAATCACAAATTTGTGCCGAGATTGCAGACAACATTGATGATGTGGGCAACGGAGCGCACCGGGAAACTACGACCAAGGCGGAGCAGTTCATTGAGCAGAGACCTTGTCCAACTTGCTCGGCGTCAGGCGCTTTTATCCGGCGGTTCCAAGGCAAATCGTTGGAGAAAATATTTTTTATATTTCTTTTAGCCTAACATTATATATAAAGCAAAAAAACATGAAAAAAAGGCGATTGAAATGTCAACCGCCTTTTGCTGCTTTTTGCGCTATCTAAATGTGTTTGGAAATGGTTTCCGTCAGCTCGTCCTCGTCGCACAGCCCGATGATCCTGTCCACAAGCTCGCCGTCCTTGAATACGCACACGTTGGGTATGGATACGATTTTGTATCTTTTTGCCAGCTCAATGGCGTTGTCCACGTCCACCTTGCCGAAGCTGACGTTGGGCAGTTTGTCCGCCACATCGTCGATGATGGGCGCAAGCATTTTGCAAGGGCCGCACCAAGTGGCCCAAAAGTCCACCACGACCGTGCCTTTGGCAATAAATTCGTCAAAATTGGCAGTTACATCACAAATTTTACTCATGGTTCTCTCCTTGATTTGTTATATTTTGTTCTATATCACCACTATTTGAGATTTCAGGCGACGTTTCAACGACAGTATCACTTTTAACAGCGATTGACGAGTGCACAATCTGCACGATCTTGGGCGTTTCCATCCATTTGTGACGGCGCAGCTTGTCCACCAACGCCACCACGGCAAACCCTACCGCCAAGCCGCCCAAAAACATCAGTGCGGCGCTCCAATCGGGCCAATGCAGGCCGAGTGCCAAAAACAGCAGCACCAACGCCGGTGCCAACGGGATAAAATACCCCACCAAAGCAAGTTTTGCGCTGTTGGTGTCGGGGATATCCAACATCACGGTGTCACCAACTGCGGCGCAAGGCTCGTTGTCGGCGTAAAAATCCACATGTTTTTGCTTTTCCGTCATGCCGCACTTACCACAGGATGCGCAAGCGGAGTTGCGGCCCACACGCACCAGGGCAAATTTGTCCTTGACGGACATCACCACGCCTTGTTCAGTCATGATGTTCCTCGCAGCGTATACCCAACTCTCTCAACTGCTTTTCTTCCACTTCGGATGGGGCGTCGCTCATCATATCGCTGGCGTTTTGCATCTTTGGGAAGGCAATCACGTCCTTGATATTGTTGGTTTCGGTCAGCACCATCACCAGACGGTCCAGCCCCAGCGCCAAACCTCCGTGAGGGGGCGTGCCGTACTTGAATGCGTCCACAAAAAATCCAAAACGATCGGCAATTTGCTCGTCGGAGAAGCCCAACGTTTCAAACATCAGCTTTTGCACGTCTCTGTTGTAGATACGCATGGAGCCGCCGCCCATCTCGTCGCCGTTGATGACGACGTCGTATGCCTTGGCACGCACACGGGCGGGGTCGCTCTTCATGAAGGGCAGGTCCTCGTTTTTGGGGCTGGTAAAGGGGTGATGCATGGCCACAAAGCGCCCCTCCTCCTCGGAGTACTCGAACAGGGGAAAATCCACCACCCACAGTGCCGCAAAGTCGTCGGACTTGTACATTTCGAATTTGGCCGCCAGGTGACAGCGCAGCGCTCCCAACGACACCACGGCCGTTTGCCAATCGGCGTCGGCCACAATCAAGGCGATGTCACCCTGCTTCATGCCGAGAGCTTGCACAATGCCTTCCAACTCTTGTTGGGACACGGCCTTGGCAAAGCTGCATTTGACGCCCTCTTTGCCCAAACCGTACCAAGCAAGCCCCTTAGCCTTGTAAGTTTTTACAAACTCCACAAGTTTGTCGAGGTCCTTGCGGGACAGCTTGTCGGCGCCGCCCTCCAACACGATGGCTCGCACAGTGCCGCCAGCCGCCAAAGCGTTGGCAAACACAACAAATTGGCTGTTGGATACGGCCTCGTCCAACCGCTGGATTTCCATACCGAAGCGCAGGTCGGGCTTGTCCGAGCCGAAACGGTTCATACATTCCGTCCAGGGCAGCCGCAAAAAATGCTCGGGCAGCTCAACGTTACGTATCTGCTTAAAAATGCGCACAAGCAGCCCTTCGGTGAGGGTCATAACTTCCTCTTCCTGGTCCACAAAGCTCATTTCCAAGTCGATTTGAGTAAATTCCGGCTGGCGATTGGCACGCAGGTCCTCGTCACGGAAGCACTTTGCAATCTGAAAATACCTGTCCATACCGCCAATCATCAGCAGCTGCTTGTACAACTGCGGCGATTGCGGCAAAGCATAAAAGCTGCCTTGACGTATGCGGCTGGGCACCAGATAGTCCCGTGCGCCCTCCGGCGTGGATTTGCCTAACATGGGCGTTTCCACCTCGATAAAGCCATTTTCCGCCAGATAGTTGCGGGTGATTTGGCAAATTTTGCTGCGTGTTACAAGGTTGTGTTGCAAATCTTCTCGGCGCAGGTCCAGATATCTGTATTTGAGGCGCAATGCCTCGTTGGCGCCCACATCCCCGATAGAAAATGGCGTGGTATCCGCCTCGGACAAAATTTTGAGCTGTTCTGCAACCAACTCCACCTCGCCCGTTTTCATGTTGGGGTTGACGTTGTTGCCCACACGATGGCGCACCTTGCCCGTCACAGTGATGACGTACTCCAATTTGAGGGTGGATGCCTTGTCCAACAGTTGTTGCGAGCAAACGTCGGTGTCAAACACTATCTGCATGATGCCGCTTCTGTCCCGCAGCTGCAAAAAAATCAATCCGCCCAGATCGCGGCGACGATGCACCCAGCCCATCAGGGTAAGCTCTTTTCCGATTTCCTTTGTTGACACCTCGCCGCACATCATGCTGCGAAGCTGTCCGTTAAGAAGTTCTGCCATGGTTTTCTCCTATGTTTACAAAACGTATTTTTTGAGGTTGCGGGATTCCGTGCGGAAGTTGTTTAGCACATATTGTCTGTCAATCACAACCTTTTTCGTCTCGCCCTCGTCGATATCGTAGGAAATATCCTCCACGATATGCTCCATTATGCTTTGCAGACGTCTTGCGCCGATATCTTCCAACGTGTTGTTTTGATCGTAGGCCACGTTGGCGATCTCAGCAATGCCGTCGTCGGTAAAGGACAAATCGATGTTATCCACCGCAAGCAGCTTTTTGTATTGCTGCGTGATGGCGTTTTCAGGCTCGGTCAAAATTTTGATAAAGTCGTCCACGCCCAGGCTGTCCAGCTCCACCAGCACGGGGAAACGTCCCTGCAACTCGGGGATGAGGTCGGACACCTTGCTGACGTGAAATGCGCCGCTTGCGATAAACAAAATGTAGTCCGTCTTGATGTTGCCGTACTTGGTGGACACCGTGCACCCTTCCACAATGGGCAAAATGTCCCGTTGCACGCCCTCTCGGGATACGTCCGGGCCGTTTTGAGAGGATTTTCCCGCAATTTTGTCCATTTCGTCGATGAAGATCACACCGTCGTTTTCTGCACGTTTGAGCGCTTCGCTTTCCACGCTGTCCAGGTCGATGAGCTTTTCGCTCTCCTCCGCAGCAAGGATACGCAATGCCTCCTCCACGGTGACAACACGCTTTTTGGTGCGTTTGGGCAGCATATCGCCAAAGATATTGCCGATATTTATCTCGCCGCCGCCCGCCTGCAACTCCACAGGCTTGGGGATATCGGCAACGGAAATTTCCACCTGCATCTGGTCGAGGTTGTGCTTGGACACCTCGTCGATGACGGCCACACGGGTCAGGCCCTCGGGCAGCTCCTTGGATTGCTTCAACAGCAAATCGGCCACCCTTTCCACAGCACGGTCAAACGCACGAGACTCCACCTCTTTGTAGCGCTCGTCCTTTACCAGCCTGATGGACACCTCCACCAGATCCCGCACCATGCTTTCCACATCTCTGCCCACGTAGCCCACCTCGGTGTACTTGGTGGCTTCCACTTTGAGGAAGGGCGCCTTGACCAACTTGGCCAATCTGCGGGCGATTTCCGTCTTGCCCACGCCCGTCGGGCCCTTCATAATGATATTTTTGGGGGTGATTTCCTCTCTGTCGGCAAGGGGCAGCTTGCTGCGGCGATATCTGTTGCGCAGGGCAATGGCAACGGCCTTTTTTGCATTGAATTGTCCCACAATGTAGCGATCAAGCTCGTTTACGATTTGCTTAGGTGTCATGTCAAGCCTCCTCTACGGTGATGTGACCGTTGGTAAACACGCAAATTTCGCTGGCAATTTCCAACGATTTGGCGGCAATTTCCTTTGCGGAGAGGTCGGTGTTGCGCAAAAGCGCCTTTGCGGCCGCCAATGCGTAGTTTCCGCCGCTGCCGATAGCGCACACGCCGTCATCGGGTTCGATAACGTCGCCCGAGCCGGACAAAAGGTAGATATTCTCCTTGTCGGCAACTATCATCATGGCCTCCAACTTGCGCATAACGTTGTCTCTGCGCCACAGTTGCGCAACTTCCACTGCCGAACGCAGCAAATTTCCGCTGAATTTTTGCAGCATTTCTTCAAATTTTTCCGACAGAGTAAAGGCGTCCGCCACCGATCCGGCAAAACCCGTGACGATTTTTCCGTCATAAATGCGGCGCACTTTGACGGCGTTGCCCTTCATGATGACGTTTTGCCCCTGCGTCACCTGTCCATCGCCCGCAACAGCAATTTGGCCGTTACGCTTGACGGCGCAGATAGTTGTTCCCTTGATTGTATCGGCAAAAACTTCTGACATATTGTTTCTCCTTATTGATTGTCGAGTATTTTTTTCATTGATTGCATCGCCCTTTCGCAGTAGGCGATCTTCCTTTGCGACTTATCTTTGATTTTGTCCGAAAGCGGGTCCAAAATACCAAAACTACTGTTCATCGGCTGATATTTGCCGAAATCGGTGCACACATGCCTGCACAATGCGCCCGTCATGGTGTCCCCGCCAAAGTGCAGCGGCGACATTCCGCTAAAAATGCGATACGCCTGCAATGCGGCCACCAATCCGCTCACCGCCGACTCCATATATCCTTCCACCCCCACAAGCTGCCCTGCAAAAAACAGTCTGGGGCGAGTTGCAACCTGAAAATATTGGTTGAGTTGCTTAGGGGCGTCGATATATGTGTTTCGGTGCATCACGCCGTAGCGCACAAATTCGGCGTCGTGCAGCGCAGGTATCAGCGAGAACACCCTTTTTTGCTCGCCGTATTTGAGGTTGGTCTGAAATCCCACCAAATTGTAGCGTGTGCCCTCGGCGTTTTCCTTGCGCAGCTGCACCACGGCATAGGGCCGTTCATCGGTGCGCTCGTCCCGCAACCCGATGGGCTTCATCGGGCCGAAACGCATTGTGTCGGGTCCTCGCTTGGCCATGACTTCGATGGGCATGCACCCCTCAAACACGTTGTTTTCAAAGTCTTTCAGCTCCACCGTCTCGGCCGAGACAAGCTGTTGGTAAAATGTGAGATACTGCTCTTTGTTGAGGGGGCAATTGATGTAGTCTGCGCTGCCCTTGCCGTAGCGGCTGCCCACAAATGCGCTGTCGAAATTTATGCTTTCGGCGGTGACAATGGGGGCCACAGCGTCGAAAAAGTACAAAAATTTCTCGCCGAACAGCTCCTTGAAGGCGGGGATAAGCGCATCGTCCGTCAGCGGACCCGTGGCCACTATCACAAAGTCGTAGCCGTCGGTATCCAGGCTCGTCTCCACCGCTTGCACACGGTGAAAGTTGTCAAATTGCTCCAAAATCTCCGTTATGCACTGCGAAAAAGCATACCTGTCCACAGCCAAAGCGTTGCCGGCAGGCACCTTGGTTTGCTCGGCCGCACGCAGCACCACACTGTCCAGCAGACGCATTTCCGCTTTCAGCAGGCCGCTGGACGTGGCGATGTCGTCGCTTTTGAAGGAGTTGGAACACACCACTTCGCACAGTGTGTCCAGCTTGTGCGCAGGAGATTTTTTTAGCGGCTTCATTTCCACAAGAGTGACGTCCACACCTCTTTTCAGCAGGTGATAGCACGCCTCGCAGCCCGCAAAACCGCCGCCGATGACCTTAGCTTTCACTCACTTCACCGCCGTCGTAGTTGCAGTCCTTGTTGGAGCAGCGAATATATTTTTTACCTCGCAGCGTCTTGTATACAAGGTGAGCGCCGCACGTTGGGCACAATTTGCCTGTGGGCACATCCCACGACACAAAATCGCACTCGGGATAGCCCGTGCAACCGTAAAAAGGCGTGCCGCGCTTGGAAATGCGCTTGGTGACATCCTTGCCACACTTGGGGCACTTGGCCACCGTCTCCGTGATGGGCTTGGTGTTGCGGCAGTTGGGATAGTTGCTGCACGCAAGATATTTGCCATAACGGCCCTGACGCTCCATCATGGTGCCGCCGCAAAGCTCGCAAACAATATTTGTGGCCTTGGCGGGCGCCTTTTCCTTCAAGCTCTTGATGTTGGAGCAGTTGGGGTAGTTGCTGCACGCAAGATATTTGCCGTATCGGCCGTTGCGTATCAACATCGGGGCGCCACATTTGTCGCAGAGAACGTCGGACATCTCGTCCTGCAAAGAAACCTTGCGAGAGTGCAACGCCACTTCCACTTCCTTTTGCATTGGCTTGTAGAAGCTGTCCACCACGTTGTACCACGGCTCACCGTTGTCCTCGATGGCGTCCAACCTATCCTCCATCTCGGCGGTAAACTGCACGTCCACCACTTCGCTGAAATATTTTTGCAGATATTCCGTCACCTGTATGCCCAGATTGCTGGGCACAAGCGCCTTGCCGTCCTTGACGACGTATTCTCGCTTGTACAGCGTCTGCATGATGGTGGCGTAAGTGCTGGGGCGGCCGATGCCCTTTTCTTCCATGGCCTTGATGATGCTTGCCTCGGTGTAGCGGGCGGGCGCCTTGGTAAAGCGTTGCTCGGGGTTGAGCTGCACAAGATTGAGCCTATCCCCCTCAAACAACTGCGGCAAAGCGGCGTTTTCTTCATCTTCGTCCTTATCTTTGCTTTTTGTTTCGCCGTATATGGCCAGATAGCCGTCGAAAACAGGCGTTCTGCCCGAAGCTGTCAATCCGCACCTTCCGCAGGATATGCCCACCGATACACTGTTGTACTTGGCGGGGGCGGCCTGGCTGGCCAAAAAGCGCTCGTAGATCAGCTTGTACAGCAAATATTGGTTGCGCTGCACCTTGTCCTTGATTGATTCGGGGGTGAGGTCCAGATTGATGGGGCGGATGGCCTCGTGTGCGTCCTGCGCCTGCTTTTTGGTGGCGTAAAAATTGGGTTTTTCCGGCAGATATTGATTGCCGTACACTTGGGCGATACGCTCCCTTGCTGCGGCGATAGCGTCCGATGACACCCTCACCGAGTCGGTACGGATGTACGTCACCAAGGCGACATGCCCCATTGCGCCGATGTCAAAACCTTCGTAAAGCTGTTGTGCCACCGACATCGCCACATTGCTGGACATGCGCAGCTTGTTCACTGCGTCCTGCTGCATGGTGCTTGTGGTAAAGGGCGGCTGCGGACGAGACTGCGTGACAGAACGTTTTACTCCCGTGACGACGTAATCGTTGCCTTGGAGAATTTGCAACGCACGGTCGCACTGCTCTTTGTTTTTGATTTTGATTTTTTTGCCGTCCACTTCCGTCAGCACCGCCTTGAATTGCGGCTTGTTTTTGGGCTTTTCCAGCTGAGCGGACACATGCCAGAACTCTTCCGGCTGGAAATTCTTTATTTCCTTTTCCCTATCCACGATTATCCGCAGCGCTGCCGATTGCACCCGTCCGGCAGACAATTTGTTTGTGATTTTTTTGCACAACACGGGCGAAAGGGTGTAGCCTACCAGCCTGTCCAGCACTCGACGAGCCTGTTGCGCCGCCACCAACCCTTTGTTGATGTAGTCGGGGTGCTCTATGGCGTTGTTGACAGCCTTTTTTGAGATTTCGTTGAACATTATCCTGTTCTTCTCGTTGGGGTCGAGGTTCAATGCGCACTGCAAGTGATAAGAAATCGCTTCGCCCTCTCTGTCCGGGTCGGTTGCCAGATACACTTTTTCCGCACGGGCCACCTCCTTTTTGAGGCGCTCGATAGTCTCTTGCTGCTCGGGCTTTCTTGCCGAAAGCTGCGGCTGATAATTATTGTTGAAATCTATCCCCATTTCCTTGTCGGGCAAGTCCCAGATGTGCCCTTTGGATGCGTCCACACGATAGTCGGGTCCAAGGTACTTTCCGATAGTTTTGGCCTTTGCAGGGGATTCCACAATAACAAGTTTCATTCAATTCCTCCATAAAGTCGGTAGGTGTTGCCTGCCAACTTAGCAATTATACTCCTTAATTCCAGATTTGCCAACAAAAAATTAAGTTCGCCTGCGGATATGCCCGTCCGCTCCACAAGGTTGTCGAAGGAAAGCGGTCCATCGGTCAGGGCATTGACAACGGCCTGCTCCTCTATGCTCATCTGATATGTCTGTCTGGTCGTCTCCTCTCGATCCAACCCGTAAAAGTCCACAATGTCCCTCGGCGTGGTGACACATACGCCCTGCACGGATTTTATCAGGTGGTTGTTGCCCCAAAAACTTGCGTCGTAAATTTCGCCCGGCACGGCAAACACGTCTCGGCCCTGCTCCAACGCCAGCTCCACAGTAGAGTTGGTGCCGCTTTTTGCCGGCGCCTGACACACCAGCAATCCCTTGCCCAAAGCCGACACCAGCCTGTTGCGATGGGGAAAATGATATGCCCAGGGCGTGGCGTCCATGCCGTACTCGGTAACAAGCAATCCGCCGCTGCGCACAATCCTGTCCGCCAGCCCCTGATTAGAGGCGGGATACACGCTCAGCAATCCGCCACCCAGCACCGCAATGGTCTTGCCGTGCTCGTCCAGCGTCGTCTCGTGCGCCACGCTGTCCACTCCATACGCCAATCCGCTTACAATGGTAAAGTATTCGCACAACACAGCGGTAAAATCCTTGGTGACACGCCGTCCGTAGGAGGAAATTTTGCGAGTGCCCACCACCGACAGGCATTGGCTATCCAACAGCGAAACGTCTCCCTTGCAAAAAAGTATGTAGGGTTTGTCGTCGATTTGCCGCAATCTTTCGGGATAATCGTTCGAAAAATAGCTAACTGCCACAACCTCGTGCTTGCACATGTTGTCCACAAGTTTTTCGTACTGCTGCCGCTTGAAGGAGGCAACGATTTCCGAGTAGCTTGCGCCCAAAATCTCCTGCGCCTGTTTGCTTTTGCCGATATTGGCAACAAGGTCCTCTGCACCGTCAAACATTTCCCACAACTGAAAGAATTTGGGGCCGACAACACCTTTTTCGCCCAACAATATGCAAATTTTTTCTTCCAAAGTGTACATGTTATACCCTGTATTTTCTGTCCAGCTGCCTATATTGCAACGACTCCGCCACGTGCTTGACAGTGATGTTCTCCGATCCGTCCAAATCGGCAATGGTTCGGGACACTTTCAGGATTCGGTTATACGCCCGTGCGGTGAGGTTGAGCTTTTCAAAGGACTCTTCCAGCAGGTTGGCGCTTTGCCTGTCCAACTTGCAAAATCTCTTGATGTCTGCGGGGGTCATCTGCGCATTGCACCGCCTGCCGTAGGGCGACAAACGATCTCGCTGTATGGCACGGGCCTTGTTGACACGCTCTCTTACCGCCGACGATGGCTCGGCAAGGTCGTCCGTCTGCAAATCGTTGTAGGTTACGTTGTCCACCTCGATGTGTATGTCGATCCTGTCCAGCAGCGGCCCCGACAGCTTGTTGAGATACCTGTGTATCTGCGAGGCCGTGCACTTGCACTCTGCTGTGGCACTGCCGTAGTTGCCGCAAGGGCACGGGTTCATGCTGGCTATCAACATGAAGTCGGCGGGATACGTCACGGAAATGGCATTGCGAGAAACGGTTATCACACCATCTTCCAACGGTTGGCGAAGCGTCTCCAACGTCTGGCGGTTGTATTCGGGCAGCTCGTCCAAAAACAGCACGCCGTTGTGTGCCAGGCTGATTTCGCCGGGGCGGGCCTTGTTGCCGCCGCCCGTCAATGCCACCATCGTGCTGGAATGGTGAGGCGTGCGGAAGGGCCTTTCGTAAATAAATCCATCCAACTGCCCCGAAACGCTGTGGATTTTGGCCACTTCTAACGCTTCGTCGAAGGTGAGGTTGGGCATGATGGAGGGCACCGCCCTTGCCAACATCGTTTTGCCCGCACCGGGAGGCCCGATCATGATGATGTTGTGGTTGCCTGCCACGGCAATCTCCATTGCACGTTTGGCGGCATATTGTCCCTTGATGTATTTGAAGTCGTGCTCGCTTTTGTTGACGGCAACGTCCGTTGCCCAACTGCGGATAGCAAGGGGCTGCAACTCAATTTGGTTGGTCAAAAATCCCACCGCCTCTTGCAGCGTCTCCACGGCGTAGATTGTTGCGCCCTCGATAAACACCGCCTCGCCCGCATTGCCCTTGGGTATCAAAAATGTTTTTTCGCCCTGCTGCACCGCCGTGATAAGCATGGGCAGCAGCCCGTTGATTTTGCGCACCTCGCCATTCAGCGACAGCTCTCCCAACACAATGGGCCTTTTGAGGCTGTCGTAGGGGATCTGCTTGCTGGCCGCCAACATGCCGATGGCTATGGGCAGATCGTACAAACTGCCCTCCTTTTTGATGTCGGCAGGGGCCAGATTGACAACGGCAGACGCCACAGGATAATGATAACCGCTGTTTTTGATGGCAGAGCGCACACGCTCCTTAGACTCCTTGACAGCCGTATCCGCAAGCCCCACGATGTCGTAGGAAGGCATGCCGGCGTGCATGTCGATCTCCGCCGAAACGGGAAAACCTTCCAAGCCTTTCAGTCCGTAACTTTTGATAACCGCAAGCATAGATTTCTCCATTGTAAATAATCTATCTATAAGTATAACTTTGAATGAAAAATTTAGCAAGAATATTTTGCAATAAATATCCGATAAAATTTTGACAAAATAACCAATGCCAAGTTGGCGATAATGCAACAACAGACAACAAAAAAGCGACCCAAACGGCCGCTTGATTTCGTGGTTTTATCTTGAAGATTTGACCTTGGCTGCCTTGCCCGTACGCTCACGCAGATAGTACAGCTTGGCACGTCTCACGTCGCCCTGACGAACAACCACAATGCTTTCGATCTTGGGGCTGTGCACGGGGAACGTCCTCTCCACACCGATACCGCTGGAAATGCGTCTCACAGTAAAGGTCTCGCGCAGACCGCCATGCTTACGTGCGATAACGATGCCCTCGTAGGCCTGCACCCTTTCCTTGTTACCTTCGATAACTTTGAAGTTCACACGGACGGTATCCCCTACGTTAAATTCGGTCACTTCTCTCAGCGATTCCGACTCGATTTGCTTGATGATATCCATTTGACTTTTCCTCCAAAAATTTTGTTAACTAAGCGTTCATACACTGTCAAAGTCAGAGGACCGCCCGAAGTCACCTGTATATATTAACATAAACCGTCGCTTTTAGCAACTGTTTTGCAGCGATTTTACGGCAAAATTTCTCGCAAAATTATTTTTGTCGGCATTATGCAAAATTCCTCCGATTTGCCCGATTTTATATCAAATTCTGCTCAAATCGCTTTAAATTTCGATACTATGTCTGGCATATTATTCTACAAAAAGCCGATTTATGACATAGTCAAGGCCTAAAAGCGTCCTTTATATGATTGATCTGATCGCCGAGAATTTCTATCACGTCAAACCGCACAGGGACACCCGTCTGCTTTTTGCGATAGAGCCAATACTGTGCGCAACGCACAATTGTTTGCTGCTTGTGCACATTCACCGCCTCTCTTGGCAGGCCAAATTTGTCGTCCTTTCTGGCCTTGACCTCTGCAAAAATCACACTTTTGCCGTCCCAGGCCACAATGTCGATTTCGCCAAAGTGACAGTTGTAGTTTCTGTCGATGATTTGGTATTTGTGCTTGCGAAGATAATCCGCTGCGACATCCTCGCCCTTGCGCCCCACTATCCTGGTATTCATAGCTGTACAAAATGTCCGATAAAAGTTCTGCGGTGAATGGGACACGGCCCATATTTTTGCAGATTTTTGATATGCTCTCTTGTCCCGTACCCCTTGTGTTTGGCAAAATTGTACTGCGGATAAATTTTGTCCAACTCCACCATCATGCGGTCTCGGGTCACTTTTGCCACGATGCTGGCCGCAGCTATACTGTAACTAAGCGCATCGCCATGCACAATTGGGACGGTGGGCACATTGGCGGACAGTTTTACTGCGTCAACAAGCACCACGTCTGCACGCCCTAATTTTTTGATACATTGCAGCATGCCTTGCTTGGTGGCGTTGAGAATATTGATTTCGTCGATCGTTTGTGCGTCGATAACGGCCACGGACACGTCAATCGCCTTGTCGCATATAACGTCAAACAGCGCCTCACGTTTCTTGGCGGACACCTGTTTACTATCGTTTACGCCATCGATTATATCGTCCGGCGGCATGATGACGCCCGCCACCACCACAGGGCCTGCAAGAGGGCCTCGCCCTGCCTCGTCTATCCCTGCGATGTATTTTGCGCCAAGCGACATCTGTCCACGCTCAAATTTAAGTAAATCTACGGTCTTGTTCATTGGTAAAATTGCAAAATTCACTCTTGCGGCGGCAAATCAAAGGTTATTTTGCCCAGCTTGCCCTTGCGGAAGTCGTCCAAAATAGCCTTTGCGCACCTTTCGGAGTCCATCTCGCCGCCACGCAGCAAAAAGCCCCTCTTCAAGGCAATCTGCTCAAACACTTCGCCCACGGGCAAAAGGCCATCAACGCCGTAACGCACGCCCAACTGCTGCGGATAAAGCTGTTGCAACTGATTGATGAGCGCATATGCCACCTCACATATATCCACAACGTCGTCCTTGATACTGCCGATAAAGCATAGCCGTTCGGCCAATGTGTTGTCGTCAAACTTGGGCCACAGCGTGCCGGGAGTATCCAACAGTTCCAGCCCACCACTCAATCTGACCCATTGCTTGCCCTTTGTGACGCCCGGCCTATCCCCTGTGATAACGGACTTTTTGCCCGCCAGACAGTTGATTATTGTAGATTTGCCACAATTGGGCACGCCCAAAATCATAAAGCGTATCGGGCGAAAAATCCCCTTCGCCTGATATTTTTTGCGCAAATCGGCCGTGGCGTTTGCAAACACGGCGGCAATTTTGCCCGCATCGGACGAGGCCGTAGCCGACACCCTTACGCTGTGCTGGTGACGCCTTTCAAAGTAGTTCAACCAAGCGTCCACCTTGGCGGGGTCGGCCAAATCGCACTTGTTTAGCACAAATACGCACGGTTTGTTGCCTACGATGGACTGAAATTGCGGATTGAAACAGGACAAAGGGGCACGTGCGTCCAGCACATACCCTATTGCGTCCACCAATTTTACATTTTCTTCCATCATGCGGAGCGCCTTGGTCATGTGCCCCGGGAACCATTGTATATTCATTTCTCCAACAAATCCGGCCTGTTTTTTCGGGTGATTTCCAGCGACTGCTCTCTGCGCCACTGATCTACCTTGGCATGGTCGCCGCTTACAAGTACCTCAGGCACCGTCAAACCGCAAAAATTTTGCGGGCGAGTGTACTGCGGATACTCCAACAAGGGCTGCGAAAACGATTCGTCCTCGGTGGATTGGCTGTTGCCCAGCACATCGGGCACATAGCGCAAAATGCTGTCTATCAGCACCATTGCGGGGATCTCTCCGCCCGAAAGCACGTAGTCGCCGATAGAAAGCTCCATGTCGATATCCATATCGAGCACACGCTGGTCCACGCCCTCGTAGTGACCGCACAAAATCAGCAAATGTTGTTGCTGCGAAAGCTCCTTTACCAATTGCTGGGTCAAAACACGTCCCCGAGGGGACATATATATACGCTTGGCCGAGTGGGTCGGGTCAACCGCACAAATGGCGTCGTGGATGGGCTGCGGCATCATCACCATGCCCGCACCGCCGCCAAAGGGAGCGTCGTCGCACTTTTTGTGCTTGTCACGGGAGTAGTCTCTGATGTTGTGACATTGCAGCAGATACAGGCCCTTTTCTCTTGCTTTGCCCGTCAGCGAACAGTTCAAAGCGTCCAGCATTTCGGGGAAGAGCGTCAAAACGTCAATCTTCATACAAAGCCACCTCGGCAAAGCGTTTGGCGCTGAGCACTATCCTTTTGGACAGCACGTCAACGCTCAGTGTCAGATCCTTCAAAAAGGGAAAGGACACTTTGCGCCCATCTTTGACGCACTCAAAGACGTCCGCAGCGCCGTATTGCAGCACGTCACAAATGCAGCCGATATCCTCGCCGCTATCCAGCGACACACGGCAACCTATCAAATCCTGCACAAAATATCTGCCGCTCGGCACCAAGACATCCTCTTTTTCGGCGTAGACATCCCAATTTTTTAGCGATTCGGCAAAATTTCTGTCGTCGTGCCCCGCAAACTTGACGTAGCAAAACGCCCCGTCCGCACGGAAAGAATCCACAGCGTACGTTTGCGAACCGATATAAAGCTGCTTTGCGTTGCGCAGCATTTCGGCATTGTCCAACAGACAGGAGATTTTCACCTCGCCCTTGATGCCGTGCGCTTTGAGCACTTTTCCTACAAGCAATCTCATAACTAACAATTTTGCCACAAGATAACTTGTGGCAAAGATTTACTAATCGGCAATCTCGATGTTGTATCTTTTGCCTTCTCTTGCGCCCACAGCCTTGGCAAGCGTGCGAAGAGACATGGCAATTTTGCCTTGCTTTCCGATAACCTTGCCGATGTCGTTTTCCGCAACGTGCACCGTCAAAGTTTCCACACCGTCGCTTTCCTCACAGGTGATGCTGACGGCCGTCTTGTCCTCGACAAGCTGTTCCACAATGTAAGTCAGAAGTTCCTTCATGTTGGTTCTCCCGACTACGCCTTGTGCGACTTTCTGGGTTCGAGAATGTTTTCTCTGACAAGCAGCATGCGCACCGTTTCGGTGGGTTGAACGCCACACTCTACCCATTTTTTGGCCTTTTCTACATCAAGGTGCACTTCTTCATTGAGCGGATTGTAGGTGCCTACCAAATCCACATATTGTCCGTCGCGAGCCTTGTGACTGTCGATGACCACAACACGGTAGAAAGGATTCTTTTTGTCTCCCATTCTTGTCAATCTCATTTTTACTGCCATTTTTTGTTCCTCCAAAATGTATTTTATATTAAAGATAGCATATATCTGTCTTTACTCAGAAAGGCAATCGTTTGGATTTTGCCATTTTTTTCATCATGTCGCAGGTCTGCTCAAACTGTTTTATCAGTCGATTGACGTCCTGCACCTGCAAACCGCAACCCTTTGCAATGCGCTTGCGGCGAGAGTAGTTGAGAATTTTCGGATTGGAGCGCTCCTCTTTCGTCATGGACTGAATGATGGCCTTGTTGCGTTTGAGCTGCGCCTCGTCCACCTTTTTGTCGCCGAGTTTCAGCCGTCCTGCGCCGGGGATCATGCCCACAATGTCGTTGAGGTCTCCCATCTTGGAAACCTGCTCGAACTGTTGCAGATAATCGTTGAGATCAAAGCTGGATTCTTTGATCTTTTTGGCCATCTTGATGGCTTGTTCCTCGTCGATGGCCGTTTGCGCCTTTTCTATCAACGTCAGCACATCGCCCATGCCCAAAATGCGAGAGGCCATTCTGTCGGGATGGAAGGGCTCGATATCCTCCATCTTTTCGCCCGTGCCCACAAACTTGATAGGTTTGCCCGTCACAGCCTTGATGGACAGCGTTGCGCCGCCTCTTGTGTCGCCGTCCAGTTTGGTCATAATCACGCCCGTCACGTCCAGCTGCTCGTCGAAGGTTTTTGCAACGTTTACGGCGTCCTGACCCGTCATAGAGTCTACCACCAACAGCGTTTCGAACACGTTTACGGCCTTTTTGATGGCTTTCAGCTCGTCCATCAACTCCTCGTTGATGTGCAAACGGCCGGCGGTGTCGATTATCACGGTGTCAAAGCTGTTCTTTTCGGCATAGGCAACGGCCGATTGAGCAATTTTCGTCGGGTTGGATTGCCCCATTTCAAAAAAGCCCGCCTTGGCATTGCCCGCAACAATCTCCAACTGTTTGATGGCGGCAGGACGATATATGTCGTCTGCGCACAAAAGCACACGCTTGCCCTGACATTGCAAGTACATCGCCAACTTGCCGCACATTGTGGTTTTGCCGGCGCCTTGCAGACCGCACATCATGATGACGGTGGGCAGTTTGGGGCTTACGCCCAGCTTGCTTTGCGTGGAGCCGAGTAACTCGACAAGCTGTTCATTGACGATCTTGATGACTTGCTGCCCGGGAGTGAGGCTTTTGAGAATCTCCTCCCCAACCGCAAGCTCCGTCACCTTGTTGATAAAATCTTTGGCAACAGAAAAGTTGACGTCCGCCTCCAACAGCGCCACACGCACCTCTCGCATGGCCTGCTTGATTTCCAGCTCGGTCAAAGCGCCTCGGTTGCGCAACTTGGCAAAAACGTGATTTATTCTCTCTGTAAGATTGGAAAAAGCAGCCAATTTCTACTCCTTTGACACAAAGCGACTTACCACTTCAAAAACCTTGTCTCTATCCGCTTGCCCAACCGCCACAGTCAAATCTCTGTGTAGCCGAGCCAGCGACAATGTTTCTTCCAAGCGCACAAGCGTCGCTTCGCCCTTCAATATGGTGTCTCTCACGCCCTGACGGGATATGCCGATTTCGTCGGCAATCTCCGATAGCGAGCAGTCGCAATCGCACCACATTGTCAATGCGTCACGCTGTTTGTCGGTGAGCAACCGCCCATATACAGCCAGCAGCTGTGAAAGTTCGATTTTCGTCAGCGCCATACTCACCCTCACTCTGTAAAGCATTTTTGCTTTACACTGTTATTTTACAACAACCCGACTCAATTGTCAAACGCTTGACGTTATATTTTGAAATAATTATCTGCAAACTAAACCGCCACCGCCTTGTACAACGCAATTGTCACGCAAAAATAAATAGAAACATCTGCTACGCTTGATTTTGTGGGCAGCAATATGATATAGTCACAATAAAAAAAACAGGAGTTATGCTATGGTGCATTGGGATAGCTTTGCAGACGAACGAGACCACGCCCTGCTGTTACAGGAAAAGGGCACATTTTTTGTGTTGCAAAAAATTTTGCATAATTGTCAGGTACTGTTGACAGACCATGCTAGGACGATAATTTGCTACTCGCAAGCGCCCTATCCCGTGTGGATATGGACGGCAAACGACGCCAACGCACAGGAAATGGAGCTGATATATCGCACCTTAAAGCAGCACGGATTGTTTGAAGGACACAGTTTCAATCTCAAACCAAACGTTACCGAGTTTTTTATCCAAAGGGCCGCCGCAGACGGCGTGGAGCTTGCCGTAAAAAAAAATATTTCGGTGTACAACTGTCCCAAACCCGTGGCCCCGACAAAAATGGCAGACGGCCAACTTTGCAAGTGCGTCAGAGAGAATATCCCGCAAATGGTAGACTTTATGGTGGATTTTCACCAAGAATTGGGAGATTCGACAGATCGCAACATGTATAGAGCGGAAGTGGAATCTGCCGTAAATGAGGGCCGTATTTTCTTTTGGCAAAACGAAGGCGAAAACGTTGCTTGCTGCTATGTGCGATATGATGGAAATCTGGCTTCCGTCAGCATGGTGTACACGTGTCCGCAACATCGCAGACATCACTATGCGCAAAGTATGGTGTATATGGTGACAAAAAATGTCGCCGACGCAGGTTACACCCCTATGCTGTATGCCGATGCAGATTACGTACCGTCCAATGCATGCTATCAAACATTGGGCTATACCCTTTGCGGCAGATTGTGCACTATCGGCTAAGACATTTGCTGCCACATAGCACAAAAACTAAATTTTACCGTATGGCAATGCAGCAGCAATTTATACAATACTTTATGGCAGCGACGTGATACGCAAAAGCACGCATATTTGTTTCAAAAGTATTATGCTACATATTTACAATATAATGGAGCTAAGTACGTTGAGGATTTAGCTCCTTTTTGTTCCTTATTAAATTATGATTGAAAGCAAAAAACAAAGAATTTTAGGTTCTATAATAAATGTTGGGGTGTGAGGAAAAAAAGATAGAGCAAAGACTCTTTTTCAGTGTATAATTGAATTGCGAAAACTAACAAGAAAAAGGGAGTTTGCTCTATGGATAATTGTATCACAAGATTTACCAATGTGCAACAATTTTTTTATTGTCAGATTATGCCCTCAACATAGCTTTCGGCGTCAAACTCCATCAAGTCGTCTATGCCCTCGCCAACGCCCACAAAGTACACGGGGATGTCCATATCGTGCTTGATAGCCAGCACCACGCCGCCTTTTGCCGTGCCATCCAGCTTGGTCAGCACAATGCCGTCTATATCTATCGCCTCGTTGAAGATATCCACCTGCTGTATGGCGTTTTGCCCCGTAGTTGCGTCCAAAACGATGAGATTTTTGCGGTCGGCCTCGGGAAACTCCCTTTCGATGACCCGATTGATCTTTTTCAGCTCCTCCATCAGGTTCTTTTTGTTGTGCAGACGGCCAGCTGTATCCACCAACACCACGTCCGTTTTGCGGCTTTTGGCGGAAGAAATGGCGTCAAACACCACTGCGGCAGGGTCGCTGCCCTCCTCGTGCATGATGATACGCACTTTGGCACGGTTGGCCCACACTTCCAATTGCTCGCTTGCGGCCGCCCTGAAAGTATCCGCTGCGGCAATCACAACCGACTTGCCCTGCTTGGTAAAGATGTTGGCAAGTTTGCCTATCGTGGTAGTTTTGCCCACGCCGTTTACGCCCGACACCATGATGACGCAGGGGGTGGAAATTTCCATCTTTTCGTCGCCCAAGATGTCGTACAGCACCTCTCGCAGGTATTGATTGGCCTTTTCGGGGTCGGAAACTCTATCCTTGCCCATACGCTCTCGCAGTTCGTCGATGATATCCGTCGTAGTGTCCTCGCCGATATCCGCCGAAAGCAAAATAAACTCCAACTCGTCGTAGAAATCGTCGTCAAAAATTCCCCTTTTGAACAGTTGGTTCAGTTTGAAACCAATACGCTCTTTGGTTTTTTTGAGACCGTCGATGATTTTTTTGAAAAATCCCATTTTGCACCTCTACATGGCCTGTTTGATAGCATCCGTCAGCTTTACCGAGACGATCTTGGATACGCCCTTTTCCTCCATGGTGACGCCGTACAGCACATCGGAGTGTTCCATTGTGGGTTTTTTGTGGGTGATGACCACAAATTGCGTCGAAGAGGAAAATTTGCGCAGATATTTGGAAATTCTCTCGGCATTGGCGTCGTCCAGCGCCGCCTCGATTTCGTCCAGCACGCAAAACGGCATTGGGTTGAATTTGAGTATGGCAAACAGTATTGCCGCCGCCGTCATTGTGCGCTCGCCGCCGGATAGCAACGAGATATTTTGCAATTTCTTTCCCGGGGGTTGGGCCTCGATTTCGATGCCCTGATCCAGCGACGCTTTGGCGGGATCCCTATCGATATACAGACGGGCGTTGCCGCCGCTGAACAGCTCTCTGAAAATCAGTTTGAAGTTGTCGTTGATTTGCTCCATGCCATCGTTAAAGCGGCTTTCGATATTGCTTTCCAATTCGCTAAGGGCGTTTTTCAAATCGACCTCGGCCTTGTCCAGGTCCTCCAATTGAGAGGTCAATTCGTCGTAGCGGGCCTGCTCGACTTCCAATTTTTGCGGGGCGGTTGGGTTGATAATGCCCATACCGGTGATGTTTGATTTTAGTTGAGTTATACGCTTTTGGGCGGTCTCCTTGCGGAAGTTTTCGTCCTTGTACTGCATAGCGGCAGAGTACGTTATGTTGTAGTCTTCCAACACACGCTGTTGCAACGCAAGCAAATCGTCGTCGATTTTGTTGAGGTCATATTCCTGCTTGCGCATTTCCATCTCCTTGGCGCTTGCATCGCTCTGCTTTGTCATACGAGATTCGCTCAGCACTTTGAAATCTTCGTCCAATTGCTGCTTGTATGTATCCGATTGCTTGATTTTTTCCAACAGTTGCGCCATTTCCTCTTGCAATTTGCTGTCGGTGACGCTTTCGTTGAGCGTGGCGTACATGCCGTCAATGGCAAAACGCACCTGCGCAATGTATTTGTTGCGAGATTCGATGCCGTCGCCCAGCGAAACAATGCTGTTTTCGTTTGTTTTTATATCCTTTTGCGCCACGTCGATGTTGGAAGCAAGCACGGCCAGACGGTAACGTTTGTCGGCCAAACCAGCCGAAACGGTCTCCTTGGCGGAAAGCTCCAACTGGCTGACTTCTCGCAGGTGCTCGTCCTTTTCTCTCAACTGCTTTTCGGCGGCGGCCAGTTCCTTGGCACGCAGCTCTGTGCGCTTTATCGAGACGTCGATTTGCGATTGGCGTGTCAGCAGCTTTTCTCGCTCCTCCGACAGGCGCAAAACATTCTTTTTATCGGAGTTGCTCAACGTGTTGGAGGACTCTATCTTCTCCTTGGCGGTGGCAATATCCACTTTGAGGGTGTTTAGCTTTTCGTTTAGCTGATTGGCGCTGTTACGCAGCTGTGCGATTTCTCCGTCCAAAGCGGCCTTTTCCGCCTCGGTTTCCTTCAATTCTCTCAGCAGCTCTGCCAACTTTTCGTTGCGTTCGGCCAGCTCCGTTTCGTAAGAGAGGATGTTGTAGGCGCCCTGTTTGCGATTGCTGCCGCCCTCCAAGGAACCGTCGTTGGAGATGCGTTCTCCCGTGAGCGTCACCATGCGGTGCGCATAGCGATATTTGCGGCTGATGGCAACGGCGTTGTCAAATGTATCCACCACCACGACGCCGCCCAGCAGCGACTCCATGACGTTGCCGTAGTGTTTGTCGAAGGAAATAAGCTCCGACGCAATGCCCAGCACGCCTTTTTCCTGCAACACTTCCGCACGATCTATGCCATGCGGCTTCATGGAGCTGACAGGCAAAAATGTTGCCCTGCCGTAGTCGTTGAGTTTGAGGTAGTTGATGAGGAATTTGACGTCATCTTCCGTCTCGGTGACGATATTTTGCAATCTGCCGCCCAAGGCCGCCTCGATGGCAACTTGAAGTTTAGGCTCCACCTTTATCAGGTCGGCCACCGAACCGCATATATGCGACGCAAGCTCTCTGTCTTTCTTGGCGTCGTTCATCAGGTACTGTATGGTGGGCTGATAACCCCGATAGTTGGCGGCAAAGTCTGTCAGCATATCTATGCTGCCCTTCTCGCCGGAGTAGGCTTGCTGACGTTTTGTCAACTCCTTGTTGAGGTTAAATTGCTTGTACTCCAACTCTTTCAACTGTCCGTTTATGCGCCTGAGGTCGTTGTCCACACTGTCCTTTTCCTTGCGCAGCAAGTCGTAGCTGTTGAGAAGGTCACCCTCCTCGCCTGCGGATTCCTGCAACTTTTGGGTGAGCTCCTGCTCGCTGTGAGCAAGCTGTTCCAGACGCTCGTCGATGCTCTTCTTTTCCGTTTGCAGCGCCACCAATTTGCTGTCCGTTTCCGCAACGGCGTGCAGCGCCTCGTCCAATTTTTGACGCAACGCCTCCGAACGGGTAGTTATCTCCTCCACATGCTTGGAGGCGTCGGCAAATTGCTCGTTGGTTTGGGCAATATCCGCTTCCAGCGATTGCTTTTCGTCCTGCCTGCGCACAAGCACCGTTTGCAGCTCGACATTGGCCTGCGTCAGACGTTCGATTTCCTCTTTGTCGGCGGCGATTTGCTCCTCGTTGGATTGGATTTCTCTTTCGCAGCTGCGGATACGTTCCTGTATCACGTCCTTTTCGCCTGCGCTCTTTTGCACTTCCACCGCCAGCTGCACCTGTCTGTCCCTGAGTTGGGCAATTTCCAGATCGATATTGTTGCGACGGTGAAAAGTCTCGTCGTATTTTTCATTTATATCCGCAAGCTGCGCTACTAACAGATTGTACTCTCTTTTCGTCTCTTCCAGCTTTTTGTTCAGCTTTTCCTTTTCTACGCTGGCGTTGTCGTAACTGTATATGTAGGCGTTTATTTCCAGATTTTTGAGCTCGGCGTAATACTCGGCATACTGTTTTGCCGTCTCCGCCTGACGTCTCAATTCCGGCAGATCACGGCCGATTTCCTTCCGCAAAAGATCTATCTGCTGCTTGTTGATGTTGGTTTTTTCCAGACGGCGCTCCGTCTCCACCTTTTGTACACGAAAGCTGGATATGCCCAAAGCCTCTTCAAAGATGGCCCGTCTGTCCTCCGGCCGAGCGTTGAGTATGGCGTCCATGCGGCCCTGTCCCACAATTGAGTAGCCGTCCTTGCCCAAGCCAACCCCACGCAAAAGCTGCAAAATATCCCGCAAACGCACCACATTTCGGTTGAGCATATACTCGCTTTCGTTGTTGCGGTACAGCTTGCGGCTGATGATAATCTCGTCCATGGGGATGGAAAACAAGCGGGTTGTATTGTCAAAAAACAGCGACACCTCGCAGTAGCTCATGGATTTTCGCACGTCCGTCCCGTTGAAAATCAAATCCTGCATCTGCTTGCCGCGCAAATTTTTGGTACTTTGTTCGCCCAACACCCACCTGATAGCGTCGGATATGTTGCTTTTGCCGCAGCCGTTTGGCCCGACAATGCCCGTTATGGGTTGATCGAATTTAAGCTCTACCTTGTCGGCAAAACTCTTGAACCCATACATTTCTACTTTTTTCAGATATAGCACCGATCAATTCTCCATTTTGTTACTAATTTGTTGGCGGCGTCCTGCTCTGCCGCCTTTTTGCTGGAACCTTCGCCCTCCGACTGCTTTACGCCGTCCACCAATATCTCGTATCTGAACCGCGGCTTGTTGTCGGGGCCGCTCCTGTCGGCCAGACGATAGCTCAGAGCCAATTTGTTGCGCTGACAGTACTCCTGCAACAATGTTTTGGGGTCCTTTTGCAGAGTACCGTCGGCGTTGTCCAACTCTTGCTGCAACGCCCGCAGAAAAAACTGCTTGGCAGCCGCAAGACCGCCGTCCAGATAGATAGCGCAAAGCACCGATTCGAAAAGATTTGCCTCGGCCTTGCGAGAGAAATCGTTGTTGAGCGCCTGCAAAAATTCCAACAGGCCCATTCGATCCACGGCGGGGCGCAACCCCTCTGCCGACACCAACTTGGAACGCATTGCGGACAGCTGCCCCTCGTTTTGACGGGGAAAATGCTCAAAAAGATATTCCGACGTCAGATACTCCAATATGGCGTCGCCGAAAAACTCCATTCGCTCGTTATCGGGCACATTTTCCACATTGGCAAAGCTGGAATGGGTAAACGCCCTCACAAGCAGCTGCTTGTTGCCAAAACAGTAGCCAAGGCGTTGCTCTATTTGGTTTATTGTTTGATTGTCCATACAAAATCTCCGTGCCAAGGCACAGTCAATATAAATTATAACCTATTTTTGTTATTTTTGCAATGATATACGGCCAAAAACAAAAGATGTTTCACGAAATATATCAAAAATATCCAACTGTTTCACACAACAAAAAGCCATCGGATTGTAGTCCGATGGCGAATGTTATGCAAACGATTGCAAAAATTACTTCTTGTCTGTGGGAACTTCCACCACTTGCTTGCCGTCGTAGTATCCACAGTGTTCGCAAACCTTGTGGGCAACCTTCAACTCGTGGCATTGAGGACATTCCACCAAAGAAGCTGCATTTGCAGTCCAATTGGCTGCTCTCGTATGCTTTCTCTGTTTAGATGTTTTTCTCTTGGGTACTGCCATTAGTGTGCACCTCCGTTAGAATTTTAGATTTTTTAGTGCGGCAAACGCATTTTCCTTTGCAGTATCGCAACCGCACTGCCGCTCGTTGAGATTGCAGCCGCATTTTGGGCACAACCCCTTGCAATCGGGTTTACAAAGCAGGTTTGTAGGCATGGACAACACTATTTCATCACACACAGCCTTTGTAGCGTCCAGCTTGCTGCCTGTGTAGACATAGCCGTCCTCGTCCTCTGCCACGTCTTTGTAGAACACTTGGTGAAAAGGCACTTCGATTTGAGCGGACACATCGTCGAGACATCTGTCGCAACGACCGCTTACGCTGCAAACAATTTTGCCCTGCACGTCCACGTTGGGACGCAAAAACGTCACCGTCAGCTGTGCCCTGATATTTTCCAGATGGGCATCGGGATAGGGCAACAGCTCGTCGGCGGGCTTGCAATCGAACGTAAAGTCGATTGGCTCGCCCACACGGGCAAAATTTTCCGTCAAATCTACAATAACCTTATCAGACACATCTGTTATTATACAAAATAGCTATTGTTTTGTCAACGATTTACGCCAAATTTGCCGTGCGCATTGTTTCTCGGGCGATAACAAGCTCTTCGTTGGTGGGAATGACCAAAATCTTGACATGCGAATCGTCCGCCTGAATTTCCGCCACAACGCCTCTGGGGCAGTGCGCATTTTTGTCCGCATCCAGCTTGACGCCGAGATAGTCCATATCTTTGAGGGCGGCGGCACGCACTCTGTCATCGTTTTCTCCGATACCTGCCGTAAACACAATTACGTCCACGCCGTCCAAAGCAGCGGCGTACGCACCGATGTACTTTTTGGTGCCGTAGGCAAACATATCCAGCGCAAGCCTTGCACGATCGTTGCCGCTATCAGCTGCAGCCGACAGATCTCTGAAATCGCTGGATACACCCGATACGCCCAACATGCCGCACTTTTTGTTGAGGTAGGTCAGCGTTTCGGATACGTCCATGCCTTCCTTTTTGGCGATGTACTCGGCAGCGGCAAAATCGATGTCGCCGCTTCTGGTGCCCATGGGGACGCCGGCCAGAGGAGTAAAACCCATTGATGTGTCGATACATTTGCCGCCCTTGACGGCCGTGATGGATGATCCGTTGCCCAAGTGGCAGGTGATGATTTTCAAATCTTCGATATTTTTGCCGAGATACTTGGCGGCCTCCTCGGCGACATACTTGTGGCTTGTGCCGTGAGCGCCGTAACGGCGAATTTTGTATTTTTCGTAGTGAGAGTAGTCCACGGCGTACATGTAGGCGTAGTCGGGCATGGTAAAGTGGAAGCCCGTATCAAACACCAACACCATTGGAGTATCGGGCATCTGGGCAAGACAGGCGTTTACGCCCACTATCGCCGCCGGATTGTGCAGCGGAGCCAGGTCCTTGATCTCTTCCATAAGGCGCATGGCCTCGGGCGTGACAAGCGTGGGCTGCTTGAAAGCCTCTCCCGACGCCACAACACGGTGCCCCACGCCATCAATCTCCTTCATAGAGGAGATGACGCCCACTTCCTTGTCGGTGAGGGTGTCCAAAACAAGTTTTACCGCCACCTTGTGGTTGGGCATATCCACCTGACGCTCGATGGTTTTGCCGTTGGCCTTGTAGACGAAATTGGAGTTGGCAATGCCGATGCGTTCGCAAAGTCCCTTGGCCAACACGCCCTCTGTCTGCATGTCGATGAGCTGATATTTGAGGGAGGAACTACCTGAATTGATAACGAGAATTTTCATTTCGCCACCTCGCTAAAACTGTGTTTGCAATGCCGTGATGGCCACCGCAGCAACTATATCCTCGGATTTGCACCCGCGCGAAAGGTCGTTGAGAGGTTTTGCAAAGCCCTGACAAATGGGGCCTACCGCCATAAATCCTCCCAAACGTTCGGCAATCTTGTAGCCGATGTTGCCCGCTTGCAGATCGGGGAAGATAAACACGTTGGCATGTCCCGCAACGGGGCTGCCCTTTGCCTTCATCTCACCCACAGAGGGCACGATTGCGGCGTCAAATTGCAATTCGCCGTCCAATTTCAGCTCGGGGGCCTTTTCTTTGGCGATACGGGTCGCTTCCTGCACAAGGGTCACGTTATCATGCTTGGCACTGCCCTTGGATGAGAAGGAAAGCATTGCCACTTTCGGCTCGATACCGGCAATGGACTTTGCGGATTGGGCCGTGGATATTGCGCAGTCGGCAAGCCCTTCGGCCGTATAAGTGGGATTGAGACCGCAGTCTGCAAACACCACCAACCCATCGGGGCAATATTGATTGCCTTGGGGCGGACAAATCATAAGGTTAAAGCTGGATACCGCCGACACGCCGGGCGCCGTTTTGATAATCTGTAAACCGGGGCGCAAAGTGTTGGCCGTGGAATGGCACGCACCGGAGACAAGTCCGTCCACATCGCCCATTTTCAGCATCATGGCGCCAAAATAGGTGGCGTCCTTCAACAGCTCGGTTGCCTGCTCGGGCGTCATACCCTTGGACGCACGCAGCTCCACCAACTTGGCATTGTAGGCGGGCAATTTGTCGCTCGTCAGCGGGTTGACGATTGTGATACCGTCCAAGCGGACAGAGGGGTTTGCGGCTCTTATCGCCGATTCGTCTCCCAACAGCACAATTTTGGCAATGCCTTCTTCGGTGGCCATCTGGGCGGCCTTTACAACACGGCTGTCCTCACCTTCGCACAGAACTATTGTCTTTTGCAGTTTTGCGGCCTTGCTTTTGATTTGTTCCAATACGCTCATAGCAATCTCCTTCTAACGCTTTATTTATTGCAAAAATTGATGTATAATGTTTGAAGAACATCTTTTTTGCCAACGAGACAATTATAGCATATCCCAAAACGATTGTAAACAAAAACAAAACCAACGAGGACGCACAAAATGAAAATTGCCGCAATAATATGTGAATTTAACCCTCTACACAGCGGACACAAACGTTTGATCGACTACGCAAAAAGCATTGCCGAGCACGTCGTGTGCATAATGAGCGGCAATTTTACTCAGCGGGGACTGCCTGCGTGCGCCGATAAATATTCTCGCGCCAAACACGCCGTAATGTCGGGGGCGGATATGGTCATCGAGCTGCCCACCGTTTTTGCCACCGCCTCGGCACAAAATTTTGCCCGCGGCGGCGTGGCAATTGCCCACAAAATAGGCGCCGATTACCTTGTTTTCGGCAGCGAGTGCGGCGATTTGCAACAGCTCAACGAATGTGTGCGGCTTTTGGACAAATCGGACGTGCAACAGCAAATCAAACGGCAGATGTCGCTGGGCGTCAGTTACCCCAAGGCCGTTGCCACAGCTACGGGCTGTGCCGCTCTCGACAAGCCCAACAACACTCTTGCCGTGGAGTACCTGCGTGCCATTGCCGAGATTGACAACTCGATAATGCCCTTTACGCTGCAACGGGAGGACAACTTCAACGGAGAATACGGCCAATTTGCCTCCTCGGCGGCACTTCGACAAAACAAGGATTTGAGAGCAAGATACAGCTACGACTTTGTATGCGACGACATCAACGACACCGTGGTAGACCGCTACTGCGACTTTGCAACAAAATTTATGTCCGTTGCCGATATGCAAAAATTACAACAAATCGAGGGCGTGACCGAGGGGCTGGAAAACAGAATTGTTGCGGCGGACAAGGCGCACGGCTTTGAAAAAATGATGGAGGACATCAAAACAAAAAGATATACCCGACTGAAACTGCAACGAATTGTTCTGAATTGCATTCTGGATATTCGCCGCAATGACGTCCAACTTTGCAAACAGACTCTGCCAGCCACAAAAGTGCTTGCAGTAAAAAAAAGCGCCGCTACACTTCTGAGCCGAACAGACAACCAATCGGACGAAATCACCACCCGAGCGGACAACCTGTATCGTTCTCTGACGGGTTACAGCTATCCTACAAAATTGCCCGTTTTCGACTGATTTTGCGTCAAATCGGGCTAAATTTATATTCTATTTCAGACATAGTATTCTACAAAACGTCATTTTTCGATATAGTTAAGCATTTTTTTGATAACAAATTATCGTAATATACTACAAACAGAGAACGGTCAGCTTATTCTATTTACTTTCTACCAAATATCAATAGTCTATACAAAGCGGACAAGCCGTATATTATTTTGTGAAATATTTTCGTGTTGCACTGCTGCTTATGCTGGTCGCCGTGATGGGCATGTTTGTCTCCTCGCCGGCCAGATATATGCAAAGTTTTTTCAACGGACTGACTGTGTGGGCATACAATGTGCTGCCGGCACTTTTCCCGTTTGCAGTGCTAAGCACGATTGCAACCAAGCTGTGTCCCAAACGGAAATTTTCGTTGACGCAAAAGCTGTTTGGCGTGTCCTGCGACGAGGTTTATATGGTAAGCCTGCTGTGCGGCTATCCCATGGGAGCCAAGGCGCTGTCCGAAACTGACGCAGACGCCGATTCCATCACGCATGCAGCGGCTTTTTGCTCCACTGTAAGCCCGATATTCGTCATAGGCACAATAGGCGCAAGATTGCTGCAAAACGCCCTTGCGGCGCTTGTCGTATTGATTGCGCAAATTGCCTCGTCTCTGCTGACGGGCCTAGTCTACCGCCCGAAAAAGAAACTGCATATTGACGGAGTCACACATGGCTTTGCCCCGTCGGACATTGGCACCACCATAACAAACACCGCCCTGTCGGTGATTTCCGTGGGCGGTCTGATTGCACTGTTTTATATGATGACAGATATGGTTTGCGACCTGATGTCGGAGACGGTGCGCAACAGCCCTCTGTTTGCCTTTGCGATAGGCCTGCTGGAAATGACCAACGGCGTGATTGCGATGTGCTCCGTTGCACCACTGCGCACCGCCACCGTTCTGTGCAGCACATTGTTGGCGTTTGGCGGGCTGTGCGTGTTTTGTCAGTGTTATGCTTTTCTTGGTAGCAAGCACATCAGCCCGTGGAAACTGCTGCAAATGAAGTGCGTGCAAGCGGCTTTTGCCACCGTGATAAGCTATGCGCTGGTCAAATTGCTGTTATAGGGCGTCGTTGATAAACCGCAAAAGCCCCTCGGTCGTTTCGATATCCAGGCAGTCGTCGGTTTGCGACACGCCGTATCCGCACCCCTTGCCGCCAAGCAGATAGCTTTCTATCATCACGCCGTCGGCGCCAATTTGCAAAGCGCCACGGGCGTTATCCAACTGTGCAAAAGCCACTTTGCCGCTGTTGGCATGGTTGAGGTCCACCATCACATAGTCGTTGAGCCCCTGTTTGCGCAGCAACTCCTTCGCCAAAGAAATGCTTTCTATATTGTTGTTGGATATGTATTGGCCTTTTGTCTGTCCGCCCCTCAGCACGATATGCGCAAACTTGCAACCCTCTGTGGCGTACTGCATGCAGCCATAGGGAAACGCTCTTGGACGGCTGACGGCATAGATCGAGTCAACGCATCTTTCTATGTCGCCGTCGATGGGGTTTTTGATGCCGCAACAAACGTCAAGGCCGCTGGCAAAATCTCTGTGCAGGCTGTCCTCGCCGCTGCGTGCGCCCACAAACCAATAGCTGACAAGATCCTTTGTGCAATCGTATAGCTGCGGATACAACAATTCGTCGGCGACGGGCAGACCAATCTCCAAGCAACGCACCATCATCTGCCGACAACGGACGATGCCTTCGTCCAAATCCACCTCGTCTTTCAAGCGCAAGTGGAAGGCCGTGCCCTTGTAACCCTCGCCGTTGGAGTGGGGCTTGGCGGTATAGATTCTCGCCACAACAAGCAATTTGGGGCAGCTGTCGGCAACCTCTTTGAGGCGCAACAAATATTGCTCCATCGCCGCAGGCGAGTCGGCCGAGCACGGTCCGCAAATAACCGCAAAACGCTTGCGAGAAACAAAATTTTGTCTTATTTCTTCGTCAAAAGCCGCTTTTTTTGCCACCAAAGATTGGCTAAGCGGCACAAGTTGACGATATTGCGCCGCAGATTGCAATTTCTTTTGTTGTGTGATCATGGCTATCTTGCGAAAGATTTTATTATTTGTTCAAGGCAGCACTCCGGCACATAGGGCGATATGTCCTGTCCCAACGCCGCCAACTCCCTCACAAGCGAGCTGGACACCTGGCGATACTGCTTGGCGCCCACCACAAAAACCGTTTGCCCATCCCAAAAATCTTGATTAATGTCGTGCAAATCGATAACCGATTGCAAATCCAAGGCGTTTCGGATGGATTTTATCATTACGTTGGCGCCCACGGCCTTGCAAAAATCCGTCATCATGCCGTTGTAGGCCACAGCCTCTGCATTGGTGACGTGGGCAATGGCACGAGAAAGCATATCCAGCCTTTCCTCGATGGATATGCAATAATTTTTGTCGGCATTGATGCCCACCACCACATACAGCTTGTCCACCAATTTTGCTGCCTGCTCAATCGCATCGACATGCCCCTTTGTGACGGGATAAAACGACCCTGCGTACACACCTGTTTTCATTGCTCGCTCCTTTTGTAAAAACTAAATTTGACGGTGCCCATTTTTCTGACGTCGTAGCGCACAAGGCCGTCCGCACTACACGGCAAATCGTCCTCGGCGGCGTGTTCGCACACCACAATGCCGTCTGGCGAAAGCAGCTGCCGCCGGGCGATAATGTACAAAACCTCCGTATAGGCGCCCGATTTGTAGGGTGGGTCCACAAAAACCACATCCAATTTGCGGTCAATTTGCTGCAAACACGTCCTAAAATCGCCCACAAAAAGCTGTGGCTGCACGCCGATTGCATCAAAATTGCTTTTTATGGCGGCGACGGAATCCCTGTTGTCGTCGCACAAAAAGGCTTGCTCGGCGCCCCTGCTGAGGCTTTCGATGGCAAGCTGCCCCGACCCCGCAAATAGGTCCAGCACAACTGCGCCCGGCAACCGAGGGGCAACGATGTTGAATAGCGTCTCCTTCATCCTGTCCAGAGTGGGACGTGCCATACCTTTTGGGGCGACGAGCTTTCGGCCTTTGTATTTTCCGCTAATAACTCTCATCGCCTATATTTTACAACATTATTGCAAATTACACAACAGTTCGTAAATAAATACCTTGCTGTTGGACAAATTTACCTCTTTGCCCAGCAGCACCGCCTCTTGCCCGATTTGCGCCCAATCGTCGCCCAGATCCACCATCGTCATTGCCATACACACCGCAACTATCGGATAAAACCTGCCGTTAATGGATATTTTTTCGCCCACCAGCATGCGAGGCAGCCCTTGCGCATAGCCAACATTGAGCACGGCGATATTGGTGTCTCGATTGGGGCAAAAGATTGCTCCGTACCCTACTGCGCTGCCCTGGGCAACCTTGCGGCAGGCGATGACAGTCGCCGTGACCGTCTTGACGGGACGAAGTTGCGGCACACCGTAGCCGTACAGTCCCAAACCGATACGCACCATATCCAGATGATATTTTGGCGAAAGCAAACAGCCGCAAGTGTTGGCGATGTGCGCTGTAACGTTGGGATACATTCGCCGAAAAACCCTTTCCGCACACAAAAATCTTGCCAACTGCTCGTCACACGTTTGCACGCTTTCACCATAAAAATGCGAAAAAACGCCCTCAACGTCCACAAAAGCCTGCCGCAACCTGTCCGCAACAGCCGGAGCGCTACCCACGTCGAAGCCCAGCCGAGACATGCCGCTGTCAAATTTGACGTGCACTTTGGCACGCTTGCCCAGCGACCGAGCTGCGCAGTCCACCCCAAAAAGCGTCTCAAAGCTATCCACCGTGACAATGGCGTTTGCGGCAATGGCACGCTTGACCTCTCGCAATGACAGCGGCAGCAAAATCAGCGTATCCTTGCCAAGATATTGCAGCGCTTCGGCGTCAACCACATCCCCAACGGCAAAGCAATCCACCAAGGGCGCCAGATGATTTGCAATATGTATCGTTCCGTGGCCGTAGGCGTCGTTTTTTAACACGGCGCACAGCTTGGCCCCCTTGGCCCGCTCTCTGAAAAAGCGGACGTTACTATCCAACGCATCAAAATCTATATGCCGCACACATACCTCCGATATCGCATATCCTGCAAAAACTATGCAACAGGTTTACATCGCAAAAAATTTTTGCTATACTATAAATATGAAATATCGTTTGATGTCACCACTTGCAATAAGGATAATTTTGTGGATAATTGCCGCTGTAAGCCTTGCTGGGCTTGTTTTGGGCGTATTGGCACTGTCGGGCGTGCGTATCGAACTGACGACGGGACAGGCTACGCTGTTGATAAGCACCGGGTCGCTCACCCTGCTGGTCTCGCTGCTGCTAAACACCATCCACTACAAGGTGGACGACAAGTATCTGCACCTCAACATTGCATTTGTGGATATGCTAAGCAACCGCATACAGCTAAAAAACATCCTCAACATTGCCATTATCGACGGCACATTCTACATCAGCTACATCTGGAAAGGCCCCGACCCAACCATTGCGGCTGTTGTTATCAAAAAGGAGCGCTTTGAGGATATGAAGGAGCTGTTGATGGCAAAAAATCCCAACATCGTGTACTTTGAAGATAAAAATGAAACTACTGATAGCCAGCAACAATAAACACAAAGTGGCAGAAATCAAAATGGCGCTTTGCGGCAAATTTGAAAGCATCACCTCACTCGACGAAGAGGGTATCGTTTGCGCCCCCGACGAAAACGGCAACAGCTTTTTGGAAAACGCCCTGATAAAGGCACGTGCTGTTGCCCAATTTACAGATAAAGTTGTGCTTGCGGACGATACGGGACTGTGCGTAAGCGCCCTCAACGGTCTGCCGGGGATACACTCTGCCCGATATGCAGGCAACGGTGAAAGCGTGGCCAACAGGATAAAGCTGCTTGCGGAAATGCAGGGCAAGCAGGACCGCTCGGCGTATTTTACCACCACTTTGGTGCTGCTGTACCCCGAGGGGCACTATCTGACTGCGCTTGGACGGGTGGACGGATACATTTTGACGGAAGAACACGGCCAGTGCGGCTTCGGCTACGACAGTCTGTTTTTCTGCCCCGAACTCAACAAAACCTTTGCCGAGGCCACCGAAACGGAAAAACTATCCGTCAGCCACCGAGGCCGAGCACTGCGCAACCTGCTGCAAAAAATGAACGAACAGCACTAAACCGCTAAAAAAATAATTCTCCGCAAAAAATTGCGGAGTTTTTTGATTGCGAATGAGCAAGAATTTTGCACAAGGCACAATAGAAAAGGTGCGAAGTCGGGTCAAACGATGTCCAATAGGCGGCGCAGATCGTCAATTTCGTAAGTGGGATTGAGCCGTGAAGTGTTGGGCAGGTGTTTGGGGTTGAACCAACAAGTGTCGATGCCCGCATTGAAGCCTCCCTGCATATCGCTTGTGAGGCTGTCGCCCACTATCAAAACTTTGGATTTATCCACTTGGCCGATGTGCTCGAAACAATAATCGAAGTACTGAATTTGCGGCTTGGGATAGCCCACCTCCTCCGAGACAAACCGTGCGATAAAGTACTTTTCCATTCCGCTGCCCTTCATGCGGCTGTTTTGTATGGCCACAACGCCGTTGCTTACTACGTACAACCTGTGCGATTGCTGCAACTGTTGCAAAACCTCGTGGGCATACGGCACCACAAAAAAACCCTGTTTGAGGTTCTCCTCGTACAGATCGGCAACATATTGCACCCTGTCGAGAGAGATATTGAGATCCGTAAATGTGTTGACAAACCTGTTTAGCAGCACCTGATCTTTGGATAGTTTGCCCAGCTCAAACAGTTGCCACTGCGCAATGTTGTTGCGACGGTACGTTTGCAGGATTTCTTGCGAAAATCCCCACCCCATGTCCTCAAAAGCGAGGCGCAGCGCCTGCTCTTCGGACTTGTCAAAGTCCAAAATGGTGTTGTCGATGTCAAAAAGCAATATGTCGTATTTCACAATTTTCTCCGATGTGCCTTGCAATTTTTATCTGAAAAATCAAGCGTGTATGTGTATTCGGCGGCCGTCCCTCTGTCGTCACGATAGGTGCGCACCCCGACTGCCGTGCGGGTCATGCCCAATTTCTCCATAACGTGATAGCCGGCTCGGTTGCGCCAATCGCACTGAGCAATCGGGCGCAACACAAGCCGCTGCGTGTGCGATTGAAAAAACATAGTACTATTTTAGCGTAAAATAAAAATTCTGGCAATCTTTTACTACTAATCAATGCAAAGAAATACCCGAACTGAATGTTCGGGTATTTCGTGGAGCGGGAGACGGGATTCGGACCCGCGATATCTGCCTTGGCAAGGCAGCGCTCTACCACTGAGCCACTCTCGCAAAATGCTGTTTGGTGCGGATAAAACATACTGGCACCTGTTTCCGAGGAAAAAGAAAGACTATCTTGAATATTTCAACTCTATAAAATTTGATTGGGGTTCAAGTAGTGCTTAAAAAAATTCTTCCTTTTGGCAAAACCTAAGGTCAAAACTCGACACAAAATGTTACCAAAAATGTTACCAAACGCAAATTTGCATCTTTTTCCGAGGTGCAAATTTTGATTGTACGACAGGCATAATCGGCAAAGACAACGATGTAAGTATAAATTCAAAATGGTTAGTTGTCCCTAAAAAACGCACAAAAATAAAGAAAAACAGGTACTTTATTGTTAAAAATACCTGTTTTTCGTGGAGCGGGAGACGGGATTCGATTTTGAAAACCTGCGCAACACGCGGGTCCGAATCTCCAACATAACAAAACTACACTCTGTGCGTGATGTTTCCCGACTTAACTACAACACAAAAGAAATACCCGAACAAAATGTCCGGGTATTTCGTGGAGCGGGAGACGGGATTCGATTTTGAAAACCCGCGCAACACGCGGGTCCGAATCCCCAACATATCAAAACACACTACGTGCGTTATATTTTCCAACTTCACTACAACATAAAAGAAATACCCGAACAAAATGTTCGGGTATTTCGTGGAGCGGGAGACGGGATTCGGACCCGCGATATCTGCCTTGGCAAGGCAGCGCTCTACCACTGAGCCACTCCCGCAA
>CANPXV010000005.1 GCA_947586855.1 uncultured Clostridia bacterium
ACTACAAAAACGGAACGCAAACGGTCAGCCTTGACGAGCTTTCGTGTTCGGATTATAATTGTCTCGGTGCACCAAGTACGAAAAAACCACAATATTTTGTGGTTTTTTCGTGCTTTTAACGCTATTTATTGTAGTTTCACAAATTTTTGGTAACAAATTTGGTAACATTGGATGTTTGATGTTATGCCAATGCGGATTGCAACAAATTCTCGATACGCAATTTTTCCGCACCCTTTTATCGCTTGACAAATTGTACAAAAGTGTTATACTAACATTATAAAGCGGCCGTTTGGTCTGCCAACACGGTCGGCAAAGTCCGCATTTTCGGCAAAGGAGCATCCCCATGGACAAACTTGAATTTACCGCCTGCCCCATCTGCGGGCGTCCGCTGAATGGTCAATCGCAGTGCGCCTGCGGGTTCGACAGCCCCCAACCTGGCTGCGACGTCGCCGATTTTTACCTCAAAATCTACCAATTTGCCCTTCAAGTGCAGCGTGGCGAGGTCAATTGGCATCCAGACACCATTTGCAAGGACGCCAACGCACAGCAGGGCGTCCGCATATGCGGTCTGCGCCCTCACGGAGGCATATCGCTTGTCCGTCCGCCGCAAAGGCGTCCCGTCGCAGTGGAGTACGGCGTGTATTCGTCGTCCGCCGTTTATGCGGCAATTGTAGATTGCGACTATCTGGATTGCTTTTTCGCCGACGAATCCTCCGTGCGCATTGTGTTTTTGGGCAAAAACGTGCAAAAAATCAGCCGTTTGGATGATTTTGAGACCAATCACGGCTTTTCCGTGCCGATGGCGTATCAGGATGTGCACAAGGACAACCCCTATTTTGCCGTGCAAGCCAACGTGTTGTTCAACAAAAGCATGACGGAGCTGGTCAACTATCCCGGGTTATGTGCGGATAGCGAGTATCGTGTGCCCAAAACTGTCAAGCGCATCGCTTCGGGAGCGTTTGCCACCTCCCGCAATTTGCAGCGTCTCTATTTGCCCAAAGCCGCCATTGTCGAGTACGGCACAATTTTGCCATCGACAGAGGTCATTCGCTACTGATTCCCACCCCCGCATTTTGCTCCGTCCCGCCGTACAAAACGCCCCAATCGCTCATATAATAGGGTATGAGCGGTTTTTCTTTTGCGGCGGTGGTGGATAGCGGCGTTGGCGGCCTTACGGTGTTGCGACAGCTGCGGCGGCAATATCCGCACTGCAATTTTGTCTATTTTGCCGATAGCGCCCATTGTCCGTACGGCACGCAAAGCGACGCCGAAATTTTTTCTCGGGTAAGCACCGTTGTGGATTGGTTGGTGCAAAACGGTGCAAATAGTGTGGTGCTGGCGTGCAACACGGCCTCGGTGTTTGCCGATAGGCTGCGATCGATGTTTCCCCTGCCCATATATGATGTGGTGACGCCCACATGTCGCCTTGCCGCCCGCCTTGCGCAGGGTGATGTTGCCGTGCTTGCCACCGACGCCACCGTCCGCAGCGGTATCTACGTCCGCCATCTTGCCGCCTTGGGAGTCGCCTCCCGCCAATATGCGTGCAGTGCTTTGGTGCCCTTTGCCGAGCACAACGCCGTCCGCACCGACGAGTGCCGCCATGCAGTGCGTTTGGCCCTTGCCGAGCTGCAACACAGTCCGCCCGACGCCGTCATATTGGGTTGCACGCATTTTCCGCTGCTGCTCAACGTCATGCGGCCCTATATCGGCCACGCCCAAGCGGTGCAGTGCGTCACCGATTTTGTGCCCGTGCAGCACGATACCGCCGCCAAGGGCAAGTGCCTGTACCTCACAAGCGGCGACCCCGTGTCCGTCACTGCCTCGGCGCAATTTGCCCGTGCCAAGTTTGTGCATGTCGATGTGTGACTTTCCCCCACAAACGGCAGTTCTGCCGCATTTTCGCCGATTTTTCGAAAAAAAATCGCCGCATATCGCAAAAAACGGTTATGTGATAAATGTTTGGATACGAAAAAATCAAAACATAAAAATCGTTGTTTGTCGGTGACTGAAAACAAAAAAAATCCCTTGCAACTCAACACGAGCCGCAAGGGATTGATTATATATGTTATTTTGTCGTCGCCGCCTCGCCCGAATGTATCCGCTCCACCAGCTTGGCGATTGTTTTGGAGGCCTGCAACACCCCCACAATGACGGCGTTCACTGTCAGGTTTACCGCAGACATGGGCGCCCTTGCCGCCAGATACACCCAAAAGCTCTTGCCGATGTCGCCGTGATTGCCCGTTATCAGGTCCCAAACGCCCAGCGGCCCCGCCTGCACGCCCACGATGTATTGCAGCCACAGCCCAAAGGTATTCAGTCCGCACAGGCACACAAGGTAGCAAATGATGGCGGAAAGTATCAGCTTGACCGCCTGCGGCAGTTTGGTTTTGTAAACCAGCGCACATATCACGCCGTACAGCGCCACGGACGCCGCCAAAAACCAATTGTATTCGCCCAGCGGATGTATCAGGTGGGCGATCAGATCCCCTGCGTATCCCACCAACATGGCGGGCACAGCGCCAAAGTATATCCCGGTAAAAAAGCACACCGCCAGCGTAAAGGAAACGGCATTGTTCCCCGGCAGAGGGATGGTGCAAAAGTTGGCCACTACGCTCAGCGCCGCCAGCATGGCGATGCAGCAAATTTTCAAAGTTTTGTTCAAAATAAAAATCCCCTTTTTGCATTTGCAAAAAAGGTCCGATGTGTGGCAAACCACGATAGCGCCGACACTGCCGCAGATGGGCGACTGCTCGGCAAGGCAACGGACCCAACGACGCACCGCAGCGCAAATGAGCGCTTTCGTCCGCACCTTTTCCTAAATGCGGCACTTGACGCACGCCGTCAACTTTGCTGATACCATTATATTGCCTTTCGCCCAAAAAGTAAAGCGCCTGCCGCAAATTTTTGCAAGGGGGCGTTTCGCATCGCCTTTTGTGCTATTGTTGAAAAATTGTTTTTTATCTGAAACTATGGGCAAACCTTGTCGGCGGGCAAGAATATCCTGCAAATTTATGCCCACACTAAGGTTATGATTATCATATTTATCCGAGCAATAATATTGTTTACGGTGCTGCTGTTTGTCTTTCGCATGATGGGCAAGCGGCAGATCGGCGAAATGGAGCCCTTCGAGCTGGTGATAACGCTGGTCATATCAGAGTTGGCCTGCATACCCATGGCGGACAAGGCCATACCCATCACCTTTGGTATCGTTGCGATACTCACCATGTTTGTGATACACCAATTTATTTTGGTGCTGTCCCACAGCGACAAGTTGCAGGGCATCATCAACGGCAAGCCTGTCATGGTCATCAACGGCGGCAACATAGACGTGCAGGCGCTGCGCAGCCTCAACATGCACGTCAACGACCTGTTGCAGGCCATGCGTGCGGCGGAGTTTTTCTCGTTGGAAGAGATCATCTACGGCATCATGGAGACCAACGGCCAGCTGACGGTCGTCCCCAACAAGCAGATGGAAGACAAGCAGCAAACCTTGCCCGTGCCCGTCATCACCGAGGGCAAGTGGAACGAGGAAAACATCAAGGGCAACGGCTTTGACAAGGCCGATTTGCAGCGCCTGCTGGACAGTGAGCACGTCAAGCTGAAAAACGTGGTGCTGCTGGCCATAGACGAAAACAATCGCATGACGTTGCAGCGCCGCAAGACGGCAATACAGTACAAAAATGTGGAGGTGGTGCGCAAATGACGAAAAATATCTGGGCAGGACTGATAGCTTTGGCGCTCATCGTGACGTGCGGCGTGCTGGAAGTGGTTTTGCTGTCTCGCCAGTACGACAAGTTGGCCGCCGATTGCGACCAAATCATCGCCCAATGCGACGACGAAAGCCTCACCGCCGAGCAGTACAACGCCTTCCGAGACAAGTGGGTGCGCCTGCGAGAGCAAAGCGAGCTGCTGCTGCCCCATGTGGACGTGTACGAAATCAACCTTCGCTTTGCCGAGGGACAGGCCTATGCCGAGGATGGTGACTACGCCCAGCTCAAAGCCCAGCTTACGGTGGTGCGAGAGCTGCTCAGCTACGTCCCCCACCTGATGAAGCCCTCCCTCAAACATATCGTGTAGCGCACGATATCAACCAAGCCGCCCTCATTGCCAGGGAGCGGCTTTTTTTTCGGTCAATATCTAACGGATTTTGTCGTCAACAGCCAACAACCGACTCTTTCCTGTTATCAACAGCCTACAATCGGCTTTTTATCGTCAGCAGCTAACAACCAACTCATTTTGTTCATTTTTGAGGGACGGTGCATAAAAGGGTGCAAAGCATTGCCGTCCGTTCAGCGTCATGCACTGCACCGACGCCGCCAAAAAACTGGTGTCGATGCGTTTGCCTCCTATGTTCAGGGCAAATTGTTCCAACGTATCCGCCGACACTTTGGGCTGAATTTGCAGTTTGCCTGCGCTTATGCTCAGTCCGTACAGATTTTCCAACTGCGACACGTAGTACCAGCACTTGGGCACGTTGCACTTGTTGCATATATCCTTCAACCGCTGTTTGGATGGGTTCACCAGCGGCACTGCGCCAATCGCCTGCGCAAATGCGTACAGTGTGGCGTCCGATTCTATCGTCTTTTTGAGATTGGCATATCGCACCAGACATTGCACCTTGTCAAAGCCCTTCAAGCGGGCGGCTCGCAGCAGTCCCAGTGCCGCAATGCAGATGTCCCTGCCCTGCGCCTCGGCAAACAGCTCCCTTTGCGCAAGTTGAAGCACGTTTTGTGGCAGTTCTCCCACCAGATTGAGATAGTAGACGGCGGCAAGCGGTGCAGCCAATCTGTCGGCAAAGGGCCGTCTCACCCCGTCTGCGTCGTACACCCACTCGGTCTGAGCGTTTTGCGCTGCGGCCAGCAGATAGTTTTTTACAAACTGCGGATTGGTGTAGCATATCGCCGTCAATGTCAGGCTGTCCGCCCGTTTCAGCATGTTGCTGAGGCAAAACACGTTTTTGTCGTTGATATAGTTGAGGTAGGTGGATACCAGACTCTCTCTGATGATGGGCGTAGGGGCGGGCGTTTGCCGCTTGCTGATGAGGTCCAGCCCCGCTTCCGTATCTCTGGCAAGGCAGATGGCCAGGCAATGCCCTGCGTCAAGGTCGCCGCTAAGTTTGTAGCGCAGCCTGTCCTCGCTGCATTCCAGCGCATTGGTGGTGTAGCTTTCTATCCTGCCCCGACAGCGAAAAACCAGCCGCCTTTCGCCGTCGTCCAGCGCAAAACTGTTGGACGCCCTGTCCAAAGTGACGGCGGCCTTGCGTTCCAACGGAAAATAGAACAGCGTTTGAGCGGGCTTGGCGTAGGTGATGTCGTAGTGCTTGCAACCGTCGTGACGTATGCGCAGTTGGCCGCCCCTTTCAAACACAAGGCTGTCGCCGTCCAGCGCAAAGTGTTGCGAGTTCAGCTTGGAGAGCATGCCGTTTTGCACCTTGTACACCCCTTCGCCGCCCACGCCGAACACAAATCCCCCTGCCAGCGTGGTGTTGTTGCCCAACTTGTCGGCAAAGGTGGCCACATCGCTGTTGCCCAACTGATAGCTGAAATTCAGTTGCCGCACACAGGGCTGTCTTGCTGTCAACGGCGTGTGTCCGTTGGGCTGCAAAATCAGCGGTGTACCGTCGGATGCGATGCGTGCGCAAGCGCTATCCCAAAAAAACGGGCACCTTGTTGCGCCAAAGCGTTGCAGGCTATCCAATGTTTCGGCAATTGCGGCCGAGTCGTCGGCGTATATCGTCACTATGTCGAAGTTGCAGCTGCCGCCCGACGGCACCGTGATGTCGAAAATTTGCGCCCGTTCGCCTCTGCACTCCAACAGGCGGTTGTCCTTTACCACCGCCAGCGCCGCAAAAATATCCGATGCGATGCACAGGGCGTTGCCCATTTTGAAATAGCTGTGATCCTCCCTCGCAGTGTGGGCAAAGGGCAGCTCCACCGTCAGTTTGCGCATACGCTTGCTGCGATTGGTGACAGTGCAGTTGCGTACTTCGCAATTGTTGTGCAAAAAGTAGCGCATCTGCACCTGTACGCTCTTGGTGGAGGAGCAAAACTCCGCCTGCCGCTGCCCAAGTTTGCTTTGCACAAAGGTGTCAAAGACGTTTCGGCCGTCGGCGTAAATGTACAGCTGCACGTCGGTGTGGGTGGGATGTGTGCCCAATCGTGTGGCCGAACCGCCAAGGCAGTCCACCGATGCGGCGATTTGCCCTGCGCTGTACGTTGTCAGGCAGTGTTTGGTGTTTTGCGCAAAGGGAAATTGCAGCAGTGTGGGGCAAAGCTGCTTTGCAAGATATTTTTCCGCAAAGGGCTTGTTGCGCAGTGCCGTCAATGCGGCGCAGTAGTGCTTTATCTGATACAGCCGCACAACGTCCCCAAGGTACCGCTCCTCTCGCTCCGTCAGGGGCACAGTTTCGCACGTCTGGCGCACAAGAGTTTCCAGACATTGCTCGCTCAGCGCAAACTGCGTGCATTTGCACAGCAATTCGGCTATTTCTTCTATCCGAGTGGCGGTACTGTCCGCAGGGAAAAGCATATATTTTTTGCCGAAAACCCTTTTTAGCCGCACATATTGCGCCCAAAAATATCCAAAGTAGCCCAGCGCCGTCCTTTCCGCCTCGTTGCGGGGAGCAGCAAGCGCCAGCCTGTTGAGACAGAACTCCGTCTCAATTGCGGATACCCTTCGTTGCAGCGGGTATCCGTTTGCGATACGTTCCAGCTGCTCAAAGTATTGCGCCTTGGTGGTGGGGGCGCACAGCAGATGTTCAAAAGGATTTTTGTTTAGTTGCCAACGTAAATTTTCGTAAAGATATTTTGCAAGCATAGCGTCACCTCGGCAATAGTGTTGCCACAAAACGCCTCGCTTACACAGCCGCCGCACGTTGATGCGGCAAGTTTTGTCGAAAAGGGCAGTTTTTGCGCAATCGCCGAGTGTTTGCGATACTGCTTGCACTGCCCCAAATGCGAATTTTGCCCCAAAATGCGAGTTCTGTGCGAATAAAATGAAAAAAATTTTCAGAAAAAAATCAAAAAAGTTTCTGTTCAGTGCCCGTTTTTGCAATTTTGTTCAATCAGTTGCGCCTTGTTTTCCAAAATGTAGTCCAAGCCATCCACGGAGACGTTCATTTGGCGCAGCGTTGCCAGCAAATTGGTGTCCAGCAAAAAGTGCAAATCGTTGATGGGCACATGCTCGTCATCGCCGTCGCCAAAGTTTTTCAGACGGCTCTTTACCACCACAAAAAGCGAGCGATCCCGTTTGCGATAGTAGGGCACCGCCTCAAAATCCAGCGTGGGATAGTCTATGTCGCAAACGTGGGTCATTCCGTTGGGAGTGGTGCCTCCCTCGCCGAACACCTCGTTTGCGGCGGGCGCCGTTTCCTCGTCGAGGTACAGGCTGACCCCGTCTTGGCCAAACTCCACAGTGTAGCCGTTGCCGCCGTCCCCGTATCTGTGGGGATATTTTTGCCGCTCCTCGGTCAGTTCCTGTTGCAACTGCTGCCTGTATTTCTTTCTGATGGCAACGTGCGACACGTCCGACAGGTCAAACGGGTAGTTTTCCGCATAAAATTTGCGCTCTTTTTTGGGCAGAATGTAAAAGTACAGCACAAAATACATCGTCGTGGCAGCCGCTGCCAACAACGAAAGCAGCCAGATCGCCACCGCCTGCACAGTGGTGTTGGACACAAGCTCTTCGATGATCTCCCAAGCTGTCCAGCTCAACGCCAGCGTCAGCACATATCCCAAAGTAAACGCCCACAGCTTGCGATACAGCGGACAGCACGGTTGGCGCATCAGGCAATATTCGCAGTAGCCGACGTACAGATCCTTTTCCACAGCGGCGTCCGTTTTCTTCTGGAAAGCGTACACTGCGCCGCTTGATATCACCAGCACCCCCATTATCACGCCGAAAGCGATCATAGCCACTTTGTTTTCGGAGCGCATCCTTTGCAGGGTTTCAGTGTGGTCCACAAGGACGTTTTCGCCCTCTCTCACGCCCAGCACCCAGCGGTACTCCGCAGACATCTGCTCCTTGGGCAACACAAGGGTCACATTTTTGCCTTGGAGGGCGCCCCAATCGTCCATTTCGCTCCTCACGGGCGATGCGGCATAGCTTTTGCTGCCGTCCAGCTCGATGATCAATGCGTCGGATTTCTCCCCCACAAAGCTCACCGTGCCCGACACCTCTTCCACGTCGCCGTTGAGGTTTTTCCCTTTCATCACGCCCAGCACGATCATTATCGCCGCCAGCAGCAGTGCAAACACAAACAGCACAACGGTAGCAATGCGCAGCGCACTGTATTTGGGATTGGGTACCATCACCTTGTTGTTGACAGGGGCTAACATTTGTTCGTCCATAGTTGTTGTATCCTTTGTAAAGATAGATTTTCAAAGTCGTCGATGACGGGGACAAGGGTAGTGAAGTGCGACCGAACCCCCACAACGGCCATTTGTGCGTTTGTTGCGGCCAAAATGCCGTTTTGCGAGTCCTCAAACACCACACATTGCTGCGGAAGCACGCCCAGCAGCGCTGCCACGTGCAAAAATATCGCTGGGTCGGGCTTGTGCGGCAAGTGCGCCTCGCCGTCCACAAACACGTCAAACAGCCCCAAAAGGCCCAATCGCTGCGCCACGATGTGCGAGGACGAGCTGGCGGACGCTACCGCACATTTGACGCCATCCTTGCGCAAATTGCGCACAAAATCCACAACGCCGGGCACAATGTCCTTGGGCGAAAGCCTGCCAAGGGCCGCCCGTGCGCACTCCTCTCGCCGTTGCGAGTACAGTGCCATATCCTGCGCCGTGAGCGTTTTGCCCGCCTTGGCAAACAGATATGGTATCACCTTTTGCCTGCCTCCGCTTTGAAATGGGCGATATTCCTCGTAAGAAAACTCCACGCCCAATTCCTTGGCCAGCCACTGCCAGGCAAGGTGGTGATATTTTTCGCTGTCCACGATCACGCCGTCGAAGTCGAATATGCACGCCTTTATGTCCCGTCCGCCGTCCGATGTCCTTTTGCCGTCACTTGCCATAAGTTGATTATACCACACAAATCGCCGCCGCACAAGCAAAAACCCCACAACCATATTGCCCCACCCGCCAATCCCCCTCCAAATGCCGCAAAGGAAACAATCACAAGCAAAAAGAAAGCAATCGCAGAGGTCGACAACGCAAAGGCACAAGCAAAACGGCAATTTCTCTAAAAGATTTACATTTTGGTTAAATTCTCGTATATAACAACGCTCTTATATAGTAAAATGATGGTAATCATATATTTCCTGTGTGTAATTGTTTTGTTCCAACTACCTTTATGCCAGAGATTTATATGAATTTTTTCTTTTGGTGCGCATTTGAAAGTATAATTCACCACAATGGAAAATACCAAATGTTGTTTGTATTACGGCAAAATTAAAGATAAAAATCAAGCATACAATGTTACCAAATTTGTTACCAAAATTTTGTTAAATCACAGTAGATTGTGCTAAAACAAGAAAAAACCACAATATTTTGTGGTTTTTCTCACTTGGTGCGGGATGTGAGACTTGAACTCACACGGTCTCCCATACGCCCCTTAAACGCACGCGTCTGCCGGTTCCGCCAATCCCGCATTGCCATATAATAATAGTTTATTGTAGCTGATTTGTCAATTGTTTTGCGCAAAAATTATCATCTTTTGCAAAATAAAAGCACTGCGCAGCGCAGTGCCGGAGGCCAACCGCAGCAGCGGTGGACGGTCAGTCTATCAAAGTGTCGGAAATTTTGCCGTACACTGTCGGGGCCTTGTCCGCCCAGGTGCGCTCGATATACTTGGCGATGTTTCGGGTCATCACGTTCAGTTTCACTTCGAGGGTGGTTTTGGTGGGCTCCACAATTTTCAGTATCACGTCGTAGCTGCCGTCGGGGCACTTTTCGTAGGTGGCAACGTAGTCCTGATGTCTGCGGTACTCTATGCGTTTGTGCTTGATGTCGTCGGCGATCAGTTGGCGCACGCTGCTGGGGATACGAGTGTAGAAGTTTTTCAGACACCATCTGCCCTCGGCGGTCAGGTCGTACAGTTCGTCTCCGCCGCCCATAGGCATACTTTTGTACACAAAGCCGTTTTGCACAACGTCCAACAGCGTTTGTTTGCAGTTGGTGTAGTCGATCCAATTGTTTTTGTAACTGCACAGGTCAAGAATAGTGGCCTCTGTCAGGGCCGTTTCCATCTTGTCGAAAACGAACAAAAGTATCAGTTTATTCAGCGTACTATCTTGCGTGATACCTGCTTGCATAGTTACCTCACTTGTCAACCAAACAATTATACACTAAAACTTGCGTTTCTTCAAGAGTTTTAGACGTTTTTGCACAAAAATACTTCCAAAAATATGATAGTTGTGCTAAACTATATAATAATAAAGTTACCCCGCCGGCATTGCAGCAGACCAAACACATTGGGAGACATACCATGAGCGCATACGAAATTGTCAATTTTACCGATAGCGTCAACACCCTCATCGAGGGGCAGTTGATACTTGTTGACAAGCACATCGCACAGGTGCTCAAATGTGTTGCCACCTCTCCCACGCTGTGCGCCACCCTCTCCGAGACGGTCAAAACCATGTCCTATGCCGTCGAGTTTTCCCGCGCAAGGGTCACCTGGACTCGCAGCGATGGCACTGTGGAGTGCAGCCTCAAACTGCCCGGGGATCGCAACAGGCTGTTTACCTTTGTGGTGTGCCTGCTTACCGAGGTGGATACGGGCAAGCGCAACCTGCTGGATTTCCTCAAAGAGTACTACAACGCCGGCAACAACGACCTGAGCTATCAACGCTTTGCCGAGGACGTGCTCAAACCATTCAGGCAGGCAGGCGAGGCGCTGCTGAGTGTGCCCGGTGCGGATGGGCCGGATTTTCGCAATCTGGAACAGGCCGAGCAGTTTTTCCATGCGGAAAGGATCTACATCGCCACCGCCGACGTCAATGCGATTTTGGACGAGATGGAGGCCATCAGGCAGATTGCCGTGCGCACCCATTTGCCGCAAAACGCCGATTTCGAATACAATGCGGCGTCGGAGTATCTTGTCAATGCGCTGTACCTCAAAAATCCCAAAATAATTTCTTTGGCATTTTTGGCATATAAATATGTTGCGGCAGGCTATCCCGAAACGGCGCAGCATGTGCAGGCCATTGCCGATATTTTGGCAAGGACGTTTTGAGTGATAACGACGATGAAGAAAGTGGGCTTTTTTCAATCCATAAAACAGCGAGACCCCGCCGCACGCAGCTCCTTAGAGATTTTTCTGCTGTATCCCGGCGTGCATGCGCTTATCGGGTACAGGGTGTCGAGGTTTTTCTACAAGCTAAGGCTGCGTTTTTTGGCTCGCCTCATCATGAATTGGACCCGTTTTCGCACGGGCATAGAGATACATCCCGCCGCACAAATAGGCAAAAACCTGTTTATCGACCACGGCATGGGCGTGGTGATCGGCGAAACCTCTGTGATAGGCAACAACTGCACGATATATCAGGGCGCAACGCTGGGCGGCACCGGCAAGGAGCACAACAAACGTCACCCCACCTTGGGCGACAATGTGGTGGTGGGCGCAGGCGCAAAGGTGCTGGGCAACATAACAATCGGCAACAACGTCAAGATAGGCGCCAATTCGGTGGTGCTCAAAGACGTCCCCGACGATTGCACGGTGGTGGGCGTTGGGCGCATAGTAAATGCCCGTCAGGCCGAGCCGAGCTGTGCCGATTGCCCCAACTTCGACGAGTGTTGCAACACCGCCAACCCGCAGCAGTGCCCCAATTTGTCGGATGACGACCCACAAAAGACAACAAATGCGGACGAAACCGCCGCTATATAGCCCCAAACACTTTGTTGAGGCAATTTTAGAGGAGACAAACTATGAAAATCAAAATCAGCGCAGACAGCACGGCAGACCTTTCGCAGGAACTGCTGACCAAGTACGATGTTGCAACCATGCCCCTCCACGTAAGTTTGGGGGATAACGACTACCTCGACGGCGTGACCATCCACCCGGAAAACATCTATGCCTTTTATGCCGACACCAAAAAGTTGCCCAAGTCGGGCGCTTGCAGCGCAGAGGAATATCGGGAGTTTTTTGAGGGGCTGCTGGGCGAAGGCTATGATGCAGTGGTGCATTTTTGCATTTCCGCCGAGATGAGCGCCTCCTATGCCAATGCCGACCAGGCGGCCAAGCAGCTGCAAAACGTGTACGTGGTGGATAGCCGCCAACTTTCGACGGGTATCGGCCTGCTTGTTTTGGACGCATGCGATATGGCGGCGCAAGGCAAAACCGCACAGGAGATTTTCGACCGTGCAATGGCCCGCCGCAACGAGTCCAAGTCCTCTTTTGTGGTGGACAAGTTGGAGTTCCTCTACAAGGGCGGCAGATGTTCCGCATTGGCCTATTTCGGCTCTAACCTGCTGTCCATCAAACCCTGTCTGGAAGTAAAAGACGGGCGGATCTGCGTGGAATCCAAACCCATGGGCAGGTATCGCCACTGCGTTGCCAAGTATTGCGAGAGTATCCGTCAAAAAATCACCAATCCCGACCCCAAACGTGTGTTTGTTACCCACACCAAGATGGACGAGGGCATCACCGAAGAGGTTATCGCCACCGTCAAGAGTTGGGGCATTTTCGACGAGGTGCTGGAAACGACAGCGGGCTGCACAGTCACCACCCACTGCGGCGCCAACACGATCGGTATTTTGTACTTCAACGACGGCAAACACGATTGATATTTGCCATTTTGCATAGCTTGGCGCAATCGCTCGTCCCCAAAAAATCAAAAAGCAGTCAACCTCTCGCAGATTGGCTGTTTTCTTTTGCGGTGAGGCGGTTGGACGGCTTGGCGCTGGTTGCCAAGCAGAGGACGCCGCATTGCAACAATGGCCTGTCGTATAACCGCACATCGGTCGCACAATGCAAATCTGCGCCTTCGATTTTTGGGCGTGAGAACGACAAATTGCGCACAACAACAATTTTTGCGAGGCCGCCCGCATACAATAGCGTATGATAAAAACAAGTTTGAAGAGCGTTGCGGTGGCGCTGACGGTGTTGGCGGCAATCATGCTGATACTTGGCATTGCGGAGAGCGTCGGGTATGTTTCGGCAGCGGTGGACGACAATCTGCTCAGGGTGTCGGTGGTGGATCTCGACGGCGCACCCGTGCACAATGCCGTCGTCACCGTGGGAGAGCAAAGTTTCTTCACGGACAACCGAGGCATGTCGCCAAACATTGCGCTGGGGCAGCTTTCCAATTGCTACGACAGCGCCGTCACCGAGTGGGGCACGGTCAATCTTTCCGTCAGCAAGCAGGGCTACACGCCCGCCTTTGTGTTCCATTGCGTGGTGTATCGCTCTCAGATGCGCACCCTCACAGTTCGATTGTATCCATTGGACGACAGCGAACTGCCCTATGTTTGCTATGTCGAGTCGCCGCCCGATAGTTATATGCGCCAATTGACGAAGTAGCTTTCTGTCCCCATCATAAACGCCTCATCCACTACGAAAATCGCTTTTTTATAGAATACTATTTCACGCATAGTATACTCAAAAGGGCATTTTTTCCCTAAAAGGGACATTTTGCGTACATTTTTCGCAACTGTGCAACCGTTGGTGTTTGCGACATTTGGGGCATTGGCAGCAGTGTTTCCAATGGAAATAATGCCTTCTGCCGCAGCTCGGAACGGACGGATTAAGCTACGGCAGATGTTTTGCATACGGACAAATTTTGTCGAGGTTGCCGTTGATGGCGGTGCCCGTCACTGTCTTGCAGTTGTTTGTGGCAAGGGAGACATTTTTGTACGTAAATATTTGTATAAAATTATTTTATTTTTTTACCGTCCAGCAGTACACAATATTCCGTATTTATGTTAAAATACTTTCTGTATAAATTTATCTACTTCGCAGCAGCGGCGAAAGGATACTTCAAGGATGGGAGACTATGGACGTTGACAGCTTTGTAAAACAGCTCACAGCCGAGCAAAAGGCGCTTTTGACGCATGGCAAAGGCGCTTGGAAAACCAACTCCGTCAACGGATTGCCCACTGTCACGGTGTCGGACGGGCCGCACGGTTTGCGCAAGCAGGCAGACGGCGCCGACCTCAACGACAGCGTTCCCGCAACGTGTTTTCCCACTGCGTCGGCCGTCGCTTCGTCCTGGAACAGGAGTAACGCCTCGGCAGTTGCCGCAGCGATAGCGGATGAGGCCATATCCGAGGACATCTCGGTGGTGCTTGGCCCGGGCGTCAACATCAAGCGCAGCCCGCTTTGCGGACGCAACTTCGAGTATTTTTCGGAGGATCCGCTGTTGGCGGGCGAAATGGCCGCAAGCTATGTTTCCGCAATGCAATCCAAGGGGGTGGGTTGTTGCGTAAAGCATTTTGCCGTCAACTCACAGGAGACCAACCGCATGACGCTCAACGCTGTGCTGGACGAGCGTGCCTTGCGAGAGATTTACCTTGCGCCCTTCGAGAGGGTTGTCAAAAAATCCCAACCCTACGCCGTCATGGCCGCCTACAACAAGGTCAACGGCGATAGTTGCACGCAAAACGCCAAGTTGTTGACGGACATTTTGCGCAAGGAGTGGGGCTTTTGCGGTGCGGTCATGTCCGATTGGGGCGCCTGCTACGATATGGGCAAGGCTTTTTCGGCGGGGCTGGATCTGGAAATGCCCGATGGCGGCAGGTATCACGAGCGCAAAACGCTCAAAGCGCTGCAAGAGGGCGAGCTTTTGCAAGACGATTTGGACAGGGCATGTCGAAATGTGGCGGCCCTTGCAGATAGGTGCAGCCCGCCCAAGCAAAAAAATGCTGTCGATCACAATGCGCATCACCGTCTCTGCCGCAAAATTGCCGCCGATTGCGCCGTTTTGCTCAAAAACAACGGTATATTGCCGCTCAGCAAAAACCGCCATGTTCTGGTGGTGGGAGAGCTGGCCGAAAAACCCCGTTTTCAAGGCTCGGGCAGCAGCCACGTCAATGCGCAATGCGTCTCCTTCCTGGATGTGCTCAGGCAAAACAACATCGATTTCACCTATGTCAGGGGCTATCGTCTGGACGGCGACTTCGTGGACGAACAGTTGGAGTTCGAGGCGTCCAAGGCTGCGCTCAAATGCGACACTGTGCTGTTCTTCGGCGGATTAACGGACGTTCAGGAGTGCGAAGGCTACGACAGGCAGCACCTCAACATCCCCAATTGCCAGCTAAGCCTGCTGAATGCCGTGACGCAGCACAATCCCAATGTGGCGTTTGTGGCCTGCGGCGGTGCACCCTTTGCCACCCCTTGGATAAATCAGGTAAAGGCGCTGTTGCACATGCACCTTGGCGGCGAGGCCGTGACAGAGGCCGCATTCGATCTGCTGTTTGGGGCGGTGTCGCCCTCGGGCAGATTGGCGGAGACCTATCCTCTGCGTATCGAGGACACCCCTTGCTACAACTATTTTGCAGGGCAGGGCAATGTCGCCGAGTATCGTGAGAGCATATTTGTGGGATACAGGTACTACAACACATTTGACGTGCCTGTGGCGTTTCCCTTTGGATATGGGCTGTCCTACTCGCTGTTTACCTATTCCGACTTGCGTGTGCAGCAGACGGAACAGGGCTATCGTGTCACCGTCAACGTCAAAAACATCGGCAAAATGGCCGCCTCTGAGGTGGTGCAGGTGTATGTGGACAGTTACGATTGCGGCTACATGCGTTCCAAACGCCGTCTTGCGGGGTTTGAGAAGGTGTTCATCCAAAGCGGCGAAAGCCTCGATGTGTCGGTGGACGTAGATATGAGCAGCTTCCGTATCTATACCGACGGGGCCTTCCGCACGGTCAAGGGCAAGTACAAGATAGCCGTTTGCAAGGACGTGGAGCACGTGATACTCAATCAGTACATCGAAGTGGACGGCGAGACGCTCAAAGGAGCTGACAGGCGCAAATATCCCGCTTACTACGAGCGGCGCACGCAAGTCAAAAATGCCGCAGAGGGCGCAATGCTTGCCTCGTGGGAGGTGGATTCGCAGCAGTTTTATGCCTTGGCGGGCTACGATCCGTCGCAAAACGCCGTCCCCGACCGCTACACATTGCTATCCACATTCGACGACCTGCAAAAATCCAGTGGAGTGGTGCGTCTGATAGTAAAATATCTCAAAAAGTACGCAGTAAAGCACTCCCCTACCAGATCTGCCGACGATCCCGTCGCCAAGATGATATACGCTTCGGCGCTCACTACGCCCCTCATTTCTATGATGGGCATGGCCAATATCAAACCCAAATATGTGATGTTTTTGCTGTACAGCGCACGCAAGCAACGCAAAAAGGCGTTGGCTGCGCTGATGAGAGGTAAGTACGACATAGAATAAACTCTATCAAGGAGAAAGACATGAGTATCAAGGTAAACTACAACAACATGATGCAATATGCCCTCGGCGCCAACGGGATTTCCGACAAGGAGCTCAAAGAGCACGAAATTCTTGCCCAAAGCGCCCATTTTCAGGTGGAGGCAGGACGAGGCAGAGGTATGCAGGGCTGGATGGACAGCCCCTACGACCAAAAGGAAGTGGTCAAGCTCATCAAGGCGTCGGCATCTCGCATACGCAAAAAGTTTGACAACTTTGTGGTGTTGGGTATCGGCGGCTCGGCGCTCGGTCCCATTGCAGTGTTTACTGCGCTCAAACATTACTACTACAACGAACTGCCCAAAAAACTGCGCAAGGGCCCGAGATTCTATGTGTTGGACAACGTGGATCCCGAACGTATGAATGCGTTGTTCGACGTCATCAATGTGGAAAAGACCGTGTTCAACGTCATCACCAAATCGGGCGCCACCAGCGAGACGATGAGCCAATATCTGATAGTGTACGACATGCTGAAAGCCAAGCTGGGCGACAAGGCTTGCGAGCACATCATTGCCACCACCAGCGAGAACAAGGGCAACCTCATCAAGCTGGCCAAGGAGGAGGGCTTTGAGACCTTTATCATCCCCGGCAGGGTGGGCGGACGCTTTTCCGAGCTGAGCCCCGTGGGATTGCTGCCTGCGGCGGTGCTGGGCATCGACATCTCCAAGATGTTGAAGGGCGCACGGGATATGGACGCCAAGTGTAAATCCCGCTACATCGCCAAAAACCCCGCTTTGGCGCTTGCCACGTTGCAATACATTTCGATGGAGCACGGCAAAAATATCAGCGTGATGATGCCATATGCCGACAGCCTCAAATACATCGCCGATTGGTATGCTCAACTGTGGGCGGAGTCTCTCGGCAAGGAAGTGGACAAAAACGGAAAAATCGTCAACGTAGGGCAAACCCCCGTCAAAGCATTGGGCGTGACGGATCAGCACAGTCAGGTGCAACTGTACAACGAGGGGCCGTTCGACAAGGTTATCACCTTTATCGAGGTGGGCAACTTCCGCAGTGATCGCACGATAGCCGAGGGCTGCGAGGCCTTTGCCGACGTCAACTTTTTGTGCGGACACACTTTGGGCGAGCTTATGACCAACGAGCTGCACGCCACCCGATACAACCTGACCAAGAGGGGCCGCGCCAACTACACGATATATCTCGACACGATAGACGCCTATCACATCGGCGCATTGCTGTATTTGCTGCAAATGCAAACGGCCTACACGGGTGCCATGCTCAACATCGACGCCTACAATCAACCGGGAGTAGAAGGGGGCAAGGATGCCGCCTACGCTCTGTTTGGGCGTCAGGGCTACGAGGACAAGGCCGAGGAAATGAAGGCTGCCAAGCCGGATAGCGACAAATACATCATTTAGTCCGACCGCACAATAAATCACAAAACGGGAGAAATTATGCTACCAAAAACACCAGCCAAAGGCATGAGAGATTTTTTGCCTAAGGAATTTGCTTTGAGACAGCAAATTTTGGCAACAATACAAAAGACATACGAAAGTTTCGGCTTTACCAGGATAGAAACCCCCTCGGTGGAGAATATCGAACTGCTCACATCAAAGCAGGGCGGCGACAACGAAAAACTCATTTTCAAGATCCTCAAACGAGGCGAGAAGTTGGAAAACGCCTCCGAGGACGCCTTGTGCGACCTTGGTCTGCGCTACGACCTGACGGTGCCACTGGCTCGTTTCTATGCAAACAACGTCGGGCAGCTGCCCACGGTGTTCAAGGCCATCCAGATGGACAACGTTTGGCGTGCCGACCGTCCGCAACGAGGCAGATATCGCCAATTTGTGCAATGCGATATCGATATGATTGGCGAGGCAAGCAATCTTGCGGAGGTAGAGCTTATCACTGCCACCATGCAAACGCTGTCCAATCTCGGTTTCAACAACGTTACCGTGCGCATTTCCGACAGGCGGCTGCTAAATGCCCTTGTGGACAAATGCGGCTTTGAAGATTCGCAAAAATCGGCCGTGTTTATTGCGTTGGACAAGCTGGACAAAATCGGCGTCACTGGCGTGATGCAGGAAGTGGAAGCTATCGCCCCCGGCAGAGCGGTGGAGTTTGTTAACCTTATCAACCGCATAACGTCTGCTCCCGACCCGTTTTGCAAGTGTGTTGAGGAGCTGGGCGACTTTTTGCCGCCGCAGGTCAAGCAAAATCTCGAAGAAATTTTGTATATCACCAACAACACCGTCAGCAATGGCAAAGTTGTGTTTGACGTCACTTTGGTGAGGGGTATGGGATACTACACGGGCACCATATACGAGCTTTCTGTGGACGGAATGGGCATTTCGGTGGGCGGCGGAGGCCGTTACGATGAGATGATCGGCAAAATGACGGGGCAAAACGTGCCTGCTTGCGGATTCAGTATAGGCTTTGAACGCATTGCGTTGTTGCTATCCGAAAAGTACGGCGACAAAACCGTCAGCAGAGGCTCGGCGGTGCTGATAGACAAAAACACCGACGCCAAGGGTTTGCTGGACGTTATGGAGGCGTGCCGTCATGCACGTCAGAGCACCAATGTCACGCTGCTCAAAAAAATCAAAAATTTTTCCTTCCAGCTGAAGCAGCTCAAAGAACAGGGATATGACGCTGTTTACGAATACAAAAACGGAGCTTTCAACAAAATAGACTGATATGAGCGATACAAAAAAGAAAAAAAGACGTCGCAAGTTGCCCAACGAACTGACTAATGTGCAGCATTTTGAAGTGTCTGACGGCGGCTTGACAGATGAACAGGTCGAAACTCGCCTTGAACAGGGTTTGGTCAACATCGACTACACAAGGAAGGGCAAAAGTATTGCCGGGATAATTTTTTCCGACATATTTACCTTTTTCAACGTTATTTACATCATCATTGCCACGGTGCTGTGTATCTACGGGCTGTGGACGCAGTGCACCTTTTTGCCCGTTGTTGTGGCCAACACGGCCATTGCCATAGTGCAGGAGATCAAGTCCAAGATCACATTGGACAGGCTCAATCTTATCACCGAGCCGCATGTCAAGGTGCGGCGCAACGGCACTACGGCCGACCTGACAGTGACGGAATTGGTGTTGGACGACGTGTTCTTTTTGGCGGGCGGAGAGCAAATTTCCGCCGATAGCCTTGTGTTGGACGGTTATGTGGAGGTCAACGAGGCCATCCTGACGGGCGAAAGCGACGCCGTGATAAAGCGTGCCGGCGACACATTGTTTGCAGGCAGTTTTGTGGTGTCGGGCAGTTGCACGGCTCGTGTTACGGCTGTGGGCAAGTACAACTACATCGCCAAACTTACGGGACGTGCCCGTCAATACCAAAAGCCCCGCTCGCAGATGCTCAAAGCTCTCAACGGCATACTTGTTTTTGTGGCGTTGGTGGTGGTGCCAATGACGGTGGGGCTGTTTATGGTAAACGCCGCAGCGGGCGGCTACAACAATTGGACAAATTTCAAACTTGCCGATTTGTATGGCGAGGACCTCAACAGAGCGCTCAGCTTTACCGCCGGATCGATAATTTCGATGATACCGGCAGGCCCGTTTTTGCTTACCAGCATAGCGTTGGCAGCATCCTTTTTGCGGTTGGCACGCAACAAAACAATGGTGCAGGAGCTGTACTGTATCGAAATGCTTGCCCGTGTGGATACGCTGTGTCTGGACAAGACGGGCACCATCACCGACGGCACAATGCGAGTGATCGAGGATATCGATTTGCGTTCGGGCAGCGGCGGCAACACTTTGAGGGAGATAATGTCCAGCATGAACGTGGCGCTCAAAGCGGACAACATGACCAGCAAAGCCCTCAAAAAGTATTTCGGCAGCCCCAAAAAGCCCGCATTGGAGGCGGCGGAAGTCATTCCGTTCTCCTCGGAGCGCAAATTGTCGGCTGTATCATTCAAGACGGGCGGCACATATATGCTTGGCGCACCGGAATTTGTGCTTAAAACTCCCAATGACAGGGTAAATGAGCTGGTGGAAAAATACACCAAGGAGGGGCTGCGTGTGCTGCTGCTTGCGCACTCCACAAGCTCCATCTACAACGGCACGTTGCCTTCTACCAGACGTCCTGTGGCCGTTATCGTGATAGAGGATCACATTCGCCCCGACGCCAAGGATACGATAGATTGGTTCCGCAAAAACGACGTCAAAATCAAAGTCATTTCGGGTGACAATCCCGCTGCGGTATCCAGCATTGCCCTGCGTGTGGGCGTGGAGGGCGCCGAGAACTTTATCAGTCTGGATGGTCTGTCGGATGAACAAGTGCGAGAGGCCGCCACCCGCTACACCGTGTTCGGCAGGGTATCCCCCGACCAAAAGGCTATTTTGGTGCGTGCGTTGAAGGCCTCGGGCGCAACCGTTGCCATGACGGGCGACGGCGTAAACGACATCTTGGCTATGAAGGAGTCCGATTGCTCTATATCCCTTGCGGGCGGCAGCGATGCGGCTCGGCAGGTATCCCATCTGGTGCTTATGGACGACAGTTTCAGCAATTTGCCCAAGGTGGTGGCCGAGGGACGGCGTGTTGTCAATAACATCCAAAGCACCACGGCAATGTACTTTATGAAAACGGTGTACGTCATCGTCATCAACATATTGCTGATAATTTTGCATTTCGGTTTCGGCCGCACAATGTCGTCGCCGTTGACCAATCTGCGTGTGACACTGATGGATTGGGTGGTGGTGGCGCTGCCTACAACGTTGTTGGCGTTGCAGCCAAACGAGAGGCTGATCAAGGGCAGCTTTTTTGCCAACGTGCTAAAACGCTGCTTGCCCGCATCGCTGACGTTTATTGCCACAACGGTGGCGCTGTATGTGCTGCACGGCATGGATGAAAATCTGGTGCCGGGCGGCGATGTGCTTAGCACGATGGTGACGATAACATATACTTTCGGCGGTCTGTTTGCGTTGTTTTATGCTTGTCAACCCTTCAACAGGTGGTGGAAAAAGGCACTGTTTGTTGCAATCTGGGGCATTGTGCTATTGTGTATGTTTGTGCCGTTTTTGTACAATTTCCTTACCTATGTGGGCCTCAACAGAGAGCAATTGCTGCTTGTTTTGGTGGAAGTTTTGGGCACGCCCTTTGTGCTGTATGCCTTTATGCGGGTGTTTCAGCAGGCCAAGGTGCCGCTGCACGGAAAGTTGCAAAACAAGTCGAGCAAAAAGGCGTCCGGCAAAAAATAACAAGCAATCGGTTTTGACGGCTTTTGCCGTCAAAATTGCTATTTGAGGAATTTATGTTACTGCAAATCAAATCTGCGGAGTTTCGTTTCGGCGACGTGACAATCTTTCGCAACGTCGATCTGGAAGTAAACGACGGCGACTGCATTGGTATCGTCGGCGTCAACGGTGCGGGCAAAAGCACGCTGCTCAACTGTATTGTGGGCGAGCTTGCGCTATTTGACGGCACAATTTCTCGCCGCAACGGCCTGACAGTCGGCTATCTGCGCCAGAATTGCGATTTCCGCTCCGAAAACACCCTTTTTGACGAGATGATGTCGGTTTTTGCCCATCAAACCGCCCTTTTGGAGCAAATCGGACAGCTATCCGAGCAGATGTCTGCCGCTTCGCCCGACGACTACAAGGCTATCTCGGAGCGCTATCACCGTCTGACGGTGGAGGCGGACGCTTGCGAGGCATACAGCAGCGAGGTCAAGGTAAAAACGGTGCTCAACGGCATGGGTATGGCCGATTTTTCGGCACGCAAAGTGTCCACCCTGTCCGGCGGAGAAAAGACTAAGGCGGCGCTCTGCAAGCTGTTGTTGCAGCGGCCGGAGCTGATGATATTGGACGAACCCACCAATCACCTGGACTACAAAACGTTGGATTGGTTGGAGGGGTTTTTGTCGGACAAGAAATCCGCCTTGTTGATAGTGTCGCACGACAGGTATTTTTTGGATAAGCTGTGCAACAAAATCTGGGACGTCAGCCACGGCAGCGTCACAAGCTACAATGGCAATTACACCAAGTACAAGGGACTGAAAGCCGAGCGGCAAAAGGCAACGCTGGCTGCCTACGAGAAGCAGCAGCGAGAGATCGCCAAACTTACCGACTACATCGCCCGCAACAAGGTTAGGGCCAGCACTGCGGATATGGCCAAATCCCGCGAAAAGGCGTTGGAGCGTATGGACAAAATAGACATGCCGCTTGCCGACGAACGTCCGCCTCGCTTTCAGTTTCGGTGCGGAAGCGACCCGTCGGAGTTTCCGCTGACGCTATGCAACCTCAGTTTGGGCTACGACGGCAAAACGTTGCTTGACGGGGTAAATTTGCAGCTGAAACGAGGTCAAAAAATGGCGCTGTTGGGGCTAAACGGCGTGGGCAAATCTACGCTGATAAGGCGTATTGCCGCAATGGACGGGCGAGATTTTGGCAAGATTGTACTTGGCAAAAATGTCCGCATGGGCTACTACGATCAGGAAAACGTCAATCTGGACCCGCACCAGACGGTGCTCAATCAGTTGTGGTTTGACAATATGCGCATGTCGCAAACAGAGGTGCGCAATCTGCTTGCACAGGTAAATCTGGGCGCAGACGACGTTGCCAAAGCGGTGGGGGAGCTTAGCGGCGGCGAGAGGGCACGGCTGGGACTGGCCATGATCATGGCAAAAGAGTGCAATCTTCTGCTGTTGGACGAGCCTACAAACCACCTCGATTTGCCTGCGAGAGAGGCGCTGGAAGAGGCTTTGCGCACCTACACGGGCACCGTGCTATATGTATCCCACGACAGGTATTTTGTCAACAGTATTTCGCAAAGTGTGGCCGAGCTGTCTGGCGGAAAGCTCACCGTGTATCAGGGAAACTACGACGACTTTATCGCTCGCAAAAGGGCCGCCGAGCAACCTGCCGAAAAACCGCCCAAGAGCAGCGCTACCTCATATCGCAACGCCAAACAGCGTGCCGAACAGACAAACCGAGCCCGCCGATTGAAGCAGCTGGAAGAGGCAATAACCGCCCTCGAACAACAGGCAGAGCAGCTCAACGAGCAAATGGCCGACTACACAAAAGCGGCAGCGGCGATGGAGCAGCTCAACAAAGTAAATGTGCAGTTGGAGCAATATCTTGCCGAATGGGAAACTTTGGCTTAGTATGACGAAAATTGCCATTTTATAGAATACTATGACACGCATAGTATATGAAATATGAAATAAAAATGTTAAAAATTGGGCTGTTTCGCAAAAAAACAGCCCTTTTCAATATTTATATGACTTTTTGATTTGTATTGCAATTTGCAGGAATTTGTTTTGTAATTTGCAGTAATTTTGTCGTTAAGTGCGGCCAAGAACCACCAAAAATGTTTAGATGAGCGGCAGTTGTGATGTCGGGTTTACACTATGCAAAGAGTGCATTTTGTCCGTTTGCAATGTGCGGTCAAGTGCTGCAAAAATGTTCAAGTGTGCAGTGATTGCGCTGTCGGGTTTACACTATGCAAAGAGCGCATTTTATCAATTTACAACGTGCGCCGCTTTTAGTTGTCGATACCTATTGTTTTTTCCGGATGGGCAGCAGCATATGGGTTTGCTTTTTGTATTGGGCAAAGCCCTCTTTGCTCGATTGGCGCTTGTCGGCCATGGGTATGCTTACGCACAAAAACAAAGCAGTGTTGGCAACGGCGCCGGCAATCAGATACCAATGCGACGGCACTAAGCAAACATATGCCAATGCAACGCCCCACCACATCAAAATTTCGCCGAGGTAGTTTGGGTGACGGCTGTATTTCCACAAGCCATTGCGCATAAAGGGACCATTGCGGTTTTTGCGATATTTGTGCATTTGCACGTCCGCTGTGCCTTGCAGTATCGTTGCCAGCACAGACAGGGCAAAAAACACAGCCGCCCCCGCATTGAAGGCGGGATTTTCTTCAAACGTAAACACGATGGGCAGCACGCAACCGTACACAACCAGCGTGGGCACCAGATGTATCCCAACAAAATTTATCAGGGGATAGGCCTTGCCTGTGGTGTCGTGCAGCATGGTGTAGCGCCAATCCTGATAGCCCAAGCCGTGGAATGTGTACGCCCAATTGGCCGTCAGGCGCACTCCCCACAGCAACACGGCCACCAGCGGCAAGATTTGCACTGCGGACAGGCTTTTGTGGGCGATAGCGCACCCAACCACAATCACAATAGGCTGCACGCTCCAATATGGGTCGTAAACCGACGCATTGCGAAAAATCACGCTAAAAACAAACACCGCAACGGTGGCGGCCACGTCGGCCAGCAGCAATTTGAGCCAAAACGCCAGCGGGATATATATGTAGCACACAACTCCGACGCCCGTCGCCAAGGCGTACACGGCGGCAACGATGGCAAAGCTGGGCAGTCTGCCGATATTCTTCACAGCGGGCACCTCCACACGCATTATAGACACAATTATACCATTTTTGGTCGCAAAGTCAACCAAAAGGCGCACAAAGGTGTCAATATTGCAGGCAGATTGTCAACATTTGTTGCAAAAAGGAGGGCTTTGTGCTACAATCGAACCATGAAAATATGTCTTGTGACGGGCGGCAGCCGAGGTATAGGCGCAGCAACCGTCTGTCGATTTGCCCAACAGGGCTACACGGTGATAGCCAACTATCACAACAGCGAGGCGCAGGCCAAGGCGCTGCAGGCCGATCTTGCGGCGCAGGGATGCGACGTGCACCTTTTTCGTGCGGATATATCCGACGTGGCGCAGACGGCCGAGATGATGAGTTGGATCGAAAAGTACTTCAAGCATCTGGACGTGTTGATAAACAATGCCGGCGTAGCGCTAACCAAGCAAATCCAGGACGTGACGGAGCAGGACTTCGACCGGCTGTTTGCTGTCAACGTCAAGGGTGCATATTTTTGTACAAAGGCGGCGCTGCCTCTCTTGCAAAAGCAGGGTGGCGCAGTTGTCAACGTCGCCTCGATATGGGGGCTAAACGGCGCCTCGTGCGAGAGCGTTTACAGCATGACCAAGCACGCCGTTGTGGGCATGACCAAAAGTCTCGCCCAAGAGCTGGTCGATTGCAACATCACCGTCAATTGTGTGTGCCCGCCCATCGTGGATACGGCCATGGCCGCACATCTATCGGATATGGACAAATCCGATTTTTGCAAACGTCACCAAACGGCCGTTTATACGCCGCAGCAAGTGGCGCAGGATATTTTTCGACTGGCCTGTTGCGGCAAGTCGGGGCAAGTGCTTGCGGAGAAATAGTTATGGAGTGGTACTGGATATTACTTATTGTATTGGGTGCGGTGGCGTTGCTGCTTGCCGTCTACACCGTTTTGGCGGCGATTGTGGCCAAAGGCACGCTCAAAGCCGCAGTCACCCCTGTGGCGCACACCTTGCAGGAGGCTCGCACCTTCCAGACGGAGTACGAGGGCATGACCTACGACGACTACGACAGCGTTTGGCGCAAGCAGCCCTTCGAGGTGCAAGGCACACAGGGCGCCCTGCGGGGAGAAATTATCTTCAACGACGCACCGACGCAGCGCACCAAGGTTGCGGTGTTGTGTCACGGACACACTTGGAACCGTATCAATTCTCTCAAATACGCCCGCATTTTTTATGCGGCGGGCTACAACGTCGTCATCTACGACCACGCCTACTTCGGATTGTCCGACGGCGACCATACCACGCTGGGATATTTCGAGCGGGACGACCTTTGTTCCGTGCTCAACCTGGTGCGTTCGGTGTTCGGCAAGGAGGCCTTTTTGGTGCTGCACGGCGAAAGCATGGGTGCCGTCACCACCCTGCGAGAGCTTTCCGTGCGCAACGACATAGATGCAGTGGTGGCCGATTGCGCCTTTGCCAACGCCGTCAAATATTTTCGACAGCTGTGCAAAAAGGCAACTCACCTGCCCTCCTTCCCGATAGTGGATATCAGCAACATGCTTTCCAAGCGCAGGTACGCCTTTGATTTTGCCCTGCTCAACCCCATCGACGACGTAAGCGCAAGCAACGTGCCCATTTGCTTTATCCACGGTGCCGCCGACCGTTTCATACGTCCGCAGCACAGCGAGATGATGTATCAGACCGCCAAAAACCCCCTTTCGGAGTTGCACCTGATGCCCAACGCCGGCCACGCCCGTAGCTATCACGCCGATAACGCTCGTTATGCCCGTATCGTCACCGATTTTGTGGCCAAGATCGAGCGGCAATCCTCGCCCGACCGTTAAAATTCGGATTTTTGTCCTATCGTTCACAAATTTTTCGTTACAATAGAAATTTTTTTCAAATTCGGTATTGACACCGAATTTTTTTATACTATAATGAAATATAGACACAATTGTCCATATTTAGATACGTTTTGTGCATATTTCGGCCAATATGTACGCTTCGGATGGCGATTGTCAATGTTTTGTGGCCGTTCCAAAAATAAAAAGGAGAAAAATCGTATGAAAAAATCGATAAAGCTCTTGCTGGCGCTGTTGCTTGCGTTGACAATGGTGTTTGCCCTTGTCGCCTGCGAGGAAACAACCTGCACGGACGGCAATCACGATTGGGACGATGGCGAAGTCGTCACGCCCGCCGATTGCGTCACAGACGGCCAGCTGGTGCGCACCTGCAAAAATTGCGGCGCCAAAAGCGAGCCCGAGGCCATACCTGCAACGGGGCACAGCTATGCCCTTGCTGCAACCCCTTGGACTTGGTCGCAGGACAACGCCAAAGCTACGCTGCACCTGGTGTGCTCTGCCAACGCTCAGCACACGTTGGACATTGACGTGACTGCTACTTCGCAAAGCGACACCGCCGATTGCACGACGCCCGGCGACGTAACCTACACGGCCGCCATCACCAAAGCGCAAGTTCAGGCCAAGTTGGGCGCCAAGGATAAGTTGGAAATTGCCGACGAAAGCAAGCTGACAGCCACCAAAACCCAATCGGGCACCGCTTTGGGGCATGATTATCAGGCAACATTCCAGTGGCCCCAAACCTACGACGGCTCCACAACAATGCCCACCGTCACGGCCAAGCTCGATTGCTCTCGCAGCGACAGCACCGTGACCGAAGGCCTCACCGTCACCGTCACAGAAAAGGCCAACTCTCGTCAGGCTGCCACCTGCGGCGCAGACGGCTCTGTCACCCTTGTGGCCACCTTCCAATACGACAATGTGGACTACACGGACGAGCACCCCTACACGCTTGCCAAAACGGGCCTGCACAACTACGATGGTCAAAATTATATCAGCGAAGGCGCCACCGGACACCATCGCCTGTGCAAAGAGTGCCAACAGCCCGAGGCAACCTCTACTCACACCCTCACCAAGTACACCCCGATAGCGGGCCAGCAGGCTCACAGCGTGGGCTGCACCGTATGCGATTACATCTCCGTACAAAGCGAACCCTGCACAGTGGTGGATAACACCTGCACAAAGTGCAACGAAACCTACACCCCCGAGGTGAAGGACACCGTGACAGTGTACTTCCACGCAACCGGCGCATGGACTGCGGCCGAAATCAAGGCCTACGCTTGGTACGGCACGGACGAGGACACCGTGTACCCCTTGGAAGTCTGGCCCGGCACCAAGATGACCGTCGACGGCACTGACGGTTGGTACAAGATAGAGTTCCAAGTGCCCCAAGGCCACGTCAACACAGACTTGTATGTCATTGTAAACGACCACACCAAGACGGGCACGGGAGAAGAAGGCTCGCCCGAATACACAGGCAAGCAAACGGGCAATGCGCTTGTCAACGCCACTACAATTTATCTCGCGGGCATAGTTCGCAAAACTGATGGCGAAGAAGCCACGGCCTACACCTCCAAAGAAGCCGCCTTGGCCGCCGAAGAAACGCCTGCACCCGATCCGGAAAAGACGCAATATGTGCTTGTTGGCCAGGGCCAAGAGAAGTTGTTCGGTGCAACAGGTTGGGAAGAGCTTGAAGGCAACATTCTCGCAAGAAGCGGTGCTGAGGAATTAAGACCGAACTATTACATCAAAGCTGTGCTCAAAAAGAACGACCAATTCAAAGTCAAAGTTTTGGGCGATAAAGATTGGAAAGTAAGTTTCGGCTATACTGAAAATACTTATTATGATATCCCCGAAACAATAAAATTGACTGCTGCCGATTTGTTCTCCTGTGGTAGCGACGAGAAGGGCAACAACGATAACATCAAGGCGTTGCACGATTGCACAGTCTATCTGACGATTTACGACGACGAACCCACCAAAATGAAGGTTTACGTCGAAAGCGTTGACGATTTGACCAAGCCCCAACCCGATCCCGAATTGGAAATGGAAGATGTCACAATACACTTCCACCTGCCCGATGGTTGGACAAACGCCTACCTGTGGGGTTGGTATCAATTGGACGGTGCCGAAAATGGGACAGACCTCTTTAAAGACCTTAGCGACCCCAAATGCAAAATGGTCAATGACACGGAAAACGAAGGCTGGGTAGTGATAATCGTCCAATATCCGCAAGGCATTTTGCGTGAGTTCAAGTTTGCCTCTGCTCCCAATTGGGATGATAAGAAAACGGAAAATACCTCCATTGAGGCCACCGGCAATGTGGCTTGGTGCTCTGTCAAGGGCAATGCCTTTGCAACCAAGGACGCAGCGCTCAACGACGAAAAAATACCCGCTCCAACTGCCAACGATTGGTTTGTAACAGGCAGCCACATGGGAAACGATAGTGCTTCAACAACCAATTGGGAGTATGCCTTTGGCAAAATGAATGGCGAGGATCACTACGTTGTCACATTGAACTTCAAAAATGGCGAATGGTTCAAAATCAAGAAAAATGATTCGACCGATACATATTGGACGCAGTGCATAAGCTACAACAACACTGAAAATTGGTCGATAACCGCTGCCGAAGGTATAGAGGGCACCCCTGCTAATATCTTGGGCACCAACAACGATAACAACTTTGTTGTCCAAGCCGACTGCACGTTGGAATTTACCTTTACCCCCGCCGTATCGGGTCTGCCCAAAGTGTCAATCAAGATAACTTCCGGCACAATTCCTGCGGATACGGAAGGCGGCAGATATGTTATAGTAGGTTCGGGATCCTTGGGCGGTGAGAACGGAGAATGGACAGAATACTCCCGCAACAGATTTACCTATACCAAGGTAGCAGGGACAGGTAGCTATCACAGCCTTCGTATTTCACTTAAAGCCAAAGATGAGTTCAAAATCAAACTTTGGGGTCAGAATTGGAATGATTCCGAAGATTTTGCTTACGGATGTGGTCTTTGGTTTGATGGAAGTGAGGCGCACCTTAAAAGTCAAGATGGTTGGTCTAATCTCACATTGCTTGGGAGCAGTGGTAGCAATATCAAAGTCAATCAGGATTGCGAAATCACTATCAAAATCTATGACAGTGACAAAACATCTCACAAGATGTGCGTTTATGTCCACAGTGTTGGTGCAGCGCAAGCTCCCGCAAACGTGGTGGCTTTGCAGGTGGCGGTGGTGCCAGCCGGCAACAAATCGGGACTGCTTGCAGCCTGACAGCACAGCAATCATTTGCAACCAATCAAACAACTTTTGCAGCGTCGAGCTTTCGGCGCTGCAAGTTTTTTTTTGGCCAAACAGCTCCCTATCAAGCGTTTTTGCATTGCGGCATGTCGTTAAAAGAAAAACCAGAAGCTTATTTTTCATTTTTGTTGACATCGGGGGGGGGGTAGACCTATAATGTAAGGGTAAAATGCCGTTATATGGTACAAATTGGCGGCATTTGATGTGTATCGGTGCTTGGCAAAGGGCGGCGGTGCAAAATCTAAAAAAGGAGAGAAATCTGCAATGAAAAAGACCATCCGTATATTACTTGCGTTGGTTGTTGCTGCGGTGATGCTGTTTGCGTTGGCCGCCTGCGACAATACTTGCGCAGACGGAGAACACTATTTTGTCGAGGAAGTGCAACAGGCCGCAACCTGCACCGAAAAGGGCACCAAATTGCTGCGCTGCACCAAGTGCGACTACACCGAGGAGCAGGAAATCCCCGCAACAGGTCACAGCTATGTTTATACGCCCGTATCGGGAGAGCAAAAGCACACCGTAAGGTGCGCCAATTGCGACCTTGCGGAGACCACCGAGGCTTGCACGCTTGCAGGCAACGTTTGCAGCAAGTGCAAGGCCAACTACACCCCGCAGGGCGGCGACGACACCACCCACAAATGCACAAGCGTCTGCCCGACTTGCGGCAAATGCACCAACGCAACCTGCACCGAGACGGCTTGTCTGGACAAGTGCCTCGGTCACAGCCAAGGCGGAGGTGGCGGAACGTCAACAGTTAACGTTACCATTCACTTCCACACAACCGAGGGTTGGGATACCACAAATCTGCACCTGTACGCATGGATAGATCAAGGCGAAACTTTGAACGAGTGGCCCGGCATAACCGGCTTTACCGCAGAGAGCGGCCAACAAGGTTGGTATGTAATCACCCTGCAATCTAAGTTGGAAGGTCTGCGTGTGATCGTCAACGATGGCGGTGGCGAGGGCGGCAAACAAACGGACAACGTTATCGTTTCCGCACAGGAAGTTTACATTGCAGGCAACACCAAAAAGGGCCCAGATGTGGAAGTAGAGTCCTATGCAACCCGTGAGGCAGCACTTGCAGCCGAAACAACAGGCGGCCAAGGCGGTGAAGGCGGCGGCACCGGCGGAACAAGCGCATATTTGCTTGTCGGCGAAGGCGGAGCCGGCTCCGATTTGAAAGGTTGGGGTAAGCCAATCGACTTGACCGAGGAGCCTGTCGAGGACAGTGACGTTATCAAGTATTATGTCAAAGTCAACCTGAAAACAGGCGACAAGTTCAAGGTGAAAAGCAAGGACGAATCCAAGTATTTTGGTTTTACTTCTATCAATTGGGATAGCGCAAACAAGCTCTGCGCCAAGGACGACCTTTTCGAAACCGATGAAAATGACAATATTGTGGTCAAAAAGGACTGCGTGGTGTATCTCAATATCTACACCGACAGCGTCCAAATGACAATTTATACTGAAAGCGTCGAAGGAAAACCGAATCCCACCACAGGCGGTGAAGGCGGTGGTACCGGCGGCCAGGGCGGCGGCCAAACGGGTAGCACAAGCGACTATGTTCTTGTCGGCAAAGGTGTGGAAGGCTCCGATTTGATAGATTGGGAAACCCCGATTGCTTTCTCTCGTGAAGTAAATGCAAACGGTGTTATTCACGACTATCTGAAAGTTACTTTCAAGGCTGGCGACGAGTTCAAAGTGAGACACAAGGACGGTTATGATACAAAAACGTTTGATTATTATTCCGTCAATTGGGATGGAGGCAACAAACTCGGCGGTCAGGATCAATTTATCGAGTGTGGTGATAACAACAATATAAAAATCAAACAAGATTGCGTTGTTTATCTCAACTTATATAGCGACAGCCAACAAATGACAATTTATGTTGAGTCTGTTGGTGCAGCGCAAGCTCCCACAAACGTGGTGGCCTTGCAGGTGGCAGTGGTGCCCGTGATCTCCAAATACGGCCTTGCAGCCTGACGGCACGTCAAACATCATTTGCAACAAATCAAATAACATTTGCAGCGTCGAAATCTCGGCGCTGCAAATTTTTTTCGGTCAAACGCACCCCGCCGCCGTGCCCGCCTCGCCGACAAGGCAAGTGGAGACAGATTTCTTGACGTAAAGCGCCGCCTTGCGCCCACATCACCCCGTGTGGGCGGCAACCTGGCAAAAATGAACGAAACGTCAACATTTTCATTTTTTTATTCGATATTGACTTTGAGTAGTTGCGGCATTATAATATATAATAGATTGATATGTGATAATTTAACTTTATGTATCGTCAGTTGCGGCAAATCGAGTTGTCGCAAGGCGATGTAACCAACAAGATTTTTGCCAAATGGCATTTTGTTTGGAGAAAAGGAGAAATTTCCATGAAAAAGACTTTGCCGATTTTGCTTGCGCTTTTGTTAGTGGCGGCTATTGCCATGTTTGCGGCATGTAGCGAAAACATCATCACGCCGATAAAAGATTGCACGGACGGACACACTTGGAGTGAAAAGATAATCACGCAGGACTGTGAGCAGGGAGGAACTTTGCAAAAAACCTGCACCGTCTGCGGCAAGGTGGAGACATCCGATTGGGGCCCCGCCGAGCACGTTTGGGGCAGCCCCGATATAACGCAGAACCCCACCTGCACCGTAGCGGGCAAGCAAACAGTTACCTGCACCGTCTGCGGAAAATCGGGCGAACAAGAGATCCCCGCAGCCCACACCAAGGGCGACAAGGTGGACGCTGTTGCAGCCACCTGCACCCAAAGCGGCATGCAGCAGTATTGGAAGTGCGTCAACTGCGACGCCAAACTCGACGCCGACGGCAATGCTGTCACGGACGAGCAGCTTGTGGTTGCGGCGTTGGGCCACAAATACCGGCTGGACGCCACTCAGGGCGACAACGGTTGGACCTGGACAGGCACCGAGGGCGCTGTTGCACACTTCAAGTGCGCCAACGACAACTGCCCCGATCCCATCAAGGATGTGACGGCGCAAATCACCTCTCAAAAGGTGGATAATACCACAACCTACACGGCCACGGCAACAGTGCCCGAGACGACGGATGAGACTGTGACGGACACCAAAACCGTCACCGACACCCCGCAGCCGCAACAGCACGTGCACGTCTACGGACAGCCCACTTGGGTTTGGGAGGACGACTTCTCCAAGGCGACGGCCACATTTACCTGCACGGGCGATGGCGATTGCGACCAGCCCACGGTAACGGTGGTGGCCGAGGGCGAAAGCATTTCGTCGCAGATCACCCAAGAGGCCAACTGCACAACGCCCGGACAGCAAACCTACACGGCACACGTGCAAGGCCCCGACGGCAAGCCCTATATGGACGCCAAAATCGAGGACCTTGGCAACGATCCCGACAAGCACGACTTCTCGAAGCCTGTGGAGCAGCAAGAGCCCACCTGCACCGAGCCCGGTCACACGGCAGGCCGGCAGTGTTCTCGCTGCGACGCCACGCAGGACGTGGACGAAATACCTGCCAAGGGCCACAGTTACACCTTGGCAAGCACGCCATGGACCTGGTCGCAGGACAACGCCCAAGCTACGCTGCACCTGGTGTGCTCCAACGACGCTGATCACACGCAGGAAATTGACGTGGACAGCACATCTCAAAGCGCCAGCGCCGATTGCACAACGCCCGGCGACGTGACCTACACAGTAACCATCACCAAGGAGGAACTTTCTCAACAACTCAATCTCAAACCGAACGACAAACTTGACGTGGAAGAAACCAACCTCACCGCCACCCAAAAGGTAAGTGGGGTAGCTCTCGGCCACAATTTTGAGGCGAAATTTGATTGGCCGCAATCCTACGACAACAAAACTTTGCCCGAGGTGACGGTCACGCTTGATTGCTCTCGTTGCGAAGAGGAGATAACCAAAGGCCTCACCGTCACAGAAAAGGGCACGCACGAGGCCCCCACCTGCACACAGGGCAGCAGCGCCACCTTTACCGCCTCGGTAGAATATGAGGGCAAAACCTACACGGACGAGCACACCTACCAACTTGACCCCACAGGCCACAGCTGGGTAGTAGATACCAACAATCGCGGCTGGATCTGGGGCGAATACAACGATGGCAATCCCACTGTTACGGTTGATATCAAGTGCGCAAACTGCACCGGAACCAAAACGATAGACGCAACGGCGACCTTGGTTGGGCAAGTCGAGCAGTCCACCTGCACACAGGCGGGCAAGGCGACCTATTCTGCCTCGGCGCAGTACGAAAAAGCCACATTCAACACAACCGAAAATCGCGAATACACGCTGCCATTGGCCGCTCACCAATGGGGAAAGACCTACACAAGCGTCGGTGAAAGCGGCCACTATCGCACCTGCACGGTATGCTCTACGCACGATGTGACGGTTGGGCACACTTTGAGCGCCAAGCCGGAGCAATCCACCGACAAAAAGCACATCTACAAATGCACCGCCGATGGCTGCGGCTACACCAAGGAAGAGGCCTGCACGGTAGTGGACGGACAATGCAACAAGTGCGACGCCGACTATCGCACGGAAGTGACGGTGTACTTCCACAAAGCCGACGGCTGGACGGGCACAATCAAGGCCTACGCTTGGTACGGTACGGACGAGGCCAAAAACAAGCATGAGGTGCTTGGCGGTTGGCCCGGCACCGAGATGAACAGCGTCTCCGAAAAATTGGCCGACGTTGGCGGTTGGCACAAAATCACCTTCAAGGTGGCTGAGGAGCACATCAACGCCGACCTGTATGTAATTGTCAACAACAAAGTGGCCGATGTCGACGGCGGCAAGCAAACGTCCGATGTCAAGGTGACCGCCTCCACAATTTATATCCCCGGTGTGGACAGCAGTATCGGAGATGTGACCGCTTGCATAACGGCGAAAGAGGCCATTGAGCGGGAGAAATCACAGCCCACAGATTGGTATCTTGTTGGCGTGTTGCACGGCGTTAACAGCTGGCCTGATAAGCAAGGTGCAATGCAAGGCGAGTCGCAACAACTCTTCTTCGATGGAACATATACGCAAGTCAAGTTTGAGTTCTTCAAGGGTGATAAATTCAAACTTAAAAACATCATCGACGACAGTTGGCTTGGATATCTGAATTTGGTAGAACAAGGACATGCTGCCGACATAGATATTTCAAAACTGTTTAGCGACGTTGACGGGTACGATCACAACATACAAGTCAACGAGGCGTGCACGGTATATGTCAAGTTGTACACCGATTCGCAAGACGGACATCACTCCATTGCGGTTTACGTGGAGAGCCTGACGCACACGCACGTCAAGGATACTGTCAAGGGGTTGCAAACCCAAACGGACCCCGGCTGCGAAACCACCGGCCAAGGCTACTATCTGTGCAGAGGCTGCGACAAGCATATTGACGAAAATGGCAACGAGCTGAGCAGTGGCAAATACATCACTATCCCTGCCACAGGGCACAAAGATGTCCACAAGGTGGAAAAGCAAGACGCCACCTGCACCGCAGTGGGCTACAAGGCGCACTTCGAGTGCAAAACTTGCGGAAAGTGGTTTGAAGAAAGCGACACAAGCTACCAACATTCGATGGAAGCCAAAGCGCAAGAATTTGAAATCGCTATGACGGCCCACACCTATCAGGTCACATCCGTCGCTTGGGCGGCCGACATTAGTGGTGCAGCCACGCAGCCTGCAATTGTTGTCAAGTGCAAAAATTGTGTTGCGACCCTCACAGAGGGGGCGGAAGGATACAGTGTCCAATATACCTCTGATGAAACCGCTGCAAAGTGCGATGCGGAAGGTAGCAAAACCTACACGATCACGGTTACTTTCGGCGAGCAGCAGCTTGACTTTGCCGACGGTGTACAAAGCTCCAAAACGTACACCCTGCCTGCGCTTGTGCACAACTGGAAGTTGGCCGACGGCGAGCCCTACACTTGGGACGTCTCGGAGGACGCTGCAAAAATCACCTTCCACCTGGTGTGCGAAAACGGCGACAACTGCGATGTCAAAATGCAGGACGTTGTTGTGGACGGCGAGGAGTATTTCAAGCTTGAAATCACCGACCAGCCCAACTGCAACAAGCAAGGAACAGGCCATTACGTCGTCACGGACCAACTGACGGCCGATGTGGTGAAGGGAAAAGCAACGACAGAAGGCAACTTTACTATTGACTCGTTGCAAGTGGCTCAAAGCGACGATGTCACTTTGTCCAAAAATGATACTCACAACTTTACGGGTGCAATCAAGATGGACGAGGGCGACAACAACACCCACTCCTATCTATGCACAAACGGTTGCGACCAATACGGCGATCCTCAATCGTGTACCGCCAAGGGCGATGGCAATTATTTCTTCGACGAGACAGGCACGCAGCATTGGCAGCTTTGCGAGTGCGGCCGCAAATTGAATGTAGCCGACCACCAATACAGCAACAAGGACGCCTACACACATAACGACGGCCTTGGAACGCACAACAAAAAGTGCGATATCTGCGGTAACACTCAAAGCGAGGATTGTACTGCGAAGAAAGAATACGAACACGACAACGACTTCCATTGGCACTTGTGTCAATATTGCAATGCGGTAATTTCTTCCACAAGGCAGGAGCACAACTTCATCGGAGACGACAACCACTGCGAGCAGTGCAATGTTGTCAAATCTCAGGTGGAAATCAGCTGGGACAATGGCGGCGCACAAACCCACAATGTGGATGACCTCCAAGCCGCTATCCAATACATCACGTCCCAAAAAGACGGTGCCCTTTCCGGCGTCACGGACATCACCATCACCCTGGCCAACGGCACAACGGCGGCCGCATTCGGCGTGCCCGATGGTATCAACCTCACGTTGGTGCTGGGCGGCGACTACACTGTGTCCGGCGGCACAATAACGGTGCCCACAGGCGCTTCGCTTGCAATCCGCAGCGAGGGCGGCAAAAACGTGCGTCCCGACAGCAACTATGCGGCGAAAGTGGCGCTTACATTTACCCAAACGCTCATCAGCAACGGTGGCACCCTGACGCTGGACAAAGTAACTGTTGTCGGCTGGGGCGAAGGCACTGTTGCGGTGCACAACAAAGGCACCCTCAGGCTGGCAAACGGCGGCGCAATATCCGCAAGCGGCACAGCGTTGGCGGTGGAAAGCGGCAGGGTAGAGGCCACAGACGGCACAATCACGGGCAAAGTGGTTGTGGCGTGCAATGGCGAGGTCAAGTTGCCAAGCGGTTTTGTTGCGGCAAATCTCCAACTTGATGGCATAGTTTGCGACAATGCAAACGTAGCCATTGGCGACACAAAGCAGTCCCACATCTACACGGCCGTGTGGACGTGGCAACCCAACGAAACGCCGTTGGATAGCGCCGATACAATCCCCACTGCAAGCGCAACTGTCACATGTAGCATTTGCGGCGACAAGCACGAAAGCGTCAATGCAACCGTCACCAAAAATGACGGCGGCACGGATCCCACCTGCGAAAGCACAGGCACCGCCACCTTTACGGCAAAAGTTGAAGGCTACAACCTCGAAGGCACGTCCGAGGTTTACACGATAAAGGCCCTTGGGCACACTTGGAAAGTCGCCGACACCCCCTGGACATGGGCGGAAGATTTCTCCAAAGCGTATTTCCACCTGGTTTGCACAACGGACGGACAACACACAAAGCAAATAGAGGTAACGCCTGAAACTGACGAGGGCACACCTACTTGTACAGCCGTTGGCAAAGTAACCCACACGGCAACTATCTCAATCGCAGAAATAACGGAACAAACTTCTGGTGACAATATTGATCAGCTGAGCGAACAAAGCTACACTAACACTGTTGACGGCGTGGATATACCCGCCCTTGGGCACGAGTGGAAGATAACCAACGTGGATCTTGGCGAGGTAGACTTTGCGAACAAGACAGCCTCTCTCACCGTCACGCTAACATGCCAACGTGGCGAAAACGGCTGCAATAGCTCAACCCACACCGTAACTCTTGAAGGCGTAAAATCTACAAGCGAAATTGAGGCTACTTGCACACAAGCGCAAGTGCTCACATTCAGCTGCAACGTAGCGGCTGAGGTAGAAAATCTGCTCACAGATGAACATAATGGCAGTGTTGCAAATGGCGACGAACTACAAGATCTCACCGCCACGGGCAAGGCGTTGGGACACAACTATACCACCGGCGAGGGCGCATGGAGTTGGCAACCTGACGGCGACAACTACAATGTCACTCTCACGCTTACCTGCTCTCGTTGCAAAGATGGCGACGGCTACACAAAGGTACTTACCAAAGAGGGTATCGCACCCGAAACCACAACACCTGCCACTTGCGATAAGGCGGGCAGCAAATTCTACACAGTGACGTTTACCGCCCCCGAGGACGACGCCACAAACACCTATCCCGAGTCGATGACGGGCAACCACACCGACACAATCGAAGCCCTTGGCCACGAGTGGGAGATAACCGACGTAGCTCTCCAAGAAGGGTCGGTCAACTTCGAGCAAAAGACGGCCACTCTCACCGTCACGCTGACATGCCAACGCTCCGAAAACGGCTGCGAAAGCTCAACCCACACCGTCACGATAAGTGGTGTGGAGGGAGTTGAAACAACCGCCGCATTATGCACGGTTGCGCAAGTGCTTACATTCAGCGGTACAGTAAGAGCGGTTGACAAAACTGTCAAACTTGACGAACTGACCGCAACAAAAGCGCTTGGAGAACGTGATACTGTCACGGGATCGAAGGAGTTCGAGTTGACCGCCACGGGCGAGGCTCTCGGCCATGACTTCGAGGAGTACGTGGACAGCGTATACCAAGAAAGCGGCCGCGGCCATGTGGTGCAATGTCACCGCACAGGTTGCGATGTCTTTGACGACGAATCGAACGCCCAACCCCACGTGTACGGCGACTTCCATCACATCGACGGTACGGAAACGCACAGAGCCACCTGCTCCAAGTGCCACGCCACGGCACCTTTGCCCTGCAAACCCGTTGTGAGCACCTCTGGCAACGGAGAACAGGAAGTTTGCCCCGACTGTAAAGAACATTACGAAATCACCGTAACTGTCCATTTCAGGCTCTACAACTACACGGACAATGATAATCAGTCTAACAGCAAAACCTGGACTCCGGCTGGTTTTAGAATTTATGCTTATAGCGGAGAAAATGACAAAATTTTAGGAGAAGGATATCCAGGCAAATATCTTGATACTGTTAAATCAACAGGCACATGGTATTCTACGACCTTTACTGTAAGGAAAGGTTGCATTGCAAACGATTTGTTTGTAATACTTAATGACTACTACTATACAGATCGAGTTAAGACGGGAGATATTTTGGTAACTGCTCCCGAAATCTGGATCAACGCCTACTCCAATGCAGCTGTTTGCTACACCTCAAAACAAGCTGCCGAAGACGCTACTAAACCATATAGTGGGTGGACAGTGGCCGGCACATTCAACAATTGGAGCCTGCTTGCAGGATTTGAGTTTACTAGCAGTAGTAAGTTGGTGCTCAACCTCAAAGCTGGTACCGAGTTCAAGGTTGTAAATGGCAGCAGCTGGTATGGATATGGCAACGGCAATATACAAATAAAGGACACTAACGGTGGCTCACTTACTTGGGATAAGATAGCGTATAAAGATAGTTACGATAACAACATCAAACTCCATTACGACTGCCGCTTGGTATTTACAGTAAGTGGTAGCTCTGCCGTAATCACGGTTATTGGTAGGAAAGAAAAAGAGAATGATCCAAATCCGTTTATAGAGGAACACGTCCTGGGCACCAAGCACGAGGCCAAGGATCCCACTTGCTCAACCGGCGGCAATGTGGAGTATTGGATCTGCAAAAATTGCGGCGCAAAGCTGGATGCAACGGGCAAGGTGCTCTACGATATCACCCTCCCCGCAACCGGCGTCCACAAGGGACAAGAGGTTAAGGCACAAGAGGCAACTTGCCAAGCCGACGGCTGGAACGCTTTCTACAAGTGCAGCGAGTGCGGCATGTGCGCAAAAACGGAATACGGTGAATACAAGTACACCGAGGACGCTATCAAACAGGCAGTCAAACGTGACAAACTTGGCCACAGCTACAAGCTGGCGGATGAAGCGTGGACGTGGAACATCACCGGTGACACAGTTACCGTCACGCTCCATTTGGTGTGCGCAACATGCAGCGACCCCGCCCAGACGAGGGACATCCCGTTCACCTATCAAGAGGACAGCCGCAATATAACTTGGAGTCAATCCGTAGCGGCCACCTGCACCGAGGCTGCAAAGGGCACCTACACGGTGTCGATCAGCAACAGCGACCTGCTGGCCAAGTTGCACGAAATTGCCGACGAAAACACTGCCACACTTGACGGCACCGTCACGAAAACCATCAGCGCCACAAGCGAAGCTACCACCCGCGGCGAAGCCCTTGGCCACAGCTACAAGGTGGAGTGGCAATGGCAGCCGGATTACAGCTGGAACAGCAATCAGTTGCCCACGGTTACAGCCGTGCTTACCTGCACAAACGGAGAATGTGGCGACACGCAAACAATCACGCAGGATATCACAGTAAGCCTTGAAGGCAGCAAAACTCCTCCCACGTGCGAGGCGGCTGGAAGCGCATCATATACTGCCAAATTCTCATATGAAGGCACGGAATACAGCACGGAAGCACCTCACACCTACAATTGGGACGCCCTTGGACACAACTATCAGGTGGCGTGGGGCGAGCTGCAACCCGAAGGCGAAGGCTACAAGTGCACAATCACGTTTACTTGCAACCGTTGCACAGAGGGCGACGGGCACACCTACACGGAGACTGTCTCGGCTGCCAAACCCCAAGGCGACGGCGACTATCTTGCGCCCACTTGCGAGGTGGACGGCTATCAGAAGTACAGCGTAACGTTTACGAAAAAAGAGGGGCAAAATTACAACGAGACCTCAACAACAAAGACAGTTACACTTGCCGCACTCGGTCACAGTTTTGTGCCGGATAAGGGCGAGGGTCACAACGTTGGCTACACGTTTGGCAATGACGGCGCCAATGGCACGCTGACAATCTACCTGATGTGCCAGCATGAAAACAGCCACAAGGTGACAATCACTGTCGGTATGGTCGGCACGGAAACACAGCCCACTTGCGAGGCAAACGGCTACTACACATTTGAGGGCATGCCGCTTGACCATGAGGCGATAAAGGAAAAGTTGGCAAGCGCTTCGTACAGCGATGGCAGCAACTATACGGAAAAAGACACCGTTGCCGCAAGCGTCAGCGTCACGCTCGAACAACAAAAACCGGATAGCGGCAATCTCGCCACGGGCCACCTGTACGAGCTGGATAAGAGCGGTGACTACACCGACGGCTACACGTTCGGCAATGACGGCGCCAATGGCACTCTGACGGTGTACCTTGTGTGCACTCAATGCCAAGACGGCGACCACCACAATGCGACAGTCACAATCACGGTGGACGGCAAGGAAGCCCCTGCCACTTGCGAATCGGTGCAAACCTTCACCTTCAATAAAGAGGTGTCCCGCAGTGACGTTTTGAGCGCTTTGAACAAAGACAAGGAGCCCAAGGCGATAAAGGACAAACTTGTGGATGGATTTGCGACAATCTCGATTGATGAGACAATCACCGGCGAGGACCGTCTCGGCCACAGCTACGCTCCCGATACTACCAAGGGCGACGGCACAGGCCTCGCTTGGGCCAATGACCAGCACACCCAAGTCACTGTATATTTGGTGTGCAACAGAGAGGACTGCAAAGACAGCAGACACGAGACAACAGTCACATTGACAGTGGAAGGCGTATCCCACGACGGAACGAGTTGCGGCGACACATCAAATGTAACCTACACTTGCGATTTGTCTGCTCGCACGGAAGATGTCAAAGCGGAACTCGATAAGGCCCAACCCGACGAAAAAGATACTATTGACGTGAATCAATTTACAGCCGACAACAAGATTGAGTATGTGGCAGATGAAACAATAGTGGGCCACACCTGGCAAAAGCAGGGCGATATCGTTTGGAATACAGGCAAAGAGTCAGCCACGGCCACAATCACGCTGCAATGCACCAAGTGCAAGGCGGATATCAGTGTGGAGTTTACTCTCGACAATCCTCAACAGACGGCTGCAACCTGCACAACCGACGCAGTTTACACCTACACGCTCAATGTCAGCGCAACGGGAGTCCTTGCAACGGCGCTTGAACAGCACAGTGATGTCGTCCATTCGACGGACACCTTGACTGAGGCCACTATCAGCGGAACAGGCACCTACACCGAACTTGGTTCGGCCACGGGGCACACGTGGGTGTTGGATACGTCCAAAGGCGACGAGCAAAGCGGCATAACTTGGAATATCGACGAGCTGAAAGCCACCGCCCACTTCAAGTGCGAAAAGTGCACAGTAACTGCGGACGTTGAGTCCAATATCGCACTCACTTCGCAAACCACAGGCGCCAATTGCCAAGAATACGGCACGGGCACCTACACGCTCAATGTTGACAAGGCCACCCTGGAAGCCGGCATTGCCGCCAAGGTCGGCCAAGACGTCAAGAACAATTTCGGCAGCGTAAATGCTATCAAAGAAACCAAGGAAGTTGAAAACAAGGGTCTCGTCGGCCCGCACATCTACGATGGGCAGCCGTATGTTGCTACCGAGGACGGCACACAGCACCATCAACAGTGCAAATATTGTGAGACTTACAACGACCCCGTAGACCACACTTGGGTTGCGACAATCGAGTGGAAAGATACAGCAACCTTGCTTGACAGCACTATGGATAAACCTGTGGAAATTTCTTTGAGCTGTCAGTGCGGACAAGAAGTTGAATGCGGTAACGAGCAACTGACATTTGAACTGTCACCAAATGAGCTTCTACCTGCCGGTTGCGGTAGTGAGGGCGAGGTGACCTTTGAGGTTACGCAGATAACCTATCAAGGCAAGGATGTCACTATTCCGGAAGAAACAAAAACGAGCCAAGAATATTACGTCAAACCCACGGGCGAACACGAACAATGGAAGGAAAATTGGGAACTTCCTGAAAATGGCGTGATACCCACCTCGGAAAATGTAGGTTGTAAGTTAACTTGTAGCGAATGTGGTACGCTCAAGGAGACAACCATTACCGTAAAGGAAAATGTTGAAAGTCGTTTGCCTGCCAGCTGTACAGACAATGGAGAGGCGTATTATGTGGCAGAGGCTCACTATGACGAAAATGGTGTGTTGTACAAGGACATCACCGTTGAAATCCCCGCCACGGGACACAATTGGGTGTTGGATACGTCCAAAGGCGACGAGCAAAGAGGCATAGTCTGGAACCTTGAAGAGCTTGAACCCACAGCTACCGTCTACTTCAAGTGCAGCCACGAAGATTGCTTCGAAACCGTGTCGGTTGACTCTGTTGTTACACTCACGCAAAACAAGGGTGCCGATTGCAAGACAACAGGCACAGGCACCTACACGCTCAACAAGTCGGCGGAAGATTTTGAAAACGCCATAAAAGGTGAAAATGTTTACACCGAAAAGGACACGTTTGACTTTGCAGCATTGGAAGATGTCACCAAGGTAGAGGACGGCAAGGGCATTGTCGGCGACCACGTTTGGGACGAAGAGTATCACGATGTGGGCGATGGATACCATGCACATCAATGCACAGTGTGCAAAGAGTACGACAAGGCAACCCAGCAACCGCACAGCTATGGCAGCGAATTGCACCAAGAAGCGGACGGAACAGGCCACTACAAACTGTGCACTGCGTGCAATGCAAAAGGCGAAGAAGAACCGCACAGCTATACAGAACAAAAATATAGCACATCGCAGCATTGGATGCAGTGTGCTTGCGGGGCTCAAAATACACCTGTTAGCCATACGTACACATATAAGCATAACGGCACCAACGAAACCACAAAGACACATACCAAGTCTTGTTCCTGCGGATATAGCGATAGTGTCAGTTGCAGTATCAGCTCGTCTACCAACACTTGTTCTTACTGTAAATACAACTTTACAGTGTACTATGTGGTTGGAACGATAGGCGGAAAAATCTGTTGGGATGATACGACAGGAATAAAGATGTCCTATGATGTCGCGACAACGTCTTGGGTAGCAAACGTTTCATTCAAAAGAGGAGATGGATTCCAAGTCAAAAAGGCAGGGACATGGGATGGTCAAATCGGTTACAACAATGGAGGGCTATCTCTTTCGGGTCAGATTACCTATGCAACGGGTGTGTCAAGAATCACAAACCTGATTATGTGCGCTCCTGCTGATATGGCAAAACCTGATGGCGATATTCGTGTAAACCATACTTGTACATTGAAAATTTCCATGAATGCGTCGCATCAGCTGAGTGTTAATGTAACCGCCGCAACAAAGACAACATCGTATACATACACATTCTACCTGTATGATTCCTATAATTGGGGAGCTATTAGAATTCATATGTGGAATTCACTTGCCAACCCCAATGGAGAGAACTTTGACTCAGCCCCGCTAATGGATTCGGTAGGAAATGGCTGGTTTAAGTATACAAGAACCGTTACTACAAACTATGACGGAGCAAAACAAGGTTGCATAATGTATCAGAATGGTAAAAACGGCAATCGTCTGGATTTTGAATTGGCCAATGCTGTATATTTGGATAGCGTGCCGATGTATTTCAATAATGCAGAAAGCGGCAAATCTACTACCCAATTCAAGTCTGCATCTGATGCTGGTGCACCTTCTTCACCCATTTCAAACAATGTGCCCGTTCAGGTGGCGACCCTGCCTCCGCAAAACGGCAAGGAAAGCTACTCTCCCGACGTGGCAGCCTAAGCAACAAATCATTGCAAACAGGGAGCGGCAAATGCAGCCGCTCCTTTTGCATGCGGCGCACCGTCAAGCAGTTGAAAATATCAAAAATCTGTGATATAATGGCCTAAAAAATCAAGGAGTTTGCAATATGGTAAAGATTTCTCAAATACAGTACACCCGCCCCAACAAGCAGCAGGTGTTGGCGCAATTGGAGGAGTTTCGCCGTCGGTTTGCGCAGGCAGCCGATGTGGAGCAGTTTTTGGCGGTGCACGGGCAGTACAAGCAGTTTGACGCCGAGCTGGACACCAACATCAGGCTGGCGTTTATCCGCTTTACGCAGGATACGACCAACAAGTTTTACGCCGACGAGCAGGACTATCTGGACGAGATCTCGCCCGATATTGCCGTGGCAAAGGCACGCATTGCCAAGTGCTATCTGGATGCGCCTTTCCGCAGCGAGTTGCAGGAGCGTTTTCCGCCGGTGATGTTTGCCAACCTGCAAATGGCGGTGGACGCAGCCGACCCCCGCATTGTGGCGGAGCAGATCGAGGAAAACAGGCTTACCACGCAGTACAGCAAGCTGCTAAGCGGCATTGTGATAGATTTCCGTGGCGAAAAGCTGCCAATGAGCGGCATATCCAAGTACTTTGCCTCGCCCGACAGGGCCCTGCGCAAGGCGGCCTACACTGCTTGGGGGCAGGCCTTGCAGGACAACAAGGACGCCCTGGACCGGATCTACGACAAGCTGGTAGCGGTGCGCACCGCAATGGGGCGCAAGCTGGGCTTTGAGGGGTACTCGCCGCTGGGGTATCTGCGCATGCAGCGCAATTGCTACACCAAGCAGGATATTGCACGGTTCAGAGAGAACGTCCTCAAATACATTGTGCCGCTTGCGGGCAAAATCCGCACCAAGGTGGGGCAGCAGCTGGGGCTGGGGCAGCAATATTTTTACGACGACGGTGTGTTTACCGCCGAGGAGCCCAGACCAATCGGCACGCCGCAGCAGATGTTTGAGACGGCGTCGTATATGTACAACCAGATGTCCGACGAGACGGGCAAGCTGTTTGACACAATGGTGCAAAGCGAGTGCTTTGACGTGATGTCTCGCCACGGCAAGGAGGGCGGCGGCTACTGCGAGGGCCTGCCCGCCTACAAGCTGCCGTTTATCTTTTCCAATTGGAACGGCTCGGCAGGGGACGTGGACGTGCTTACACACGAGTTTGGACATGCGTTGGAGTTTTACAAAAGCTTTTTTATCGATAGCGAGTTTTTGAGCAGCGTCAGTATGGAAACGGCCGAAGTGCACAGCATGTCGATGGAATTTTTGGCGTATCCCTGGATTGACCTGTTTTTTGGCGACAAAACACCACAGTACAAATTTATGCACATCGGCAGCGCAGTGACCTTTATCCCCTACGGCACAATTGTGGATTGCTTTCAGCAGAGGTGCTACGACAACCCCGATATGACCCCTGCGCAACGGAACGAACTGTTCCACAATCTGGAACAACAGTTTTTGCCGTATATGTCCGCCGAGGGTTTGCCCGCCTTTGAAGAGGGCAGGCGTTGGCAGCGGCAGGCGCACATCTATCAAAGCCCGTTTTACTACATCGACTACTGTTTGGCGCAGTTTACCGCTTTGCAGTTTTTGGCGCTGTCGCAGCGGGACTACAAGGCCGCATTCGACAAATATATCCGCTTTTTGGACTACGGCGGCACCAAAACTTTTACCGAATTGCTGGATGCGTGCGGGCTGCTGTCGCCCTTTGAGGAGGACAGCTTCAAGCTGGTGGTGGCCTCCTGCGAAAAAATTTTGGATTTGTAGCAAGCAAAAAACTCCCCCAAGCGGGGAGTTTTGTGTTAAAGTGCGTTGCTGCGGGGCGAAGGGTCAGTTGAAGGTGCGCCGAGCAAAGTCTATCGGCACAATGGGGTGAAAGTGCGCCAAGTCGTCGATGAGCTGCTGTATGGCGGCGTCTCGCTGTTCGCCGTCCAGCCGGGCAAGCGCCTCAATCTGCTTCATCACCTTGGGGCTGCGGGACACAAACACGTGGCTTAGCTGAAATTTTTGCTTGATCTGCGTCGAAAACTCTTCCACAAAGCGCTGATATTGGCTTTTTGCCACAAATTTTTCCGTCTTGACGGCCACAACGGCGGTGCGCTCGAAAATGATACACTTGGCGTCGGTGACGTTGCTGTGCGAAAGGGCAATTTTGCAAATCTCCGCCTCGTCGTCTGTTTGCGCAAAAGCTGCGCTTCCTACCGAAAGTATCGCCGCAAGCAACAATATTGCCGCAATAAATCTTTTCATTTTTGCCTCCTGAGGCGCCCTGTTGCGGGCGCTTGTGGGTAGTATCTGCAATTTTGTGCAGGATATTACACTTTTGCCGATTTTTCTGCGTGCGGGCGGCGCTACAATGTGTCCGAGGTGATGTATGAGTGGTGCGATCGCTGTGGTGATAGTGTGCGGAGTGGGCATTGTGCTTTGCGTGGGATATATCGTGTGGCTGTGCGCAAGGGCTGTGCGCAAAAGACCGCACAAGCACGAATTTGAAATCGAGGAAAACGTGCTTACGGTGAGGCTGGGCAAAAATCGCAAAAAATAGCCACCGCAAATTTTGCAATGCTTTGGATTTTGCTATTGTAAATCGCTTTTGTGTGTGTTATAATGTAAATAGTGCAAGCAGTGCAATGTCGGCCGATTGCAGGCCGCCCAAGCCGCTTGCTGTACAAAATCTTTGGAGGATACAACATGACAAAACAAGAAATTGCAAAGATGATCGACCACACGCTGCTAAAACCGGCAACGACCTCTCAGATCGTAAAACTGTGCGACGAGGCCAAACAATACGGATTTGCGTCTGTTTGCGTCAATCCCTGCCACGTAAAACTTGCCGCAAAGCAGCTGGAAGGCTCTGATGTGAAGGTTTGCACCGTGATAGGCTTCCCTCTGGGCGAAAATACCACCCGCACCAAAGTGTTTGAAACAAAGGACGCTATCAAAAACGGCGCTACGGAAATTGACATGGTCATCAATCAATCCCTTGCCAAATCCAACGCCTGGAAGAAGGTAGAAAAGGAAGTTGCCGCCGTCAAAAAGGCTTGCGGCGATGTGCTTTTGAAGGTTATTTTGGAGACGTGCAATCTTTCTGTAAAGCAGATTGTGGCTGCGTGCAAGGCGTGCGTTGCGGCGGGTGCGCAGTACGTAAAGACCAGCACAGGCTTTGGCAGCGGCGGGGCAACAGTGGATGCCGTCAGCCTTATGGCGGATACCGTCCACCCCGAGGGCCTCAAAGTAAAGGCCAGCGGCGGCATACACAACTACGACGAGGCTTGCGAAATGGTGCGCAACGGCGCCGACCGAATCGGTGCCAGCTGCGGCGTAAAGATTTGCGAAGAATAACAATCAAATTTTTTTGCGAAATGCAAGACGGACTGTCCCTTTGTGGGTACAGCCCGTCTTTTTGGCATAAAAAAGCGCAAGTCTATCGACGTTCGCACAATGGTCTACCTGTCGGGACTCGTCCCAAAGGGTAAGCGAAACAAAGTGGAGCGCTACATCATTGCGAATTCTCGACTTGCAGCCCCAAAGCGAACGAGCCAAAGCAAGCAATAGAAAAGGGTGCACCTTGCGTGTACCCTTTCTGTTGCGCAGTCAAAGCGACGTTCGCACAATGGTCTACCTGTCGGGACTCGAACCCGAAACGACGCCGTCGGAGGGCGTAATTTTATCCAATTAGACTACAGATAGAAATTTACTCAAACAGTATATCACACAATTTGGCATTGCGCAACCGATTGTTTGCACGCCTTTCACAAAAAATTTGTTAAAAATGGGTCAAAACTGTTGATAAATCTGCCGTTTTGTGATATATTGTAAAAGCAATTGAGCTGGTGTGGTGGAATTGGCAGACGCGTCGGACTCAAAATCCGATGTTGGTGACAACATGTGGGTTCAAGTCCCACCACCAGCACCAATACAAGCGCAGGTCGATAGACTTGCGCTTTTTTATGCCAAAAAGGCGGGCTACGCAACAGAAAGGGTACACGCAAGGTGCACCCTTTTGTATTTTATGTTACCAGATACTCGCTGCTCCAACTGTAACTTTTGAGAAATTCGCCTTTGTGCGGCGTTTGCGGATCGGCAAGATAGTCCCAATAGTCGCACCTGATGTTTTGTTTGTCCAGCGCCAACTGCGCTCGGGAGAAGTTGATGCAGTTGAAGTTGATTTCGTTGAGCGTTTTGCGCAGGCGCCACACGGCGTCTCGATAGAGCGGCTTGCTTTTGTCGGTGTCCACATCGGGCCACAGTTGGGATATGGCGTCGCTCATAGTCAGCGTTTTGCCGTTGTAGGTTAGCAGCAGTGCAAAAAGCTCTTTGGACTTTTGCGAGGAAAACTTGACGATCTTGTCGTTGATAAAGCAATCGAATGCGCCAAACATCTGGGCGGTAAGGCAGGCTGTGCCGTCCACCGTGCGGGATAGAAAACGCTCCAATGCGTCCACGTCGTAGGGCTTGTACAAAAAGCCGACAGTGTGGCTGCGAATGGTGGGGGCAAGGTCCTGCTTGGATACATTTAGCCCCGTGATAAACACCAGCTGGATGTTGGGGTCCAGCTCGATCAGACGCTCTGCCAGCACAAGGCCGTTGATTTTGGGCATGGTGATATCCAAAAACGCCATTGCAACGCTGTTTTTGGAGACGTACCCGATGATCTCTTCTACGTCGTCCTTAAAAAATTTGTAGTCCACGTCCGTGCGGCCTATGACGTCCGTCAAAAAGGTGTGCAGGGCGGACATTTCGTCATCTACAACAATAATTTTCATTGTGACTCCTTTGCAAAGGGTATGTGCAACGTCACCACCGTTCCCTCGCCCTGTTTGCTGTAAATTTGCGGCTCCACGCCCATCAGCATAGAAAACCGCTCGTGAGAGTTGCGTATCCCGCACGATTTATCCGAGATAGAGGCGGTGTCAAAGCCCACTCCGTTGTCGCTTATTTCCAGCAAAATGTCCTCGTCCGTCCTGACGGAGGAAATCTTGATGTAGCCGTCGGGTTTTTCGTTTATGCGGCTGTATCGTATGGCATTTTCGATATATGGCTGCAACGACAAAACGGGGATTTCAAAATCGGTGTAGTCCACATCGAAGATGACGTTGAATGGATGTTCCTGCCGCATGTTTTCCAGGTCGATATACACCTGAATGTTGTCCAGCTCCCGCTCGAAGGGTATCAGGTCGGTGTTGACCGCCTCCACATTGGCACGCAGGTGCTTGGAAAACAAGTTTGTGGCTTTGTCGCCGTCCGCCAGACTTTTGTGATAGAGCGACTGTATCACCGCCAGCGAATTGAACACAAAGTGGGGCTTTATCTGCGCCCGCAACGCCTCGGATTTGACCGTTTCATATTGCAGCTTGTATTTGCTGGCTTTCAGTGCCTCTCGGTCGGTGCGCATGGCAAAAGCGACATATATCAAAAAGAATATCACAATGCAAACCAGACCATAAAAAGATGCGTAGCCCACTGCGGAGCTGTGTATCAGGCGAGCGTTGCAAAGCGTTTCTACCAGAGAAAGCCCCAACACTGCCTGCAACAGGGTGTCCGTCACAAAGAAGGAGAAGTCCGTTTTGCCGTTGCGATACACCTCACGGTACTGCACAAGCAACACTGCGCAAAGCTCTATCCAATAGGCGAAGTAGCCCACAAGCTGCAAATCGACAAAATACAGCCCGACGTATGCCGCAAAACACAGTGCGGCGCCCACCATCAGGCAAATTGCGTGGCGTTTTTTTAGCGACAGCGCATAGGTGTAGTTCCAAAAGTACACAAGCGACAGTGTAAGCAGCTCAAAAAATCCAAATTGTATGCTGTCGAAAAGTTGCGCAAGATATGTCGGCGCATCGGTGTTGCGCAGCAGGTTGACAAAATCGTCAGAAAAGAATATGTAGCAAAACAATGCCAAAGAGGTGAGCACGGTGTGGAAGGTAGAGTCGGAAATTTTGAAAACGGATACAATCTCCACCAGCACAAACACCGCCAAAAAGCACAGTACAATAATGAGCAAAACGTCCGTCGAGTCGAAAAAGAACGGCTTGGGTGTGTAGTCGCACGCCGCAGAAATGAGGGCGGCTATCACTCCCGAAAACAGCAGCACGAAATTTGCAAAATATGCAATTGCCCGTTGAGCATTTTTATTCATAAATAAATTATAACAGGTATGCGGCGAAAATGTCAACGTCGCAGCCGATTTTGCGTCAAAAAATCCACGCAGCCTGTTGCGACGGAACAAGGCGCAACCTTTTGAAGGACGGCTTTTGTCACAAAGCGCACAAAAAATATTGTTGTTGAGTGATTTTTGTGCTATACTGATATAAACTTTCGCAAGAGGTGCAGATATGGCACAACCGTATTTTCATACCGTCCGCTACTACGAAACGGACAAAATGGGCATAACGCATCACTCCAACTATTTGCGTTTTATGGAGGAGGCTCGGCTGGATTTTTTGGAGCAAATCGGCTACGGCTATCAAAAAATGGAATCGGAAGGGCTTTCGTCGCCCGTGGTGGCCGTCCATATAGACTACAAACGCCCCACGACCTTCAACGACAAAATTTGCATTGAGGTCCATTTGCAAGAGGTGACGGCGGCACGCCTTGTGATTGGCTACACAATGCTGCTGGACCAAGAAACGGTGTGCACAGCAATCAGCACGCACTGTTTTGTGGACGGTAACGGTAGGCCTGTTTCTCTCAAACGCACCAATGCGCAGCTATACGAGTTGCTGCTTTCTCTGACGGAAAGCCAAAAGTAAAATCGGTTATCGCACAACTTGAATAAAATCTCAACATATACAAAAAAAACGACTTGAAACGGTGGTGTTTCAGGCCGTTTTTGATATATTTGCACCCCATTGTCGGGCACGGTAGGTTTTCTTATTTTTTACAGCGCCATGCTCCACAACAGCTGCGTGCCCACAAGTACCGCCAAAAAGGAAAAATTGAGTATCAAAAAAGTGGCGATGTATCTTTTTAGCGCAGCGGGATTGTGTTTGCGAAATTCGTTGAGCGTTATCAGGCTGGCAAGGGATGCAATAGGCGTGCCCAATCCGCCGATATTTACCGCCACAAGCAAGTTGGCATAGTCGGCGGTAAACTTGGAAAGCAGCACGGCCGTGGGCACATTGCTGATGACCTGACAGCTTGCAACGCCTATCAGCAGGGGAGAGCTGGCCACCAGCTGCGACAGCAATTTGCTTACGGCGTCGATACGGGCCAGATTGCCGCTGAACACGAAAAATGCCGCAAAGGTAAGCAGCAGACCGTAGTCCACATTGGCCATGGCTTTGCCGTCCAACAATATCATCATTGCAAAAACGACGGCAAACACTATGTACCAGGGCAAAACGTCAAACACGATAAGCAGCGACAGCACAAACAGCAGCGCATACACAACGCTGCGCCAAACGGAGGGCGTTTTTTCCGGCTCGGCGTATAGCTGTATCGGATCCTTTGCCACAAACAGGCACACACCCACGATAAGCAGCAGCGCAACCACGCAGGGCACAGACATGATTTTGAGAAATTCGGCCGTGCCGATATTAAAATAGCTGTGCAGGTAGATGTTTTGCGGATTGCCGAAGGGCGTAAGCATGCCGCCCAAGTTTGCTGCGATATTTTGCATCACAAACACTATGGGCATTTTGTCCCGGCGTTGGCAGCTTTCCAACACGATGTAGCCCAGTGGCAAAAAGGTTATCAGCGCCATATCGTTGGCCATCACCATGCTGCCAAAGTAGGTGATAAACACCAAAGCAAACACCGTGTTGCGAAGATTGCCGAATTTGAGCACTATCTTTTTTGCCAGCCAGGTAAAAAACCGTATGTTTTTGAAAGCGGCAACTACCGCAAGCGTGCAAAACAGCGTTGCCAGCGTGCTCAAATCGAAGTACCCAAGATATTGCTCGTCAAAGGGCACAAAAATGCAGGTAAAAGCGGCAAGCACCAGCGCCACAATGGGCATGATGTGCTTGCCTATAAATTTGCCCGCCTCAAAGCGGGGCACGTGATGAAGATTTGCCGTCTTTGTGCTCATATCTTTTGTCCGCTGCAAATTGTAGAACTTTGTATTTTTTTAGTCAAGTGAATGAAAATATTTTATGTAAAAATTTGTGCAATTGTGCAATAATGCGCAGCTTCCACGGGGCGCAAGGCAAAAATTTACAAAAAACAGTTGCTTTTGCGTGCGGTCGGGAGTATAATAGACACATACACGGGGAGGGGGTGTTCCTCTATGAAACAGAAATTTAACGTGACGGGTATGACGTGTTCGGCTTGCTCGGCGCATGTGGAAAGGGCCGTGTCCAAGCTGAAAGGTGTGGACAGCGTTGTCGTCAGTTTACTTACCAACAGCATGATGGTGGACTACGATGAAAAGTCCACAAGCGCCAAGGCCATTTGTGCCGCCGTCAAAAAGAGCGGCTACGGTGCAGAACCCGTTTCGGAGGGCGCTGTGCGCAATGCCCCGCCGCAAACCAACACGGTCTCGCTGACGAGGCTGCTTGTTTCGCTGTGTTTTTGCGTTGTTTTGATGTATTTATCTATGGGGCATATGGTGGGTTTGCCCTTACCGAGCTTTTTGGACGGTGCGCAAAATGCCGTGTCCCTTGCGTTGGTGCAGTTGGTGCTGTGTCTGCCCGTGTGGTATGTCAACTTTGCCTATTTTTCCGTAGGGTTCAAGCGGCTGTTCAGGGGTTCGCCCAACATGGACAGTCTGATAGCGGTGGGCTCCACTGCCAGCGCACTGTATGCGATAGCTGTCACCTTTGTGATGAGCCACGCATTGGGGCAGGGCGGCGCCGAGGGCATGGCCACGGTGGAGCAATATCGTCACATGCTGTATTTCGAGTCCTCCGCCATGATTTTGGCGTTGGTGGATCTGGGCAAATATTTTGAGGGGCGCAGCAAGCTGAAAACGGGCGACGCTCTTGCAAAACTGCGCAAACTTGCACCCGACAAGGCCCTGCTGTATGTGGACGGCGCCGAGTGCGAAGTGGACAGCAAATCGGTCAAAGCGGGCGATATCGTCGTCGTCAAGGCGGGCATGTCCTTTCCTGCCGATGGCAGGGTGGTTTTCGGCAGTTGTTTTGCCGACGAAAGCAGCGTAAGCGGCGAAAGTCTCCCCGTCGAAAAACAGCAAAATGCCTCTGTGATAGGCGGCACCGTCTGCGTGGGCGGATATGTGCGCATAGAAGTCACAACGGTGGGGCAGAACAGCGTTTTGGAGAAGATAATTTCTCTTGTGGAGGAGGCAGGCTCTTCCAAGGCGCCCATTCAGCGTTTGGCGGACAAAATATCCGCAGTGTTTGTGCCCGTTGTGATGTCCATCGCATTGGTGACGTTGGTTGTGTGGCTTGCTGTGGGCTATCCTTTGGCGACGGCACTCAATTTTGCCGTGTCTGTGTTGGTTATATCCTGTCCGTGCGCTCTCGGTCTGGCCACACCCGTGGCCATCATGGTGGCGACGGGCAAGGGTGCGGAAAACGGTATCCTTATCAAAAACGGAGAGATTTTGGAGCGTCTTGCCGACATAAAACAAGTCGTGCTGGACAAAACGGGCACCGTCACAATGGGCAAGCCGCAGGTAAAAGATTTTTCGACCGAGCTGGATGAAAAACAGTTTTTTGCGTTGGTGGGCGGCATTGAAAAGCAGAGCGAGCACCCGTTGGGCAAGGCCGTGGTAGAGTACGCCGAGGCGCTGCAAGCGGAATTGTGCACACCCGATAGTTTCGAAACGTTGGCAGGCAGGGGCGTGACGGCTACCGTCAAAGGGCATCGATATGCCGTGGGCAACGCCCGCCTCATGAACGAACAGGGCGTGGACGGCAATGACTATCTCGACACGCTCAACGCATTTTCGCAAAAGGCGCTCACCTGTCTTGCGGTAAGTTGCGACGGGCGCTACGTCGGAATGATCGGCGTGGGCGACGAGATAAAGGCCACCTCGGCAGAGGCTGTTGCCATGTTGGCACAGCAGCAGGTGGGCACGGTGTTGCTTACGGGGGATAACGAGCTTGCGGCCAAGGCCGTATGCGACGAACTGCAAATAGGCGAATTTTATGCCGAGGTTTTGCCCGATCAAAAGGCACAAAAGGTGCGCAGCCTCATGCAAAAGGGTGTGACGGCAATGGTGGGCGACGGCATAAACGATGCGCCCGCATTGACATCTGCCGATATAGGTTTTGCGGTGGCGGCAGGCTCGGATATAGCGTTGGACAGCGCCGACGTGTTGCTTGTAAAAAACGACGTCAGGGACGTGGCCACCGCTATCAAACTTAGCCGGAGCACCAAACGCAACATAAAGCAAAATTTGTTTTGGGCGTCTTTCTACAACGCATTGGGCATACCGCTTGCTGCGGGAGTGTTGTTTGTCACGCCGCTGCATTTGCAGCTAAGCCCCATGATAGCGGCGGCGGCGATGAGTCTCAGCAGCTTGTTTGTGGTGACAAACGCCCTGCGGCTGAGGCTCTTCAAGCCGTGCACAGCCGAAAATGCGCCAACAAAACATAAAACAAAAAACAAAATCACCAAGGAGGTGGCAACAGTGAAGTATCAAATTGCAATCGAGGGAATGATGTGTCAGCATTGCGTGGCACGGGTGCAAAAAGCGCTGCAAAGCACCAAGGGAGTGCTGTCTGTTGAGGTCAGCCTGCAAGACAAGACCGCCGTTGTGGAGGCCAAGGATAAGGTCAAGCCTGAGGCTCTGACAAAAGCGGTGGAAAACGAGGGCTACACCGTGACGGGAGTGACGCAATGACAGCAAACAGAGATAAAGTGGTGCGCCTGCTCAGAACGGCAAGAGGGCAGATGGACGGCATACTCAAAATGATCGACGACAACAGATATTGTATAGATATCTCCAATCAGATAATGGCTTGCCAGGCAATATTGTCCAAGGTAAATGGCGAAGTGCTCAACGCTCATTTGCAAAACTGCGTGCTCAACAGCCACGGCGACGATACCAAGCAAAAGTTGGACGAAATTGCAAAAATACTCAATCAATTGGTTTGAAAGAGCAACCCAAAGCGAAAGAATTGTTCCTATGCCCAATATAATAGGTGTATGAGCAATTCTTTTTTGCAGTGCGTTGCCAATGCCTGCGGGGTGGAGCTGGCCACCCTTGTCAAGGACTACAAGTATTCCGTTTTCGGCGGAAAAATAGCCGTTGTGGAGGGGCACAGCGGCATTGTTGATTACAGGGCGGACAGGGTGACATTTGCCGTCAGAGGGGCAAATGTGGACGTTTGCGGCGAAAATTTGCGCATAAAGTGTCTGGAAAGGGGCTTTGCCGTGGTGGAGGGCGATGTGTCCTCGGTGGAGGTGCGCAGTGGCAAATCGTTGTAGGATCACCTTTGAGGGGCTGAATATCGGCAGGCTGCTTGGCGTGCTCAACGCAAGAAATATCCCCGTTTTCGAAGTGCAAAGGCAGGGTAGACGGTGCTGTGTGCAAGTTCCGTCAACACTATCCAAGCAGACTATTGCAATATTACAAGAAAGGTGCTATAATATACTTGGCGTAGAATTGATTGGTTTGCCCCGTGCGCTGCAATTTGCGCAAAAACACTTTGTATTTTTGCTGTTTTGTGTGGTGGCGGCGGTGTTTTTGGCCCTATCTTCGCAATTTTGCCGACGTATCGATGTGGCAGGGGATTTTGAGGAGCAGGAAGTTTGTTCGGTTCTCGACGAAATGGGCGTAAGCGTAGGCTGCAATTTGCGCAAGCTAAACCTGAAAGAGGTAGAAAACGCCCTTGCCAACAATCTGGACGCAATGTATGCGGTGGTCAAGCGCAGCGGCAGCGTGCTGTACGTCAATGCCGTCGGCAAAAAGACTATCGAGCCGCCCATCGACCTGACGCAAAAGCGCAATATCGTGGCGCCGAGAGCGGGCGTCGTTATCGGGCTGGTGTGTGAGCAGGGCAATCCGTTGGTAAAAATCGGCGATACCGTCAAAGCCGGCGACGTGCTGATAGAGGGCAAGCGTATCTTCAACGACGGCACATCCGAGGACGTGTATGCTTTGGGGCGGGTGACGTTGTCCATCAAGGCGGAGGGCTTTGCCGAGTTTGACGGCACCAAACAAGTCACAGTGGAAACGGGCAACACCTTCACCTCGGTAGGCGTGGTGCTGTTTGGCAAGGAATATGTGCGCCCCTGTCCGTTTGAGCACTTCACGGTTGATGTCCAAACAACAAAACTGTCCCCGCTCAATCTGGAAATACGCACAGACGTGTTCAGAGAGATAGTGTTTGAGCGTGTTTCGGCCACGATAGAGGAGTGTCTGGACGCATTGCAGCAGTCGGCGTTGGATCAGGCGCAAAATCTGTGCGACTTTGCTGTTTGCCGTACGGTATGCGAAACAAAACCCAACGGCGTGTCGGTTGCGCTGTACGGAGAGATACTTGTAGAATAGCCTGGAGGAAAAATCTTGATATCCAAAAAGATAGAAGTTGATTCGATGGATGAGCTGGTCAAGCTGTTTGGCCCCTTTGACGAAAATATCAAGGCCATCTGCACCGCCTTTGATGTAAAGGTGGTGATGCAGGACGGCCAAAGCAGTTTGTACGGCGAGGACGCCAATGTCGCCAAGGCCTTGGATGTGGTAAACAAGCTTAGAGACTTTATTTTGGGCGGCGACAGCGCCGATATAGGCAGAGTCAACTATCTTTGCGAGCTATCCAAATCCGGGTTGCTTTCCGAGGTGGACGAGCTTATGGGCGATGTGGTGGCCATCACCTCCCGAGGCAAACCGATAAAGTGCAAAACCGTCGGCCAAAAGAAATACGTCGATTTGATGAAGAAAAACACGATAACTTTCGGCGTGGGGCCTGCGGGCACGGGCAAAACCTATCTTGCGGTGGCCATTGCCGTCAACGCCTACAAGGCCAAGCAGGTGGAAAAGATAATCCTCACCCGTCCCGCCGTGGAGGCAGGCGAAAAGTTGGGCTTTTTGCCGGGAGACTTGCAGGAAAAGGTCAACCCCTATCTCCGCCCGCTGTACGACGCCTTGCAGGAGATGTTGGGCGTGGATAGTTACGGCAAGATGATGGAACGAGGCACGATAGAGATTGCTCCGCTGGCATATATGAGGGGTCGAACGCTCAACAATGCCTACGTGATATTGGACGAAGCGCAAAATACCACCCGAGAACAAATCAAAATGTTTTTGACAAGATTGGGCGAAGGCAGTAAAATGGTGATAACGGGCGATTTGACGCAGATCGACCTGCCCAAAGGGCAAACCTCCGGCCTTAAACATGCAATAAAAATTTTGAAGGATATAGACGATATAGGTATAATTCGTTTGAACGAACGAGACGTGGTGCGCCACCCCTTGGTGCAAAAAATCGTCAAAGCATACGAAACAGAGGATAAATAATGAGAAAAATCAAAAAAATTACCAATATCAAGTGGAAGCAGATAATATTCAGCTACCTTGCTATATTTATACTGCTTTCCGCTGTGACTTTGTTGGTAAATATCGACCGATTTGATTGGTTGAAAGCGGGTGTGCAGCTGGCGACGGTGTTCATCATGTTGGTGGCGCTGGCGTTGTACACCTATTTTTCCGACGTAGCCGTGATGGAAAGCGTCCGCAAAACCTGGGCAATGTTTTTTACTATGTTGGTGGCATACGGGCTCATCCAGCTGTCGCCCATCTGGGACTATGTTATCAATCTGGTGCCCTTTGCGCTGTGCTCGCTGATACTGTCGTTGATTGTTTCGGGTAAGTGCGGCTTTTTTGCCAACTTTATTGTGATAATGCTGTGCTTTATGCAGGACATAAATTGGCAGCCTACGGCCACCGTTGCGGGAGAAAACTTTTTCTATCTGCTGTTCAGCGGCGTCATCGAGGCTGTCTTTGCGTCCTTTGTGTTGGGCAAGCATTACAGGCGTTCCCGCTATCTGATAGTGGGTGTGGTGTTGGGCGTTATCTCTGTGATCTGCTCCACAATCAGTTACGTAATGTTCAGCAGCGAGTGGTCCTGGACGGTGTTCTGGATCAAGAGTGCGTGCTCCTTTGCAAGCGGCATTATCGGCGTAATGCTGATGTTTGTGTTGGTGCCGTTGTTCGAAAAGATTTTCAATGTTAGCTCTGTGTTCCGTTTTTCGGAGATTGCCACCTCGGACAGCGAGCTTATGCGCAAGCTGTTTGAAAAGGCCCCCGGCACCTACAATCACAGCCTTACCGTTGCCACCTATGTGGAGGCGTGCGCAGCCGCTATCGGCGAAAGCGCAGTTATGGCCCGTGCCGCCGCCTACTACCACGACATCGGCAAGATGAAAAACCCAAGCTACTTTGCCGAAAATCAATTCAGCGGTATCAATCCGCACGACAGCATGACGCCCGAAGCCAGCGTCAATATGATAAAATATCACACGCTAAACGGCCTGGCCATTGCCAAGGAATACGGTCTGCCAAAGGAAGTGCAGGCTGCGATAGTGGAGCACCACGGCACAATGGTCATCAAGTACTTCTATCTCAAAGCGCAAAAGTACACCGACGGCACGCTGCCCTACGACGGGTATTGCTACGACGGACCCAAGCCCACCAACAAAATATCGGCCATCCTGATGATCTGCGACGCTGCCGAGGCTGCCCTGCGCGCCAACGGCGACAAGAGCAATGTAGAAAAAATCGTGGACGACATTGTGGCTGAACGTATGGCGTTTGAGCAATTTTCCGACTGCGACATTTCTCTCAAAGAGTTGGACATAGTAAAAAGCACCATCATATCCACTTTTGCCGGCATAAGGCACAAGCGGGTTTCCTATCCTGATATCCGATTGACAGGCGACAAATGACAATTTATTTCAGCAATGTAGGCATACACAGACACAAAATAAAAAATGTTCTCGAAGGGGCGCTCAAATATCTGGGGCAGCCCTCTCGCAATGTGGAGATGTCCCTTTCGGTGGTGTCTCCCGAGCAAATCAGAGAGCTCAACGCCAAGTTCAGAGGGGTGGACGACGTGACGGACGTTTTGTCCTTTCCCACGTTGGAGCTGGGCAAACAACACCTGGATGTGGCCGAGTTGCCGTCCGACGCTATCAATTCCAAAACGGGCAAGCTCAATCTGGGCGACGTCATAATCTGTTTTGAACGTGCCAAAGAGCAAGCCGAGAGCTATGGGCACAGCCTCAGGAGAGAGTTGTGCTTTTTGTCCCTGCACGGGCTGTTGCACCTGCTGGGCTACGACCACATGCAACCCGACGACGAAAAGGAAATGACGGATTTGCAGGAGGAAATTTTGTCCAAAATGCACGTCACAAGGGATGTAAAATGAGGAAAACAGGCTTTATCGCAGTGGTGGGACAGGCCAACGCAGGTAAATCCACCTTGGTCAACTCGCTTGTGGGACAGAAGGTCTCCATAGTGTCACCCAAGCCGCAAACAACCCGAGAGCAAATTCTCGGAGTGTGGACGGACGAGGACAGCCAGATGGTGTTTGTGGACACGCCGGGATTTTTGCACAGCAAAAACGCCTTGGGCGACTACATGCTCAAAAGTATCGAAAGTGCCGTGCAGGATGTGGACTGCATCTTGGTGGTGATAGACGGCCACGACGGCATCGACGACAGAGAATTGGCGCAAATAGCCAAGTATCGCAGTCGCAATGTTCCCATTGTGGTGGCAGTCAGTAAAATAGATATAACGCAGCCGCCTCGCTTGATGCCGGAACTTGCCAAGTTGAACGGCATAGAGGGCCTGAACGAAGTGTATTGCGTTTCTGCCAAGCGCAACAACGGTGTGGAAGAGTTGAAACAGGGGCTAAAAAAATACCTCAGCGGCAGCGAAATGTATTTTGAAGAGGACGACGTAACGGACAAAACCATGCGCTTTTCCGTCAGCGAAATCATCCGAGAAAAGGTGCTGTTGGCGTGCGAGCAGGAGATCCCTCACGGCGTGGGGGTAGAAATCAACAAAATGCAGCAAAACGGCAGCGCTTGGGATATAGACGCCACCGTGATAGTGGAAAAAGCCTCTCACAAGCCCATAATTTTGGGCAAGCACGGCGCCATGATAAAAAGTATCGGTGTGCATGCGAGAGAAAGCATCGAAAAACTGTTGCAGGCAAACGTTTTTTTGACGCTGTGGGTCAAGGTCAAGGAAGATTGGCGCAACAATCCGTCTATGCTTAACGAATTGGGATACAGTAACAGACAAAAATAAAAATTGTATAGTATGGGGCGTATTGAGGCAAACTTGTATTGGGAGGTTTGCATGAAAAATACCGTCTGGAAACTTTTTTGTCAAACAGGCAACCCCGTCTACTATTTGCTCTACAAGGAGCTGACCGAAGATGGACGTAACAACCAAGGGGCTGGTCTTGAAGGCCACCGACTACAAGGAAAATGACAAGCTGATTTTGCTGTACTCGTTGGAGTACGGCAAAATTACTGTACATGCCAAGGGCATCCGCAAGGGCAGCGCCAAACTTAAATTTTGTGCCGATCAATTTTGCTTCGGCAACTATGAGCTGTCCCGATTGGAAGATAGATTTACCCTCAAAACTTGCGACCAGCTGGAAAGTTTTTATGCGCTGCGAGAGGACGTTGAGACCTACTACGCCGCATGCACCGTCGCCGAAAGCCTTGCCTCCTACACAGAAGAAGGGCAATCGGAGCCTGAGGTGTTTGTCGAGGCGCTGAAAGCGCTTGGCGCCCTGTCCGACGGCATGGAGCCGCTTACCGTCACTTTGCACTTTTTGATGAACTTTTTGCAGTTGGAGGGCGTCAGGCTGCAATTGGATCGCTGCGTGGTATGCAACAAAACGGACAAAAAAATGTTTTTGGATTTGCAGCGGGGCGGCGCCGTCTGCGAGTTTTGCCGCTCGACGGAAAGTATCCCCATGTCCGCACGTACGGTTGCCACGTGCCTGTTGGTGGAAGAAATGCCCTACGACAAAATCAAAAACCTCAACATCACGCTGCAAGCGCTAAAAGACGCATTGCAGGTGTGCAACAAGTACATATCGCACAGTTTTTCGCCGTTGAAGAGCCTCAGCGAGCTTTTGAAGTTGTAATTTATTGCAGGGACAGGCGTTCCTGCTTTTTTTATTTGGTTGCATATCCATTTTTATTTGACGTAACTGCCTGCGCAGTGATATACTAAAAAGCTATATAACAGATTTTGAGGAACAAATGATCTTCGGAAAGTACATCAACAAATACTATTGGAAATACATCGTGTTGATTGTATTGGGATTGGCGGCGCTCATCGCAGTGGACTACGCCCAGACGCTCATTCCCGAGATGTACCGTCTTGTAGTGGACGGCGCAGACAAGGGGCAGGTGCTTTTGGACGGAGTCATGCGCAGCTTTGACATGCAGTTTGTGTGGCAAGAAGTGTGCGTGCCAATGTTTTTTATCATTGTTTTTATCGTTTTTGGCCGATTTGCCTGGCGTATATGCCTGTTTGGGTCGGGTATCCGTGTGGAAAGGGACCTTCGCCGTGAAATGTTTGCCCGTTGCGAGCAGCTCAGTTGCGAATTTTATTCGAGAGAAAAAATAGGCAATTTGATGTCGCTGTTTACCAACGACCTCGAAACGGTGCAGGACTGCTTCGGCAGCGGCATAATGATGACTTTCGACGCACTGTTTTTGGGAGGATTGAGCCTGTACAAGATGTTCCGCATGGATTGGGCAATGACACTGTTTTCCCTTATCCCTATGGCGTTGATGGTGGCGGTCAGCCTGATAGTGGGCAAATATATGACCCTCAAATGGGAAACCCGACAACAAGCATTCTCGGATTTGTCAGACTTCTCGCAGGAGAGTTTTTCGGGCATTGCGGTGATCAAGGCATTTGTAAAGGAATTCAAAGAGTTGCTGGCGTTCAGGTGGCTCAACAAAAAGAACGAGGACGCCAACATCGCATACACCCGCATAAGCACCCTGCTAAACGTGTTTGTGACGTTTTTTGTGGAGTCGGTCATCTGTATAGTTTTGGGATACGGCTCCTATCTGGTGTTGCAAGGCAAGTTTACGGGCGGCCAACTTATGGAGTTTATCGGATATTTCAACGCCGTTATCTGGCCCATCATGGCAATAACCGAGCTTATCGAAATGCACTCACGGGGCAAGGCCTCATTGAAGCGTGTGTCCGATTTGTTGGAGACCACGGTGGACGTGTGCGATCGCCCGACAGCTGCGGACGTGGAGCATGTGGCAGGCTCGATAGAGTTTCGCAATGTCACTTTCCGCTATCCCGACGCCGATTATGACGCTCTTTCCGACGTCAGCTTTTGCGTTGACGCGGGCGAAAGCGTGGGCATAATTGGCAAAACGGGCTCGGGCAAAACAACCGTTGCAGACCTGATCTTGCGCTGCTACAACGTTGCCGACGGCACTTTGTTTGTGGACGGCAAAGACGTCAACGATATCTCCGTGCACAGCCTGCGCAATTTTTGTGCGTATGTGCCGCAGGATAACTTTTTGTTCTCCGACACAATATTCAACAACATAGCCTTCGCCGTGGACGACGCAACGCAGCAGCAGGTGGAAACCGCCGCAAAAATGTCCGATATAGATGGCAATATCAACGGTTTTTCGCACAAATATCAAACGATGATGGGCGAAAGGGGCGTCACCGTTTCGGGCGGACAAAAACAGCGCATTTCCATCGCCCGTGCGTTGATGAAGGACGCTTCCATACTGATTTTGGACGACTCTGTCTCGGCGGTGGATACCGATACGGAAAAGAACATTATCGCCAACCTGCGCACCGCACGTCAGGGCAAGACAACGCTGCTTATTGCCCACCGCATATCCACCGTGCGCAATCTGGACAAGATCGTGCTGTTGGACAATGGCAAAGTGGTGGATGTTGGCAGTCACGACGAGCTTGTGGCAAGATGTCCCGCCTATGCCAACATGGTGGCGTTGCAGGCGCTGGAAGAAGAGGAGGGCTTGTGATATGAAACAATACCTTCCGCTTTGGATAGTGGGTGCAATCATAGGCGTATTCAGCACAGCGCTGTTGGTGGCGTATGCTCTGGTCAAGGACAAAAAGGAATCGATGGGTTTTGAACGCACCATGAAGGACGGCGAGCTGATGAAGCGGCTGCTTAAATACGCCAAGCCCTATTGGTTCAGTTTTGTGATAGTGGGGTTGGTGATGTTGCTGTCCATTTCGTACAGCATACTTTCGCCGATACTCATTTCTCGCATAGAAAAAATCGTCGAGTCAGGCAATTTTGCATACAGCGACGTGCTGTGGCGAGTGATTGTGTACGCCGCAATACTTATCGGCTCTCTTGTGGGCACCTATGTGCAGGCGATAGTGCTGCAAAAGACGGGGCAAAGGATAATCTCGCACCTGAGGGAGGACACCTTTACCCATATCGAAAGCCTGTCCCATGCGCAGCTTTCTCATTTGCCCGTGGGCAAGTTGGTCACAAGGGTATCCAACGACACCAACGCCATATCAATGATGTTTACGGGTATGTTGGCCAATCTGGTCAAAAACGTATTCGTAATTGTGGGCGTGTTGGTGGCAATGCTGTGTATCAACTACATGTTGACGCTTATGGTGTTGTGTTTTGTGCCCTTTATCGTGCTGTTTACCATCATTTTCCGCAAGTTCTCCCGTCGGGCATACCGACAGGTCAAAAACGGCACAACGGACATCAACACCTACCTGTCCGAACACCTTTCGGGCATGAAAGTGATACAAGTTTTCAACCGAGAAGAGCGCAAAATGCGGGAGTTCGACGTCAAAAACAACACGCTGTACCGTGCCCAACGGGGGCAGATATTTGTGTTTGGCATCTTCCGCCCCGTGGTGTACATGCTGCATATTTCGTCTGTGCTGTGTCTGTTCTTCCTCGGCTCTAAGGGTGCGCTGGAAAATCGTCCCATTTTGGGTCAGGTGGTGGACGGCGCAACAATTGTGGCGTTCTATATGTTTGTATCTCGCTTTTTCAGCCCCATCCAGAACCTGGCGGAGCAGTTTCACCGTTTGCAGTCGGCCTTTGCCTCTGCCGAAAAAATCTTTACCGTGCTGGACATCAAGCCTGACGTGGTGGACGACGAGGACGCAATCGAGTTGGACGAAATCAGGGGAGAAATCGAGTTCAAAGATGTGTGGTTTGCCTACAACGAGGGCGAGTGGGTGCTCAAAGGCGTCAGCTTCCACATCAACGCCAAGGATACAGTGGCGTTTGTGGGCGCAACGGGCAGCGGCAAGACGACCATTTTGTCGCTACTGTGCCGCAACTACGATATCCAGCAGGGAGAAATTTTGCTGGACGGCATCAACATCCGCCGCATAAAGATAGCTTCGCTGCGCAAGCATTTCGGGCAAATGTTGCAGGACGTGTTTTTGTTTGCGGGCACCGTGCGCAGCAACATAGTTTTGCGGGACGAATTCTCCGATGAGCAGGTGTTGGAAGCGTGCAGATATGTCAATGCGGACAAGTTTATCGAAAGGCTTGCCGACGGGCTCAATGAGGAAGTGCGAGAGCGAGGCAACAACTTCTCCGCAGGGCAACGTCAGCTTTTGTCCTTTGCCCGGACGATAATTCATCGCCCCGAGGTGATGATTCTGGACGAGGCGACGGCCAACATCGACACGGAGACGGAGCTGCTGATACAGGACAGCCTCAACAAGATGATGAACATCGGCACAATGCTGATAGTTGCGCACCGACTGTCCACCATACAGCACGCCGACAACATAATTGTCTTGTCCGACGGCAAAATAATAGAGCAGGGCAATCATCACGAGCTTTTGCACCAAAAGGGCCGCTACTACGAGCTGTACACGTTGCAATTCAACAAGGAGCAACTGCAAAAGGGCGCTTGAACCCGATAGCCGATTTGCAATATCAATACGAAAAAAGACCGTACCGCAAAGTACGATCTTTTTTCGTAAAAGTTGCATTAGTTACCGCAAGGTATTGCGTTTGGTGCGCTTTCCCGCAAGCATTGCACGCATAGCGTTGAGTATTGCCACAACGCACACGCCCACATCGGCAAGTATGGCGACAACCATCCCAAGGCCGTAGGCCAATTTGTCCAGCACACCAAACAATGTCAGCACCAGCACGGCAAACTTGATAAGCAACGACATCACAATGTTTTCGTTGACGATGTTGAGAGTTTTTTTGGAGATATGTTTGGCTGTGGCAATGGCGGTGGGGTTGTCCTGCATAAGCACCACATCGGCGGTTTCTATCGCTGCGTCGCTGCCCATGGCACCCATTGCAATGCCCACATCGGCAGCGGCCAGCACGGGGGCGTCGTTTATACCGTCTCCCACAAAGGCCAGCTTGGCGTTGGACTGCTGTTTGAGCTTGGTCAACTCGTCAACCTTGTCTTGTGGAAGCAGTTGTGCACGGTATTGATCGATACCCAATTGCTCCGCCACAAGGGTGACTGTTTGCTGCTTGTCGCCCGAAAGCAAAACGGTTTGGCAGCCGTCCCTGTGCAGCATGGCAATGGCGTCCTTGGCGTCGGCCTTTATTTCGTCGGCGATGACGATGTATCCCACAAATTTGCCGTTTTTGGCAACGTACACAACGGTGCCGCCGTCAGCTTTGGGACAGTCGATGCCGTGATTGTCCAGCAAACGCTCGTTTCCGCACAAAATGGTGTCGTTTTCCGTTTGAGCAATCAACCCCAGCCCCGCCAGCTCCGTCACGTCAGCTTGTACGTCGGCAGAGGTCTCGCTCATGATAGACTGCGCTATTGGGTGGTTGCTGTATTGTTCGGCAATGGCGGCGGTGTGCAGCACTTCTTCTCGGTTTTGCTGCGGATAGACGGATACCACTGCAAAGTTTCCCTTGGTAAGGGTGCCTGTTTTGTCAAATGCCACGGTCTTTACCTTGGCAAGCAGTTCGAGATAGTTGCTGCCCTTTACCAAAATTCCGCACTTACTTGCGGCGGCAATCCCCCCAAAAAAGCCCAACGGCACAGATATGACCAGCGCACACGGGCAGGATACAAACAAAAACATCATTGCACGTTGCAGCCACATGCTCCAATAGGGCCAATCGGCGTAGTTGCCCGTGACAAGCGGAGGCAAAATACCCACCAACACCGCAAGGCATACCACAACGGGCGTGTAGTAGCGGCTGAATTTGGTGATAAAGTTTTCGGCGGGGGCCTTTTGCGATGTGGCGTTTTCTACCATATCCAAAATTTTGGCCACAGTGCTGTCGTCGTAGGTGCCCGTTGCGCAAACGTATATCAGGCCGTCCAGATTTATACAGCCCGAAACGACCGTTTCGCCCGTTTTTATGCGGCGGGGCAGGCTTTCGCCCGTGATGGCAGAGGTGTCCAGATTGCACTCTCCCTTTTGCACGGTGCCGTCAAGAGGGATGCGCTCTCCCGCCCGTATCACGATGGTTTCGCCCACGGCCACTTCCGAGGGGTGCACGCACACCTCACTGCCGTTGCGCAGCACGGTGGCCTCTTCGGGGCGGATATCCATCAGCGCAGCAATGCTTTTGCGGCTTTTGCCCACCGCATATCGCTGAAACAGCTCGCCCAGCTGATACAGTATCATGACTGCGGCGGCGTCGGCATATTCGCCAATGGCAAAGGCGCCAATTGTGGCGATGGTCATCAAAAAGTTTTCGTCAAACACCTTGCCATGTGCAATGTTTGTCACGGCCTTCCACAGCACATCGTAGCCCGCCGTCAGATATGCCGCAGCAAAAACGGCAAGCTCTATCCAACTGTTGAGAGCAATGGTGTATTTTAGCACAAGCGCCACGATTACAACCGCAGTGGCGGTGCATATTCGTATCAATGTTTTGGTATTTCGGGACATAGTTATATCTTCAAGCGGCAGTCCGGCTCGATTTTGCGCACGGCTGTCTTGACATTGTTGAGGATCGTTTCGGTGTTGTCGTCCGCCAACTCCAATGTCATTTTTTGCATCATAAAGTTGATGTTGCAGCTTTTTACGCCCTCTATCTGCGCAATGGAGCGCTCCATCTTGGCGGCGCAGTTGGCGCAGTCCAGGTCCTGCATTGCAATAACTTTTTTCATTTTTTACTCCTTTATGTGCTCCAAAGCAAGGTTGATTATGCTGAGCACATGATCGTCGTCCAAACTGTAAAATATTTCTTTGCCGTTGCGCCTGTTTTTGACAATTTTTGCCTGCCGCAAAATTCTCAGCTGGTGCGAAACGGCCGATTTTGTCATGTTGAGCACCGCCCCGAGGTCGCAAACACACATTTCCGCTTGTGCCAATGCCGACAAAATGCGTATCCGAGTGGAGTCGCCGAATATCTTGAACAGTTCCGCCACATCGTACAGCTCGTTTTCGTCGGGCATATCCACCGTGACTTGCTCGCACACTTCGTCATGTATCACATTGTCCTCGCAAACAAAATCTTTCATAACGTTCTCCTTTTTGTTGCAAACAGTTGAATAATTGTTCAACTATCATTATATTATGCCCTGTTGTAAAAAATGTCAAGCGTTTTTCAAATATTTTTTTGAGAATTATCCGGAGACGGCTCAAAAGTAACAGTGGGGCAAAATTTGCAATAAAATAAAGTAGGGCTTTGCCCCGAAAAGTACAAGGAGAGTATTATGAGTTTTTGTTGGAACACTAACTGCTGCTGTCACAACGAAAGCGGCACAAACACAGTGATCATCGACCGCGGCTTGCGTGGACCGAGGGGCTTTACTGGTCCGCAAGGTATCATGGGTCCTCCGGGTATCGGTATCACCGGCCCGACAGGAGCCACAGGCCCGCAAGGCTTGCAAGGTATCCAAGGACCGATTGGTCCCACGGGTGCAACGGGAGCCACAGGAGCGACGGGTCCCCAGGGCATACAAGGTCCGATAGGTCCCACAGGAGCGACGGGTCCGCAAGGAATACAAGGTGTTCAAGGCCCGATTGGTCCTACGGGAGCAACAGGCCCTGTCGGTGCAACAGGTGCAGATGGTCCTGCCGGCCCTGCCACGGACGGTCTGGCTGCATATGGCGGTCTGTATTCGACTGACGGCGGCACAGTAGCTCTGACTACTGTCAGCACGCCATTGACGCTTGGCTCGCAGATGCCCTTGCTCAACGTCACCTACGACGGCAACGGCATAACTGTTGCACAGGGAGGCAACTACGAAGTATCCTATGGGCTAAGCGGCTCGGTGACGCCTGCCGCCACGGTAACTTTGGCGGTGTATGTGGGCGACACCAATCAACCTTCGGGCACTGTTTCCCTGCCCTTGGAGGCGGGCACAAGCGGCAATTTGTCAGGCAGTATCATACTGACCCTTGCCGCAGGCGACACCGTAACATTGCAGGTGACGGGCAGCGAAGGCACAACCCTCACGCCTACCGCAAATGTCAACGCATATCTCACCGTAAAAAAGCTGGATAGCGGCACGGTGGCATAGCTGTCGGACTTACAGAGGCTGTCGCAGGCAGTATCGCTTGCGATGGCCTTTTTTGTCTCAAAGGTGGCCGATTGTTAAAACGCATGCGCTTTGTTGCCAATTGATGGAATATCGCTTGTTTTTCGTCGGCATATATGTTATACTTATTTTAATTTGTTGCATCGGAGGACTTATTTTGGAAACGATAGAAGAAGTTTTGGAAGAACTTAACAATCTGGAAAAGGAAAATGAATTTCAGGACAAATCGATTCTGGACGAATTGTTGAAAGAAATCGATTCCGATGTGGGCGCCGAAGAATTTAAGTTGCTGGTGCAGGAGTTGACATTGGTGGCGCCGCAAGTCAAAAACAACGACATGCAAAAGGTGTTTTTTGACAAAAACTACTTGTTTTCCATCAACGACGGCTGCGGTTTGGGCAGACATCTGTCCCAATTGGCACGTCTTGTTCAATATCTGGGCTTGCAAGGGTCGCACAGCAGCAAATTTAGCTGTTACAGGCTCAATTTGCCCAAGTCTGGCAGCGACGATCCCTGCGAAGAGATGATATCCACCGTCGAGCGCAAAGGCAGTCGAGAACATATCTGCATAGACATTAGCGATTGGATGAACGATCTGCGCAACCCGTCCTTCAAAAGGCTGCTGATGAAGATCGCCGAAGAGTGCGACAAGTGCATGGTGGTGTTTGTGGTGCCCTTTGTGGATAAGGAAGTGCTGCACAAGGTTTTGCGTTCGCTCAACGATATCCTCTCGGTGCGCCCCGTATCTTTTGCGCCCTACACGGTAGAGCAGTTGGACGCCATTGCCGCCAAGCAACTATCCGAATACGGCTTCGAAATGGAGCAATCGGCCTGGCGCTACTTTAACGAGCGCCTGAGAGAAGAAAGCGCCGACGGCAGATTTTACGGCGAGGATACCGTGTCCAAAACGGTCAACGAGCTGTTGTACTCCAAGTTGCTATCCAATGCGCAAAACGGCGCCGAGGGCAAACTCTTGACGGAATCGGACGCCGAAAAACTGTGCAAAAGGAGTTTTGACGACGACAAAAGCGGCATGGAAATGCTGGATTCGCTTGTCGGCACGGAAAAAATCCGAGAAAGCGTGTTGGAAATCATCTCGCAGATACAGCTCAGCCGACAAAACGGCATGGGCAACCCCTGCATTCACATGAAGTTTGTGGGCAATCCCGGCACGGGCAAGACGACGGTGGCACGCATTATCGGCAAAATTTTGAAGGAAAAAAATATTTTGCGTGTGGGAGAGTTTTTCGAGCACAACGGCAGAGATTTTTGCGGACGTTACATCGGTGAAACTGCGCCCAAAACTTTGGGCATTTGCCGAGAGGCGTATGGCTCGGTGCTGTTTATCGACGAGGCCTATTCGCTGTTCCGCGGGCCGGACGACACCCGAGATTTCGGCAGGGAGGCGCTGGATACGCTTATTTCGGAGATGGAAAATCACCGCAGCGACATGTTGGTCATCATGGCGGGCTACACCGAGGATATGGCACGCTTGATGAACGGCAACGCCGGGTTGGAAAGCCGTATCCCCTACACGTTGGAATTTCCCAACTTCTCCCGAGAGCAGCTGTTTGAAATTTTTGTGCAGATGAGCGCCAACAAGCTGGATATGGAGGAAGGGCTTTTGTCCGACGTGAGGGACTATCTGGCCAATCTGGACAAAAACTTTGTCAACTCCAAAAGTTTCAGCAATGCCCGATATATCCGCAACCTGTACGAAAGGTTGTGCGCCAAGGCGGCGATGCGCTGTCAGCTTGCAGGCGAGGGCAAACTTACCCTGTTGAGAGAAGATTTTGCAAGGGCGGTGATGGATAGCGAATTTGCCAACACAACCCCCAAAACACGCCGAATAGGCTTTGGAAACTGAACACAAACAAAATTGACTGCCACATTTATTATGTGACAGCCTTTTTTATGCCCAAAACAGGGCAATCGATATAACTTTTTACGACAAGAAGGGCGGAAGAATGCTCATGGAGATAAAGCAGAATATTATCAGCGACAGAGCGTCCACAATGGTGGTGATGAAGGGGCTGGCGACGACGGCGGGATCCAACTTGCACGCCTTGGCAAGTATGGGCATCATGCAGCCCACAACCTTGGCAATCACAACCGTGGCAAACAGCGCCAACGACACGGCCAGGCAAATGTACCAAGTGTAGTTGTAGCCGAACGCCAATCCGTCCAGCAGATACAGCTTGCCAAAACATACCACGGACAGACAAAGCGCCAGCAGCACCGAAACTCGTGTCTCTTTCCATAGCACTCGCAGTGTATCTCGCAGGCGGATTTCGCCAAGAGCAAGTCCGCGGATGACGGTGACGGAGGCCTGACTGCCTGCATTGCCGCCTGTATCCATCAACATAGGTATGCACGCAAACAGCAGCGGGCTGAGTTGGTTTAGGCGCCCCTCAAAGGTGTTGATTATCAACCCCGTAAAAGTGGCGGAGATCATCAGAATAAGCAGCCACGGAATACGGTTTTTCCAGATTTGCCAGATGGATTGCTCCATATAGGTGTCGGTGGAGGGCGTCACGGCGGCCATGATCGAAATGTCCTCGGTGGCCTCTTGTTCCAAAACGTCCAACACGTCGTCTACCGTAACGATACCTACCATGCGGTTTTCGCTATCCACAATTGGCAGCGCCGACAGGTCGTATTTGGATATTTGCTGCGCTACAAACTCCTTGTCGTCGTTGGCCTCGGCCGAAAGCACCTCCCGCTGCATAAACTCCGATATCTTGGTGTCGTAGTCGTGCAGCAGCAGGTCCTTGACGGTGACGGTGCCGATAAGCATGCGTTTGTCGTCGGTGACATAGCAGTTGTAGATGGTTTCTTTGTCGACGGCGATTTTGCGTATGCGGTCGAAACACTCCTTGACGGTCCAATGCTCCCTCAGACTTACATATTCCACCGTCATTATCGTGCCGGCGCTATCCTTGGGATATTTGAGAATTTCGTTGATCTGGTTGCGTGTTTCGGGGTCCGATTGCTTGATGATACGTTTTACCACGTTTGCAGGCATTTCTTCGATGATGTCCACGGTGTCGTCCAAAAACATCTCGTCCAACACGGCCTTCAATTCGGCGTCGGAAAAACTGTTGAGCAGCAGCTCCTGCCCGTCAGATGACATTTCTACAAAGGTTTCGGCGGCGTTTTCCTTGCTTAGCAGCCGAAAAATTGGCAAAATGTCCTTTTCGCTCATTTCGTCCAGCAACAAAGCGCTGTCCTGCGGTTGCAATTCGTTTATCAGCTTTTTTATTTCGCGAAAATTTTTTTCCGAAAGCAATTCGGAAACTCTGTCGATTGTTTGTTGAAGCTCCTCGTATTCCATCGGTACCTCCTTTGGCTGATAAAAATGTCCGCGCTTGCAACAGCACGGACACATTGCCACCTTGCGGAAATTGTCTAACCATTACAAGTTTTAGCATCATGGGGCTGTGTAATTGCGTTAGGATAAGCCTTGTTTTCGACCAATCCTGCTGCCCAAACATTGCGTGTCTCCACGTCGTGTCGGTAGCAACCCGTATCCCCATGGTAGCCTCACCTACCGGATTAATTATTTATATTTATTGTAGATTTCTTTTGTGCGTATGTCAACAGTTTGCGGATATTTTTTTTGGTTTACAAACAAAAAATATGCTTTGCAAACATAATGTTGCCGTCACTTTGCAAGTCGGCTTTTGTTGACAGAAGTTCGGGATTTGTAGTAGAATTGAAGGGTAGAGAAGGAAGCGAATATGAAAGAATACTATCTGGACAGACTGCATTGGATATTCCGTTACTGCAATGGCAATTTTTGGTATTGTCTTGCAAAGACGCTTAGCCTGTTGGTGGGCGTGCCCTTGTATGCGGTATCCTTTGTTGTGGAAATGATTTTTACCTTTATCAACATGCTTTTTGCCTGGATCCCCGTGCTTAATGTGGTGGTCATGGTGGTGTGCAAGGCTGTCATTGCGCTGTTTGCGTGGACGTTTTACATTTGCATATTGCCCGACATCGGGGCGTACCGTTCGGCCAAAAGTGCCGAGGTGGTATATGATATTTCCGACGCCGACGACGTTTCTGTTGCCGACCAACCTGCCGACGCCGACGATGTTTCGGCCACCGAACAACCTGCCGATGCCGAAATTGCCGCCGTCGAGGACGAAAATAATCGTTGATACACCTGACTATATCATAATATATCTACGCACCCGACCGCACCCGTTTGGCTGCGTTTTTTGTTGCCAAAATGTACCTATATGCAGGCAGGCACGTTTTGAAACTTTACCTCATACAATATATTGACTATCATAGGAGGTAATCAATGCCTGTAAACAATTTAGATGGCAACAATTGCAGTGAAAAAATATGTATTCAGGGCAAAAAGGTATTTGACGCATGCGTCAAGCAGACCACTTTGCAGCAAATCACGGTAAGCGTATCCGAGGTCAACCCCTCTTCGCCCGCTGTGCCGCTGCGTTTTGTCAGTGCCAAAAGCACCTCTACCAAGGGTATCATAGAAAATTTGGTGGTGGAGCGCCTGACGGAACGTCCCAAATATGGCAGAGTGCAAGCGGATGTGGTGGTGCCCGTCGAGGTCACATACATAGACGGCAACAACGAGGAAGGCAGCGGCATGGGCAGCGTTACGGTGCCTGTGGACGTGGTGATGTTTCTGCCGGAGCCGTCCATTATCCCCTACACGATCGAGGCAAGCGTATCGGCGGTCAGCCCCGAGGGGCAATACAGCCAAACGCAGGTCATCGACGGCGTAACATACTATATTTTTGTGATAAATTGCTGCGTAACGGCCATTTTGAAGGTAACAATGGATGTGGAACTGATCGTTCCCAGCTACGGATATGCGGTTATCCCGCCTTGCCAGGAATACACCGAAGAAGTGTGTTCGGGCTACTTCGAGCTGCCGCTTTTCCCCGGCGGGCGCACTCCCGGCGGCAATGGAAACACCTGAGACAAATCATAATGCAAGCGGGAGATTGGGCAGCCAATCTCCTTTTTCTTGCGGTGTAACACTTGTTGAAATTGTTTCATAGGTTGACTATATATGGAGCAAACAAAATGAAGTACAAAAGGTGTCTGCGTTGCGGACTGAACTACGTCACAGAGGATCAACAATATTGCAAAGTGTGTCGGGACGAGATGGACGGCCGCAAAAGCATATTTGATATGGACGGCTTTGACGAGATAATTTGCCCCTATTGCGAAAAAAATCCCATGGGCATAGACGACATCATGTGTGACGAATGCCGCCGCAAACGGGCAAAAAGAGGCGATAACTTATAGACAAAAAAGGCGTTCTGTGCTACAATCGAAACATGAAGGTTTTTGCAATAAGCGATCTGCATTTGTCCACCGTGGCAGAAAAGCCAATGGATATTTTTGGCGAGTCGTGGGAGAATTATTTTGAGGAAATTTCCGCCGATTGGCGGCAAAAAGTATCCGACGATGATGTGGTGCTGTTGCCGGGAGATTTTTCTTGGGCGATGCATATAGAAGAGGCCGTGCCCGATTTCCGTCTGGTGGAGGCCCTACCCGGCAAAAAGGTGCTGCTGCGGGGCAATCACGACTATTGGTGGAACACCATCTCGCAGGTGCGATCCACCATCCCCCAGGGCTTTTTCGCATTGCAAAACGATTGTCTCAGGTTTGAGGACGTACTTGTTTGCGGCACTCGCGGGTGGGTCTGCCCCGACGGCGACAACCTGTCGGAGGATGACAAACGTATCTACCTGAGAGAACAGGAACGCCTCAAATTGTCTCTCAGCGCCATGCAAAAAATGCGCCGGCCGCAGGACAGGGTGATTGCCATCATGCACTATCCGCCCTTCAATGGCAAGTACGACGACAGCGAATTTATCAAACAGTTTATTGTGGCTGAGGTGCCCACGGTAGTGTACGGCCATCTGCATGGAAAGGACTGCCGTGCCAGCCTGTATATGAAAAAATTCGGCATGGAGTTTTATCTGACAAGCTGCGATCTGGTGGGCAACAAACTCACCCGCATTTTGTGAGGCTCGCAGGATAAATTTGCCAAATTTGTCTGAGAAAAATTGTTGCAAATATGACAAGACTATGATACAATATTTGTGTGGTACGGCGGTCGAACGTTCGCCGAACTTCACTTTGGAACGGACATCTTTGCGGCGGGTTGCGGCAGGCGCAATCGAGGTGGAGTAAAATCGTTCGAACATATTTTCTATTAGCTTGATATGACGCAATTGGACATGCGTCAACAGCGAAAATTTTTTATTTTTGTTTGCGTTTGAAGGTAAAATTGAGCAGTTTTGCACTTGCTCAAAAATTTTTTGAAGAAAATGGTTAAAAATGGTTGAAATTGGTTAAAAATTGCGCTATAATGGTTACACAAATACAAGGAGTGTAAGCAGATGCTTCTGTTAGGTAATTTCCAACACACGTTGGACGACAAAAACAGAATACGTCTCCCGGCAAAGTTCCGCGAAAAGTTGGGCAGCGAGTATATCCTTATGCCCGGCACCGACGGTTGCATTTCCTTGTATTCTGCCGCATCCGAAGAGATTTTTATCAAGGCAGTGATGGAGCTGGGAGAGTTCAGCGCCGACAACGCCGAGACGATCCGCAGTCTTTCGGAAAAGGCGGCAATGGTGGACGCAGATGCGCAGGGCAGATTTATGCTGCCGACGGAGCTGCTGGAACTTGCACAAATAGACAAAGATGTCCGCATAATAGGCGTTATCAACAGGGTAGAGATTTGGAGCGAGGAGCGCTACGTTGCCCGCAGAAGAGCCAAGGACGAATCTCCCGCAGCCTACAATGCGCTCAACATGAAATTGCACGAAGCACTTCACAAACAATGATTTTCCAACACAAATCGGTGCTTCTGGACGAATGTATAGAGGCGCTGAACATACAACCCAATGGAATATATGTAGATTGCACAGCAGGCGGCGGAGGTCACTCGGCAAAAATTCTGGACAAGCTGTCGGGCGGCACGCTGATAGCGATAGACAAAGACGAAGATGCGCTTGCGGCCTGCAAGCAGAGATTGCAAGGCGACAACGTTCGGCTGATACACAGCGATTTCAAGCGGCTCAACGCCATATTGGACGAGCTTGGCATCGACAAGGTGGACGGTATTCTGGCCGACCTGGGTGTAAGCTCCTACCAGATAGACAATCCCGAAAGAGGTTTCTCCTATATGGCAAGCGACGCCCCGCTGGATATGCGCATGGATACCACGCAGCAATTTAACGCCGCAGATATCGTCAATAGCTATTCGGAAAGCGAGCTGTGCAGATTGATACACGACTACGGTGAGGAAAAATTTGCCAAGTCCATAGCCCGCAACATAGTGGCGGAGCGGCAAAAGCACCCGATAGAGCGCTGCGGACAGCTGGTGGACATCATTGAGGAATCGGTGCCGCATTGCTCTCGCAAAAAGGGCAGTCACCCCGCAAAGCGCACATTTCAGGCGTTGCGCATAGAGGTAAACAGAGAATTGGACGGCATAGACGACTTTCTCTGCGACGCCGTGGACAGATTGAACCACAACGGCAGGTTGGCAGTGATCACCTTCCACAGTTTGGAGGACAGGATAGTGAAGCAGTGCTTCATAGACTTTGCAACAAACTGCGTGTGCCCGCCGAGCTTTCCCAAATGCGTGTGCGATCACCGTGCAAAGGGTGCAACTCTTTGCAAAAAGCCGATAGAACCATCGGCATTGGAACAACAGGATAACCCCCGCTCTCAAAGCGCCAAGCTGAGAGTATTTGTAAGAAAGTGAATTTTTCGCAAGGTGGTGAATATAATGCAATGGAACAATGAAATAGGATATCAACAACCGCAACAAGACGTCTACGCAGATGTGAGGACGCCCTATTCGGCCAATCCTTTTGCTCAGGACAACACGGACAGTCAGGAGTTTTCTCTTTCCAGCATTCAACAAAAGCTTGGAGCTATCAGCTCTACCGTAGAGGTGGACACGGGCAACAGCTCTCCCGATGTGATGCCCTCGACGCAGACGTTGAATATGAGCTACCAACGCGAATATCAGGCGTCGGGCACTCGTGCCGCAACAAAACTTTCCACCAAGGGAAAAATCATGATTGCCAGCTATGCGATAGTGGTGCTTGCCCTGATTGTTGCGGTGACGCTGTGCGGTGTGTCGGTAACAAGCACTTTCGATGCGGCGCTGGTCAGCTCGGTAGATTACAGCGAGCTGGCTGCCGAAGTAGACGCACTTACTGTTTTGTCCCAGACGGAAAACTTTGACGAGCTGGACCGTCGGGCAACAGAGCTCGGGTATATCGATGCGTCACAGTCAACCACTATGACCTATACCGAGTTGGAGACAAGACCCGCACAAAATTTCTCGATAGAAACCAATTGGTTCGATTCCTTGTGCGATTGGTTCAGCAACGTTTTCGGGGGCTGATTTGCAAGACAACTACTACATAACAAAAAAGAGATTGCTGTCACTTTGCGTGGCGGCAATTTTTCTGTTTGCAGTCATATTTTTGCGTTTGGGGTATATACAAGTAGTTTGGGGCAAGGAGCTCCAAGCCCGTGCCGACGAGCAATGGCAGCGAGATTTGCCCATCAAAGCCTACCGAGGGGATATTGTGGACACCAACGGACAGTTGCTTGCCACAACCGAAACGGGTTTCAGCGTGTACGCCAGACCGCAAAGCGTGGAGCACCCCGACGAGGCGGCAAGGGCGCTTTCGTCCATTTTGCAAATAGATTACGACACGATTTTGGGCAAAATCACCAAACGAGGCGTATCGGAGGTGACGCTTAAACGGCAGCTTTCGGCGGACAAAGCGCAAGAAATACGCAGTTGCAACCTCGAAGGGATATATCTTGCCTCGGAGGGGTTGCGCAGGTATGTGTACGGAGACTTTTTGTCGCAGGTGCTGGGATTTGTGTCCTCCGATGGTGTGGGGCAAACGGGTTTGGAGGCGTACTACGACAAGTATTTGCAGGGGCTGGACGGCGAACTGCTGACGGAAACAGACCTGGTGGGGGACGAGCTGGACAACGGCTCGACCACCTATATCCCGGCGGTAAACGGCCTTGTGCTAACCCTGACGGTGGACGCCGTGATACAGGGCATTGTTGAAAACGTTTTGCAGCTGGCCATGTATCAGCAAAATCCGCAGGCGGCACGCTGTATCGTGCTGGACGTCACCACGGGAGAAATTCTCGCCATGGCCTCCAAGCCCAGCGTGGATCTGAACAACCTGCCGAGAGACAACATCGAGTATCTGATGAAGTACTCCAAAAACACCTTGCTTACCGACGTGTACGAGCCGGGCTCCACCTTCAAGGTGCTCACCGCATCCGCTTGCTTGGAGGAGTACCGCAAGGGCAATCCCAAGGCATTTTCGGCGCAGCATGTGTTTGGCAACTCTTCGGGGATACGCATTGTGGACGGCTCCAAAATAAGCTGCTGGACCAAACATGCCAACGGCAAGCACTCCAATCAGACCCTTTCTGACGCACTCAACAACAGCTGCAACCCTATTTTTACGGATATTGCGCTGTCGCTTGGCAAGGATACGATGTACCAATATCTGGAAAAATTCGGTTACGGATCTCCCACGGGCATAGATTTTGCCGGCGAGCAGGCGGGTATTCTCGTGCCCAAAACCGCTGTCACCAACGGTGATCTGGCCCGTATCGGCTTTGGACAGACCATTGCAGTTACCGCATTGCAGCTGTGCATGGCCACGGCAGCTGCCGTCAACGGAGGACTGCTTATGCGCCCCTACTTGGTAAAGGAAATTTCCGACCCCGTATCCGGCAAGACAGTCAAGCGATTTTCGCCTGTGGTGGAGAACAGGGTCATCAGCGAGGAAACGAGCAAACAAATCGCCGCAATGCTGCAAAGGGTAGTGGACGAAGGCGGCGGTAAAAACGCCCGCATAGAGGGCTATCAGGTGGGCGGAAAAACAGGCACGGCGCAAAAGTTTGTGGACGGGGCGCTGGCCGCAGGCAAGTATGTATCGTCATTTGTGGGATTTTTTCCCGCAAGCAGCCCCAAATATCTTGTGTTGATGATTGTGGACGAACCGCAAGGGCAAAGCTACGGCTCCATTGTGGCGGCGCCCTATGCAGGCCTTGTGTTCAGGGAGATCATCAATTACAAAAATATTGCCCCCGTCGAGTAGAAGCCTCAACATCATATTTGAGGCCATATACAAATAAAATAATCTGTACAAACCGTGTGCAGATTATTTTTTTTCGGAGTATAAAATGTATCTTCAACAAATACTAAACGGTGTAAGTTATCGCACCGTGGGCAGCGGCAATCCCAACATCTCATCGCTGGCGTGCGACACGTCGCAAGTGCAGCCCGATTGTCTGTTTTTTTGCCTCAAAGGCAAACGTTTTGACGGGCACGATTTTTTCCGCAAAGCTATCGGTGACGGCGCTGCGGCAATAGTGTGCGAACATCCGTTGGAAACGCAAGCGCTGCAAATCGTGGTGGACGACGTCCGCTCTGTGATGAGCGTTGCGGCAAAAAATTTTTACGATTGCTGCTCGGACAAGATGAAGATAATATCCATCGTCGGCACCAACGGCAAAACTTCCACATCCTACGTTCTGGACGCCATCTTGACCAAATACGGCTACAAAACGGCGGTTATCGGCACCAACGGAGTGTTCTTTTGCGGACAGCGCCACCCCTCGTCGCTTACCACTCCCGACCCGATCGAATTGCATTGCCTGCTGCGCCAGATGTATCTCAACAAGGTGGACGTGGTGATAATGGAAGTTTCTGCGCACGCCATAGCACTCAAAAAAATGCTTGGGATATGCTCGGATGTGGCCATTTTTACCAATTTTACGCAGGACCACCTGGATTTCTTTGGCACGATGGACAACTATCGCAACGCCAAAAAGAGCTTTTTTACCGAACGGTATGTAAAAAATGCAGTAGTCAACCTCGACGACGACCTGGGACGAGAAATAGCGGCCGTTGTGCCCTCTGCCACCTATGCAGTATATGCCGACGCCGATGTGACGGCAGGGGACGTGCAGATAGGCAAGGAGCATTCTACATACAGGCTGACGCTGTTTGACGGTTCGGCAATAGTGCACACTCATCTTGCGGGGCTGTTCAACGTCTACAATACGCTGGCTGCGGCAACGTGCGCCGCCGTGATGGGCGTTGATCCCGACACTATCGTCAATGCCATTGCCGAAATCACTTCCGTCAGCGGCCGCAACGAGACGCTTGTCCGCTCCGATGGAGCCCGTATCGTGGTGGATTTTGCGCACACTCCCGACGGTCTGCAAAACATTTTGAGCTTTTTGCGGCGCACAACAGAGGGCAAGCTGTTGGTGGTGTTCGGCTGCGGCGGCAATCGTGACAAGTTCAAACGGCCGTTGATGGCGCAAAAAGTATCGCAATACGCCGATTTTGCCATACTAACCAACGATAACCCTCGTTTTGAGGACCCCAAGGCCATTGCAAGGGACGTTTCGGAAGCGCTCACCTGCAAATACAAGGTTATACTAAACAGGTCTCAGGCGACGGAATACGCCCTGTCGATAGCCACGGGCAACGACACCGTGGCGATATTGGGCAAGGGCGCAGAGGAATATCAGGAGATACGGGGCAAAAAATTTCCCTATTCCGACTTGGAGGTCGTCAGGGGACTTTTGCGCATAGAGTAGCCATACATAAGTTGCAAAGGGAGAGTTATGCAAGCCATTTCGTTTTTGTGCGCCTTTGCAGTGAGTCTTTTGCTGTGCGCAATGCTGTTGCCGCTGCTCAAAAGGCTACGGGCAGGGCAGGAAATTTTGGAATACGTCACCGAGCACAGCGCCAAGCAGGGCACGCCCACAATGGGCGGGATTGCCTTCATCTTGACGGTGGTGCTGCTTAGCGCAGTGTTTTGCAATTGGTCCAACAGGGCGACGGCCGTTGCCGTGGCGGTGTTTTTTGCCTATGGAGTGGTGGGCTTTTTGGACGACTTTATCAAGATACGCTACAAGCGGAATATGGGGCTGCACGCCTATCAAAAAATAATCGTGCAGCTGGCGATAGCGGTGTTGGTGGCGGTGTTTGTGTGGGGCGAGGTGTCCATCGGAGGCAAATTGCGCATACCCTTTTGCGAAATGACGGTCAATATCGGCGTGTGGATAGTTCCGTTGGTTGTGTTTGTGTATCTGGCCTGCACCAACAGCGTCAATCTGACGGACGGACTGGACGGCTTGGCCGCAAGTACAACGATATGCTTTCTGGCTGGCATGATTGCGCTGCTTGGCAGGGAGTTGAGGCTGCTGGAAAGCGTCGGCGACACCTATGCTTACAAGCAAACGCAGGATCTTGTTACGCTGTGCTTTCTGTGTTGCGGGGCGCTTGCGGCGTTTTTGCTTTTCAACTGTAACAACGCCAAGATGTTTATGGGCGACACGGGCTCGCTTGCGCTGGGCGCTATGGTGGCGTGCGTGGCCATTTTTACCCGCATGAGCCTGTTTATCCCCATTGTGGGTTGGATGTTTGTGTGGTCCAGCGTGTCGGTGATAGTGCAGGTGGCGTACTTCAAAATAACGCACGGCAAGAGGGTTTTCCTGATGGCACCGTTCCATCATCACCTGCAAAAAAAGCATTGGAGTGAAACTCGCATTTGCGTGCTTTACTGTGCGGTAACGGTGTGCATTACTTTCGTTTTGCTGTGTTTTGGAGAATAATATGGCAGACATAGTAGTATATGGAAAGGGCAAAACAGGGCAATCCTTGATAAAAATGCTACAACAACTTGGCAAAAATGCTATTTTGTTCGACGACGACAGCGGGTTCGAAAAATCCTGTCGATTTGCCCCCGACACGACTGTGATATTGAGTCCGGGCGTCCCTCCCCGGGCAAAAGGGCTTGTTGCGGCCAAGGCTGCGGGCGCAACCGTGGTGGGAGAATTGGATTTTTGCTTTCCCTACTGCAAGGCAAAATGTGTTTCCGTCACGGGCACCAACGGCAAAACGACAATTTGTCAGATGATCGCACGGGTGCTTGCAACTTGTGTTGGAAAGGTGCGCCTTCTGGGCAACGGCGGCGTGCCGTTTTCTTCGCAGGTGCTTAGCGTGCAGCCGGAAGAGATTGTTGTGTTGGAAAGTTCCAGCTTTCAGCTTGCCGATTGTAAGGTGTTTGCGCCCTATGTCAGCGTGGTGTCCAACGTGGCGTGCGACCATCTCAATTGGCACCCCGATTTGCAGCACTATCGTGACGCCAAGGCCAACAACTTTTTGCACCAAAGGCAGGGATTTGCCATTTTTAATCTTGACGACGAGGGCAGCGTGCAGCTGTCGGAGCGTTGCGGCACAAAAAAATTGTTCTACGCCCTTTCCGACACGAAGGCCGATTGCTTTTTCGACGGCGAAAATGTGGTTTTGCATGGTGTTGTCGCCGCCCGTGCGCCCTATCTGCGCAACTACGCACCACACAACATTTCCAACGCTTTGGCGGCGCTGCTGGCATGTCACTGCGTGGGTGCGGATATGCAAGCCTCAGCGGACGCATTGTGCGGATACGTTCCGTTGCCTCATCGATTGCAAGCGTTGCCGCCCGTCAACAACGTCACCTTTGTGGACGACAGCAAGGCCACAAACGTGCATGCCACAGTCAGTGCGCTGAGGTGTTTCCGCCAAAGATTGGCGCTGATATTGGGCGGCTCGGACAAGGGCGAGGCCTACGACCCCATTTTTCGATCGTTGCCGCCAAATGTTGAGGTAGTGACGGCTGTGGGGCAGACGGCGCAGGCGATATATCGATGCGGCAAGGCCTACGGTGTGGATGTGCATGTCGCCAACACACTCGAAGAGGCCGTGCGCTACTGTTACGGCAGTATGTCGCAATCGGGCGGGGTGGTGCTGATGTCCAATGCGTGCGCCAGCTTTGACAGTTTTGGCGGCTTTGAAGAGCGGGGCGACTGCTTCGCCTCGGTGGTAGAGGAAATCAGGCGTGAAAACAAAGAAAATTGACTACATACTGCTTGGCGCCGTGCTTGCGGCGGTGGGCATTGGGCTGCTGTTTGTGTACAGCGCAAGCAACTATTCCGCACAGATTACCTATGGCAACAAATACTTCTTTTTGACCAAGCAGGCGATAGGCGCCGCCGTGGGACTTGTAGCCATGATCGCTGCCATATACATCAATGTCGATTGGCTCAAAAAACTGTGGATTGTGGGCGTGGTGCTATCCGTAATTTTGTTGGTGTTGGTATTTGTGCCGGGGCTAAGTATCGAAAACTACGGCGCTCGCAGGTGGATAGGCGTGGGCAGTTTTTCCATGCAACCGTCCGAAATCGCCAAGTTTGCCTATGTTTTGTTTTGTGCTGTGTGCATGTCTCGCTTCGATATGAGCAAGCTGCGCTGGTGCTTGTTGCCCATTGGCGTTGGACTGCTGTTTTGCGGACTTATCATTGCCGAGCCGAACATGTCCATAACCATGTGCATGGCCATGCTTATGCTCATCATGCTGTTTCTCGGCGGGATGAAGTGGAAACACTTTTTGTTGATGCTTGTGCCCATTGCGGCGGCAGTACCGCTGTTGATCGTGGTCGAGCCCTATCGTTTGCAGCGCCTGTTGGCGTTTCTGGACCCGTGGGCGTCGCCCAAGGACGAGGGCTACCAGCTGATACAATCCCTGTATGCTTTGGGCAGCGGCGGTTGGTTTGGCGTGGGGCTATTCAACAGCCGACAAAAGTATCGTTTTTTGCCCTTTGCCGAAAGCGACTTTATTTTTTCCGTGATAGGAGAAGAAACGGGCATTTTCGGGTGTTTGGCGGTGTTTGCACTGTTTGCGTTGATAGTGCTGCGAGGGGTGCGCATCGCCGTCAACAGCAAGGATAAGTACAGGTGTTTTTTTGCGGGAGGGATATCTGCGGTGGTGGCGGTACAATCGCTGCTTAACTTTGCTGTCGTCACTGGCAGCATACCGCCCACAGGATTGCCCTTGCCCTTTATCAGCTACGGCGGCACCTCGCTGGTGGTGTTTATGACGGCGATGGGACTGCTGCTCAATCTGTCGGGGCAGATATACGAAAACGGTTTGGGAGGGCGTTTGTGGAGTACATAGTTTCGGGCGGACGTTTGCAGGGCGAACTGCCCGTTTATGGGGCAAAAAACTGCGCTTTGGCACTGCTGGGGGCAACGGTTTTGACGGAGGACGAGGTGATCCTGAACAATTGCCCCGACATATCCGACGTGCGCAATATGTTGTTGCTGTTGCAGGCAATGGGCAAAAAGGTTTGGCGCTGCGGCGATAGAGTATCCGTTGCGGGAGAGTTGCACTCCACATGCGCTCCCCGCCGATATGCTGCGCTTTTGCGGGGCTCGGCGCTGATTTTGGGCAGTACCGTCGCAAAATATCACAAAATCGCCCTGCCGCTGCCGGGAGGGTGCGCTATCGGTGCCCGCCCGATGGACATTCACCTGAGCGGTTTGGAGGCGCTTGGGGTGAAGGTGCTGCATTTCCCAGATATGGTAAGTTGCAGCGGCCGACCCAAAGGCGCTGTTTTTAAGCTGCGCTTTGCCAGCGTGGGCGCCACAGAGAATTTGTTGTGCGCCTGCTCTCTGGTGGAGGGCACAAGCGTTCTCTCCAACGTTGCGATCGAGCCGGAGGTGGTGGCGTTGGAGCGCATGCTGGTGGATATGGGCGCACGGATAGAGGGCGTGGGCGACAGGACCGTGACGGTGAAGGGTGTGCGCAAGTTGCACGGAGCCATCTTTGACGTCATCCCCGATCGAATTGTAGCCGCAACCTATCTGGCCTCTGCGGTTGCCGCCAAGGGGGATTTGACCGTTACAAATTGTTGTCCGCAGCACTTGCAGGCATTTTTGCAACTGTTGCAGCCGCATTGCAGCGTGAAAATTTATCCCGATGCTGTGCGTATTGTTGCCGAAAAACGCACGGGAGGCTTCGGCAAGGTGCAAACGGCACCATATCCGTTGTTTCCGACGGATATGCAATCGCTGTTGCTGTCGCTGGCCGCCTGCGCCGACGGCACAACAGTCATCGAGGAAAATTTGTTTGAAAACCGCCTTGCGCACAACGCCGCCGAGCTTGGCAAAATGGGCGCCGATGTGCAGGTGTCGGGCAATGTGGCAACCGTTTCGGGGCGCAATCTGCACGGAGCGGAGCTTTTTGCCGCCGATCTGCGTGGCGGTGCAGGATTGGTGGTGGCGGCGCTATCTGCGGAGGGAGACAGTGTTGTGCACGGGATAGAGCATATCGAGCGGGGATACATGGATCTGGCGCAAAACTTGCGCAATGTGGGCGCCAAGATACAACTGCGTTAAGTTTTTTCGGCTTATTTTGACCGATGTGGCGCACACACTTGCGGCAAAACTTACGGGCAAATTGCTTTGCAAATATTTTGGCGGGCAATTTACTCGTTTTTTCATTGACTAACTGAAAGATAAAGTGTATAATTTATTTGATTATAATTGGTCGGATATGCCCAAGGGGCGATTTCGGCCAAGGGAGTCTACAAGTGAAAAGTAAAAAACTTCTCATTTCGCTACTGATAGTTGCGGCCATCGTTGTGCTGATAGTGGTTTTGGCGGCAATATTTACCGTGAGAGAGGTCGTGCCCGTCTATCACAATTTTGAGGGCAGCACGATAAGCGCACCCGCCGACGGCATTGCCCCCATCGAGCTGACGGACGCCTGCAAAGGAAAGAGTATCCTGTTTTTGTCCAAATCCAAGCTGACGGACGAGCTCAACGCCAACTATCCCCAATGGGCGGTCGTGCAGATAGTCAAACAGTTTCCCGACACGGTAGAAGTGCATTTTTACAGGCGCAAAACCTTTGCCAAGCTGCAAATTTCCGACGCCACAACGGTGTATGTGGATAACGCCGGATATGTCACCGACGAGCCTGCCGACAAATCGCTGATAATCGACATCACGTCGGCCTTCCAAAACAAGGACATAGAGGGTCAAACGGCTGTGGCCGGCAAACCGCTGAGGTTTGTGTCGGAGGAGAACAACACCCGGTTGCACAACACGCTGCAAGCGTTGGTGGCCGTCTGGCGTTGCTGGGTAGAACCCGAGCAAATTTCCGAGGTGCTGGGCGAAAGAGATGTTTTCCGCTTTGACGAGGACGGCGATCTGGTCATTACGCCCAAACTGAAAGGAAAAATCGTTGTGGAGTCTCCTTCGTCGGGCGACCCCGACTTGGTGGACAGGCTGATAAAAGCTCTCGGTGTCTACTACAACGGCCAAATCAATCTGCACAGCGACGACTACACGATAACGGTCACCAAAAACGGTTCCGTACAAACCAACAACAAACAAGCTTCTGACTGAAAATACGACTGAAACAAAAACACAGAGGAAAACATGAAAAACAATTTCATCGCAGTTTTGGATTTCGGCTCCGGCAAGATAACCTGCATGGCCGCCACAAGAATTTCCGACAGCGGAGATTTCGTCATCAAGGCCGTGGGACAAGCCTCCTACAACGGCTTTGACGAAAACGAGTGGTACGAGCCTGCTTTGCTGGATGGCGCCGTCTCGCAGGCCATTGCCCAAGTGGAAAGCAAGATGAAGTGCAGCATAAAGGAAATTTATGTGGGTGTGCCGGGTGCGTTTTGCGCCATGGTGACCAGCGAGGCCTCGTCTACATTCCACTCCAAAAAGAAGATGGACGCCGAGGACGTGGCGGAAATAGTGCGCAAGGCGGATATCTACAAGGCCTCCGACGACTACATCCCCCTCACAGGCAAACCCGTTTTCTATCTTGTTGACGGTATCATCCGCACCGACAACGCCGTTGGGGCGATAGGCAACAAACTGACGGGGTTGGTGTCCTTCTCGTACATGAAGAAATATTTCCGCAACACCGTTGCGCCCACTTTGCTGGAAAAAGGCATCAACAAGGTGCACTATATCAACGGTTGCGAGGCGCAGGCGGACTACATCTCCAACACCATGCTGCGGGGCGGATATTCCATCATCATAGATATCGGCCACATCACCACCAATGTGGTGCTGTGCGGCGGCAATGGTTTGCTGTTTCAGCGCACGTTTGCGTTGGGTTCGGGATACTTTGCGGGCGATCTGTGCCAGGTGCTGGGGTGCGATTTTGCTTTTGCAACCTCCATTTTGGACAAGGTCAACCTCAATCTCGAAGTCAAATCGGGCGATGCCTACACAATCAACGGCCGCATGGTGGACGCAGTGCAGACCAACGAAGTTGTCAAGGCTCGTATCGGGCAGATAGCGGAGTACATCATGCGCAGCTTTTCTATGTGCGACAAGGAGATACCTTCGGACACGCCGATTATTCTCACGGGCGGCGGTCTGGCCTATTTGCGGGGCGGCGTGGATGTGCTTGCCCAGTCGTTGCAAAAACCCGTGAGACTGTATCACAGCGTCAATCCTCAAACCAATCGAAACGAGTACACGTCCAGCTACGGTTTGATTTACGAAGCCATACACGACAACAAGCCGAAGGGCGGCTTTATGGCGGCATTAAGAAATATTCGCAAAGGAGACAAATAATGGAAAACAACACAAACGGTGGGATCGCAAAAATTTTGATCGTAGGCGTAGGCGGCGGCGGTGGAAATGCCGTCAACAGCATGATGAAGGCGGGCATACGCAATGTGGAGTATCTTGCCCTCAACACCGACCAACAGGCGCTGTCCAAACTGTCCGCCAAAAAGATGCCCATAGGCGAAAAACTTACCAAGGGGCTGGGCGCAGGTGCCAATCCCGAGGTGGGCAAGGCTGCCGCATTGGAGAGCAAAGAGGCCATCCAGAACGCACTGCAAGGCGTGGATCTGTTGTTTATCGCTGCCGGTATGGGCGGCGGCACTGGCACAGGCGCAGCCCCCGTTGTGGCGCAAATTGCCAAGGAGTTGGAAATTTTGACTATCGCCGTGGTGACAAAGCCCTTCAACTTTGAGGGCGTTCGCCGCATGAAGAACGCCGAGCTGGGCATAGAAAACCTCAAAGGCAATGTCGACTCGCTTGTGATAGTGCAAAACGAAAAGCTCAACCGAGACAAAAACTTTTCCATCATGGACGCTTTTGCCAAGGCGGACGAGATTTTGCTGCAAGGCATAAGGGGTATCACCGATATCGTTGTGCAGGATGGCAGGATCAACCTCGACCTTGCCGATATCAAGTGCGTAATGCGCAACAGCGGCATGGCTCACATGGGCGTTGGCGAAGGCAAGGGCAAAAACAAGACTATCGACGCCATACGCAAGGCGGTGTATTCTCCCCTGTTGGAGACGACCATTCAGGGTGCGTCCAGCCTTATTGTAAACTTCCGCGGAGGCGAGGACCTTTCGTTGGACGAGGTCACAACCGGCGTGGATCTGGTGCGCCAGGTCATTTCTCCTGATGCAAACGTGCTGTTTGGCGTGGGATTTGACGAGGAAATGAAGGACGAAGTGCAGGTGACACTCATCGCCACGGGATTTTCCGGCAAGGGCGACGGCCGTGCGGCATTTTTCAGCAGCGAGGCGGCAACACATGTTGCGGCAACCAACATCCAGCGCACCAATGCCGTAAATCAACCGGTAAACGGCAATCCGCTCTCTAACCCCGAGCCCGTCAGGGACAGCGCCCCGCAGAGTGCGACTTTTTCGCAGCCGCTGCAACAGAGAGAGCCTGTTTCTCCCTCTATTTCGGGCAACGTCTCCGTAGAAGAGGATCCGTCCGTTCCGCCTTTCCTGCGCAGAATGAAGAACTGATACAGTTGGCAATCGGGCCTTTGACGGCCTAAAATCAATACTAAAATTTATCTCCGAGCAGCCAAGTCGCCGCTCGGAGATTTTTGTAATTGGTATCATCGGCGCAGTGAAAGGGCAAAACAGGCGCAAATTGTGCGCAAATATTGTCAAGTTTTGCGGTATCGGCCGTTAAAGGCTGATTGTATTTGACAAAATGCCGATATGGCTCTAAAATTAAATGTATGAACACACCCAACGAAAACGCACCCGAGCAAAAAATCGACGAGGCTGTCGAGGCGACTGCACCGCAGCCCGTGCCGCCGACATCGCAAAAAAAGCGGTGGAAAATTGTTGCCACCGTGATCATTGTTGCGGTAATTCTGGCTGTTATCGTCTACACCGCCGTCAAGGATTTTTCGGGCGAGGACGTCGATATTGGCAGAGTTTTTGAGCTTATCGGCAGCAGATGGTACTATCTGTTGGCGCTTTTGGGGCTGTTTTTGTGCACAATCTTGATGGAAACGCTCAAATTGTTTTTTATGATACGTAAAACCACACGCCGCTATATGCCCTGGACAGCGTTCAAATGTGCGGTGTTGGGCAAATTTTACGATTACGTCACGCCGTTGGGCGCAGGCGGACAACCCTTTCAGATATACTATCTTGCCAAGGACGGCGTGCCGGGCGGTCCTGCGGGGGCCATACCCATCGGCTCGATGTTTTTGACGCAGTTTACCTTTGTGTTGTGTGCCATCGTGGCCTTTTGCGTGGGTGTCCCCGGGGATATTGTGCCCCTGTCCATAAGGATAGTCGCCTATTTCGGCGCAGTGTTTTATGTGGCGGTACCGCTGTTTTTGGTGGTGTTTTCTTTCTTTCCGAAAGCGGGGCACAAGGTTATCCAATGGGGCGTAGGTGTGCTTTCCAAACTCAAAATATGCAAGCACCCCGATAAATGGATAGCTAAGGGCAATGCGGCAATAGACAACAACAAAAAGAATATGAACATCATATTCCACTCTAAGCGCATTTTGATCGTCGGGACGTTGTTTGCGTTGCTGTACAATATTGCACTGTGCTCGATGCCCTATTTTGCGTTGTTGCTTTTTCCCGACGCATTGGCGGCAAACGGAAATTGGGTCCCCTCGTGGGAAATGTGGTTTGAGGTGTTCCGTATCACGCTGTTTGTCTACTGCGCCATCACATTTGTGCCCACGCCGGGCAACTCCGGCGCTGCCGACGGCACATTTTACGGCTTGTTCCGCAAGGTGCTTGTCACTGTGGCGGGGGCCAGCTTCACCTGTATGATGGTGTGGCGGATATTCAGTTTTTACCTTTATCTTTTGTTGGGCCTTGTTGTGATTTTGGCTATGAAAATAGCGGCACGCTGCCGCCGAAAAAACAATTTATTAAATTGAGCAAGCAGTTATCAGTTCTGCTTGCTCTTTGCTTCTTCTATCAATTCGAGATATCTGTTGTACACTTTGTCTATCACGTCATCCCAAGTGATGTACAGATCCCTGTATGCGTTTTTGCCAATTTCTTCCACCTTGGCCTTGTTTTGCAAAGCGTTGTAGACGCCTTCTGCATATTGATTTACTTCCGCAGGGAAAATGTAGCCGTTTACACCGTCGGTCACGGTGCAGGACGTGACGCTGCCCTCCACAAAAGCGGTGGGAGTGTAGCGGGAAGCGGCCTCTACCTGCACCAAAGAAGACACGTCGTACAGGCTGGGGAACAAAAACATATCCGCCGCCGAAAAGATTGACGTCAGCACTTCCTTGTCCACCTGCCCCACAAGCCGCACGTCGTCGGTCAGACCGTGCTGCGCAATACGCTCTTCCAGCTTGTTTCGGTCCGGTCCGCTTCCTGCAAATATCATCTTGAATTTGAGGCCCTTTTGTTTGAGCAAGAAAAGCACATCCGCTGTGAAAAGTATGTTCTTTTGCGTGACAAGGCGTCCCACAAACACAAACAGGACGGTATCGTTGTCCACGCTCCATCTTTTGCGGGCGGCCCTGCGCTCGGCGGGATAGTCGGCAGAGGGCGCAATATCCGTGCCGTTGGGTACCAACCTGATGTTGCCTTTGTATCCGTAGCTTATCAGGGTGTCTCGGCTGGCTTGGTGCATTGTCCACACCTCGCTGCTGCTGTTGAAACAGCGCATGATAAATTTCATCAACAGCGGCACAAAAATTTTGGCTTGCTTTTCAAAATCCTGCTTGTATTGGCTGTGGAAGGTGTTCACCAGCGGCACACAGCGTTTGCGGTGAAGATCCATCGCCAAGCGGCTGATAGTAAAGGGCGAGTGGCAGTGCACAATGTCGATGCGCAGTCTGCGCAGATACCGCCTGAAACGTACATGCAGCATTGGCAGCGGCACCTGATAGTTGAGCCGCTTGGAAAACCCGCTGTTTACGCCGATTATCGGATAGCCGTTCATACGCACCTTGCCCTTGAAGTCGGGCACAAGCAAAATCACGTTCATTTTTTGCGACAGCTTTCGGGCGTAGTTATCCAGCACATTGACAACGCCGTCCACCACGGGAAAATAGGCGTCGCAGGTAAGCAACACCGTCTTTTTGCCGTTATTGTTATATTCATCTATAATATCAAATAACAGCCTTTTGTATTCTTTTGAGTGGATGTCGAGTTCGATACCGTTCAATTTGGTGCTCATATCTGAATTATATCGTATTTGCGCCGATATTGCAAGAATCTGCAATCAAATTTGAATTTTGTTTCAAAAAATGCAAATAAAATGCAATTTTTTTTGCGCACAAAGTTTTTGTGTAAACGTATATTTGCGGAGCGGTGGGGCAAACTTTGAAGCAGGAGGTAGAAAAATGAAATCTACAAAGAACACAGGCACCAAGTCCGCAAAAAACACCAAAACAAGCAATTGCAGCAACAGCAAGAGCAAAAGCTCCGATTGCTGCGGCGGAAGCAAACGTAACAGCAAGTCCTCCTCGCAAGAGGAAGAGGGCGACCCACAAGGTAGCTACACGGGCAACCCCATCGGTTGGGGAAAATATGCAGATCCCGTACAGGATGCGGACGATCTGTAAGAAAACTGCCGCCTTCACGGGCGGCAGCTTCTATTTGCAGTGCGGGCGGCGTAGTTCCAACGATATTTTGGAAGAATCGTCGTCGCAGTGCAGCGTCAGTTTGCCCCGATGGTTGCAGCAGGAGTAGTCGAGACTTTGACCCTGTTTGCAACACATCGGCCGTTGCGGAGGGCATTTTTCTCGCCGTCTCGCTCGGCAAACAGTATCAAGATATGTTTGTTCGTTCAAAAATCTTCCGTTGTTGCAGCATTTCATACTAAATTGTATGAGCTTTTCATAAAATTTGTCAAAATGCTTGAAAGATTGACGAAAGTGTATTATACTATTGTCAATATAGGAGGAAACAACAATGATTTTCGAAAAAGTACAAAAACTTCTTGCAGATTCTCTCAATATCGACGACGTGAGCAAAATCACTATGGATTCCAACATCGTACAAGATCTTGGCGCCGACAGTCTCGATATGGTAGAAATGCTCATGTCTTTGGAGGACAATTTCGGAATCACCGTTCCCGACGAGGCAGCCAATGAGCTGGTTACGGTGAGGGCCATTGTGGAATATATCGAAAAAAATAAAAAATAATTTGTGCAAATTTATCTCCGAACGTGCCTGTGCACGTTCGGATTTTGCGTTTTGAGGCTAAATATGCAATATCTGCAACTGTTGGAGTTGTTTCGTCAAAACGGCGACGAAAGCAAAATACCGTCCAAAAGAAAAATCATCAACACCGAGCTCAAAATGTTTGGTTGTAACATTCCATTTGTGCGCAACGCCTCTCAACTTGTCACCCTCGACGAGGCGGAGAGATATCCCGTGCACGATTATTTTGAGGTGGACCTGCTGCGCTCGGTGAAAGTGGCGGATATTCGTCTGCCCTTCGAGGAAAAGACGCCGCACCTGCTTTCGCTTGCGCACACGTTGGAAAATTGGGCGGTATGCGATGTCCCCGTGCGTCTCGGCAAGGACAAGGAACGTTATTTTGCATTTTTCTGCGACATGCTTTCTTCGGATCAGCCCTTTGTTTGTCGTTACGGCGTTGTAAACTTGCTCGGCAAATTTTTGGACGAGCAGCACATCGGAGATGTTTTTGCACGGCTGGGCGATATAACCCAATGGGGACACTACTATGTGGATATGGGCGCAGCCTGGTTGGTAGCCACGGCTATGGCCCATTGTCGCAACCAAACTGTGGCCTTTATGGAGGGCGACGGCAGAAAAATCTTGCCCGGATCGGCCTACAACAAGGCACTGCAAAAGATGCGGGACAGCTTTCGCATCCAACCTGACGACAAGCAGTGGACCCACACAATAAAAATGGTGTAGTCGCCCCTTTCCCGTCCGTTGCGACGGGCATTTTTTTGCCCCATGTAGTCATTGCTCAATAATTGTCGTTTTCAAATAATACCCAACCAAGTTGCATAAACTACAACTATGTACGAGGCAACCGTAAGTATAGAAAAGCAAAACGCCCACCTGCTCAGCTACGTCAAAGCGCAGATGGACCCGATAGTTTCCGACGTCAACGGCATTGCGGCAGAGGCCGAGCAGCGCACCCGAAACTACTTGTCCATTGCCTGCTCCGATACCTATCGTTTTCAGGTCAAGCGCAAGCTGTGCGATGTGGCGGCGCTGGCCATAACTTTGGGATACAAAAATATATTTTTGCGCAAGCTGCTAAATATCGGCAAGGGCAACTTTTTTCAGAATGTGATGGTGGATACCGTTTGTATTTTCGATAACGACTGCGAACGTCAGGCTGTGGCCAAACTTCTGGATGCGGACAGGCCGCTTTGTCTGGACGGGTACTACAATTTTCGGCTGGCCTCCGTCAAAAAGAAGTGGCAGGAGCTATCCAAGCTGGTTGCCGACAATTTCTACGTACTGTCCGACAGCGAAACGGTGGTGGAATTTTTGCAATATCTGTTGGAATCCACCCTGTCCAGGGTCAAAACGCTTTCTGCCAGTCTGGATGGCAACAGCTTTGTGCTGTACGATACGTCGGGGCGGGTGATAGAGCCCATTTGCTCACTTTCGCCCAGACGGGACGCCGAAGAAGAGGTGATGCTAAATCTGGTGTATTTCAAGCCGCAAAAAATCAAGCTGTATCACAGCGTCAGTCCCAGCGACGCATTTTGCGAGATGGCAGACGCTCTGTTTGCCACGGAATATATACCCATCAGCTGAGCGCACACAACAAAATCCACTGAAAATCGTGCAAAACAGTTGACATATTTGTGCTGCGGGACTACAATTTGACTGTAAATACACTGTATGTTGAGACACGTTTTGCTTGGGTAGTTTTTCAGAGAGCGGCGGACGGTGCGATCGTCGCAAACGAGCTTGCAAGATACCACTCGATTTGGTGCGTCCCTCCACGAAACGGAGCAAAAGAGTGTGCGATAATTCGCAAAATAAGGTGGAACCGCGGAAATTTTTTTCGTCCTTATGAGTCGTTGACTTGTAGGGATTTTTATTTTTAAGGAGGCAAATATGTCTGTAAATGTCAAACTACCCGATGGTAGCGTAAAACAATTTGACAAGGCTGTCAGCTGTTTGGAAGTGGCGCAATCCATTTCGATGGGGTTGGCAAGAAATGCCGTCTGCGCCGAGGTAAACGGCGTCAAATGCGACCTTTCGCACGTCATCGACGGCGATTGCGATTTCAAGGTGTACACCCTCAAAAACGAAGAGGGGCTGGAAGTGTTGCGGCACTCTACGGCGCACCTTATGGCGCAGGCCATCTCCCACATCTGGAAGGACGCCAAGTTTGCTATCGGCCCCGCCATCAAAAACGGCTTCTACTACGATATCGACTTTGAGGGGACGGTGATCGCCCCCGAAGATCTGGACCGTATCGAAAAGGAAATGGCCAAGATTGTGCAGCAGGACCTGCCCATTGTGCGAGAGGAAATGTCCCGCAGCGAGGCTATCGAATTTTTCCGCAAGCGCAACGACAACTACAAGGTGGAGATACTGTCCGAGTTGGATGCCGACACTGTTTCGCTGTATCGGCAGGGCGACTACGTGGATCTGTGCAGAGGGCCGCACATGAGCAGCACGGGCAAGCTGAAAGTTTTCAAACTTACCAGCATCGCCGGCGCCTATTGGAGGGGCGACACCAAAAACAAGATGTTGACCCGTATCTACGGCACAGCGTTCGAAAAGAAGCAGGAGTTGGACGACTACTTGCAGCGTATGGAAGAGGCCAAACGTCGGGATCACCGCAAGTTGGGCAGAGAGTTGGATTTGTTTGATATATTTGACGAAGGCCCCGGGTTTCCGTTCTTCTTTCCCAAAGGAATGGTGCTGCGCAACATTTTGGAGGACTTCTGGCGCAAGGAACACGTCAAGGCGGGCTATCAGGAGATAAAAACGCCCATGATACTCAATCAGGAGTTGTGGCACCGCAGCGGGCATTGGGATCACTACAAGGACAATATGTATGTGGTCAAGATCGACGACGCCGACTACGCTATCAAGCCCATGAACTGCCCCGGCGGGATGTTAGTGTACAAGCGCAAACCGCACAGCTATCGGGATCTGCCCGAGCGCATGGCAGAGTTGGGACTTGTGCACCGTCACGAATTGTCGGGTGCGCTGCACGGTTTGATGCGGGTGCGTTGCTTCACGCAGGACGACGCTCACATCTTTATGACTCCGGAGCAGATTGAGGAGGAAATCGAGGGTGTGGTGCGCCTTATCGACAGCTTCTACAAGGTGTTCGGCTTCAAATACAACCTCGAATTGTCCACCCGTCCCGAAAACAGCATGGGCACGGACGAGCAGTGGGAAACGGCCACAAACGCACTCAAAAACGCCCTGGAAAAGCTGGGCAAGCAATACGAAATAAACGAGGGCGACGGCGCATTTTACGGCCCGAAAATCGACTTCCATTTGGAGGACAGTCTGGGCAGGACATGGCAGTGCGGCACCATTCAGCTGGACTTCCAAATGCCCGAACGTTTTGACCTTACCTACGTGGGGCAGGACGGCGAAAAACATCGCCCCGTGATGATACACCGTGTGGTGTTTGGCAGTATCGAGCGGTTTATCGCCATATTGACTGAGCACTACGCAGGCGCTTTTCCGCTGTGGCTTTCGCCCGTGCAGGTAAAGCTTGTGCCCATTTCGGAAAATCAGTCGCAATATGCCCACAGCGTTTGCGACAGGTTGGTTGAGTGCGGCTTCCGTGCGGAAGTGGACGACCGCAACGAAAAAATGAACTACCGTATAAGGGAGGCCCAGCTGCAAAAGATTCCCTACATGCTTGTGCTGGGCGACAAGGAGAAGGAAAGCGGCACGGTGGCCGTCCGCAACAGAAAGAAGGGCGATCTGGGCGTGATGAGCGTGGAAGATCTGCTGGCCAAGCTGCAAAAAGAAGTGGACGACAAATCGGACGATATGTAGCAAACACAAAAGTGGGGGCAGTTGCAGGTGCGGCTGCCCTTTTGCAACACAAAAGTGCAAAAACTTGGGCAAAATCGGTTGACACATACAGTTGCTTTTGCTAAAATATACCTGTAATCAAGCAGAACTACCCGTTCTCACCGCACAGACAATCGGTTTGTCGGTTATCCGATAATTGTTGCGCAACATCTTTGCGCATATTGGGTCGTGTGGTATTTTGCTTGATACCGCACTTTTTTAGCTCATTTATGCAAACAAAAAACGGAAGTTTCAGGAGGACACGGTTATAAAAGAGCTTCAAATCAACGGTCAAATCAGAGACAAGGAGATCAGACTGATAGGCAGCGACGGCCAGCAATACGGCATACTTTCAGCCTACGAAGGGCAGCGCATTGCCGACGAGCAGGGTCTCGACCTGGTAAAGATATCGCCCACATCCAATCCGCCCGTGTGCAAGCTGATGGATTACAGCAAGTACAAGTACGAGCAGAACAAAAAAGAGAAGGAAATGAAGCGCAATCAAAAGACCATGGAAATCAAAGAGGTTTGGCTTTCCATGACCATTGACGTCGGCGATCTCAACACCAAGGCTAATATCGCCCGCAAATTTTTGAAGGACGGCGACAAGGTAAAGGCGACCATCCGCATGAGGGGCAGGCAGCAGGCCTATGCCAATCAGGGGGTGGAAGTGATGAAGAAGTTTGCGGAAATCCTTTCTGACGTATCCAAAATAGACAAACAGCCCGTAACGGAAGGCAGAAACATCACTATGTTTCTTGTTCCGCTCAAATAAAGTAAATTATTCAATCGGAGGACAAATATATGCCTAAACAAAAATCGCATAGCGCTTCTAAAAAAAGATTTGTCGTGCTGAAAAGCGGCAAAGTGAAGCGTGCTCAATGCAACAAAAATCACAAACTCGGCAAAAAGACAACCAAGAGAACCCGCAACCTGCGCAGCACCGCTTACGTCAACAAGACGCAAGAAGGGACCGTCAAGAGCATGTTGCCCTACTGAGAGGAGGATTGAACTATGAGAATCAAGCGTGGTGTAAACGCAGTTAAAAAACGCAGAAAGATACTTAGATCTGCCAAAGGATACTTTGGTCTCAAATCCACCAACTACCGTCTTGCCCGTCAAGCGGTCATGAAGAGCGGCAACTATGCCTATGTGGGCAGACGTCGCAGAAAGCGCGATATGCGCAGCCTGTGGATTGCCCGTATCAATGCGGCGGCTCGCGCAAATGGTCTGTCCTACAACAAGCTTATGCACGGTCTCAAATTGGCCAATGTAGAAGTAAACAGAAAGTCTCTGGCGGACATCGCAGTGCACGATGCGGCTACTTTTTCCAAGCTTGCCGATACGGCAAGAGCCAATCTCAACTGACACAAACAGAGCCTTTTCGGGCTCTTTTTGTTGTATGTGCGTATGTTGATCACTTCTGCAAGCAACCCAAAAATAGTTGCCGTTGCCAAACTTGCGGACAAAAAGTATCGCAGGCAAAGCGGACAGTATGTTATCGAGGGCGTCAGGTTGGTTTCTGACGCTATCAGGCACGGCGCAATGCCAAGTGGCGTTTTTGTCAAGGAGAGCGTCGCAAGCAGTTTTGACTATCCCAATCAAACGGTGGTATCCGACGCCGTGTTCGACAAGCTGGCCGATACGGTCAACTCGCAGGGTGTTTTGGCTGTGGTGGATATCCCCAATCAGCCGCTGACGGCGCCGTCGGGCAACTGCCTGATATTGGACGGGTTGCAAGATCCTGGCAATGTTGGCACGCTCATTCGCACGGCTGCCGCAACGGGTTTTGGCGATGTGTTTGCCGTTTCGTCGGCGGATCTGTACTCGCCAAAGGTCCTTCGCAGCGCAATGTCGGCGCATTTTTGCGTCAGATTGCACCAGACGGACGACATGCCCCAACTGCTGAATTTGCTGCAAGGCTTTGACGTGGTGGCGGCGGATATGTCGGGCGAGGACGTCTTTTCTGCACAACTCGGCGGCAAAGTGGCATTGGTGCTGGGCAACGAGGGCAACGGTTTGTCGCAGTTCTGCCGAGAGCATGTTGCACACAAAGTGTCGCTGCCCATGGCCAACGATTTCGAGTCGCTGAATGTGGCGGTGGCGGGCAGTGTTATCATGTATCGCATATTTTCTCAAAACAAATTTCGGAGGTAGTTTATGTCCGGTCACAGCAAATGGAACAACATAAAAAACAAAAAGGCAAAGGGCGATGCGGCTCGTTCGCAAGTTTTTACCAAAATCGGCCGTGAAATAGCCGTTGTGGTCAAGGCGGGCGGTCCCGATCCCAACTCCAACAGCAAGTTGTACGATGTCATCCAAAAGGCCAAAGCCAACAACATGCCCAACGAGAACATTCAGCGCAGCATCAAAAAGGCCAGCGGAGAGCTTTCGGCGGTGGAATACGTCGATATCACCTACGAGGGGTACGGCGTGGGCGGCAGCGCAGTGATTGTGGAGTGCCTCACGGACAACAAAAACCGCACGGCAGGCGATGTGCGCCATGCTTTTGACAAAAACGGCGGCAATCTGGGCGGCTCCAACAGCGTAAGTTACATGTTCGACCGCAAAGGCATCGTGATTGCCGAAAACTCGGTTGGGTTGGACGACGACAGTGCATTTGAGCTGGCCATCGAGTCGGGCGCAGACGATGTTTCGCTGGACGATGGCATGGTAGAAATGACCTGCGACCCGTCGGCTCTCGGCGCCGTCAGAGACGCTGTTGTGGCAAGAGGCCTCAACCTTGTCTCTGCGGAGATGGAGTGGATCCCGCAAAATATGATCACGTTGGACGCCGACAACCTTGTCCGCTTTCAAAAGATGATAGATTCTCTCGAAGACAGCGACGACGTGCAGGAAGTGTATCACAACGTTGTTCTGCCCGAAGAAGAGGAGTAAAATCCAAACTTTCCATGATGAGTTCGACTTGCGTCGGACTCATTTTTGTTTCCGACCAAATGCTGCCCCACCCCAACATTTCTCACACAACCGATTTTTTGTTTGCACTTGACTTTTGACAGATATTGTTATATATTGTATAATAGGATAATAGGTGGACAAATGAAAAGAGTGATTGGCTTTGACCCCGGTTTGGCCATTGTGGGCTATGGGGTGCTGGATTTTGAAGATTTCAACCGCAAGCAGGTGGTGGACTACGGTATCATCACCTCGCCCAAGGAAGAAAGTTTCCCCGTGAGGTTGGCCATTCTCTACGAGTCTGTCACCAAGCTGATAGAACAGTTCAAGCCGGACGAAATTGCCGCCGAAGAGTTGTTTTTCAACACAAATATCACCACGGGCATCAATGTTGCCCACGCCAGAGGAGTGTTGCTGCTTGCGGCCATTCATCACTGCGGCAGGCTGTACGAGTACACCCCGTTGCAGATCAAGCAGGCAATGACGGGCTACGGCCGTGCGGATAAAAAGCAAATCCAGCAGATGGTCAAGGTGTACCTGGGGTTGGAAAAAGTCCCCCGTCCCGACGACGCTGCCGACGCCCTTGCCGTGGCGCTTACGCACATACAGACGGGCGGCCTTACGGACAAATTTTATATCAAATAGCAGAGGTAAACTATGTTTAGCTACATATGCGGAGAAGTGACGGAGCTGGGCAACGGTACTGTGACGCTGGACGTAAACGGCGTGGGCTACGAGCTGGCCGTATCCAACTACACTCTTGCCGATTGTCAACTTGGGCACAAGCAAAAGCTGTACACATACATGCAGGTCAAGGAGGACGGCATATCGCTGTGCGGCTTTGCCTCTCAGCAGGAAAAGACGATGTTTTTGCGCCTGATTTCCGTCTCGGGGGTGGGCTGCAAGGTGGCGTTGGCCGTTTTGTCGGGCATGGATACGGACAGTTTGTCGCTGGCCATCATGAACGGCGACACAAAGCTGCTTACCAAGATCAAGGGCCTCGGCAAAAAGACCGCCGAACGCCTTGTGTTGGAGCTGAAAGAAAAGGTGGTGGTGGACGCTGCGCAATTGGTGTTGCCCATCGCCCAAAACGCCGAGATAAAACTTACCCAGGATATGCAAAACGCCGTTGCGGTGCTGTGTTCTCTGGGCAAAAGCCAAGCCGATGCGGAAAAATTGGTGGACGCCGCCTCCAAATTGGGCGCAACCACCGCCGAAGAATTGGTCAATATGGCATTCAGGATAAACTGATTTTACGGATCTGGATATGGAACAGCAATTTTTTACAAGTACACTTACCGAAAAAGAGCGGGATACCGAAAATATCCTGCGCCCAAAGGTTTTTGAGGACTACGTTGGGCAGGACAAGGTCAAAGAAAATATGCGCATCTACATCAAGGCGGCGTTGGCTCGCAACGAAAGCCTCGACCACGTGCTGCTGTACGGCCCTCCCGGGTTGGGCAAAACTACTCTTGCGCATATCATTGCCAACGAGATGGGCGTGCCCATCACGGTGACGAGCGGTTCGGCCATACCGGGCAAATTTGACCTGTCGGCGATACTGTCCAAGCTCAAACCCAACGAGGTGCTGTTTATTGACGAGATCCACCGTCTCAACAGCAGTCTGGAAGAGATTTTGTACCCCGCAATGGAGGACTATCGTCTGGATTTTGTGGTGGGCAAAGGGCCAAGCGCCACCAGTGTCAATATCAAGTTGGAAAAATTTACCCTTATTGGCGCCACTACCAAGGCGGGCAATCTTGCCGCCCCCTTGCGGGACAGGTTCGGCATGCAGATGAGGCTTGTGCCCTACACCCCCGACCAGCTGAAACTTATCGTGCTTAAATCCGCCAAAAAATTGGGCACGCAGATAGACGACGCCGCTGCATACGAAATCGCTCGGCGCAGCAGAGGCACGCCCCGTATCGCCAACAGATTGCTCAAACGTGTGCGGGACTTTGCCGAGGTGTTCGGCGACGGGCATGTCACAACCGACGTGACCTTGCACGCAATGAGTGTCATCGAGGTGGACGAGCTGGGATTGGACGCCGTGGACAAAAATATCCTCACTACGATAATCGACAAATTCAGCGGAGGTCCCGTTGGTTTGGACACGTTGGCTTCCGCCACGGGCGAGGATACTGCCACCATTGAGGACGTCTACGAACCGTATCTGTTGCAATTGGGATTTATCGCACGCACCCCCCGAGGCAGAGTGTGCATGCCCAACGCCTACAAACATCTGGGCAAAAAACTATCCAAGGAGCGTATGGAAATGCTGTCCATCTATGCCGACAGCGCCGACAACGATGAAGACGAGTGATTTTTGGTACGATCTGCCGCAGGAGCTGATCGCTCAACATCCCGCAGAGCCGAGGGACAGCTCCCGTCTGCTTGTGTACGACCGTCGCAGCAAAACCGTCGAACACAAGTATTTCTTTGATATAACAGACTATCTTAGCAAGGGCGACGTGCTTGTTATCAACAACACCAAGGTGCTGCCCGCCAGAATTTTCGGCGCAAAGGAACACACAGGCGGCAAAATCGAGTTTTTGCTGCTGAAACGTATCGATTTGACCCATTGGGAAGTGATTTTGAAGCCCGGCCGCATAGCCAAAGTGGGGGCGGTGTTTTGTTTCGGCGACAAGTTGAAGGCCCGTATTGAAAGCATAGGCGAGGACGGCAGCCGCATTGTGGAGTTTATCTTTGACGGCGCATTTGAGCCGATACTCGAAGAACTTGGCGAAATGCCTTTGCCGCCCTATATCACCGAAAAACTTGCGGACAAATCTCGCTATAACACGGTCTATTCCAAGGTAAACGGTTCGGCGGCGGCCCCCACGGCGGGGCTGCACTTTACCGAGTCGCTGTTGCAAAAGGTCAAGGATATGGGCGTTGAGGTGGTGGAAGTGCTGTTGCACGTCGGTTTGGGCACTTTTCGCCCCGTCAAGGTGGAGGATGTGACGCAACATCATATGCACAGCGAGTACTATCAGGTGACGGAACAGGCCGCCGATGCTATCAACAAGGCCAAGCGTGAGGGGCGGCGGGTCATCTGCGTGGGCACCACATCCGTCCGCACTGTGGAAAGCGCCGCCGACAGCGTGGGACACATATGCGCAACCTGCGGCGACACGGATATTTTTATCTATCCGCCCTACAAATTCAAAATCGCAGACGGTCTTATAACCAATTTTCACCTGCCGGAGAGCACGCTTATCATGTTGGTGTCCGCCTTTTGCAGCCGAGAAGAAGTGCTGAATGTGTACAACATCGCTGTGGAGCAGAAATATCGTTTCTTTTCCTTTGGGGACGCAATGCTCATCTTGTAGCGAACGAAAAACCGATAAAAACAAAGAAGAACGCAAATATGGCAAAATTCGGATACGAAATCATACATACGGACAAGCATACAGGCGCCCGTGCGGGGATTTTTCACACGCCACACGGAGACATAGAAACGCCCATTTTTATGCCTGTCGGCACTGCGGCGACGGTCAAATCGCTGTTGCCCTGCACGCTCAAAGAGATGGGCACGCAAATTTTGCTGTCCAACACATATCACCTGTACCTTCGTCCCGGCAGCGAAATTGTTGCAAAGGCGGGCGGACTGCACAAATTTATGTGCTGGGATAGGCCTATCCTGACGGACAGCGGCGGGTTTCAGGTGTTTTCGCTGGGCGATTTGCGCAAAATAACCGACGACGGCGTAACTTTTTCCTCCCATATCGACGGCAGCCGCCATATTTTTACGCCGGAAAACGTCATGCAAACGCAGCACGAATTGGGCGCCGACATCATAATGGCGTTTGACGAGTGCTCGCCCTACGGTTGCGACAAAAACTATGCCCGCAAGGCGATGGAGCGCACGCATAGATGGCTGGAACGTTGCGCCCAAGCGCACACCAACGGCGATCAGATGCTTTTCCCCATTGTGCAGGGCAATATGTTTGCCGATTTGCGCATCGAATCGGCCAAATTTGCCGCCCAATATGCTCAGTGTGGCATTGCCGTGGGCGGTTTGTCGGTGGGGGAGCCGAGCGACGTCATGTATCGCATGATGGACGAAATCCGCCCATATCTGCCGCAAAATATGCCTCGCTACTTGATGGGGGTGGGCACACCGGACTACATTCTGGAAGGTATCGAACGGGGCATAGATATGTGCGACTGCGTTTTGCCCACACGCATAGCCCGCAACGGCACAGCAATGACCTCTCATGGCAAGGTGGTGGTGCGCAACGGCTGCTACAAGGAGGACTTTTCTCCGCTGGACGACAACTGCGATTGCTATTGCTGCAAAAATTTTTCCAAGGCGTACTTGCGCCATTTGGTAAATTGCAAGGAGATACTTGCCGCCGAGCTGCTCAGCATACACAACGTATCCTTTTTGCTGCGCTTGGTGGAGGGTGCTCGCAAGGCCATCATGCAGGACAGCTTTGCCGAATTCAAAAATGAGTTTTACGCCGACTACTACGGTGCAAAAAACGACTAAAAACATTTTTATACGCTATTTCTATTGCAATTTTGCAGCCGATAATGTATAATAATGGAAAGTGTGGCAATATTTTGCTACAAATAAATTTTGCGGCAACGCCCCGAGGAGACAAACATGACAAATCTGTTGAACTTTTTTGAAGATACAACCGCTAACGCCGGTGGCGGATGGTGGATATATGTAGTTTTCGGCGTATTGCTTGTCGGTATGATCCTGCTTATGATCATTCCGCAAAGAAGGCAGAAGAAACGTCAGGAAGAAATGATGTCCAAATTGGCTGTCGGCTGTGTCGTCACGACTATCGGCGGCATCGTTGGAGAAGTCGTTCAGTTGGACGACTCGCATATCTGGTTGTCCACCGGTGTCGACGACAACAAGTCCACAATGCAATTTGTACGTCAGGCGATACACACAATTGCTCCTGCACCCGGCTCTCCCGAAGCAGAAGCTATCGAAAAGGCCGAGAAGGAAAAGGAAAACGAAGTGGACGAAATCAAATAGCTTGGTCTAAAAACGTCAACCTCCGAATAGTATTTAGTAGCTATTCGGAGGTGTTTTTTATGGAAGCGAGCGTCAGAAAATCCACAATCATTCAATCGGTCAAGATGGGACTGCTGTCCCTGGTTTTTTCCTGCATAGGCACGTTGCTGCTTGCGTTGGTGGCCAAACTGTGCGGCCTTGGAGACAAAACATTGCCCATCATCAATCAGGTGCTCAAAGTTGTCGCTGTTATTTTGGGCACGCTTGTCTCTGTCAAGGACGAAAAGTTTTTGCTTAAAGCCGTGTTGGGCGCTGTGCTGTTTTGGGCGCTTTCGTTGGGAGTGTTTGCACTGATGGGCGGGCAAATACATTTTGGCCAGATTGCTTTGGATCTGGGCATATCCTTGGCGGCGGCGGTCGTTGTTGCGCTCATCAAAAGTCGCAAATCGGCGTAGTCCGTCCGGCATATCGGTCAAAATTGCTGTGTGGCGGGGCATATGTTTGCCTCGCCTTTTGCATGCCGATTTGTGTGCAAAAATGCCCGAAAAGGCCAACCGACAATGCAATTTATATTATAATAAATAAAATAGCCGCAAAAAGGCGAAAAAAAAGAAAAAACATTTGACTATTTTTGCAAGTGATATTATAATTAAACAGTCAAGTTAGGTAAAAGTCAAGGAGACTAAAAATGACTGTAAAAACCAGCAAAATATTGGTATCACTTGTGCTGTGCCTGTGCATAGCAGTGACACTGACATTGGGTGTGTTTTGTTTTATACCCAGATTCGAATTGAACGGCTTCGGCGACTATTTTCAGTCCGCCTCGGCCGCCGTGCAAAAGAGCGGTGCGTTTACCGATACGGTAACGGCCAAATACAGCCTCAAATTGGACGAGGATGACGCCACTGCGCAACATGTTGTGGATTCCATCAAGACACGTCTTTCTAAGGCATATGGCTACTACGGATGCGATGTCGTCTACGACGAGGCTTCCCAAACGGTATCTGTGACGGTCCCCGTATCCGACAACACCAACACGAGGGTCAAGCCCAGCGCTCAGACCATTCTCGGCACGGTGATAGTGGACGGCAATGTGGAAATTCTCAGCTCTAATTATTCCAGCAGCCCAAGCTACTCTGCCGACAGCGTTGTGCTTTCTCAGGAGCACTTCAAGCGGGCAAGCGTGCGTAGCTACCTCAATCAAGACGTGACGTTGTATATTTGCAGAGTCAAGCTGACGAGCGAGGGCAAAGACATTGCAGAAAGCCAGCTTACGGAAAATACTCCCTACACCTGCGCCATTGACGGCACTGTGGAAACTTGGGTGTATTGGACGGGCAGCGAATTGCAAATCACCTACGCCTACAACGACGAGACCACCAGCGCCGAGCATGCAAACGCTATGGCGGCATATGTCGGCAGTGGTGCGCTCAATGCCACCCTCACCCAAGAGGGTAGCACCGTCACCACCGAGAACAAGCTCGGTTGGTTGTATCTGTTGGTGTTTGGTCTGATAGTTTTGGGCAGTATCGTATTCTTTGTGGTAAGATACAAGGCGCTTGGCCTTATCCCCGCCTTTATACAATTGCTTGCAGTGTTTGTGTTCCTGTTCTTTGGGGCGTTGGTGCACCTGGAACTGTTCAATGTGGCAATGGGCGTAGGCGCTATCCTCGCATATCTGTTTGCAACGTTTTTCAGTGTGTTCAATTTTGAAAGACTGCGCAGCTATCTTGTGGACGGCTCCAAGAGCTACTCCGCAGCAAGGCACTATGCTTTGGCGTTTACTCGCGACAACCTCAAAAACATTCTCATCGAGGTCATCGCTCACGTCGGACTGCTTGTGTTGGGTGTCATTTTGTGGGTCATCCCCACGGGCTTCACGGCGCCGCTGGGCAACGCACTTGTGTATGGCGCAGTGCTGTCCTTTGTGGCAACGTTCGGCCTCAACAGGCTGTTTGCCCGTATGGTAAACCCCTTCTTCGAAGCGAAATCCACCAAGACCAAGGCAAGTAGATAACAACAAAAAACCAAGTCAAACAGCCTTCTAACGTCAGTATAGAAGGCTGTTATGTTTTCTTTCAAACACGTATGCAACGCTATATCAAACGCCCCGTAGAGGACGAAAGCAGTGTCCAATATCTTGAAAGCAAGGGTGTATCTCGCTGTTTTGCCGAGATACTTGTTGCCCACGGCATAAACGCCCAAAACTACGACGATTTTGTGGGTGACAAGGATACCTTTCACTCGCCTTTTGACATGCCTAATATGGCCGAGGCGGTGGAAACTATCAGCTATGTGATGGACAGCGGCGGCAAGATACTGATTTACGGCGACTATGACGCCGACGGCCTGACTGCCGCAAGCATACTTTCGCTGTTTTTCAACGACAATGGTATAGAAAACGACGTCATTGTGCCCACCCGAGACGAGGGCTACGGCTTGCATGCAGAAAACGTGTTGAGGGCGTTTCAAAACGACTTCTACGATCTCATCATCACGGTGGACTGCGGCATATCCAACGCCGAGGAAGTCAACAAAATCGTTGCCGAGTTGGGCGTGGAAGTGATAGTCACCGACCACCACGAGTTGCCCGCCCTTTTGCCCGATTGCCTTTGCATAAACCCCAAAATGGGCTACCCTTTCCCCTATCTGGCGGGCGCAGGCGTGGCCTGGAAGCTGGTGGAGGCGCTTGCCGGCCGTGATATCGCCGCAAAATACAGTGATCTGGCCGCAGTGGGCACCATCGGGGATATCATGCCCATGGTGGACGAAAACCGCTCTCTGGTGAGGCTGGGTCTGGCAAATATGCGACACAAAAGCTTGTGCAAGCTGGCAGAGCTGTCCAACTGCTCGTTAAATTTGTCCGCCTACGACGTTTCTATGCGCATTGCGCCCAAAATCAATGCCGCAGGACGTGTTGGGTCACCAACGGCGGCGCTATCCGTCTTGCTGAGCAGAGACAGGGCGGATTTGCCCAAGATCAACAGGCTGTTGGAGCTGAACGAAAGGCGCAAGCAGCTTTTGGACGACATCACAGCGCAGTCGGACGGCATGTGCGATATTTCTCGTATCGAGCACGAGCGAATGGTGTTTTTGTACAGCGAAGGTTGGCCGCACGGCCTGCTTGGGATTGTGGCCTCTCGCTACAAGGAGAAGTTTCGGCTGCCTGCCGTCATGATGACGTTGGACGGCGACGCATATGTCGGCTCTGCCCGCAGTATCGATTCGCTCAACCTGTTTGAGATTTTTTCCGCCTGCAAAGACTGCCTGATAAAATTTGGCGGGCACAAGGCTTCGGTAGGTTTTAGTGTGGCAAAGGACAGGGTAGAGGAGCTGCGTCGGATGTTGACGGAAGTGCTTGCCCAACAGGACGCCTCGCTGTTTGAAAAACGCAGTTTCTACGACGTGGCTTTGGGCGTCGATTGCACGGCCGCCGACGTGATGGAGCTTACCGAACGGCTGCAACCCATTTTGCCGCAGGGCAAGGTGGTGTGCCGAGTTACGGACAGCGTGACATCTGCCAACGCATTCGGCAAGGAAGAGGCGCACTTGTCCGCAACGCTATCCTGCGGTCTGGAAGTAAAGGGCTTCTTCAAATACGGTGCGTATGCGCCCTATATCCGCAACGGCGCCAATGTCGATTTGCTGTGCACCTTGGAGGTGGATTCCTACACGCACAACGTCTGCGGGATAATCGAGGATATGGTCCTGACCAACTCCGTCTGCTTTGACGAGGCCTACAAGGTAAATTTGATGAGACACTTTTCCCCGCAAAACAGGGATATGTCCGACGAAAACATTTTGCCCCAATTGCTTGCGGCCGACAGCGTGGCGGTGGTGTTTGACGACTACGAAACCTATCTCAAATACAGCAGGCAGTACGACCTTGACAGACTTTGCACGGATATATTTTTCGACAGCGGTCTGCCCCGTGTGGCGGTGGTTTCTCCCTTGCAAAGTTACTGTTTCGACCGTTTCGACAAGGTGGTGTACTTTGCCAAAAACGGTCTGTCACGGGATATCCCCAACGCCGCCTACATCAACGTGTCGCCTGCCCGCAGCAACCTCTACGAGTTGGAGCTAACCCGCAACACCTGCGCCGCCGTGTACAGCGCCTTGCGCAACAAGGGCAAGTACGACAGCCTTGGTGCGGTGTACGACAAATATCTAACGGCAAAACTGTCCTATGCGCAGTTTGTGGTGGCGCAAAGGGTGTTTTGCGAGCTGGGATTGCTTACCATTGTGGACAAATACAACATCACGTTGAACGCAGCGGAGAAAAAGGATTTGGCCGATTCGGCAATATTTGGGACGTTTCAGCAGTAATGGTGATATATGAATACAGAACAGGAAAAAGCAGAAGTTACGATAAATAATTTTTTGTCCAAAGTAAAGCACTACTATCATGCGCACGAAATCAGCAAGATAGAGGATGCTTTTCAGGTGGCGTACAAGGCGCACCAAGGGCAATTCAGAGCCAGCGGACGTCCCTACATCACGCACCCCGTGATAGTGGCGGATATCCTTATCGACATGGGTCTTGATGTGCCCACAATTTGCGCTGCCCTGTTGCATGACACGGTGGAGGACACCTACATCACGGACGCCGATTTGCGCAACCAATTTGGCGACGAAATTGCAAATTTGGTGGCAGGCGTCACCAAGCTGGAAAAAATCCAATTCCACAACAAGGAAGAGGAACAGGCCGAAAACATGCGCAAAATGTTTTTTGCCATGGCAAAGGATATCAGGGTCATGCTCATCAAATTGGCCGACAGGCTGCACAATATGCGCTCTCTGATGTATCTTTCTCCCGAAAAGCAGCAAATCATCGCCAAGGAAACGTTGGATATCTTTGCACCCATTGCCGGCCGCTTGGGTATTTCGTCCATCAAGAGTGAGCTGGAAGATCTCTGCCTCAAATACCTCGATAACGAGGCGTACATGGAAATCAGCAATGGCATCGCTCTCAAAAAACAGCAGCGGGAGGAGATTGTCGATTGGTTTATCGGCGAGGTGCGCCAAGAACTGCAAACTGCCAAAATTGCCGATTTTGACATATACGGCCGCACAAAGCATTTCTACTCCATCTACAAAAAGATGCGCCGCCAAAACAAGACGCTGGATCAGGTCTACGACTTGACAGCCGTCAGGGTCATTGTGGACACGATCAAGGATTGTTATGCCGTATTGGGTGCCATTCACGCCCGCTGGAAGCCTATGCCCGGGCGGTTCAAGGACTACATTGCCGTCCCCAAGCCCAACATGTACCAATCGTTGCACACGACGGTAATCATAGAGATCGGCCAGCACACTTACCCGATAGAGGTGCAGATCCGCACCCACGAAATGCACAAGATAGCCGAATACGGTATCGCAGCGCATTGGAAGTACAAAGAGGGCGTCACGGGTGCCACGGTCATGGACGACAAGCTGGGTTGGGTGAAAGAAGTGCTTTCCTACAACGACGACTTCAAGGACAGCACGGAGTTTTTGGACCTTATCCGCAAGGATATATCCAACACCAACGAGGTGTACGTATTTACCCCCAACGGCGACGTCAAGATTTTGCCGTCGGACGCAACCGGCCTCGACTTTGCCTATCTGATACACAGCCAGGTGGGCAACAAGTGCGTGGGCATCAAAATAAACAACAAAATCGTGCCGCTGGATACCACTTTGTCCACAGGCGACACGGTAGAGGTCATGACTAACCCCAACGCCAAGGGGCCATCCCGCGATTGGCTAAAAATTGCCAAGACCCCCTCGGCCAGATCCAAAATTCGCCAATTTTTCAAGCGAGAATTGAAGGACGAATACATTCGCACGGGGCGCAGCATGATAGAGCGAGAAATCAAGCACCGTGGCATAACCCCTTCGGAACTGATGACGCAGGAGGCCATACAGGCGGTTTGCGACAGATATATGCTGTCGGGCGTGGACGAAATGTACGCCGCCGTAGGATATGGCAGCTTGTCCCTCAATCAGGTTGTCATCAAGCTGATATCCGGCAACAAGGACGTTGCCGAAAAAATCAAAACCCAACAAAACAGCCGCAAACATCAGGAGGGTGGCTCCAAGGAGCGTTCCGTCATCATCAAGGGCGTGGAGGATCTGTTGGTGCGGTTTTCCCGTTGCTGCTCGCCCGTACCGGGAGACGACATTGTGGGCTATATTTCTCGGGGGAGAGGCGTTTGTGTGCACAGGGCAGACTGCCCGACGGTCAAAAATATGGAGCCCGAGCGCATCGTAAAGGCCGAGTGGGCCAATATGAGCGACAAAACAACCTTCCCTGTCACGGTGGAGATCATTGCCGAGGACAAGGGCGGTGTTTTTGCCGATATAACCAAGGTTATCATCAACGAGGGGCTGTCTTTTGTGGCCATCAACGCACGCAAGGACCGCAAGGGCAACGCAATCGCCACAATCACGGTGGAAATATCCAACCACGAGCAAACCAACGCCCTCATGAACAGGCTGCTGGCCATCCCCGCAGTTATCAACGTGTATCGTACGCAGGGCTGATATGAGCACGCTATACACAAATTTTTGCTATCCGACGGAGATACACGATGTCGCCAAACTTTTTTTCGACGACGTGGAACTGACGGAGAGCAACGTTGCCACCTACAAGCTTGTAGAGCAGTGCGTTGACGGCGAGTTTGCCTATCTGGCGCAAACGGCGGGGCTATCCGAGCGTCAAAGCGTCAACTGCAATGGCTTGGACGAACTGCGCTGCATACGTCTGCGCAAACGCTATGCCAAGTTGGCGATGTATCGCCTGCTGGAAAGGGCAACGGGGCGCTCGATGCCTTGGGGCAGTCTCACGGGTATCCGTCCAACCAAATTGGCCGAACAGCTTGCCAAAGAGGGTGAGGATTGGCAAAAAAGTTTTACGCAGCTGTTGGGTGTTTCGCAGGAAAAAACCAACCTTGTGGCGGATATTTTGCGCACACAGGGCGTTTTGAGACAGCGGCAGAAGGGCAGCGCCGATTTGTATGTGGGTATCCCATTTTGCGTCAGCCGTTGCAGTTATTGCTCCTTTACCAGCGGAGAAATCGACCGTCTCAAAAAATATGTTGCGCCCTATGTGGAGGCGCTAAAAAACGACATAATCGCCACGCTGCGTTTTGCGCACAGCAAAGGTATTGGCATACGCAACGTCTATTTTGGCGGCGGCACGCCCACCTCGCTAAGCGCTGCGCAGTTGGACGACATAATGAACTGCATTGATGTTTCGCCTGTGGAATACACCGTAGAGGCCGGCAGGCCGGACACTTTGGATGCCGAAAAACTTGCCGTGTTGAAGTCGCACGGCGTTCAACGCATATCCGTTAATCCGCAAACCTTCAACCAATCGGTGTTGGACGTTATCGGGCGCAAGCACAGCGTCGAGGACATCTACGAAAAATACCGCCTTGCCAAGAGCTTTGGCTTTGACGTCAATATGGATTTGATTGCCGGCTTGCCAACCGAGACCTACCCGATGTTTTGTCACAGCGTGGACGAGGCGATACGGTTGGCTCCTGAAAATATCACGGTGCACACGTTGGCGCTAAAACACGGCAGCGCCCTCAAAGAGCAAAGTTACAGCGCCAAAGACGTGGCAAACATGGTGCAGTACGCACAGCAGGCCGTCTGCGCCGCAGGATATGCGCCATACTATATGTATCGGCAAAAGTACATGGCGGACAATCTGGAAAACGTCGGCTATTGCAAAAAGGGCAAGATGTGCCTGTACAATATAGGCATTATGGAAGAAGTTTCGGATATTCTGGCTTGCGGCACAAATGCAATTTCCAAGCGTATATTGTCCGATGAGAACCGAATCGAACGTGCGGCAAACGCCAAGGACGTGATAACCTACATTCAGCGCAACGAGGAGTATCTCCAACGGAAATTTAAGCTGTTTGAGTAGACCGAGCATGAAAGCAAAACAACGCACAAACAACTTCAAACGCAGCACGATACGCCGCCTTATAGTGGCAGGCGCATTGTTGCTGTTGTTTGTTATTTTGTACCTGCTCACACTCAATCAAAGCGTTTGTGAGTTTTTTGCGACGACAATTTCTCGCTGGTGGATAACAGCCTTCGGTACGTTGTTGGGCTGGATACCGTTCAGTCTGTACGAGATGTTGCTTATCGTGGCAATCCTGGGCGGCATTGCCTTTGTCGTGATAGAAATCGTGCTGATGTGCAAGCACAAGTGGCAAAAGTGCCTTACCGCACTGCTTATCGTGGTGATCTGCGTGCTGTCCTTTTTGAATATCTACACCGTGTCGGCCAGCTTTGCCTACAATCGCAACCCGCTGCCCACAAGCGTATATCAGGAGTTTTCGGGAGAGGACTTCTCTGCCGAGGAGGCCTACAAGTTGGCAAAGTATCTGGTGGAGGAGACGAGCCGCCTGTACGATCAGACAGAGCACGACGCAAACGGCATGATTGTGTATCCCTACAACATAAAAGAAATGTCCGATTTGCTTGCAGAAGAGTTCAAGCGTCTGGACAATGACTACTTTTCGGCCTACACCCCGCACGGCAAGTGGGTGCTCAACAAGACGATTATGAGCGAGCTGGGCATAACGGGCGTGTTCTTTGCGCCCTTTGGCGAAGCCAACGTCAACGGGATAGAGACGGGAATCTACATGCCGATAACTTTGGCGCACGAGTTGTCTCACGGCAAGGGCGTGATGAAGGAGTATCAGGCCGACTTGGTGGCCTACTATGTGCTGATGACCAGCAGCGACCCCTACTTGCGTTACGGCGCCACGTCTAACATGTCATATCGGGCCATCAACCTGCTTTCGCTGTACCCCAACACCAAAGACAGGGTAAACGAGCTTTACGATATGATGGATCAGCGTGTGGTGCACGAGCGCATGAAGGAGAGCAGCAAGTGGTCGCAATATGACACGCTGGACAAGATTGGCGAGTTTTTCAACGACCTTTACCTCAAATTGCAAAAGCAGGAGGGCGGCACGGATAGTTACAACAAGCCCGGCGAAGTGGTGGAAACGGGAGAAAAGGACGATGACGAAAGGCCCATCCAACAAGTGATACGCTTTTCGGATATGCAGAACTTGCTCATCACGCTGTACAAACAGGGCTCATTTGCCCAAATGGACGCCGCACACAACAGTTTGTGATATTTTGTTGCAAAAATTGACTTCAAATTGTTGACAGTTTTGCCCGTCTGGGATATAATAAAGAGGCTGTTGAAGTGCGGGTGTAGTTCAATGGTAGAATCCCAGCCTTCCAAGCTGGTCGCGTG
>CANPXV010000006.1 GCA_947586855.1 uncultured Clostridia bacterium
AAATCAGGAGGAAAAAACAACAATGGCAAAAGCTAAATTTGACAGAAGCAAACCGCACGTCAACATTGGTACAATCGGTCACGTAGACCACGGCAAGACAACCTTGACGGCCGCCATCACGATGGTTATGGCTATGCAAGGCAAAGCAGAAGTCATGAAGTATGACGAAATCGACAAAGCCCCTGAGGAAAAAGCTCGTGGTATCACGATCAACACCGCTCACGTAGAGTATCAAACAGACAAGCGTCACTATGCTCACGTTGACTGCCCCGGCCACGCCGACTATGTCAAAAACATGATCACCGGCGCCGCACAAATGGACGGTGCAATTTTGGTCGTTGCTGCTTCCGACGGACCCATGCCGCAAACCCGTGAGCACATCCTGCTCGCCCGTCAGGTTGGCGTTCCCTATATCGTAGTGTTCCTCAACAAGACCGACCTTGTTGACGACGAAGAGCTGCTTGAACTTGTCGAAATGGAAGTTCGCGAGCTGCTTACCAAGTACGAATTCCCCGGCGACGAGATCCCCGTTATCCGCGGCTCCGCAAAACTTGCAATGGATGCTGCCGTAGCCGGCAACACCAACCTCAACGACCCCGTGTTCAAGCCTATTTTGGACTTGATGGACGCCGTAGACAACTACATCCCCACCCCCGCACGCGACACCGACAAGCCCTTCTTGATGCCTGTCGAGGACGTGTTCACCATCACCGGCCGCGGCACAGTTGCCACCGGCAGAGTAGAGCGTGGTAGCGTCAAGCCCTCCGACCCCGTAGAGATCGTCGGCTTGAAGGAAGAAATCAAGACCTCCGTCGTGACGGGCGTCGAGATGTTCCGCAAATTGCTGGATGTAGCCTATGCAGGCGACAACGTTGGTCTGTTGCTGCGTGGTATCGACCGCAAAGAGGTCGAGCGCGGACAAGTTATCGCCAAACCCAAGAGCGTGACCCCTCACATGGTGTTTGAAGGACAAGTTTACGTCCTCACCAAGGAAGAGGGCGGACGTCACAGCCCCTTCTTCAAGGGCTATCGTCCTCAGTTCTATTTCCGCACGACCGACGTCACCGGCTCCATCGAGCTTGACCCCGGTGTGGAAATGGTTATGCCCGGCGACCACACTCACATCAAAGTGGACCTGATCACCCCCATCGCTATGGAAGAAGGTCTCCGCTTCGCTATCCGTGAGGGCGGCCACACCGTAGGCAGCGGCGTTGTTTCCAAGATTATTTCCTAATTTTGCTTGCAACCCAATTTGATAACAAACAGAAGTCAACCCTTTCGCAAGGTTGACTTCTTTTTGATTATACGAGTTCCGACCAAAAGCAAATATCGGCTTTTGCGGTGCAAATTGCGCAAATGTGCGGCATAGGGTTGCCAAACAGGCAATTTTTTGGTAAGATATAGGTGAAAAAATCGGAGAAAAATCGGCTTGTTTAGGTTACTGTGGAACAAAATCAAAGAGGCAATCATCTCGGTGCTACCCGTCGTGGCGATAGTGCTCATTTTGTGCGCTACGCCGCTTGTGGATTTGTCCGCCAAGGAGATTGCCGTTTTTGTTGTATCGGCGGCGCTGCTGATTTTGGGCATTGGGCTGTTCAATCTGGGGGCGGATCTGGCCATGTCTCCCATGGGAGAGTACATCGGCAGCGGCCTCACCAAGTCCAAAAAGATGTCGGTGCTGCTTGTTGTCAGCTTTGCCATGGGCATGTTGATAACGGTGGCCGAGCCCGATTTGTCCGTGCTGGCGTCGCAAATTTCGCAAAAGGTCAACCCCACGCTGCTGATAGTTTCGGTGGCGGTGGGCGTGGGCGCTTTTTTGCTGATCGGCGTGTTGAAGATACTGTTCAAAAAATCCGTTTCGTCTATGTTGTTGTTCTTTTACATGACGATGTTTGCGCTGGTGGCTTTGCTGGCAGAAAGCGGCAATTTCGACTTCTTGGCGCTGGGTTTTGACAGCGGCGGCGTCACCACGGGGCCTATCACTGCGCCCTTTATCATAGCGGTGGGCGTGGGCATTGCGGGGTCTATCGGCGGCCGCAACTCGGGCGAAAATTCCTTTGGCCTGTTGGCGCTTTGTTCCATTGGCCCGATACTTGTGGTGATGTTGCTTGGGCTGACGGGCAGCGGCAGCATGGATTACGCCGTCAACCCCGACACTTACGCCGTAAAAGACAACATTTTTGCGGAATTTTTTGCGGAAATGTGGCAAGTTGTCAAGGAAGTGGGCCTGGCGCTGATACTGATTTACGCCGCATTCAACATTTTGCAGCTGGTCTGTCTCAAATTGCCGGCCGCCCGCACCAAGCGCATTGCCGTGGGCATGGGCTTCACTTTTGTGGGGCTGGTGATATTTTTGACGGCGGTTTCGGTGGGTTTTTTGCCGATCGGATTCAAGCTGGGAGAGCAAATTGCCCGCAAGAGCTGGGTGCTGGTGCCGATCGGTCTGGTGCTGGGCATGTTGGTGGTGCTGGCCGAGCCTGCCGTGCACGTGCTCAACAAGCAGGTGGAGGAAGTAACCAACCGTGCCATAACCAAAAAGTCCATGATGATAGCCCTGTCGCTGGGCGTGGGCGTTTCCATAGGTTTGTCTATGCTGCGCATATGGCTGGATTTCTCCATTTTGTACTACGTTATCCCCGGGTATATCATTTCGCTGGGGCTAAGCTTCTTTGTGCCGCCCATCTACACCGCAATAGCGTTCGACAGCGGCGGCGTGGCAAGCGGCCCCCTCACGTCCACGTTTATCCTGCCTTTTGCAATAGGCGCCTGCCTCACCTGTCAGGGCGAAAGCAAAATATTGACGGACGCCTTCGGCATAGTGGCAATGGTGGCCATGACGCCCCTCATCACCATACAGCTGTTGGGATTCAGGGCGGTGGTGGCCCGCAGTGTGCGGCGTAAAGTGGCGCAGCACCGTATCATTTCCGCAGATTACGGTCAAATCATCAATTTTTAGGTGGAAAAAATGTCTCATTTGCAAACAACACACAACCATGCAGAGCACGCCGAGGCCAAGGCCAAGCGTCACCCTGCCAAGGCGGCCCCGCCCCTTGCCCCGCACAAACTTTTGCTGCTGGTGACGGTCATTCCTCGGCGCAAAGCCGATTTCTATTTGGACCTGCTGCAAAGCTTTGAGGTAAACATGCAGTTGGAGGCCTCCGCCTTTGGCACCGCCACCGAAGTGTTTGGGTTTTTGGACGCCGACAGAGAAAAACAGGCGCTGTTTTCCGTCATCAGAGAGGACAACGCCGAAAACGCTCTTGCCGCATTGGAGGACAAATTTTCCTCCATACGGGGCGGCAAAGGCATTGCGTTTACGGTGCCGTTCAGCAGCATGGTGGGCGTGTTGTCCTATCAATTTTTGAGTAACAAACGGTAGGTGATCATATGTCAAGCAAATACGAACTTGTTTTTTGCGTGGTAAACAACGGCTATTCCGAGACGGTCATGTCCAGCGCCCGTGCAGCAGGCGCCAAGGGCGGCACCGTCATCACGGCTACGGGCACGGCCAACCCCAAGGCGGAAAGTTTCTTTGGGGTGACAATCGTCCCCAACAAGGAAATTGTGCTCATCTTGGTGGACAAGGACATAAAGGAGGCCGTTTTGCACAACCTGTACAGGGATGTGGGGCTGAAAACGGCCGGTCAGGGCATTGCCTTTACGCTGCCCGTCAACGACGTTGTGGGGCTTACCCCCGCACAATTGTCTCAGCCGCCCGCCGAAACGGAACACGCCGCAGACAACGCCGAGCACAATGCCGAGCAGCCTGCGCCCTCCGAAAGCAAGCCAAGCTGACCTCGTGCGCCTTGTATCCGCAAGCCTTCTCCCTGCAAAGGTGAGAGGGTTTTTTGTTTTCCGACCAAGCAAAAAGCAATTGCAACGGCAATTTGGCGCATAGTACTAAACGCTTGACAATTATCGGCATATTCTATACAATGTAAAATGAGAATTTATAATCCCATTTATGCCCATTTTGGCAGAAAGGAGATAGCATGAAACTTAATAGATATTTTTTGATAATTTTGCTTGTCGTCTGCTTGTCGTTTGGCACATTTATGCTGGCGGCGTGCAAAGATACCGATACAGCCACACTCAAATTGGACGTGGGGCAGGGCGGCACTTTGCAGCAGACGGAGTTGGAGGTGGAAGTAGGCGCCAACCTTGCGGACGTCGTCAAGGACATCGCACCCACAACGGTGCAGGGCGTCACCTTCGATGGGTGGTACAAGGATGGCGTTGCGCTTTCCGCCGAGGACACCATGCCCGAGGAGGGCCTCACTCTCACCGCCCGATACAAAACAAACTACACGGTAAAGGCCTTCCGTTCGGATGGTCAGGGCAACTATCCCACCGAGCCCTTTGCAACAGATTCGGGCACGGGCTATCTGGGCGAGCCGCTCACCATCGATGTCTCGGCCTACGCAGCCTACGGCACGTTGGATAGCGCTCGCAGCACAACGTCCGTGGATAAGTTGGCTGCCAATCATGTGTTCAACGTATACTTTGCGGGCGAGACCGTCCGTATCAATCTCAACGTCAACCGCAGCGGCGAATCGGCCACAATGGCCGGTATCGACGTGGTGCGGGGCGACATCGTAACCTTGCCCGACGGCAACGACTTCGGTCTGGATAGCAGCTTGCGTTTCGAGGGCTGGTCCACAAAGGCCGATGGACAGGTAGAGTACGCCGTGGGCGATCAATACGACACCATATTGATGGGTGCAGGCAAGTACAGCGTCACAATGTATGCCGTGTGGCAGCAGGCCGCAACCGACGTGTTTGGCGGGGGCGACTACCTGTTTGTTTCGTCGGTGGATAACGGCACTGTGTATCTGCGCCGCAAAGGTCTGGACGAAAAAACCGGCACAATCGACGCTGCAACGGGCGTGTTCTCCTTCAAAGAAGGGGATAGCACCATATTGGAAGGCAAAATTGTGGGCAACCAATTTTACTACTTCCAAAAGCTGGCCGAGCAGGATATAACCAACGGCTCTGCCAACGGAGAAAAAATTGTCTTTCACGAAGGCAACAGCATAACGCTGCACAACTACAAACCGCAGGGTGCCACCGAGGGCAAAAACGTCAACGGCACCTTCGATATCGACTTCCTCACGGGCGAATATGTGTTCAATTCCGCTGAGGTAAGCTTCCACTTTACGGTAAACATTCAAACGGACGCCGAGGGCAACCGCTCGCTGGTGTTCAACCGCCCGTCCGACCCCGATGCGGCAGGTTTCTACCTGTACAAGGATAATTCCGGCAACAGCAACGTTCTGTATCTGGATGGCATGATAGACGCCAACGGCATTGGCGGCGCCATGTTGTATTCGATAGTCGACGGCAAGCTGACGGCCACTATGGCAGCCTACTACTACGACTACGAGGACCTTGTGTACATGAACGACGGCACCATGAAGGACGTCTACCTGTTCGACCAAGAAACATTTGTGCTCATCACGCCCTCCTCGCAGGCCATGTTCCTGTTCCGCCTGACGGAAGGCAAACAGGACGCTATCGACGGCCAGGCCATCAAGGGCACCTATCAGGTATCCGACGGCTACAACGGCCACTTCTTCGGCGACGCCATGGACGAAGAGCCCGATTTGCTGTTGGACGGCTTCGGCAATGCCAAGATCAAGCAAAATAGCGGCTATGCAAACGGCACCTATGCGGCCAAAACCAAGGTTTTGCAGATGGAGGAATACGGCGAGTACTACAATTGGACGGACAGCTGGATAGAGCTGACCGTCGGCAACACAACCACAGTCGAAAGGCTGGTAGACAACATTTTGCCGCTGCACTCCAAGGTGGACCATGCCCCGCAAATGATCAAGTGGGCAAGCACCAACCCCGTTTCCAAGGTGTATGCCGGCGCAACCAATGTTGTCAACGTCTGGATCTACGACAGCACGGTGGTGGGGGCCTACATTCTGGCGGAGCACAGTGACGCAGCCCACGGCACCTACTACGAGACGCTGGACAGGGGCGAAATCACCGTTGTGGACGCCGCAAGCAAGCTGTACAAATTCCAAAGCAACCTCTACACCGACGTCACCAACTTCTGGGAGTTCAGATATGTCGGCAACGACGTGGAGACCACTGTCCCCGGTGCGGAGTCCTTTACCGCTACGGACGCAAAGGGCGTCACGCTGGCAGTGGACAAGTGGGGCACGCTGACCTACAACAACGTTCAGTACAACTTCGACAAGTGGCAGCTTACTGCTATGAGCGCCAACATCTACGGCGACAGCAAGGATGGCTTCTATTTGGAGTTCTACCACTTCACGCCCGAGGGCGCCCGGGAAGAAACTGTCATCAACGTGTACGTTGCCGTGCATGTCGAGGACGACGACTCCCTGCAATACACCCGCTCCATTGTGGAAAAAGCCCCCGTGGATATCATCTGGAAACAGTTCTACGGGCAGGACGACTACTTCGACAAGTTCTATATGCTGGACGCCACAACCGGCGCCATTGGCATGCTAAGCGGCGACGGGTCGCACTCCTTTACCATGTATGGCACGGTTGCCTACGACGATACCGCCAAGGAGTACTCCTTCGACATCGACAACGACATGTTGGATGACTACATCTCGGTTATCGGCGAGCAAAATCGAGAGTATGTCGAGTCCTATGCGCATTTCAAGTTCAAATATGCGCAGGATAACTCTGCCATCATCAAGTACATCTATCAATTGGAGGCCACGGGCAGCGACGGCACGCAATTCAAGGCGGATGGCTACGGCAACGCAACTTATATCCCCAAGGGCGGCCAACCCATCGAGGGCAGCTACGAAACGATAGACTATTACAGCAAGTACTACTTTGAGTTTACCTCTTCCGACGGCAAAGAACATCACTTCATTTCGGTACTGTACGACGCCGAGGACAACCCCAACGAGGTGCTGGTGGATACGGACGAGGGCGGCGTGTACTATCTGATAGACTCCGACGGCTACATCTACCTCAACGACTACATTGTGTTGTTGGGCGACAGAGTGTCCCCTGCAGAGGGCACCCAAGGCAAAGCGGGCACGGTGGTGTACGGCTCCTATATGGGCACCTACCAAAAAACCGACACCAAGGTCAGCTACTTCGACATCGAGTACACGTGGACGGAGTATCACCTTGTGTTGGATACCGTCGACCCCGAAACGCACAAGCCCACCAAGACGGAGCGCAACATCATCACCTCCACTGTGGAGTTCGGCCCCGACCAGGAACACCTGACGGCTCGCCGCTGCTTTGTGGAGCGCATGGACCCGCAGGCAGGCAGAGATTTTGTCGTGTTGGACTCCGACGGGACCGAAATCGGCACCATCCACGGCGACGGTTACAACGACAGCGAATTCCACTACGGCGATGTGGTGTATTTTGGTCTGATCGGTATCGGCGTGATCAAAGATCAGGTATCTCCGCTGCAAATCGACTACGATTGGGATGACGATTGGGAGCACGGCAAGCAAGTCATATTCCGCTCTACCTACTACATCACCAACAGTGCGGCCTATCTTGCCACCAACGAGTTCCTCTTCGATATAGGCACCGATGGCAAAATTGTGCTGAGAGACAGCCTCAACGCCACCTACGGCCTGTACGAAAACGGCAACATCACGCAAAACACCATGTATCTGGATGGCCACGGCCACGCCACTTTGAAGGACGAGCAGGACAGAGTGATAGAAACGGGCACCTACACCGAGATACCCAGCCTTGATTGCTTCCTGTACACTCCCGACAACAAAGACAACACCCCCTTCCGCTTTGGTCTGGCCGGCATGAGCTTTGCCGAGGATATGTGGTATGTCTACTACCGCATGGAGGATGAGCGTATCTATGTTGCGGACGATTGGTCCGTGTTGGCGCTGGGCTCCATACGAGAGGACGACCAATTCGGCTACATCAACGGCCTGTATATTGACGCCAGAGGCAACGTCAGCGGCGGATTTTACAGTCAGCTGGCCGATGACGTGGTGCGCTTCGACTTCGGCGACGGCACCTACGGCTTCTACGACATCACAGCGGATAGCTTTGTGGTCAACAGCGACAGGTTTATCATACGCAACGGCACGCTTGTGGCCTATCAAGGGCCCAGCATCATCACAGACTTGGTGATACCCGACGGCGTCACGGCTATCGGTGCAAACGCCTTTGCCAATGTGTACAGATTGGGCGGCAAGGCGTACGAATTTGACCTCAACGATGTGGAACGTATCGAGGACTACGCATTCTTTGGCGTGCACGAGTTTTCGGTGCCCACGATCCAATCGGACAAGGTTACCTATGTGGGCAACTACGCATTCTATTCTCCCTATTCGCTGGTAGGTTTGGCCACCGAGGACTTGCCCTTCTCCTGGTTGGTAAACGTCAATTTGCCCAACGCAACCTACATTGGCAACTACGCATTTAACGGTTGCAACCAGATGAACACCGGCGTCGTCTATCTGGAAAAGGTAGAGTTTATCGGCTACTCGGCATTTTCGCACAACGTATTTCCCGACGAAGATGACAAGATGAAGCTGGATCTGACCTATGCCGACGTCTCCAAGATAAGCATGGATCGCAACGCCTTCCTGCCCGGTCCCAACACCGATTTGCCCGGCCTGCCCGTGGTGATCTGGGTGAGGGACGATGCCGCCAAACAGGCCACCTCCAAGTGGTATCAGGCTATTCAGGATTGCGTCGTCGTCAAGGCGTCCTCCGTGCAGGGTCTGGGCTACTTCGACTTTGCCTCGGGCGACTATCTGGAATTCGGCGCCCTCAACGGCGACAACGGCGTTGTCAGCTACTACACCTACGACAAAGGCAACTACACCCTCAGCACGTCCGCAGCAAGCTATGCCCCCACCGACGAATATGGCGTGGTGCAACTTACCGTCGGCGGCGCCAAGGTCAATGTGGATGTCAGAGACGTCAGTATCAAGGTGGGCAACAAGACCTTCTTGCGCAACGGCGACACCCACAAGTTTGAGGTGACGGACGAGGACGGCAAGAAAGTCAACTTTATGATCAGCTTCAATGTGAGCGCTCAGGTAGGCGTGATGGGCGCCAGCGTGGAGTTCACCGTCAACACGGCAATCTACGACGGCCACATTGCCGCCTCTGCAAGAGTTGACCTGGCAGACTACACCTGCGGATTCAGTTACAGCGAGGGCGACGATATATTCAACGTTGTCGTCAACATGCACAATTGGACCTCGTCGAGCATCCCCTACGGCATCACCGTTTACAGTGCCGACGGAAACTATCGTGCCGACCTTTCCTATCCGTACGGAGACAGCTACTTGTACATGGATCTCTATGCTTTGGACAACGGCGAGTACAGTGTGCTGGTAAACAGCGGCCGATATAATTCGGACAATGATGTCTGGACGGGATCCCGCAGCACCTCGACAGCGGTGTACAACTACACTGTAACCTACAACGCTTCCACAAACCAAATCGAAGTGGAAGTTGCGATCCTGTTCTTGCTGCCTATCACCACCGAGGACGGCGAGTACCGTGTGACCTTCGAATACACAGCTGCGTCCAAAGACAGAATGGTGGGTGTGTATAGCTTCGAGAGAAGAGTCAGCGGCGACACCTACGAATACATCATCAACCCGAGAGACCCGATTTACGGCGTCAGAGTGTCAAGCACCGACCGGCTCAACAAGTTCGAGATCGTCAGCGGCACCCCGCAAAATCAGGACAAGTGGACAGTGGTGTACACGCCCGCCGCCGACGGCAAGGCCGCAACGGTAACAGTTGAGCTTGTCAGATCCTTTGTTATCACTGTTCAATCGGATCACCAAGATGGCGAAAACTACATCGAGGTCCGTGTGCTTGCCGATTCGACGGGCGCAATACTCAATATCGGCGACGAATTTACGGTGTACACCAGAACTTCGGGCGGATACGACCACTTCTCCTATGTGATCAGACAAGATAGCATCAAGAATCTTGGCAACAACACATTTGAGTTCAGCGATTTCAGCGGACAGCATGTGTACACAGTCACCTTTACCGTGACGGGCGAGGGCGACAACAGGAAATACTCCTGCACATACACCGTCAAGTAAGCAACAATCCACAACACACAAACACACAGCGACTGTCGCACAACTGCGGCGGTCGTCGTTTTTTGCGATAACCACCCTCAAACTGGCGACAAAAATTGGCAGAATAGAATAATATATATAATATAAATTAAATAAATTTTGAATAATTTGAAAAAATATCCATATAGGGCGGTTATTTGTTTGACAATCATGGGGGATAGTGGCATAATTAAACTACTATACTGTCGCAGAATGGCCTTTATCGTATATCACTGCTGCGGCAAGGAGTTAGCTATGAAGAAAAAAATCATACAATCGTTGATATTAGTATTGGTTTTGGCATTGACAGGTATCTACGCACTACCCGGCCTTTTTGCGTCGGTCGATTCGAGCAGTGACGTAGCAACTGCCGATGCCTCTTTCAATTTGGACAAAGAGCAAGTTCTGGAACAATTGAAGGCACAAAATATCGACGCAATCAACAAGGATCTCATCCAACGTGTAGACGAGCAAAAGTTGACGGGCACCGTCAGCGTTATCGTCACGCTGTCCGACGGCTCGCTTGTGGGCCAGTACAACAACAGCAGCAAAACGCAGACATTGCAGCAGTACATCTCCGACGAGGAGGCGCAAACGGCCGTCAAGCAGGTGCGTGCCCGTCAGGACGCATTGGAGACGCAGCTTGTAAATGAGGGGCTGATATCCAAGGCCAAGTATCACTACAACAACATCATGGACGGCTTTGCCGCAACCACCACCTACGAAAATCTTGCCAAGCTGGTATCTCACAGCGGCGTGTATCGGGTGATGATCTGCAACAGCTATCTGCCGCAGGATGTGGTGGTCAACGACGTCAACGTGTACGACACGGGTATCTTCAAAAACGACGTCAGCGACAAGTACACGGGCAAGGGCACAGTGGTGGCCATTCTCGATACGGGCTGCGACTACGCTCACCCCGCCTTTACCACCCACCAGGTGCAAGGCCCCAAGTACGACAGAAGCGACATCGAAAATATTCTCAACACCAAGGACCTGATGGCCGAGCAATCTTCCGGCGGCAGGTTGGAGGCAAGAGAAGTGTACTACGGCCACCTGACCAAGGGCAAGATCGTGTACGGCTACGACTACGCCGACAAGGACACCGACATCATGCCCTTCCTCAGCGAGCACGGCACCCACGTTGCTGGCATCATCGGCGGCTATGCCGAGACACCCATTTTCAACGTAAACGACGACTTCGAAGGCGACCGTTCCACCACGCTGGTGGGCGTTGCTGCGGACACACAGTTTGCGATAATGAAAGTGTTCTCCGACTCTCGTCAGGGCGCCTACGACGAGGATATCCTTGCCGCACTCGAAGACTGCGTGGCGCTCAACGTGGATGCCATCAACATGAGCTTGGGCAGCAGCTGCGGATTTTCGCGAGAGGCGGATGACGACCAAAAGAACGCCATCTACGACAACATCGAGGCCGCAGGCATATCTCTGCTTGTTGCCGCCAGCAACGATTACAGCTCGGCGCAAGGCTCCGAGTTCGGCAACACCAACAAGGTCGAGAACCCCGACAGTGCCACCGTCGGCGCCCCCTCCACCTACACTTCGGCGCTGTCCGTGGCCTCCGTCAACGGCAACAAGGACAAGTTTTTGCAGGCCGACGGCAGAGAAATATTCTTCATCGAGGCCTACGACCAAAACAGCAAGGAGTACAACTTCTTCGAAAAATTGGGCGTTACAGGCAACAAAGACTTCCAATTTGAATATGTAACGGTGCCCGGTCTCGGCTCGCAAGTCAACTACATGGGTCTGAACGTCAGGGGCAAGATTGCGCTGGTCAAACGCGGCGACATCAACTTTGAGGACAAGGTGCTGTTTGCGCAGGCGGCAGGCGCCATCGGCGTGATAATCTACAACAACGTCTACGGCGACATACTGATGACCGTCGGCAACGATTGCGAGATAGGCGTGGTGTCCATCGGCAAGGACGAGGGCGAGTATCTTGCCTCCAAACCCAACGGCACCATTACCCTCAACGCCAGCAACACGGCAGGCCCCTTTATGAGTGACTTTTCCAGCTGGGGCCCCAACCCCGATCTGACCATCAAGCCGGAGATAACCGCCCACGGCGGCAACATTTGGTCGTCCATACCGGGCGGCGGCTACGAAAAGCTCAGCGGCACATCCATGGCAACGCCCAACCTGTGCGGCATTGCGGTGCTTCTGCGTCAGTACGTCAACGACACCTTCCCCAATGAGAGCGTAGTGAGCAAGCGCAACCTTGTCAACCAGCTGCTTATGTCCACCGCCACGATAGCGCTCAACCAGGAGGGCAACCCCTATTCTCCCCGCAAACAGGGCGCAGGTATTGCGGATATCAAGCACGCAACAACCACCCCCGCCTACATTGTAACCTACCAAAACGACCTCAAAACGCACCAATTGGTGCAAAAAGACGGCAAAAATGTGGAAATGAGCACCTCTAAGTTGGAGCTGGGCGATGACCCTGCTCGCACGGGAGAATACAAGATGACCTTCAAGGTGGTCAACATTTCCAACGCACCCGTCACCTACAAGCTGGGCAACTACACCTTCACCGAGTCCGTCTCTGCCGACAAAAAGTACGTTGCAGAAAAGGCCTATATGCTGTCCCACTCGGTGCAGTACGCTGTCAACGGCAGCGCCTCCGCCGATGGAATGGTAACCGTGCCCGCCGGTCAAAGCGTCGAGGTGTCCGTGCAGATCAACCTGAGCAAGCAGGACAGGACCTACCTCAACGACACATTCCCCAATGGTATGTATGTGGAGGGCTTTGTCACTCTTGACAATCAGGCCGGCGGCGAAAGTGTGGACCTGCATGTTCCTTTCTTGGCCTTCTACGGCGATTGGCAGGACGCACCCATCTTCGACAAGGACTACTATGAGGTGGAAACAACCGCCCACAACAACGCCATCGACGACGAGGACAAGGTCAAGGCGGACTACTATGCCACCACGCCCTTTGCCCTGTACTACTACGACTACATCATCCCCATGGGCACCTATCTGTACGACGTGCCCTACGGCTACAACCCCATCCCCGCAACGGAAGAGCATGCGGCGCTGTCCTATCAGCCCACGTCCCTTTCCGGTATCTACGCCGTGTATGCAGGATTGCTGCGCTGCGCCAAGGAGCTCAACGTGGAGATAGTCAACGCCTCCACGGGAGACGTGGTGTGGAGCATGACAGATTTCAACTGCTACAAGGCCCACTACAGCGGCGGCCCGCAGCCCTATGTGTGCGAGTTTGAGCTGCCCATGTTCGACCTCAGCTCGGATAGCAACCTCACGATAGACGGCGACGGCATAATCAATGGCGCATTCGGCCAAAACAACGACAGATTTATCGTCAACATGAAGGCCCGTCTGGATTGGAAGGAGGGCGAGCGCAACGTCAACGACGTGTACAGTTTCAGCTTCTACATCGATACCGAAGCACCCACCGTCACGGGCACAAACTTCCGCACCAAGTACAACGAGACCACCCGCAAAATGGAGTACTACCTCGATCTGGAAGTGTACGACAACCACTATGCAATGGGTGTGCGCCCGATAGTCATCAATTGGGCCACGGACGAAAACGACAACCCCGTGTACAGCGAACAGAATCCCGATCAACAGATGATAGCGGTGCAATCGCTGAGTGACAACGCCTTCCCCGTGTATCAGACGGCCCGCGGCACCACCACCGTGGTGGAGATAGAAATCACCGACTACCTCGATCGTATAAGCAACTCGCTGATGCCTCACAGCATTTTGTTCCAGCTGGACGACTACGCACTCAACACCAATTTGTTGTGTATACCCCTGCCCGAAACGGAAAACGGCGAGCTTGTGTTCGGCGAGTACAGCGGCGAGACCCTCACCCCCAAGACAGAACTGAACATCGACCTCGGCCAGACGGTGGATATCAGCAAACTTGTGGTGGGCAAAACCGCACAAGTGGATAGCAAACTCAACAAAGACTACCTGTTTATGCTGCCCTTCAACAGCTCTGCCCCCGATGTTGCCCCCGTGCACAACGGCGTTGTAGAGGGACTTGCAACGGGCACTGCGCAAATCTCCTTTGAGGCGGGCGGCGTCACGCAAACGCTGACGGTCAACGTCTCCGACAAGCAGTACACAGGCAAAAACGACAACAAAAACAGCCGGGACGCCACTTTGGAAGAAATCCGCTTTGTGGGCTACCGCACATTGCGCGCCTTCAACAGCGAGATAGACCGTTCCGAAATCGGCGACCCCGGCGACGACAACTACTTCGAGGCGGGCGCAGCCATTTCCTTCTACCCGTCGGAAAAAGTCAAGCTGAGATATCAGATCAAGCCCTGGAACCTCGAATCGCAACGTATCGTCTACAAGACGGACGAAAACGGCAACTACCTTGACAAGGACGGCCAGCCCATCACCACCAAAAATGCCAACGGCACCCTGTCATATATCGCAGGAAAAAGCGAGAAAGACAGAGATGTGGAAAAGGCAGGACGCTACGACCTGACCTGGCGTACAACCGACCCCCGTGTGGCTATTGTTGATAATGAAGGCTACGTCACGGCCATTGCCGAGGGCAACTGCTCGGTCATCCTTACCATAACGGTAGATGGCAGAGTCAGCGTTTTGCAGGCCCGCTGCAACGTCAACGTCAAGAGCGAGTTCGTCATCGAAAGCCGCTACCTGATTGCCTACAAGGGCATGGGCAAGGACTATCACGGCGAGGACCCCGATCAGCTGGTAAAGGACGGCACACCCATTGTGGTGGAAATCCCCGACGACGAGGGCCTGATGTACATCAACTCCTATGCGTTCTCCTACTACAATATGGATAACGCCAAAGAGGTGGACGACAAGTACGACATCGACGCCAAGCGCAGCCCCATCGGTAACAGATGGATAAGCGAAGTTGTAGTGCCCGAATATATCCTGGGTATCGAAAACTACGCCTTCTGGAACTGCACCAACCTCAAAAAGGTAACCCTGCCCGAAAAACTTGCAACAATCGGCAAAGGTGCGTTCTTCAATTGCACCAAGTTGGAGTCTATCAATCTGGATAACGTCAACATGATAAACGACGGTGCCTTCCAGGATTGCCGCTCGCTCACGGATGTCGGCGAAAGCAAGTTGGCCCACCCTTATGCTTTGGGAACTTCGGCCTTCCAGGGTTGCACCAGCCTCAAAGAAATCGAGCTTACCAACCTGCGCAGAGGCGGCGTGAGATCCTTTATGGGTTGCACGGGCCTCACCAAGATAACCTTTGGCGAGTCCACCCGCCTTGCCGAAAGCATGTTTGAGGGTTGCACGGGTATCACCCGCACCAAGGGCAGCCCGCTTGTCGTCAACAGCGACCAGGTGCCCGACAGAGCATTCTACGGCTGCGAAAAGTTGGTGGCAGTAAAATTTACCAAGGATATCTCCTACTTCGGCGCTAACGCATTCCGCAACTGCTACAATCTCGAACAAGTCACGTTCGACGGCGCTTGCGAGGAATTTGCCTCTAACGTATTCTATGGATGCAACAAGCTGTCCTCATTCAAATTGGGCAGCTTCGAGGCGGTAGACGGCGTTGTGTACAACAGCGACAAGACGGAGCTGCTGTATGCCGTGCCCAGCCTGTTCAAGCAGACGGACTTCGTGCTGCCCAAGACAGTCAGGTCCATTGCAAGCGGTGCATTTTCCGCCACAGGTATCCGTTCGTTCAGCGTAGAGGCCGATTCGGCGCTGACCACCATCGGCAACAACGCATTTGCCTATTGCAGCAATCTGACCTCCGTCACGCTGCCCGCCACGGTAACAAGCATAGGCAGAGGAGCCTTTGCCGCCACGGGTATCCATGAGCTGGATCTCAGCGCACTGCACATCAACCTGCCCGAAGAAGTGTTGCAAGGCAGCAGCGTCGTCACAGTGACGCTGCCCACAGGCTGCACGGAAATCGGCGACAACGCATTTTCGGGCTGCACATCGTTGCAAACTGTCAACGGCTTGCAGGATGTCAAGGTCATCGGCAGCGGTGCATTCCGTGGGGCCGGACTGACGTCCGCAACGTTGGGCGACGGCGTAACCGTCGGCAGCTATGCCTTTGCAGGACAATTTACCACACGTGTGGACGACAACGACATCGTTCAGGTTGTGGCAAGCACGCCAAGCGCACTTACCTCTGTGACGTTTGCGGGCAAGGTGTATGTGGGTGACTACGCCTTTGCAAACACCTCCCTCTCCTCTCTGACAATTTCCGCCACGGGTTCCACTGTGGGCAACTACGGCTTTGCCTACAACCTCGGCATTGGCGAGATCAACGCTGACGGCGTTGTGGGCAAGCTGGGCGACTACGCCTTTGCATATTGCTCGCAGATAGTTGGTTCCAGCAGCGCAGCCGGTATCGGCGAAGTGTCGATAAACGGAGTCGAAGAGCTGGGCACTGGCGCCTTTGCAGAGAACATCGTGTTGCAAACAGTGCACTCGCAATCCCTCAAAAAGGTGGGCGACGAAGCATTCTATCCCTTGCAGGGTGTGTACTACAACCATTTGACAGATATCGACCTCGGTAACGTGGTGGAGATCGGCGACAGAGCCTTCCCCCTGTGCAGAAGTCTTGCAAATGTAAATCTCTCCAAGGTCCAAACGATAGGCAACAGCGCCTTTGAGGCATGCGAGTCACTTGTGCAATTGGCACTGCCCGTCTGCACAAGCATAGGCGAAAACGCCTTTGGCGGATGCAGCAGCCTCACTTTGCTCACGGTCCCCAATGTGGAACATATCGGCGCAAACGCTTTTGCAGGGACGGCCCTCACCACGCTTGCGCTCAACCCCAACCTCAAAACGATTGGCGACGCAATCGTGTACGGCGCAAACAACTTTACGGGCTTTACCGCAAACGGTCAATCAAGCGGCTCGTTCGGTTCCTTCGTCATCAATGAGGGTGTGCTGTACTCCAAGCACTCCGACGGAACCTACACGCTGATCAGCTATCCCACCGCCAAGAGGAACAGCTCCTACAAGGTGTTGGAGGATACGACCCGTATCGGTTTGCACGCGGCGGCGGGCAACAGATACCTGCAAGAGGTAACATTGCCTTCTTCGCTCAAATCTATCGGCGACTACGCATTTTATAACTGCCGTTCGCTGACAAAGGTCAACTTCCGCAGCTACTATGCGCCTCGCTTGGAGAGTGCGGCCAACGTGGTGGAGCAAATTCGCCTCAACGCCCCCGAGGATCCCTCCGAAGAATACATGACGGCAAGGGACTTCCCCTACTTCGACGAGCTGTACCGCTACGATTTCTACTATCGTTTCCAAGAGGCGGGCGAGATATCCTACTTTTACGGCAACTACTTTGCTTACCGTCAGTTTGGCAGCATTGTCGGTCAAAAAAAGCTGACCATGCAAGTGCCTGCCAACTCGTCCGGATACGACAACTTTATCTACAAAGTGTACTTTGACGAGCAAAAGGACGCCAACGGCAACGTCGTCAAGGGAGAGCGCACCACAGACAACTTTGCGCAGCAATTTATGGATGCGGTAAAGGCCCTGCAAAAGTTGGGCAAGATCGACCGCTTTGCCTCCAAGCAGATGGAAGAGGCCGTGACGGCATTCAACCTTATGAAGGCGGCCGGCTCGATGTACGAGGTGTATGAAGAATACTTCAACGCCTACAACGAAATGCTGATGCAGTACAACGTGGACGTGGCCCGCAACGCATTGGGCAAGCTGTTCGAGATGGCCGATACGCCCTCCTCCTACAAGCTGCTCAAACAGGCCTACGACCTGTACAACGGCCTATCCGCAGACGAAAAGACCATGCTGGACGAAGCCCTTGGCAAGTCGGCCAAGACGCTGTTGGACAGCAAGATCGCCGAGTACACCCAAGCGGTGGGCGGCGGCCGGGTGGACCTTGGCAAGAGCTGGCCCGAGCGCGTGCTGGATCTGTTGGATCAACTGCTGGGCGGCGTTGGCACCGATCAACTGACCGAGCAACACTTTGCCAAGCTGCAACAGGCGCAGGCGCTGATCAAAACTCTGTCGGACGACGAGCGCGACGAATACATTTCCAGATTGACGCCCTATCTCAACCTTATTGACGCCTGGAACAACTACGCCGACACAAGTGACATCGTATCTGCGGCAAACGCAGTATCGGATAGCTTCGGCGGCAAGTTGCTGGTGGCGGTTGCGGGGCTAAACGCACTGCTTGCAGCAGCATATGTGGCGTTCAAGGGAGGTATCCTGTGATGAAAAAGAGAAATATAGCGCTGCTTTGCGCAGTATTTGCATTGGTATTGGCGCTGTTTGCAGCCTGCAAGGTCGATGTGGACGACATAAGCGATAGCTTTGCCGACATCGCCACCGCCCAAAAGGTAGACTACAATCTCACCGTGATGGGCGGCACGCTGTTGCGCTATCAAAACGACGCTGTCTACACCAAGTCGGGCAACGGATACAGCTGGACGGGCACGGTAAAGCAGCTCAACACACTGGACGCCGTCGAACCCTACACAGTGACAACAACGCAGGGTACCTCGGCGGATACAAGTTTTGTGCCCAAGTTCAAGCTGGACGACGAAACGCTGTTTGCGTCCAGCGAGGCCACCAAGCAGTCGTTGTCGCTTGTGGTTGCCGAGGGTAGCGAGCGGCAGGTATTGTCCCTTGCGGATAGCGCCTCGCTCAACATCAGCAACCTTTCCATCGATTTTACGCTGGACGACGACCTCATCACGGAAATTCTGGTCAGGTTCGACTCCAACGGCTCCAACTTTTCGCTCAGGCTGGGCTTTACCTACTGAGCGTGTGCAACAAAACTAACCAAAGGACAAAACAATGAAATTTAACAAGCAAATTGCAATTGCCGTGATGTTTGTGGTGCTTGTGGCGGCGTTGGCTCTGTTGGGCGCATGCAGCAACCGAGACGAAAACATCGAGGGCAAATTACAGCTGACTTTTCAGTTTAACGGCGGCATTCTGGATAACGGCGCCACCAATTTGCAGGATAGCGTCAACCACGCCTGCGAGAAAAACAGCTATGTGGTGGATATCGCTACCTTTCCCGGGTTCAAATTTACTCGGTCGGGCTACGTGTTCGAGGGGTGGTTCCGGGACAAAGAGCTGACAGACGCCTGGGATTTTTCTAAGGACCGCATAACGGCAGACACCACACTGTATGCCAAGTGGCGCCCCGATATCGTCTACACCTACGGCGTGTATCTGGTGGTGGAGGGCAAGGAAAACGAGCTGCTGGGCCGCTACACCGTGGAGCAGGGCGAAAAGTTTGTGGACAAGCGAAACTACGGCACCAATCTGCGCAGCAAAAAGCGCACGTTTGAGAGATTTTGTTCCGACCCCGCACTAACAACGCCTTGGGATGACAACTTTGTCCACCCGGGCGGCGCCGTCAGCACCGAGATCCCCGTCTACGTCCAATCGATAGACGGCGTGTGGCAATTTGTGTCCGACTACGAACAGCTTTTGGCGGCCATCAAAACGTCCGACTCCATTTGGTTGAAAGACAATATCGATTGCGGCGGCAAGGACCTGTACTTTGACACTTTCAATGCCGAGTTGAAAGGTGACAATCACAAGATATTCAACTTCAATGTGGAATCTTTTGCGGGCACCATGCAAGTGGCTCCCCAATACTCCATATTCAACCAACTCAATGCCAAAGCCAACATCCACGACGTCACGTTTGAGGGCGCACACTTTGCGTTGGCAGACTCCGCTATCAGCTACAAGCTGGCCATTGCGGGATTGGCGCAGAGGGTGGCCAATGGCGCAAAAATCACCAATGTGCACGTCAGGGGCACATTTGACAGCAGTCAATTGAAGTTTGTGTTCACGGCAACAGCTACCAATGTCACCTCGGACGACGACATAGCCCAATTGTTTGCGCAGTTGAGCTTCGAAGAATACAAAGATGACGAAGTTACAGTGCAAAACTTCGATTCGCAAATAACAAAACAAGGCAACTAACAAGCAAAACCGTTAAGGAGAAACATTATGACTAAGATAAAAAAGATATTTGTTGTGCTGTTGACAGTGGCAATGCTGTGCATGTCGCTTGGCACAGTGGCAGCGTGCAAAGAATCCGATTGGGATAACGAAAGCACTCGTCTGGTTATGTCCATCGGCGAGTTGGACGGCGTTTTCAACCCGTTTTTCAGTTCGTCCGCAACGGACGGCTCCATTGTCAGCATGACGCAGGTGGGCATGCTTTCCTCCGATAAGGAAGGCAACGTCGCCTTTGGCGAGGACGAACCCTGCGTGGTGTTGGACTACGAGGAAAGCACCAACAAACCCTCCGACGACAAGGAAACCTGGCGTACCACCTACAAGTTCGTGCTCAAAAACAATCTCAAATTCAGCAACGGCTCTCCCCTCACCATGAAGGACGTGCTGTTCAACCTGTATGTGTATCTGGATCCCGCCTATACGGGCAGCTCCACCGTGTACTCTACGGATATTGTCGGTCTTGCCGAGTATCGCACGCAGCAGGCGGACGAAAGCGCACAAGAGGGCTTCAACGTGCAATTCAGCAACGAGGCGACGGAGCGTATTTATCGGCTGTACAACGAGATCCAAAAGCTCTATGACCAAAAAGTGCTGACGGGCGTTGTCACAGATGCGCAAATGACAAAAGCACTGACAGACTCTGTGGACTACTACAAAACGTTGGGCAACGACTACTCCGACTTCTTTACCTTGGTAGATGACTACAACAGGGCCAAGGTGCTGTTCAGGGAAGAATTGGAAAGCGACTACAACAATGCCGGCGCTCCCGAAGATATCACCTTCGACAACGGCCGTATCAAGCTGACCACCGCAACCGAGGCTTTCTTCTACAACGAGGGCTATATCACTTGGAACGACAAAGATAAAAAGCTGGAATACAGCATTTCGGAAGATCTGGCTAAAAATTCCAGCAAGGAAGAAGCTATCAACCTTATCTACGGTCAATATTTCGAAACCCAGACGGAAAGCAACAATGCAGGCATAGTTGTCACCGCCTGGAACACCTCTACCAAGTTGCAGGAGGAATTTACCGCCAAGGCCATGAAGGACTACTTCGATGAGCAGGGCGTAACCTACAAAAACGTCAGCGGTATCACCTTCCCCAACAGGACAGAAGGTTCCAGCGTGACGGTGCATGGCAAAACCTACGGCAAGCCCACCTACGACAGCGAGGGCAACGTCATCGACGGCAACGAAGTGTTGCAGATAGAGATCAAGGGCGTCGACCCCAAAGCTATCTGGAACTTTGCCTTTACGGTGGCACCCATGTACTACTATTCCAGCCCGGAGCAAATTTCCGCCTTCAACTATACCGACCACTTCGGTGTGGACTACGGCAACATCGACTTCATGAACAACTACGTCAAGGCCTCTTCGAAAATCGGTCTGCCCGTGGGCGCAGGCCCCTACAAGGCCACGACCGCACAGGGCGACAGCGCCAATGTCACACCCGATACGTTCAGGGCCAACAACGTCATCCACTACGAGCGCAACGAGTACTTTATGCTTGGCTCTGCCAAGATCAAGTACGTCAACTACCAAGTGGTGGACGCCAAGATGATGCTTACCAGCTTGAAGAACGGCGACGTCCACTTTGTGGAGCCCAACTGCAAGCAGGAGAGTATTGACGAAGTAGAGGGCATGGGCGAAGGCTACGCCTACAAGACGGTCATGACCAACGGCTACGGCTACATCGGTATCAATGCTGAAAAGGTGCCCAGCCACCAGATCCGTCAGGCCATCATGCACGCCATCAACACGCAGGATTGCCTCGACTACTACGGCAACTACGCCTACCGTATCAACCGCTCCATGACCCGCGCCAGCTGGGCCTATCCCGAAGAAACCGACGATGAAGGTCAGTACTACGAGTTTGACCCCGACGGCACCAAGTATATCGATGATCTGGTGAGCGATGCAGGCTATGTTCCTTCGGGCAGCGGTGCCTACACCAACCTCGCCACGGGCGACAAGTTGGAGTACACCTTTACCATAGCAGGCGACAGTGAGGACCACCCCGCCTTCAACGCAATGTTTCATGCGGCCGAGATTCTCAACGAGCACGGCTTCAAAGTGACCGTCAAAAAGGACATCAACGCCCTCAAAAAGCTCAACACCGGCGATCTCACCGTTTGGGCGGCAGCTTGGGGCAGCGGTGTGGACCCCGACATGTATCAGGTGTATCACATCGACTCGCAAGCGGGCGCAACGGCCAACTGGGGCTACCGTGCGATTCGTCTTAACGCAGGCGGCACCTACAACTACGAAAAAGATCTTGTGGAAAGATTGTCCCAACAGATAGACGCCGCCCGCGAAACTCTCGATCAGGACGAGCGCAAAGAAATCTACGCAGAGTGCCTTGATTTGGTGATGGAGTTGGCTGTGGAGCTGCCCACCTATCAACGTAGCGACATGTTTGCCTACAACACCAACGTTATCGACGAAAGCAGCCTCACCCCCGAGAACGAGCTTACTCCCTTCAACGGGCTGCTCAACAGACTGTGGGAGGTCAGCTTTGTGGGCAACGACTAACAAACCCCCTGCTGATGTGCGGCCATGCCGCAAGTAACTACAACCGACAATCAAGTAAAGGAACAAGATGGTAAAATATATTATAAAAAGAATATTGCTATCCATCGTCATTCTGTTGGGTGTGTCTTTGATAATCTACACCTTGGTGCGCTTGATGCCTGCCGACTACATGGAAACCAAGTACGCCGAGCAGCTGAAAGCGGGCACCATCACCCAAGAGCAAGTGGACCAATTCAAGAAGGACGCCGGGCTGTATATGCCCGACGGCATTCTTACGCTCACTTTGGACGAACCCGAGGATAGCGATCTGGATGGGTTGGTGTTTACCAAAAACGTCAAGTCCGTCAACTACGAACGTGTCGTCGACAAAAAGATGGCCGCTCACGAGCTGTACATAGGCAACTTTTACAGCGAGGACGAGGGCTGGCAGCTGACCTTGAAGGAAAATGGTCAGCAGTCCACCGGCAGCTACACAATCTATCAGCGCAACTCCAAGCAGACCGAGACGCTGACCGACAGCTACACCGTGACGGTGACTAACGGACGGCTTGCGCTCAACTTCAAGGGCCTCGGCGGCGAATTGACTTACACAGTGGAGGACGGGCAAAGCAGGCTCAACTTTACTGTCAGCGGCGGAGACTACAACGACCAGCTGTTTTTGCTGGACGTAAGTGAGGCCAACTATCAAAATGCGCTGAAAGGCGACTACGACTGCGAACGCTTGGTGCAGGGCACCTGGCAAACGCACGACGGCACCTTGCAACTGCGTCTGGATGACGGCGAGTACACCGTGGTAGAGATGGCCGGCCGCAACAAAATCTTTGCAAGCGGCACCTACACCGTGGACGACCTCGACGAAAACAACAACGGTGTGTACGAGCTGGGCCTTGACGAAATCGGCACCAAACCGATAGAGTATCGCAACGCCTCCTTTGGCGAAAAAACCGGCGCAGTGCTGGGCGGCTACTTCAATTGGTTGTGGAACATGATGCAGGGCAACTTCGGGCGGTCTTTCACCCACGAAAAACCCGTCACCGAAGTGATTGCCGACCACATGTGGATATCCTTTATCATATCTTTTATCGCACTGATATTCGAGTTTGTCATCTCGATACCCCTTGGTATCACCAGCGCCACCCATCAGTACAGCGCACGGGACTACTTTGTGACGGTGGTCACAATGATAGGTATATCCTTCCCCAGCTTCTTCTTTGCGGCGCTGCTCATCAAGCTGTTCAGCAGTACCTTGGGGTGGTTCCCCACGATGGGCCTTGTCAGCGGCGGCAGCAGTGCGACGGGCTTTGTGCGCTTTGCCGATATGGCCTGGCACCTTACGCTGCCCATGGTGGTGATGGTGGTGCTCAGCATCGGCAGCCTGATGCGCTACACCCGCACCAACATGCTGGAAGTGCTCAGCAGCGACTACATACGTACCGCCCGTGCCAAGGGTCTTTCGGAAAAACGAGTGGTGTACGTGCACGCCTTCCGTAACACGCTGATACCCCTCATGACAATGATGGCGGGCATATTGCCCAGCTTGTTTGGCGGCGCAATGATCACCGAAGAAGTGTTTGCCATCGACGGAATAGGCCGCATAGCCTACAAGTCTCTCACGCAGGGCGACCTGCCGCTGATAATGGGCTACAACATGTTCCTGGCCGTGCTGACGGTCATCGGCACGTTGCTGTCCGACATCATGTATGCGGTGGTCGATCCGCGCGTCAAACTTACCAAATAGGAGGAAATCATGGACGACAACAACAAATACCAAGTTTCCTCCCTGCAAGAAGAGGAATCGCAATCCACCCCCGCCACCGCACAGCAAACGCTGGTGCAGCTTAGCGACGAGGACGTGGAGCAAAAGATCTACTACAAGGAGCTCACTCCCACCCGCATGGTGCTGAGGCGCTTTTTCCGCTCGCAGCTGTCCGTTGTGGGCCTGATAATGATATTGGCGCTGTTTGTGTTTGCCTTTTTGGGTCCGCCGATATTCAAGCTGTTCAAGTACGATTGGGGCGAAACGGACGTGGACCGCACCCCCGTGCAAAAAATGTCCGGCACCTGGCTGGAAACGGAAGTAAACGGCGAAACGGTGCGTGTGTACCAATACAAATACTACACGGTCAACACCAACAGTCTCGCCTCCCCCTCCAAGGATCATTGGCTGGGCACCGACGAAAGAGGCATGGACGTGTTTGCCCGTCTGATGTACGGCGGACGAGTGTCCCTTACGCTGGGCTTTGTGGTGGTCATTCTCGAAACGCTGCTGGGCGTGATCATCGGCGGCATATCGGGCTACTTTGGCGGTTGGGTGGACCAGGTGCTGATGCGTATCGTGGATATACTCAACTGTATCCCCACATTGCCGTTGCTGCTTATCGCTTCGGTGGTTATCGACAGCTGGGGCGTACCGGGGCAAGCCCGTATCTACTACCTGATGGTCATTTTGACGATTTTCGGTTGGAGCGGCACCGCCCGTATGGTTCGCGGCCAGATACTGTATCTGAGAGAGCAGGAATACATCGTTGCATGCGAGGTGATGGGCATACCCACTTGGAGGCGCATATTTATGCACCTGATACCCAACATCATGCCGCAGCTGATTGTATCCATGACGCTGGGTCTGGGCGGTATCATCCTGTACGAGGCAACCCTGTCCTATCTGGGCTTGGGCATACCCATCCCCTATGCGGCCTGGGGCACAATGATAAGCTCCTCTACCGACCCCATCACCATGTCCTACTATCCCAACTTGTGGATCCCCGCAGGTTTGCTGATAGTTATCGCCGTGCTGGGCTTCAACTTTGTGGGCGACGGACTTCGCGACGCCATGGACCCCAAGGCGAGAAAATAATCTACATTTGCAGCTTTGCGCATAACTTGTGCAACAAAAAGGTATCGCAGTGAAAACTAACAAAGAAAAAAATCCCAATATACTCAGTCTCAAAGAGAGCCGTGCCATATTGCGCAGCAATCTTGCCGAAATGAAGAAGTTCGAAAAGATCAAGCGCAAAAAGGTCACTCCCGACTACTTTACCACGCAGCTCAACGACGACAACAACATCCTCGAAGTGGAAAATCTTCACACCTACTTCTACACCGACAGCGGCGTATCCAAGGCCGTCAACGGCATAACCTTTTCGGTGCCGAAGGACTCCATTGTGGGTCTGGTGGGAGAGTCGGGCTGCGGCAAAAGCGTCACCAGCCTGTCCATCATGCAGTTGGTGCAGGCGCCGCAGGGCCAAGTGACGGAGGGTTCGATACGTTTTGCCACGTCCGACTTTGTGTTGGACGACAAGGGCAAGCGCATACCCATCTACGTCACGGACGAGCAAGGCAACGTGGTGTACACCGACAAGCTGGACAAAAAGGGCAACCCCGTCAAGGACAAACAGGGCAACACGGTGCAAGTGCCGTTGCAGGCCCGCTCGGAGGACGGTATCCCCCTGTATGAGATGAAGGAAGTCACCTACGACATCGCCAAGATGCCCACGGCCGACATGTACCGCATCAGGGGCAAGGATATCTCCATGATATTTCAGGAGCCGATGACCAGCCTCAACCCCGTGTTTACCGTGGGGTATCAGATAGAGGAGGCGGTGTACCTCATCAACCCGCTTGCCACCAAAAAGGAGGCGCACGAAAAAGCCATCGAGATGCTGGCAAGGGTGGGCATACCCATGCCGGAGACCATCGTCAACTACTATCCGCACCAACTTTCGGGCGGCATGCGGCAGCGTGTCATGATAGCCATTGCGCTTGTGGGCAACCCCAAGCTTATCATAGCGGACGAACCCACAACGGCGTTGGACGTGACCATTCAGAGCCAGATATTGCACCTCATCAGGGAAGTACAACGTCAGTGCCATGCGTCGGTGGTGCTCATCACGCACGATTTGGGCGTGGTGGCGGAAACTTGCGACTATGTTGTGGTGATGTACGCAGGCAAAATTGTGGAAAAGGGCACCGTCTACGAGATTTTCGACAATCCCCTGCATCCCTACACCAAGGGCATACAAAAGGCCAAGCCTACCTTCGATACGGGCGTGGACGCCGAGCTGTACAGCATACCCGGTGTGGTGCCCAACCCCATCAATATCCCCAACGAGTGCCTGTTCAAGGATAGGTGCGGCGAGCGCTGCTCCTGCTGCGAGGGCGAGTATCCGGAGGAGATCCATGTTTCGCCCACGCACAGCGTGTTCTGCCACAAATACAAAAAATAACTCACAACGAGAACTACAATGAACGAAGAAATTTTGAACAGTCAAACGGAACAAACCCCCGAACAAACCGCCCCGATCTACGAGGATGACGGCAAGGACTACATTTTGCGAGTGCGCAATCTCAAACAGTACTTTCCTGTCAGCAAATCCATGTTCGGCAAAGTGCAGGCCTATCTGCGTGCGGTGGACGGCGTAAGTTTCGATTTGGAGCGAGGCAAAACAATAGGCATCGTGGGTGAGTCGGGCTGCGGCAAAACCACCCTTGGGCGCACAATTTTGCGGTTATACGACATCACCGAGGGCTCCGCTCGCTACACCGACAACAACGGCAACAGCTACGAGCTGGCCGAGTTGAAGCGCAAGCAATTGCAACCGCTGCGCACCCAATTGCAGTTGGTGTTTCAGGACCCATATTCGTCGTTGCCGCCCCGCATGACGGTGGGCGCTATCATCGGTGAGGCCGTCAAGGTGCACCATATTGTGCCCAAAACGGAAGTGCACGACTACGTTTTGGAAGTGATGCGTCGCTGCGGATTGCAACCTCACTACTACGACAGATATCCGCACGAGTTCAGCGGCGGTCAGCGTCAGCGTATCTGCATTGCCCGCGCATTGGCGGTAAAACCCAGCCTTGTCATTTGCGACGAGCCTGTTTCCGCCTTGGATGTGTCCATTCAGGCGCAGGTCATCAACCTGCTGAAAAAGTTGCAGAGAGAAATGGGCATTTCCTACATGTTCATTTCGCACGATCTGTCCGTTGTCAAATACATCAGCGACAGCATTGCCGTGATGTATCTGGGCAACATTGTGGAGATGGGCAGCACCGCCGACATCTGTACAAATGCCTCTCACCCCTACACTCAAGCGCTGTTTTCCGCAGTGCCCGTGCCCAATCCTCACCGCAAGGCCAAGCCGGAGGAGTTGGAGGGCGAGCTGCCCTCTCCTGCCAATCCGCCGCAAGGGTGCAAATTCCACACCCGTTGCAAGCATTGCATGGAGTGTTGCAGTCAGACCGCTCCCGAAATGAGAGAAATCTCCCCCGGACACTTTGTCGCCTGCCACCTGTTTGACGACCCATCTCGGCAAAATGAGCAAGAAAGCTAAGCAAAAAACCGTCTACAAGCAGGACGACGGCCGCACAATCTACTCTATGGCGGGCTTGGAGGGCAAAACTCCCGAAGAGCTCGAAGAGCGAGACAGGCAACGCCGCAACGCCGTCAAAGTGACCCGAAAGGAGCGCCGCGCCATGATTGCCGCCGCCTTTCAGGTGTACGGCCCAATTTTGCTCATCATTCTGGTGGCGTTTGGGCTGGCGGCGGTGATAGTTTATCTGCTTATGCGGTAAATAATTTTTACGAGATAAATTTTTTGCAAGAGAACTCACGATTTGAGTTCTTTTTGTTATGTTTGAGTGCCGTTTTGTGCATTGACAAACGTCGTAGCTTGACTATAATATAAAATAATGAAATTTTGCGCAAAATCACAAAATTTTGCGTTTGGGAGGGTGGCTATGATAAAAATTGCCTATATCGGCGGCGGCTCCAAACAGTGGGCCAGAGTGTTTATGAACGACCTCGCCTTGGACGAGGGCGATCTGTGCGGCGAAATTGCCCTGTACGACATCGACCGAGAGGCGGCCGAGCGCAACCGTCGTATAGGTATGCGTATCGGCAACTGCCCTGAGGCTCGCCACAAGTGGAGCTACACAGTCAGCGGCACCCTCGACGAGGCGCTTGCGGGCGCAACCTTTGTGGTGCTGTCCATCTTGCCGGGCACCTTCGACGAGATGGAGGTGGACGTCCACGCCCCCGAAAAATACGGCGTCTACCAATCGGTGGGGGACACCGTCGGCCCCGGCGGCGTGCTGCGTGCCATGCGTACCGTGCCGCTGTACGAGGGTTTTGCCCGTGCGATCAAGCGTTGCTGCCCCAAAGCGTGGGTTATCAATTTTACCAACCCCATGTCCATTTGCGTCAAGACGCTGTACGACGTTTTCCCCGAGATCAAGGCGTTTGGCTGCTGTCACGAAGTGTTTCATGCGCAAAACTTTTTGTGTGCGGTGCTGCACGAGCAGCTTGGTGTGCCACGCCCCGACCGTCACGAGCTGTACACCGACGCTTGCGGCGTCAATCACTTTACCTGGATAACCGAGGCCAAGTGGCGCAACGTGGATGTGCTGTCGCTGTTGCCCGACTTTTTGCAAAAGTACTATCGCAGCGGATACTATTCGGGCAGCCTCACCGCCGAGCAGGCCCGCACCGACCCATTTTGCTACAACAACAGGGTCAAGATGGACCTCTATCGCCGATTTGGCGTGTTGGGCGCAGCGGGCGACAGGCATCTGGCGGAGTTTGTCAGCAACAAATGGTACATGAGCGACCCTCGTCAGGTAGAGGAGTGGGGCTTTCACCTTACGCCTGTCAGTTATCGCAAGGCTCGCCAGCAGGAGCGTATCGAGGAGAGCATTCGTCTGGCCGACGGCACGCAGGCAGTGCAGCCGCACCGCTCGGACGAGGAGGCGGTGCGCCTGATGAAGGCGTTGCTGGGCTGCGGCACGGTGGTGTCCAACGTCAACATCGTCAACGTGGGACAGATGCCGCAAATGCCGCTTGGCGCCGTGGTGGAGACCAACTGCGTGTTCGACAGCGACAGCGTGCGCCCCGTAACCGCCAAACAGCTGCCCTCCGACGTGTGCAATCTGGTGTATCGCAACTGCGTCAACATCGAGACGTGCTACTACGGTATCAAGCAGCGCAACCTGCAAATGATTTTTGAAAGTTTTGTCAATCAGCCGCTGTGCTCCTCGTTGGATATGGCGCAGGCCCGCAGCCTGTTTGAGGAAATGCTGGTGGGCACCCGCAAATATCTGGACGAGTTCTACGATTTGCAGGCCTTTTTAGACAACAAATAGTATGGAAGTATTGGTGTTTTCGCTCAATGCGGTGTTGCCGTTGGTGCTGTTGGTGGCGTTGGGCTATCTGTTGCAGCGCACAAAAATCTTTTCCGACGATTTTTGGCAGACGTGCAACAAATTGGTGTTCAGGCTGTTTTTGCCCGTGATGTTGTTCTACAACGTCTACAATATCGCCGATTTTGCCGACATAAATTGGTGGTTTGTGCTGTACGGCTCGGCCTTCATCGTAGTGGTGTTTGGGCTGAGTATGCTGCTTGTGCCCCTGTTCGTCAGGGACAACGCCCAACGTGGCGTGATAGTGCAGGCCATATCCCGCAGCAACTATGCCATCATCGGCATACCTCTTGCTTCCAGCCTGTACGGTGCAAGCGGTGCAGCGGCGGCCAGCGTGATGTCGGCGTTCAGTATACCGCTGTTCAATGCCCTGTCCGTGATGGTGCTTGCCGCCTTCAATCGAGAAAGCGGCGCCAAGGTCAATTGGAAAAAGATGCTGTTGGATATCGTCACCAATCCGCTGATAATAGCGGTGGCGGCGGGCTTGTGCGTGCTGGGCGTCAGGGCGCTGTTTGTCAGGTGGGATTGGAGCTTCCGCCTGAGCGGCTTTGTGATAGGCAACACCAATGTGGACTTTTTGTACAAAACGTTGGAACTTCTTTCGCAGGTGGCCACTCCCCTTGCGCTCATAGTGCTGGGCGGACGTTTCTGTTTTTCCGCAAGCAAGCGCTTGTGGAAGCCCATCGCCGCCGTGTGTGTTGTGCGCATGCTGGTGCTGCCCGCCGCGGCATTGGCGTTGGCGTATCTCATTGTGCCCTCCCTCGGCGGAGAACACTTTGCCAGCTACATTGCGCTGTTTGCCACCCCAGTTGCAGTATCCAGCGCCGTGATGGCCAAGGAAATGGGCGGCGACGACGAGCTTGCGGGGCAGTTGGTGGTGTGGACCACGCTGGCCTCGGGCGTCACGCTGTTTGCCGTGATTGCCGTTTGCCGAGCCTTGGGGCTGCTGTGATATCCGTTTTGTACATAAACAAGTGCGTTTTTGCAATTGCAAACAAATACAATATAGTTTAAGATAAAGTCGCAGGAGGATAAACTTATGATTTTGGATAAATTCAGTTTGAATGGCAAAGTTGCCATTGTCACAGGCTCGGATACGGGTCTCGGCCAAGGATTTTGCAAGGCCTTTGTAGAGGCGGGCGCCAAGGTGATGGGCGTATCCGTTGTGCCCAGCACCGCCACGCAGCAGATGCTTGGCGAGGACAACTTCAAATTTATGGTAGAAAACCTGATGACGTTGGAGCCTATCGACAGGATCATTGCCGAGACGTTAAAGCAGTTTGGCAGGATCGATATCCTCGTCAACAACGCCGGCATCATCAAGCGGGAAGATTGCATTGATTTTTGCGAGGCCAGTTGGGATAGCGTCATGGCAGTCAACGCCAAAACGGTGTTCTTTTTCAGCCAGGCGGTGGCACGTCAGTTCATCCGTCAGGGCGGCGGCGGCAAGATCATCTCCGTGGCCAGCATGCTCAGCTATCAGGGCGGCATAAGAGTGCCCAGCTACACGGCAAGCAAATCGGCCGTCAAGGGTATCACGATGGCCATGGCCAACGAGTGGGCGCCCTACGGCATCAATGTCAACGCCATTGCCCCCGGTTACATGGCCACCAACAACACGCAGGCCCTCCGCTCCGACGCCAACCGCAGCGAGGCCATCTTGGAGCGTATCCCCGCAGGACGTTGGGGCACCCCCGACGACATCATGGGTGCGGGCGTATTTCTCGCCTCTTCCGCCAGCGACTATGTCAACGGCTTCACCATTGCCGTGGACGGCGGCTGGCTGGGCAGATAACCTTTTGCCACAACAAAAACTCCCTGTTGCAAGCAGCAGGGAGTTATTTTTTCCCCGACCAGGCGCAAGTCGGTACGGTTGACTACGCAACCGACCCCTACGGGGCGCAAGCGCCGACTTGGTCGGGCTGCTAAGGAACAACCTGCACGGTTGTTCATTTTTTAGACCTTCGCCGGGGTCTCCCATTGCCCCGGCACCCCCTGGGTAGTCTGCAATCTCGGCGCAGGTCCGTGATTGCAGGGAGTTTAGTTGAAAGCATCTTGCTTTGTATAAAGAAAACTCCTGCGGTAAAATCAGAAAGAGCTTGGCAGCTTTCTAAAATACCACAGGAGTCGTCAAATGAATGACACAAAAAGTTTAGCACACAGCGCAAAATTGTAAACGCCGTGTTGTGTTTTGCTTGGATAGTGGTGCGCCCACTCAGTAGTCGGATAGGCCCAACAGGTAGTCGCTGGATACGTCCAGATATTTGCAAATGCGAAACAGCGTATCCAGACTGGGCACACAGCGCCCCTGCTTGTAGTCGGTTACGCATTGCTTGGATATGTGGCAGTACTCGGCAAGCGCACTTTGGCTGGCGCCGCTCACTTTGAGTATTTCGTTGAAACGTTGAGTAAATATCATAACCTCACCCCAAAATATCTTATTCTTTTTGGTCAGTTGCTACTTGACAGTATGGTGTAGCCTGACTATAATAAGTGTAAATACAGTTTATTTTATTCGGAATAACTAAAATGAAATATTTTGAGGCGGTTGCCGACAGGTTGAAATATTTTATGTGCCAAAAGGGTGTGTATCCGTCCATGTTGGCCAATAGTGCGGGCATTGCCCCCGATGTGCTGAAAGAAATTTTGTGCGGTCAATGCGGCGGCATTGCCTTGGGCGACCTGTGCAAAATTTGCCGTGCCTTGGATGTGTCCCTCTCCGACGTGCTGCCTCGCAGCGATTGATTGCAGCCCGATAACGGTGCGCCGCAAGCATATATAGTTTAGTTTATTTGATCAAGATACTATTTTATCTTTTTTATTGCACCCATATCCGTTGTACCGTGGCGCAGGGTGGCAAAATGTCTGTTTTGTGCATAAAAATATATAATTTTGGTATTTACACCCCAAAAAACAGTATGTATAATAACTTTGTACAAGGAGTAGTAGGAGCATTTTACTATGACGAACAAACAATTTGTGGAACAAATGGAGTGCACGGGCATCATACCCGTCATCAAGTTGGAAAAGACGGAGAACGCCGTGCCATTGGCCAAAGCGCTGTACGAGGGCGGCATACGGGCTGCCGAGGTGACATTCCGTGCCGAGGGTGCCGACAAGGTCATCTCCGCAATGACCAAGGCCTATCCCGACATGTTGGTGGGCGCAGGCACCGTGCTCACGGTGGAGCAGGTGGACGCAAGCATTCGTGCGGGGGCCAAGTTCTGCGTGGCGCCGGGGCTCAATCCCAGGGTAGTCAAGCACTGTCTGGACAAGGGCGTGCCCTTTGTGCCCGGCATTGCCAACGGCTCGCAGATAGAGCAGGCAATGGAGCTGGGTCTGGATTTCGTCAAGTTTTTCCCCGCCGAGCAGGCAGGCGGCGTGGCCTACATCAAGGCCATATCCGCACCGTATTTTGCAATGCGGTTTATGCCCACGGGCGGCGTCAACGAAAACAACCTCAACAGCTATCTTGCCAACCCCAAGGTGGTGTGCTGCGGCGGCAGTTGGATAGTGCCCGACGCCCTTGTAAAATCGGAAGATTGGGCGGGCATCACGGCACTATGCAGGGCGGCCGTGCGCAAAATGCTGGACTTTCAGCTGGTGCACGTCGGCCTCAACAGCGACGGCGAAGATGACGCCGTGCAAACAGCCTCCGCCTTCGAAAGGCTGTTCGGCTGGCCCGTCAAGGTGGGCAACAGCAGCGTTTTTGCCGGCAAAGAGGTGGAGTGCATGAAGCACAACGGCCGCGGAGTGCACGGTCACATCGCCGTATCCACGGGCAACATCCGCCGTGCGGTGGCCCAGCTGGAAATGCAAGGCGTGCAGTTCGACAAGGACAGCTTCAAATACGACGGCAACGGCAGGATCACCGTGGCCTATCTCAAAGAGCAGGTGGCGGGCTTTGCCATCCACCTTGTGGAAAAGAAATAACAAACAGACGGGAGAACAGATAAATGGCAAAAGTTGTAACGTTGGGAGAAATCATGCTGCGCCTTTCCACAAAGGGCTATGACCGTTTTGTGCAGGCTACCGATTTCGACGTCGTGTATGGCGGCGGCGAGGCAAACGTGGCTGTTTCTCTGGCCAACTACGGGCACCAATCCTACTTTGTTACCAAATTGCCCAAGCACGAGATCGGCCAATGCGCAGTAAACAGTCTGCGTCAGCTGGGCGTGCACACCGACTACATCGCCCGAGGCGGCGACAGGGTGGGCATCTACTTTTTGGAGACGGGCGCAAGCATGCGTCCCTCCAAGGTCATCTACGACCGTGCGCACAGCAGCATTGCCGAAAGCAAACCGCAGGACTTCGACTTCGACAGTATTTTCAGCGGGGCAAAGTGGTTCCATTGGACGGGTATCACGCCGGCCTTGGGCAAAAATGCGCAGGATGTGTTGGAGGCGGCGCTTGTCTCCGCCAAAAAGCACAATGTCACGGTCAGCGTGGACCTCAACTACCGCAAAAAGCTGTGGACCCCTGCCGAGGCGCAAAAATGTATGACGCACCTTATGCAATACGTTGACGTGTGTATCGGCAACGAAGAGGACGCCGAAAAATGTCTCGGGTTCAAGCCGGGTAACACCGACGTCACGCAGGGCGCCTTGGAGCTGGGCGGCTACGAGGCCATTTTCCGCCAGATGCAGCAAAAATTCGGCTTCAAGTATGTTGTCACCAGCCTGAGAGAAAGCTACTCCGCATCCGACAACGGTTGGAGCGCTTTGGCCTTTGACGGCAAGGAATTTTACCGTTCTCGCAAGTACGACATACGCATTGTGGACCGTGTGGGCGGCGGCGACAGTTTCAGCGGCGGCTTTATCCACGGTTTGCTCAAATACGACGACTTCAAGCAAGCGTTGGAGTTTGCCGTGGCGGCAAGCGCCCTCAAACACACCATCAGGGGCGACTTCAACCTCGTGACTGAGGAGGAAGTGGAAACGCTCAAAAACGGCGACGCCAGCGGCAGAGTGCAAAGATAGATGGAACTGTTTATCCGTGCCCACGACCTTGGTGTCAAGGGCATAGACAACGTTATATCTCAGTTGGACGAGCTGACCTTGGACGGCGTGCAGCTTGTGGCCTACAAGGTGCTGCCCGATGTGCCCTATGCTGTGGGTGGTATGGATAGCGTCAAGGCGCAGGCCACGGGACGTGCGCTGGCAAATGCGGGCAAAAAGGTGGCGTTGATAGGCGCCTACTTCAACCCCGTTCACTCAGACAAGGGCAAGGTGGAGCGGTGCAAGCGCATCTTTTGCGACTACATCGACTGCGCCAAGCTGCTGGGTTGCGGCCTTGTCGGGTCGGAGACGGGCAGTTTCAACGACGACAAGTGGACCTACCACCCGCTCAACCGCACCGACGCCGCACTGCAAACGGTGGTGGAGACTTTTGGCGAGCTGGCGGACTATGCCGCACGCCGCAACGTCTGCATTGCCATGGAAGGCGCCTTTGGACACGTCTGTTACAGTGTGGACAGGTTGCAACAGGCGCTGGAACTTATCGGCAGGCCCAATGTCAAGGTGATATTCGATCTGTACAACTATCTGGATGTAACCAATGCGGATAGCTGCTACGACATTTTGCAGCAGGGGCTGGACACGTTCGGCAGGCGGATAGAAGTTTTTCACCTGAAAGATTTTCGTATCGAGCAGGGCAAGCTGACGCAATGTCCCGTTGGGCAGGGCGTGCTGGACTATGACAGGGTGCTCTCCGCCATATACCGCAGCAATCCCGAAGCCAAACTTGTTTTTGAAGGTACCGTCGGGCAAGATGTGCCCGCAGCGGTAAAGTTTATAAGGAGCAAACTAACAAAACTATGCAATTAGACATACGGTATAGCAATCACCCACAAGACTCAAAGTACTACGACACCGCCGCCCTCAGACGTCACTACCTCATCGAAAAGGTGTTTGTCGAGGACGAAATTATGCTGACCTATTCTCATCAGGATCGCATAATAGCCGGCGGAGCAATGCCCGTCACCAAGCCGCTTGCCTTGGGCAGCTGCAAGGAGTTGGCCACCGACTACTTTTTGGAGAGGCGCGAAATGGGCGTCATCAACATCGGCGGCGACGGCACGATAGTGTTGGACGGCAAGCAATATGCCGTCGGCTGCAAGGAGGGCATGTACATCGGCATGGGCACCCGCGAAATTATTTTCAAAAGCAACGACGCCCGCCACCCTGCCAAGTTTTATATCAACAGCTGCCCTGCGCACAAAACCTATCCCACCGTGCACATCACCAAGGACAAGGCCAATCATGTGGCGTGCGGCGACGCAGCCCACCTCAACAAGCGGGTGATAAATCAATTTGTGCACCCTGCGGTGTGCCAAAGCTGCCAGCTATCCATGGGCATGACGGAGTTGGACCCCACAAGCAGCTGGAACACGATGCCCTGCCACACGCACGAGCGCCGTATGGAAGTGTACATGTATTTTGATTTGCACGAGGACAACGTTGTGTTCCACTTTATGGGGCAAAAGGAGGAAACTCGCCACATCGTCATGCACAACGAGCAGGCCGTCATATCCCCCAGCTGGTCCATTCACAGCGGAGTGGGCACCAGCAACTACATCTTTATCTGGGGCATGTGCGGCGAAAATCAAACCTTTACCGATATGGACGGCATAGGCAATTTGGAGCTGAAATAAGTTTCGGTAACTTTTTTGCCGCAAGGCAAAGTGACAAAAAATATAAAAAAGCGAGAGAAGGTCATGGCATACTTAACACTCAAAAACATCAACAAAATTTATCCCAACGGCTTCCATGCGGTGCACGATTTCAATCTGGAAATCGAGCGTGGCGAGTTTATCGTCTTTGTTGGACCGTCCGGCTGCGGCAAAAGCACAACGCTGCGCATGATTGCCGGTCTGGAAAACATCTCCAAGGGAGATTTCTACATCGACGGTGTGCGTGCCAACGACAAAGGCCCCCGAGAGCGCCAGATAGCAATGGTGTTCCAGAGCTACGCACTGTATCCCCACATGAGCGTCTACGACAATCTGGCCTTCGGCTTGACTTTGCAGGGCGTGGACGAGGACGTGATCGAAGAACGGGTGATGAAAACGGCTAAGATCCTTGGCCTGACGGAGTACCTCGACCGCAAACCACGTGCTCTTTCGGGCGGTCAGCGTCAACGTGTGGCGGTAGGACGTGCCATCATCCGCAAAGTGGGCGTGTTCCTGATGGACGAACCCCTTTCCAACCTCGACGCCAAGCAACGTGTCACAATGCGTTCGGAGATCACTCAGATCCACCGCGAAACCAAGGCTACCACCATCTACGTCACGCACGACCAGACGGAGGCAATGACCATGGCGGACAGGATAGTAGTCATGAAGGACGGCTACATTCAGCAGGTGGGCACCCCCTACGAGCTGTACTTCAACCCCGTCAACCTGTTTGTGGCGGGCTTCATCGGCGAGCCTCCTATGAACTTTGTGCCCACAACCGTCAACGGCGGCAAAGCTACCGTCGGCAACAACATGTTGGACCTCAGCCACGTCCTCAGTGGCGAAAAACTTGCCCAATACGAGGGCAAAGAAGTGGTGCTGGGCTTCCGCCCCGAAGGTATCGAGCTGGGCGAAAAGAAGGACGCCTACAATGTGGATTGCTTTGTGGAGCTTACCGAGCTGCTGGGCGACAACACCAACGTCTACGTCAACATCGGCAAGGACAGGGCTATCCTCAAAGTGGACCCGCACGACACCCCGTCAACGGATGTTGATATTCGTTTCAGCATAGCCTACGACAACGTGTACGTGTTCGACAAGGAGACCGAGCACGTCATCACCGACCCCAAGCGCAAATAGAAACGACATTTTGTACAAAACGGCACGCCCAGCACGATAGCACCGTCTTGGGCTGCCGTTTTTTGATAAGATCTTCCGGCCAAACGCAAGGCGGTTCGTCACAACTCTCGCTTGGCGTTACCATACGTGCAAGCACGAGTGGTACCAACGCCGCTCGGTTGTTCCTCTCCCACACAAGTTTCGTACCTCAACTTGTGCGAGTACCCTATACTACGCAACCGACCCCTACGGAGCCACCTCGCCGGTGGGGCAAGCAGGGGAGATTTTTCCCCAATGTAGCGGGCCGCTTCGCCCTGCGCCGTCATATACACAAAACGGACGGCCAAGCGGTGCAAAACGGTGCAAATTACAAAAAATATGCGCAAAAAAGTGTACGCAAATTGCGCTTTGTGCTACACTGATTGCACAAGCAAATATCACACAGGAGTGGATTATGAAACAGCTCAACGGACAAAACTATGTCAAAAAGGACAGGCCCATCAGGATTTTGCAATTTGGAGAGGGCAATTTTTTGCGGGCGTTTGTGGATTGGATATTGCAGCACCTCAACGACAGCGGCGCCATCAACGCCAACGTTGCCGTGGTGCAGCCCGTGCCGCAGGGGCGCATTGAGCAGCTGCGTGCGCAGGACGGCCTGTACACCGTCTGTCTGGAAGGTATCCAACAGGGCAAGCGTGTGCAGTCGAGGGAGATCATCGATGTGCTGGGCGACTTTGTCAACCCCTACACCGACTACGACAAGTACCTCGCCTATGCCCACGGCGAGCAGCTGCAAACGGTCATTTCCAACACCACCGAGGCGGGCATTGTGCTGGACGAAACGGACACCGATTTCGACGCATGCCCCCGTTCCTTCCCCGGCAAGCTGCTGGCCTTTTTGTGGGAGCGCTACCGTCATTTTGACGGCGACCCGACCAAAGGCCTTGCCATTGTGCCCTGCGAGCTGATCGACAACAACGGCAGCACGCTGCGCAATGTGATGGTGCAATTGGCCAATCTGCGCCATATGGACAAAGATTTTATCCGCTGGCTGACCGAGGCCAACCACTTTACCGATACGCTTGTGGACAGGATCGTGCCCGGCTATCCCCGAGACACCGTTGGGGAGATATGGCAGCAGACAGGCTACCGTGACGACAACGTTGTCAAGGCGGAAGTTTTTCACCTGTGGGTGCTGAAAAGGGAGCCGTTTGTAGAAGAGCGTCTGCCCGCCGCAAGTTGCGGACTCAACGTCATCTTTGCCGACGACATCACCCCCTACAAGCAACGCAAGGTAAAAATCCTCAACGGCACACACACGGCAATGGTGCCCGTGGCCTATCTGTGCGGTCTGGACACCGTCGGCGAGGCCATGAACGACCCCGATGTGCGCCGCTTTGCCGAGAGGCTCATTTTTGAGGAAATCAAGCCCACCATCGACCTGCCGCAAGAGGAAATGACGTCCTTTGCCAACAGCGTGTTGGAACGTTTCCAAAACCCGTTCATCCGCCACGAGCTGATGTCCATTGCCCTCAACAGCACCAGCAAGGTGCGCACCAGATTGCTGCCCACCTACAACGACTATCTGCGGCAAAAGGGCACCGCACCCAAGTGCGTGATGTTTGCAATATCCTCTTTGACGGCGTTTATGAGGGGCGAGCGCAACGGCCAACCCATTTTGTTGCAGGACGAGGAGCAAAACCTGCAATTTTGGCGCAGTTTGTGGCAAAACGACGACCTCAACGAGGTGGCAAGCGGAGCGCTCAACTATCTCGACGCCGATTTGTGTACCCCCTCCAATGTGCGCACAGTGGCGCAAAACCTGCACAACATTTGCACGCTGGGCATGCGCAAGGCATTGCAACAGCTGCTGCAAGCATAACGGATCATGAAAAACTACATTCGCATCAACCCCAAAGATAATGTGGCGGTGGCCCTTGCTCCCCTCAAAAAAGGCGAACAGGTAGAATCCGTCCGCCTTACGGAAGATATAGCCCAAGGGCACAAGCTGGCCCTTTGCGACATACCAAAGGGCACCGAAATCATCAAATACGGCAACCCCATCGGGCGGGCCACCTGCGATATTGCCGCAGGCAGTCACGTGCACGAGCACAACACGGCCACCATGCTGGGCAAGCAGCTTACCTATTGCTACAATCCCGTGCGCACCGCCGTGCCCAAGCAGCCGCCCGTCACCGTCAACGTCTACAAGCGTTTGGACGGCAATGTGGGCATACGCAACGAGCTGTGGGTGATACCCCTTGTGGGCTGCGTCAACGCTCAGGCACGGGCGATAGTGCGCCGTTTCAACGAAAAGCACCCCCGTCCGAGTGGTATTGACGGCGTGCACGCATTTACCCACCCATACGGCTGCTCTCAGATAGGCGAGGACCATGTGCGCACTCGCAGCCTGTTGCAGCAAATGGTCAGGCACCCCAATGCAGGCGGCGTACTTGTGCTGGGCTTGGGTTGCGAAAACAACAAAATGTCAGATTTTGTGGAGACGTTGGGCGACTACGACCGCTCTCGCACCAGGTTTTTGGTGGCGCAGCAGGTGGAGGACGAAGTTGCCGAAGGCGTGCGCCTGTTGGAAGAGCTTTACTCTCTGGCACGGCAGGACGTGCGTGTGCCCTGCGATATCAGCTGCCTCAAAGTGGGGCTCAAATGCGGCGGTTCGGACGGCCTCAGCGGCTTGACGGCCAATCCTCTGGTGGGGTTGGTATCGGACAAGCTGGTGGGCTGCGGCGCAACTACCGTGCTTACCGAGGTGCCCGAGATGTTCGGTGCAGAGCAGCTGCTTATGGACAGGGCGGCGGACGAGGCCACCTTCTGCAAGATAGTGAAACTTATCAACAACTTCAAGCAGTACTATGCCGACCACAATCAGCCCTGCTACGAAAATCCCTCGCCGGGCAACCGTGCAGGAGGCATCACCACGTTGGAGGACAAGTCGCTGGGCTGCGTGCAGAAGTCGGGCAGCAGCGCCGTGTGCGACGTGGTGTTCGACGGCGAGCATATCATGTCGCACGGGCTCAATTTGCTCAACGGCCCGGGCAATGACATGGTGGCCGTCACCAATCTTGGGGCGGCAGGATGCCATCTGGTGCTGTTTACCACGGGGCGGGGCACGCCGTTTGGCGGATTTGTGCCCACCGTCAAGATCGCTACCAACAGTCAATTGGCCGCCCACAAGCGCAATTGGATAGATTTTGACGCAGGCGACGTGCTGCAAAACGGCTTCGAGGCCTCGTGCGGGGCGTTGTTCCGTCTGGTTGTGGATGTGGCCAACGGCAAACAAACGGTAAACGAGTTGCAGGACAGCAGAGATATTGCTCTGTTCAAAACGGGTGTTACACTCTGATATATAGGGGAGAAATCATGAAAAAATTTTTGGATAAAAACTTTCTTTTGCAAACGGAAACGGCGCAAAAACTGTATCACGGCTATGCCGAGCAGATGCCCATTTTCGACTTCCATTGCCACCTGCCCATTGCGGAGATCTACGAGGACAAGCACTATCGCAGCATAACGGAAGTGTGGTTGGGCGGCGATCACTACAAGTGGCGTCTTATGAGAGAAATGGGCGTGGACGAAAAGTTTATCACGGGGGACGCCGACGATTGGCAAAAGTTCCTCAAATATGCCGAGGTCATGCCCTATGCCATCGGCAACCCCATTTACCATTGGACCCATCTGGAATTGCAACGCTTTTTCGGCATCTACGACATCCTTTGCCCGTCAACGGCCCGCAAAATCTACGACGAGGCCAACGCCAAGCTCGCTACCCTTTCCGCCCGCAAGCTGATTGTGGATTCCAACGTCAAAACGCTGTTTACCACCGACGACCCGACGGACGATTTGCACTTCCACAAGCTGCTCTCTCAAACGGACTTTCCTGTCAGGGTGGCGCCCGCATTCCGTCCCGACAAGGCGCTAAACATCACCCAACCCACCTTTGCCGGCTACATTGCCAACCTCGGCAAGGTGGTGGGCTACCCCATCGACGGTATTGCCGCCCTTATGCGTGCGCTTGCCGACCGTGTGGACTACTTCGACAGTGTGGGGTGCGTATGCTCCGACCACGCCTTGGACGTGGTGATGTATCTGCCCGCAACGGAAAGCAAGGTGGACGCCATTTTGCGCCGTGCGCTGCAAGGGCAGGCCATTTCGAGAGAGGACGAGGAAAAATATCGGGGCTTTGTGCTGGTGCACCTTGGCCGACTGTATGCCGCCCACAAATGGGTGCAACAGTATCACATCGGGGCTTTGCGCAACAATTCCGGCAGGTATATGCGGCTGCTGGGTGCGGATACGGGCTTCGACGCAATCGAGGACCAGCCCTTTGCCGCCAAGCTGAGTCACATTCTGGACGAGTTGGACTCCACCGACGAGCTGCCCAAGACGATATTGTACTGCCTCAACCCCCGAGACAACGAGGTGCTGGCCTCGCTCATCAACTGCTTTCAGCAGTCGGGCGTGGTGGGCAAGCTGCAATTTGGCTCGGCGTGGTGGTTCAACGACCAAAAGGACGGCATAGAGCGTCAGCTTGTGGCGCTGTCGCAGTTGGGGCTGGTGTCCAAATTTGTAGGCATGCTTACCGATAGCCGCAGCTTTCTTTCCTACACCCGCCACGAGTATTTCCGCCGCGTGCTGTGCAACTATCTGGGCGGCCTTGTCGAGCGGGGCGAGTACCCCTGCGATTTGCCCACCGTGGGCGCAATAGTGCAGGATATCTGCTACAACAACGCCGAAAAATATTTTTCCAAATAATTTTTGTGTAATTTTTGCATAATTTTTGCGTAATTTCTGCGTAAAAAACGTATTTCTCAAAAAACAAGCGCATCTCTCAACAAATCGAGATGCGCTTTTTTGATTGTTTTTTGTGAATGGGACGATTATCGGAAAAATTCTTTCAGTTCGGATATTTGTCTGGCGGTGAGCGTCTTGCTCCAACCCACACGGCCGTCTATATGCCTGTCCTCGGCAAAGCGGGCCGTCTTGTCTCGTTGGGTGTCGTTCCACTTGTCAAAGCCCTGCGGCAAGATGCAATCGCCGTAGCTGCATCCCACAAAACTTGCCTTGCCGAAGTCCCTCCAAGGGCGTGCCAAAAACACGCTTTGGGGCGCTTGCCCCACAAAGGTGCAGTTGTCGAACACAAAGCCCACCGCCTGATTTTTGTCGTGAGCGGGCGCCGCCACAAACCCGTGCCTGCCGTCCGCTTTGGACAGGAATGTGCACCTTTCAAACAGGCAATCGCCGCAGCCGAACACAAAATCCACCGTGCCCCGCACTTCACAGTGGCGGTAGATCTGCCTCGAACGGATGTGTTTGCGTAGCTTGTCCTTCAAAAAGCCGTCGTAGCGCTCTATCAGGTCGTCGGGCAGCGGCCCGCAAAACAGCGTGTCCTGTTCGCTGTCCAGCAGACAGTTCTCCGCCAAAAAATCCCCTCCGTACACAGTCAGCGCCACCTCCTGCCCCTTTTGGGGAGAGTTGCCTGCGTCGTTGGCCACAGTCAGGTTGCGTAGCGTTATTTCGTCGGCGCAAACGGCCACGGTGTACGTCCGAAAGGTGTTCAGCTCCACGCCCTTTTCGTCGGGCTTTTTGGCATAGTCGTCCCACACGATGACCGTATTGTCCCTGTCGGCGCCCTCTATCGTCAATCCGAGGGTGTTCAGCTCCAACTTGCAGCGGTACACGCCCCGTTGCAGCACAATCCCGGTGTAGGGCAGCGCACTGTCGACAATTTGTTGCAGGTCGTCGTCGGGCGAAGCGAAAATTGTATGCAATATCTTGCTCATACCGCTATTTTAGCGCACAAGCGGCGGTCTGTCAACAACAGAGTTTCAGTTGGCCTGCCGCAGTGCGATCCGCCCTTTGCGCTTGCCGTCCAAAAGATGTTCAAAACTGAAACAAAATTTCAGAATATGCACAAAATGGACATAATTTGAGGCAAAAATGCCGTTTTTTGTCCATATTTGGTATGGAAATTTTGACAAACATTTTGTAAAATTATTTCGTAAAATAATGAGAAAGTGGGGTACAATGCTTTTTGGCGCAAAAATCTTTGACCTTTGCCCAATATCGAGCGGCGGATGTTGCGATATTTACCGTTATCGCCACTGCGTTTGAGGCGCTTGTAACATTGGCGGCCACACAGTGGTTTCCCGATCAGGCGTACTCCATCAGCTTTGTGTACGTGTTTGCCGCCCTGGTGGCAATGCGATGGGGCGCCTGGATGCTTGTCCCCACAACCACAAGCGCATTGGCCTACTGCTTGGTGTTGCAGGCCGATTGGCAGATGTATCTGGTGATGGCACTTGGCAATGCCTTTTGCGTGTTGTTGCTGGTGTTGCACAAACTTATCGGCAAGCAGCGCATAAGAGACTCGGCCTGGTGGACAACGCTGTATGTGGCGGCCACCTACGTGTTTGTATCTGCGGGGCGTTTGTTGGTGGGCTTGCCCATGCCGCAGATAACCGTTGCGGCCAGCCTCAACAGCATATTGTACGATGCGCTTCCTGCGGCGTTTGCGTTGGTGGTGGTGCTCATCTGCCGCAAGCAAAACGGCCTGTTCGAGGATCAGAAACACTACTTGATACGCACCCAAAAGGAACGGGACAAAGAACTGCGTCAATCCAACATTGACGAGCAATAGAACAAATTTCAGCAAAATTTTTTGGAGGAAATCCAATGGCAGAAAAAGTATCAGAGCTCATTTTCGATGAGCAAACGAAAACTTATTCCATGGACCCCGAGCAAGTAGTACGAGACGATGTGGAAAAGCATCATTGGCTAAACACGGCCAAGACCATTCTCAAAGATTGGCGGCTGTACCTGATGCTTGTTCCCATGCTGTTTGTGTTTATTTGCTGGCGTTACCTGCCGATGTACGAACTGTTGGGGAGTTTCAAACTGTCCCAAACGGGCGTAGAAGTCAACGACCAACTTTATCTGGGATTTTCCAGCTTCAAAACTCTGTTGTTTGGCGGCACCGAGCTGTCCATGGAGTTTTGGCGCGCATTCCGCAACACATTTTTGCTTAGTTTTTACGGATTGTGCTTTGGCTTTCCCATGCCGATAATTTTGGCGTTGTTCTTCAACGAGATCAAGTCCAACATCATGCGCAGCACCTTCCAGGTGCTCACATACCTGCCCAAGTTTATGTCCACCGTTGTCATGACAACGTTGGTTACAATGTTGGTCAAGGAGAGCAACATCGTCTCCGGCATGGGCGTCATTTCGCAGGCGTTGCAAGCGATGGGCATCATCTCTCCCGAAGTGGCCGAGGCAGGCCTGCTCAAAAATCCCGACCTGTTCCGCACGATCTACCAGGTCAGCGGCATCTGGGAGGGCGCAGGTTACGACAGCATAGTGTATTTTGCGGCGGTGATAGCCATCTCGCCCACCAGCTACGAGGCGGCGCAGATAGACGGCGCCGGCAAAATGGCGCAAATGAGATACGTGGTGCTGCCCAGCATTTTGTCCACAGTGGTCATCATGCTCATCACTCGTATCGGCTCGCTGCTCAGCGTAGGCTATGAAAAAGTTTTGTTGTTGTACAACAGCAACACTTGGGTCACCGCAGACGTTGTGTCCACCTTCTCATATCGCTACGGCGGCATGGGCGGGGGCGGTTCCAGCCAGCCCGGCTTGGCGTCCGCAGCGGAAATGATCAACAACCTGATAGGTATGGTGCTTGTCATCGGTGCCAATGCGATCGCCCGCAAGGCAAGCGACGTTTCGCTGTACTAAGGAGGATAAGATATGAAACGGAAATTAGCAGCATCCGAACTGATATTCAAAATTCTGTCCTATCTGTTCCTTGGTATATTTGCGCTGATGTGCCTGTATCCCTTTGTATTTACGCTCAGCAGCTCCATCAGCAGCTCGGAGGCGGTGGACAGCAACCAAGTCATTTTGCTGCCCAAGGGCATACAGTTTGACGCATTCAAAACGATGTTCACCGACAACCTGTTCTGGAACGCCTACGCCAACACGCTGTTTTTGACGGTGTTTGGTACCGTGTGGGCGTTGGGAGTGGCCATCCTTGGCGGATATGCGCTCTCCAAAAAGCGTTTGCTGTTCCGCAAGGGATTCAACTTCTTTCTGGTGTTTACCATGTGGTTCAGCGCAGGTATCGTCCCTCAATACCTCAACTATGTCAAGACAAGAGACATATTTAACAGCCTTGGCATAATGGACGACAAGTGGTTGATCGTCATTGCCATGGGTATGGCCGCCATGAACATCATCTTGTTGCGCAACGCTTTCGAGGGAGTGCCCTCCGAAATCGAAGAGGCGGCAATAGTGGACGGCGCCACCGAAATGCAGGTGCTGACAAAGGTGTATATCCCCATGTCCAAGTCCACGATAGCCACTGTCACATTGTTCTTTGCAATATCCCGTTGGAACGGCTACTTCTGGGCAAGACAAATGATACAAAACTCCAACGAGTATCCGTTGCAGGTGTTCATTCGTCTCAAATTGGAGGACTACACCAACCTGGAATACCTTGCCGGTTGGAGCGAAAACTACTCGGCCAACTCGGCAATATACGCACTGATAATTTGCGCCGTGATACCCATCCTTATCATTTACCCCTTCATCCAAAAGTACTTTGCCAAGGGCGTAAACATGGGCGGCGTCAAAGAATAGTCAAATGGCAACACCCGCTTTTAGCGGTAAACAAAAAAATCAAAAAATATATTTTTTAGGAGGAAAAACATGAAAAAGAGCAAAATCATTTTGTCGGTTGTGCTCGCTCTCGTGTTGGTTTGCACGGCGCTTGTCGCTGTTGCCTGCCACAAGCATGAGTTTGGCGGCGAGTGGTATGCAGATGCCACAAGTCACTGGCAAAAAGCCACCTGTGAGCATACCGAAGAAATCGGCAACAAGGCTCCGCACAATTTCCAAAACGGACGTTGCACGGTTTGCGGTTACACACAGGATCTGAGCACTTTGCTGCCCTATGCCGAAAACACCGTTCTGCGCATTGCCGCAGGCTACAACAACGGTGACACGGGTATCACCTTCTCGGCAAGCAAGGCAGGCTCCGGCGTCAAACTGTCCGACGGCACTACCTACAACGAAGGCGACCTGAAACCCACTTGGAAACAAATTTCCGAAGATATGAAAATCAAGTTCGAGAACAAATACTCCGGAAAGAGCGCTTCCAACGAGTACGACTATTGGGTAACGGCAGAAAACACCGCAGCTGTTGACATCATGTCCGGTACTGCCACCAAATTGCAGGAAGGCGGTGCACAAGGTTTGTTCATCAACCTTGTTGACTACCTTGACAAGATGCCCAACTTCCGTCAATATCTCCAAGACAACCCCATTGTTCGTTTGTCCGTAACGGGCAGCGTAACAGGTAGCAATGCAGGCGCAATCTATTTCAGCCCCTACTTTGACGGCGTTGACGACATCGAGCGTTTCCCGCTGGTTCGTGCCGATTTGGTGAGAACCCTTCTCGACGGAACAACGGATTATTCCGGTGCCAATCGTGCTGTTACTGTCGGCAAGTATCAACCCTACATGCCCACAACCGGCACTGTTGCGGTAGAATCTTTGACCGCTGACGGCAAAGGCACACAAACAATCACCAAAGATTACAGCAAGTACGGCAACATCATACAAAAGATGAACGCCGAAACCAATCTTACAGGTAACAAGGCCGTTGCAATGTTCCGCGAGTACATCGACAAGACCTATGGCGACACCTATGCAAAGCGTTCTGACCTGTTCCTCGGCTATGATGCTGCTTGGGATGCTGACGAACTTGTAGCTTTGCTGCGTTGCGCCGTTGCTTCTCTGAACGACAGCACAAACGAGCATAACCCCATTTCCGGTCTGTACAGCCGTGAGACGGAAAACACTCAACGCGAAGTTGACCTGTTCCGCTTTGCCGGCAGCCTGTTTGGTGTGCGCGGTATGGAATCTCGTCAGGACTATCTGTACTTTGACAAGGACGGCAAGCTCCATGACGCTCGTCAGGAAACAGACGCTTACGAAGCTGTTCTGCGCCTCAACGCCATGAAAGAGGAAGGTTTGGTTTCTGTTACCGGTTCCGTCAACAGCCAGGATCGTCTTGCAAGAGACGCCGGTATCGTTTCGTACGATTACAGCCAGACTCAAACAATCTACAATGACACAGAACTCAACGGCGGCAAAAACGCTGTGGATAAGAATCAAAAAGGCGAAGAGTACACCCCGATGATGGTGCCCGTAGCTCACTGGGACGACGGCACAGGCGCACAGTATTTCAGATTTACCGAGTCCTGGCGTTCCGTCAAGACCGAAGGTTGGGCAATCTCCAAGGCCGGCGTTGGCAGCGATACCAACAAGCTCAATGCGGCCCTTGCTCTCATCGACTTTGCGTTCTCTGTTCAGGGTCAAATCACCATGTCCTATGGTTCTGACGACTTCATCAAGGTCAAAAATGCAGATGCAGTTGTCAACATCATGTCCGATATCCCCAACAAGTACGAGACATTCACCTTCAACGGAGAAGAGTGGCCTGTGATTTCCGACGGTTGCGCAACAGACCTTGCAAACCTTGCAAGCGGCAACTACACCAACTTTGCTCGTTTCTATCTTGGATCCACGTTGAACGGCTTCCCCAAGAGCCAGGCGTTCGAGTATCAATGCACTCACGAAGTAGGTAAGGCAGGCGCAGGAAAAGTTTCCGCCGCTATCGGACTTGGCACCGTCAAGCACCCCGTTCTCAGTGTAAACAGCGACAATATGTGGTATACGTCTGTTCCCACAACGTTGCCTCACACCACAACCGAGAACACCGCCATCAACAGCTACACCGAACTTGGCACAAGCAAGTGGAGCAGCTCTTCCGGCCAGAACATCAACGTGTTCATCGAGATCATCAAGCTCGGTTGGAGCAACACAGCTATCACAGCAACAAGTGCTCAGACGGCAGTGAACGTTGTAAAGACTGATTGGCACGGAACGCAATACCTGACTTACAAGCAAGCCGCTTGGGACAGACTGCTTCAATTCTACAACACTCTTAGCAAATAACAAAATCGATTGCAGCAGTGCAACAAACTGCAAACAATTTGTTCCTCGGGGAGGCGTCCCCTCCCCGAGAGGGCAAATTACAAAACAATTCCGTCACTTGTGACAGAACGGAGGACTGAAAACTATGTTTAAGTCGCAGATGAGATTTCAAAAAATCCTTTGCTTGGCATGCCTCATATTGTCGGCATTGCTGTTTGTGTACGCAATAGGATTTGTCACCCCGATTTACGATCAGTATTTCCTCACCATGGACAGAGAACTCGGCGAAGACTATGCCCGTGTGGAGGGCGCTCAGATCTTTTGGGAGTTGGAAACGTTGACCAGCTACGAAGTGCGGGACGTTTTTGACAGCAACAATAACTGGGTGGGCACCGAAAATGTCAAGGTGCGAGAGATTGGGCTGATCGATCAGATGTTGGGCGTTGCCATTGCAGATATATGTGTAGCGATTTTGTTATTTGTTTTCAACACCCACAAGCGCAGAAAGTACTACATCGGCAATTATATCGCCACCGGGGTATATGCAGCTTACAATGTCGCCATTGCCGCCTGGATAATCGCTCGCCTCAACTACTTTATCAAGGGCTTTGCAAAGGTCAACCTCGAACAGCTCAAAGCGTTTTGCGAAGAGCAAAACATCGCCTATCGCCCGCAAGCCACAACCAACATTTTGTATGTGGGCATTGCGCTGTGCGTTGTTTTGATGCTGGCCGCTGTGGCAGTGGTGCTCAACTTACTTTGGAAATTACAGCTTCAAAAGCGTGAAAATAAACTGTTGCAACAAAACCAAGCAGAGGAGGTGGCAGTCAATGGCTAACACATTCGAACGCACTCAGTACGAGCAGGAAGTGACAGAGGAGGCCACCGACAAGGTAGTTTCCGTCAAGGATACCGTGCAGGAGACTGTCGAGCATGCGTCGCAGTCCGACGTGGCCGAGGTGCAACGCCCGCTGATGGACAAGGACGAGGAGCGCAAAATCCGTCAGGACAGGATGCGCTTTGTCACCAACAAACTTTCCAGCGGTCTGGCGATACTTGCAATATTGCTAAACGTGTTCTACTTTGTAAGTATCTATCGCTCCAACGCCAACTTCTACTATTCCATCGACATCGGCATATCCGTGTTGCTCAATCTGCTGTTTATGCTTGCGGTGTTTCTTTGCTCCGAAGGCGTCAAAAACTACAACAAAAGCTACTCTATCGCCCTGATAGTGATTGGTGTGATAGAGTTGGCGCGGATATTCTTTTTGCCCCTTTCGGCGCACAATGCAACGGTAACGGACGCAGCGGGCGTCACCAGCAAGATCATGTCCGACGCACAATTTGCTCGCGTCACGATCTATCTTGCATGCGCCGCAGCATTGCTGCTTGCCTCCGGCATAATCGGCGTCATTCGCAGCGTCAAGCTTGCCGCCTACAAAAAAACTCTGGACGAAAAACCCGCATAAGGAGAAGTTATGGCAGAACTAAGTTTACAACATCTTGACAAAATCTACGACAACAAGGTGCAAGCCGTATACGACTTCAATCTTGACGTAAAGGACGGCGAGTTTATCGTTTTGGTTGGACCCTCCGGTTGCGGCAAATCCACAACGCTGCGCATGGTGGCAGGGTTGGAGGATATCTCCAACGGCACCCTCATCATCGACGGCAAGGACGTGACCCGCATGCCCCCCAAAGACAGGGACATAGCGATGGTGTTCCAGAACTACGCCCTCTACGGCCACATGACCATCTACGAAAATATGGCATTCAGCCTGGTGCTGCGCAAGGAAAACAAAAACGTCATCCACCAAAAGGTGATGGCCGCAGCGGAAATTTTGGGATTGACCGAGCAGCTCAACAAAAAGCCCAAGCAACTATCCGGCGGACAGCGCCAACGTGTGGCAATGGGCCGTGCGATAGTGCGCAACCCCAAGGTGTTTTTGTTTGACGAGCCCCTTTCCAACCTGGACGCCAAGTTGAGGGGCGCAATGCGCCGAGAAATCATGTTGCTGCACAAGCGTTTGGGCGCAACCATGCTGTACGTTACGCACGACCAGACCGAGGCGCTCACCTTGGCCGACCGCATTGTGTGCATGTCCATGGGACACGTCCAGCAAATCGGCACCCCGTTGGAGCTGTACGACACCCCGGCCAACCTGTTTGTGGCCAGCTTTATCGGCCTGCCCCCGATGAATTTGTTTGATGTGGATGTGCAGCGAGATCGCTTGGTGGGCGACAGCTTTGTCTATCCCCTCAATGCCGAGCAGCAACGCCTGCTGGCGGACTACAACGGCAAAAAGATTGTGCTGGGCGTTCGTCCCGAGCACATTGTGGAGGGTGGCGAGACGGTGCTGAACGTCACCAACAACGAAAATCTCGGCCAAAACACTCTTGTTCACGGGCACATCGGCGGCAAATCCGTTGTTGCCAAGATACGGGATTGGTGCCACTACAAGTACGGCGACAAGGTGAATGTCAGTTTCAGCACTGTGCATTTCTTCGATAAAGAAACGGAAAACGCCATCAGGTAAGGAGAGCAACTATGGATAACCTCGAAACAACCGCAACGGAAGCCGTGCAAGAGACGGCCGCCCCCGTTGAAAAGAAAAAAACATCAGCCAAGGAGTTTTTTGTGAGACTTGGCGCCGGCACCCGCGAGTTTTTCCGCAAGATAATGGTGTCGTTGAAGCGCCGTCCGCACAACGTTGCACTGTGCATGCTTCTGATAAGTTTCATCGTGTACTCGTTTGCGCTGTCCAGCATGTCCAAAACTACGGCTTTGATACAAGGCTCCGGCATGGGATTGTTTGAATTTGCCATCATGCTGTTCTCTCTGTTGTCGCTGGTGTGTTTCCTCAATGCCTTCCCCAAGAGGGCAAAGGTCAAGATCGTATTTTTGGTGCTGCTGTTTGCAATGCTTGCGCTGGTGTTGGTGTGCGACATCATGTACTTTGTCCGCATCAACGAGGCGCTCACCCGCACCAACAATCCCATCGTGCTGCCCTCGGACGGATCCCGCGACTACGTGCTAAAAGCCAAGACTATCTCGCTGGTGCACATCGTGTTGTTGGGCATTTCGATAGCGCTCACCGCAACTATCCCCCTGTACGGCAAGCTGTTCCAAAAGGTCAAAACAAGCATCGAGTTGGAGTACACCGAGGCAGAGGACGCCGTGGAGCTTGCGGAGGACTGATTTTCAGCCAACAATTTCAGCCGTCAAATCGGTTTTCTCCTCAATACAAAATGCAACAGACACGTTTTTGCGTCTGTTGCTTTTTGCAAAATAGAGGCTGATGGTTGCGTCGCCGCTTGCCAATCGCCGCAATATACTGTATAATAAGGATATGTCAAAGAAATCCAAACAAAAGCAAAAGTTCATCTACGAAAAGGACCTGGACAACTACTACGAGCTGCACAACGACGCCGTGGATCGTCTGGTGGACGCCGACGAGGACAACGTGCCCGAAGTGGGCGAGGCCGAGCTGAAACAGTACAAATCCAGCAAATTGTCCAAGATCCCCATGTGGATACGGGCGCTGTTTATCAAATTTTGGTTCAATGGCGCAGTGTGTTTCTTCTTCCTGTGGGGATTGTCGCTGTTTTTGCAAAACGTCTGGGATCAGATATTGGTGGTGGGCTTTGCCATGGGCGTGGTTACCGACCTGTTGGTCAACAACGTGTTCCGCTTTCTCGCCGACGAGCCCAACGCCAACAACAAATGGATGATGATCCCGCAAAAGCGTTTCTGGACCATTTTTGTCAACATCATCTACGCCTATGCGGTGCTGTCGTTGGTGGTGCTTACCTATCAGGGTATCAACTTGCTGATAACGGGCGGCACTCTGGACGAATACAACTTCGGCAACTTTTTGGGAGTGGAGCCGTTTTTGTTCGGCTTGTTCTACCTGCTGTTCGATATGCTGTTCATCGGTATCAAGGACGGCATTGTCGAGGCCGTGCGCAAGGTGAAGGAGGCTCGCACCCTCAAAAAGCAGCAAACTGCCGCTGCCGAAGGCTCGCCAGATGACGCCGCTGCCGAAGCGCAAATGCCTTTTGACGAAACCGCCGAGCCTGCGCCCCCGCAAACGGTGACCATTGTGCAGCAAGTGGTGCACACCTCATCCAAAAAGAAACATAAAAAGAAAAAATAACACTCTACGGTAAAACTCTATGATAAAACTTGTATTTGTCAGCTCCACAACAGCCTGCTTCGAGTGGCAAAACAGCCGCCCCTACTACACCGAGCGCAGCTACGAGGTCATTCTGAACGGCGTGCCTCAATTTTCGGCCAACACCAATGTGTTCAGTTTGTTCAACCTCAAACCTGCCACGCAGTATGTGGTGGAAATCAACGACACGGCGATCAAGCTGCAATTTGAGACCCCCGCCGAGACGTGCTGTCTGGACGTGGCCGACTTCGGCGCCAAGGGAGACGGCGTAACGGACGACACGCACGCCATACAAAACGCCATACACTGCCTGCCCAAGAGGGGGAGGCTGCTGTTCCGCAAGGGCACCTATCTTGTTTCGCCCATCTGCCTCAAAAGCGAAATCACATTGGAGCTGTGCGCCGACGCCACCCTTGTGGGCCGCACCGAGCGGGATAGCTATCCGCTGATTCCCGGCGAGATACGTGATGTGGAGACGGGCGAAATGCACCAGATCGGCGCCTGGGAGGGCGAACCTACCACCATGCACCAATCGCTTGTTTTCGGAGAGCATCTGCACGACGTGTATGTGGTGGGACAAGGCTCCATCGACGGCAACGCACAAAACTCCGATTGGTGGATAGACGTTAAAAACCAGCCCTACGGTCGTCCCCGTCTGGTGTTTCTCAACCGTTGCACCAACGTGTATTTTCACGGAATCACGGGCAAAAACAGCGCCTCGTGGCAGTTTCATCCCTATTTTTGCACCAACGTAAATTTCTACGGGGTAAGCGTGCTTGCGCCCAAGGATAGCCCCAACACCGACGCCATCGACCCCGAAAGCTGCGACAACGTGCACATTGTGGGTTGCCGCCTCAGCGTGGGCGACGATTGTATCGGTATCAAGTCCGGCAAGATGTATCTGGGACAAAAATACAAAACGCCCGCCAATCACCACACAATACGCAACTGCTACATGCGCTACGGCCACGGCGCCATAACGTTGGGCAGCGAAAACGCCGGCGGCGTGCAAAATCTCACCGTCAACCGCTGTATTTTTGACAGTACCGACAGGGGCCTGCGTATCAAAACCCGCAGGGGACGGGGCAAGTACGCCGTCATCGACGGCATCACCTTCGAAAACATCTACATGAACCATGTGCTGACGCCCATTGTCATCAACATGTGGTACAATTGCTGCGATCCCGACAGATACTCCGAGTACAACACCACCCGAGAAAAGCTGCCCGTAGACGACCGCACGCCCCACTTGGGACGTTTCCACTTCAAGGATATGGTGTGCGACAATTGTCACGTTGCCGCCTGCTACTGCGACGGCCTGCCCGAGCAGCCCATCGACGAGATTGTCATCGAAAACATCAAGTTCAACTATTCGGTCAATGCAACTCACGGCGGCGTGCCCGCCATGCAAAACAACCCCAAGGTGCTGTGCCGTGCGGGGATGTACTTCGACAACGTATCTCGGCTGCGCATACGCAACGTGCAGCTGGACGGCGTCAAGGGCGACGCAGTTGTCAAAAACAACGTCGCCGACTACAAGGAGGAGCAATGTACGAGCAAATAGAGCAATATGTGGACAGAATTTTGCGAGAATCCACCCCCGCATGTCCCTTTTGGAACATCGAAAGCATCAAGCAGGGCAAGCAGCCGCATTGGAACTACATCGACGGTTGCATGCTCACTTCGCTGCTTAAACTGCACAAACTGACGGGCGAACAGCGCTACTTTGAGTTTGTGGAGCGCTTTGTGGACTTTTATGTGTTCGAGGACGGCTCCATCAGGGGCTACGACAAGCAAAACTTCAACCTCGACGACATCAACGAGGGCAAGGTGCTGTTTGAGCTGTACCGTGTGACGGGCAAGGACAAGTACAAGTTGGCCATCGACCTGCTCAAATCGCAGCTGGACGACCAGCCCCGCACCTCCACGGGCAACTTCTGGCACAAGCTCATCTATCCCAACCAGGTGTGGTTGGACGGGCTGTATATGGCGCAGGGGTTTTCCACGCTGTGGCAAAAGCACGTCGGCAACAAAGATTACAGCGACGTGGTGCGGCAGATCGTCAATGTGCGCAAGTACATGTACGACGAGCACAAAAAGCTGTTCTATCACGGGTGGGATTGCTCTCGTACGGCCTTTTGGTGCAACAAGCAAACGGGGCTTTCGGCCAACTTTTGGCTGCGTGCCATGGGCTGGTATCTGGTGGCCATGGCGGACTTTTTGGAGGAGTGCGACGACCCCGAAAGTTGCCGTCAGGTGGCGGAGGTGTTCCGTCTGGCGATAGAGGGCGTTGCAAACTATGTGGACAGCGAAACTCACATGCTGTTTCAGGTGGTGGATCGCATAGGCGAGCAGGGCAACTATCCCGAGACAAGCGGCAGCAGTATGGTGGCCTACGCTATGTTGAAGGGCGCACGTCTGGGCTACCTCGACGCCTCTTTCAGCGCATTGGGCAAGCAGATTTTCGACGGCATTTGCACACGCTACCTCAGCGGCGACAACGGCGAGCTCAATCTGGGCGGCATATGCCTTGTTGCGGGCCTCGGTCCGGAAAACAACCGCCGCAGAGACGGCAGCTACCAATACTACATTTCCGAGCCTGTCGTTGCCAACGACGCAAAGGGCGTGGCACCGTTTGTGCTGTGCTACACCGAGATAAAGCAGCTGTGATCATTTCTTTCGGCGCACGTTTGGCCTTGCCGACTGCACCACATAATCTGCAATATCAACACGATAAATATGAAAAGTCAGCTTCCATGCGGTAGCTGACTTTTTGTCGCAATGGGACGTGTTTTCCGCATATGGGCACAAAAAATCGCCAACATTGCAACGCTTGCGCAGATGTGCATATGCAGATATCACCAACTCACCTCGCCGGTGGGGCAAGTTGGGGATAACCAAAACACAAAACCCGCTGCTTTCAACTAAACTCTGCAATCACGGACCTGCGCCGAGGAAAAATTAGAAAAGAAACTTTTTTGGCGGGTCGGTTGCGTAAGTAATGGGGCCCCGCACAAGTTGAGGTACGAAACTTGTGTGGGAGAGGAACAACCGAGCGGCGTTGGTACCATTCGTGCTTGCACGTATGGTAACGCCAAGCGAGAGTTGTGACGAACCGCCTTGCGCTTGGTCGGAAAAAAAACCGCACTCGACTTGCGAGTGCGGCAGTGGTGGGCAAAGGTCATTTGTCTGTCAATTGCTGCTGGGGGGGGGTATTGCGTTTCATGTAGTTGATGGGCGAGCAGCCAAAGTGCTTTTTGAACACCCGCGAAAAGTACAGCGGCTCGTCGTAACCGCACATGCTGGCCACCTTGGTCACGTTGTACTCGTGGTCGATGGAGCTAAGCAATTTTTCCGCCGTCTGCATGCGGATGTGCGTCAGATAGGCATGGGGTGTCACGCCCATTTCGTTCTTGAACAGCTTGCGCAGATAGTCGTAGCTAAACGGCATGGATTTGAGAAACTCGTCCAACTCGTAGCTGCAATCGGGAAAATTCTTCACTATGTCGCTCTTGATCTCCTCCACAGCCTTGGATAGCGGCTTGTCATTTTGCAGGGCGATGACATAGTTTACTATCAGGTTGCTCAATGCGGATAGCAGCAGCTGCTTCTTGTCCATATTGTTGTTGTAGTAGAAGAATATGTCCTCAAATGCGCCCAGCACGTGCTTGTCGTTGTCGTCGGCGATGCGCATGGGGCTTTTGAAGGGCAGCGTGGCGTCCGCAATGCGCACATGGATATTGGTAAATCCCTTTGCGCTGGTGTTGGTATGCGAAATATGGGGTGGCAATATCACAATGTCCCCCGAGTTGTAGTGAATGGTGGTGGAGTCCTCAATTACAAATTCGCCCGCACCGCTGGTGCAGTAGACAAACTCCCAATTGTCATGGAAATGCTCTGCAACGAGATAGGTACGCAAATGTTTTCCTACGTAAACTACGTCATTCATAGTATCCCTCTGTCCATATCTTACCATAATAGAACTGTTTTGTCTATACCAATTTTTTCATTATTGGTGTAAAATAAGTTGATAAGGAGTTTATTTTATGCTGGATATGCAACACGAAACGTTTTTGAGGTTCGATGGCGGCCGCACCAAGGCCTTTACGCTAAGCTACGACGACGGCGTCACCGCCGACAAGCGCCTGCTCAAAATTTTGGACAGCTATGGCGTCAAATGCACTTTCAATCTCAACTCGGGGGTTTTCCCCGATAGGGGACTGCACAACCGTCTGGGCGAGCAGGAGAGCTTCAACACCTTTGCCGATTGCCAACACGAGCTGGCTTTGCACGGGCACAGACATCTGTACCTTACCAAGGTGTCTGCCGTGCAGGTTGCGCAGGAGATTGTCGCCAACAGAGAGTATCTGGAACAGCGCTACAACCGTCTGGTGTGCGGCATGGCCTATGCCTACGGCGCCACAGACGACAGTATCTGCGACATGCTGCGCAGTTTGGGCGTGACGTATGCCCGCACCACGCAGTCCACGGGCAGCTTTGATATCCCTGCCGACTTTTTGCGCTGGAACCCCACCTGCCATCACACCGACAAGCAGCTGATGGAGTTGGCCCGCCGCTTTACCGACACATCTCCCACCGACGAGCGCAAGGCACGAGAGAGCTACCTGTTTTACGTGTGGGGGCACAGCTACGAGTTTGACGACAACAACAATTGGCACGTCATCACCGATTTGCTGGACGCCGTTGCGGGCCGCAGCGATGTGTGGTATGCCACCAACGGCGAGATTTGCAACTATGTGACGGCATTTCGCCGCTTGCAGTGGGGCGTTGCCGACCAACTTGTCTACAACCCCACCTGCCGGACCTTGTGGGTGGAGCGGGACAAAAAGCTGTACCGCATCGACCCAAACGCCACTGTGCATTTTGATATATAATGGGCTTGCGCCTCTCCGCCTTTCCGTTGTCGGAGAGGCTTTTTTGATGTTTTTCGGCAGATGTACGCACCCCCCCCAACCCCATTTGCCCGTGATGTGGGCAAACACATCTCGGCGCAAACAACCGCTTGCATAGATAAATGAGGCCGCCGCAACAAAAGACCCTCCTGCTGCAAGTGCAACGGGAGGGGTGCTTGGCAAATTTCGCTCAGGTGTGTTCTGTGATAATGTTGGTTTTCAAGCAACTAATATCAAATAATATGTTTTAACTAAACATTTTTTATTTTTTTATCCAAACATTTTTTATGTTTTTATCCCTACATCTGCCGTGGAACCACTATTTGCGGGGCAGGGTCACCTTTACGCACAACGGAGTGTCGGCCGAGTTGGTGCCGATGTACACTTCGTAGGCGCCACCCTCCACCAGCCAGCGGTCCTCCGCCACAGAGTAGTAGGCAAAGGCCTCAAAGGGCAGCCGCACGGTAACACGCTGCGTTGCATGCGCCTCCAACGGTACCCGACGGAAGGCCGCCAATTCCATAAATGGTCGAAAAACTCTCGGGTTGACCTCTCGCACGTACAGTTGCGCAATTTCCGTGCCCGCACGCTCGCCCACGTTGGACAGGTCGAAGCTCACCTCGACGCCCTGTTCGTCCACCTTGGCAACGGCGTTGGCGTAGGCAAACTTGGTGTAGCTTAGCCCGTAGCCGAAGGGAAACATCGGTTGCGGCAAAGCGTTGGGCAGCCCCTTGTGCAGGGCGGTGGTGTGGTAGCGATAGCCCACCAACAGTCCGTCGCTGTACACGCTTACGGTGCTGTCGCAGTAGCAGTCGTGGGCAGGATAGGCGTTTTCCGTGTGGGGAAAAGTCTCCGTCAGTTTTCCGCAGGGGACGATCTTGCCCGTCAGCACCTCGGCCACGGCCACATTGCCCACCTCTCCGGGATAGCCCGCCCACACAACGGCGGCCACGTCCTCTATCCAATCGGACATATCCACGGGCGCACCGCAGTACAGCACCACCACGGTGTTGGGGTTTTTGCGGGCGGTTTCCTTTATCAGATGTTCCTGCGATATCGGCAGACGGGCCTGCGCCCTGTCAAAGCCCTCGCAGTCGTGCAGACCTGCGCACACAATGGCGGCGTCCTTGCCGTAGGCGTCCTCTATTTGCAGCAGGGGCGCCTCGGACACGCCGTATTCCCACAGATCCCGATAGCTCACTTTGCCCTGCGGCAGAGCCTCTTTCAGCGCCGAAAGCAACGTGACGGGCGTTTTGCTTGGCACCACCGAGGACGAACCGCCCCCGTTGATGTAGTTGTTGGCAAAGTTGCCGCCCACGCTTACGTTGGCAGTGGCGGATAGCGGCAGCACGCCGTTGTTTTTTAGCAGCACAATGCCCTCTTGCGCTATTTGCAGCGCCACATTGCGCCGTTCGTCCACAGTCATGGTGATTTTGCGGGATTTTTTGTTGTTTTCGCAGTTGCGCACAAAGCGCAGCACCCTGTTGGCGCACTCGTCCACCTGACTGTCGGTTAGTTCGCCGTCATCGTAGGCCTGTTGCAGACGGTTGCGGTGCTTCTCGTCGTAGGGCATGATGAGGTCCAGCCCCGCCTTGACGGAGGCCGCTGCGTCGGTGACTGCGCCCCAATCGGACATGATGAGTCCGTCACCGAAGTGTAGCTGTTTGCGTAGCAACTCAAACATTTTTTTGTGTTGCGCCATACGCACGCCGTTTGTCACATTGTAGGAGCACATCACGGCCATCGGTTGCGCCTCGCACGCCATCTCGAAGGCTTTGAGGTAGATCTCTCGCAGGGTGCGCTCGTCCACCTCGGCGCTTAGCCACATGCGGCTGTTTTCGGCGTTGTTGCAGCAAAAGTGTTTAAGTGTGGCGCCCACGCCGTTATCCTGCAAGCCCCGCACATATTGCCTGCCCAATGTGCCCGCCAGCAGCGGGTCCTCCGATATGTATTCGAAATTTCTGCCGCAGTGGGGGCTGCGCTTGATGTTGAGCCCCGGTGCCAGCAGCACGTCCACGTCCTTGTCTATGGCGTCGTTTGCCAGGGCGCAACCCAGCCGATAGGTCAGCTGCTCGTCCCAGCATTGGCTTGTCACCTGCATAGATGGATACGCCACCGAGGGTTGGTCCACAAACCTGTCCCCCTCCTGCTTGGGCGTGCGCAGACCCAGCGGCCCGTCCGATACGGTGGCGCAGTACAGTTTGCCGCCGAAATCCTCCGTATGCCAACAGTCCTTGCCCATCAGCAGTTGCAATTTGTCCTTTTGTGCGATATTTTGCTGCGTATTTTGCGTTTTTTTCACGGTGATTCTCCTTGAATTTTATATTTTTACATCTGCACATATGCGCAATTATCAGTAGTATTCCACAACTTCGACGGGTATTTTTATCCGCTGCTCCGTCATCACGTGGTCGTATAGTTGCAGCATCGAGTAGGCCGCAATGGCGCCCCAATGCTTGCGCTCGGCCTTGGCCGTGACGTAGGCAAAGTGGGATGGCGGTTTGAGCCCGTCAAAGCCGGCAAGCAGCACCTTTCCGCCCAAACCTTTCAGCTCCAACTCGCTGTGTATGCCCATGGCCGTCTCGTCGTTGGCGCACACGATGGCGTCGGGCAGCACGGATTTTTCCAGCAAAAATCGGGATACGCTCACGCCGCCCTCGTAGGTAAAGTCGCTTTGCAACACAACGGTGTTTTTGCTTTGCAGACGGTTGTCCGCCAGCGCCTGACAAAAGCCCTTGTAGCGATTTTTGCTCTCCACCGATGTGTTTGGGCCGCCCACAAAGGCAAAACTGCGTGCGCCTCGGTTGATGAGAGAGGTGGTGACGTCGTAGCCGCCCTTGTAGTTGTCCAGCGTCACGTTGACAGCGCCGTCTATGAGGTCGTCCCTGTCCATCATCACCACGGGTATGCGGCGGCTTATCACCTCCCGTATGTCCTCGGTGGATACGCTGCTGTTAAGCACAAACAGCCCGTCCATCCATTTGAGGTTGGTGATGTTTTCGCCGACGTAGATGACCAGCTCGCAGTTGCTTACGTTGAGCACGCTCTTCAACGTGCTGACAATCTCCGGATAGATGATGCCGCTTATCGAGTGCAAGCACAGCATCATCTGGCGTTGATAGCCGTGGTTGCGCTTGCGGCCGCTTTTGCCGGTGTAGCCCAGCTCCTGCGCCGCCTCGATGACCCGCTGCTTGGTTTCGTCCGGTATGCGCGGGTCGTTGTTGAGCACATAGCTGACGGTGGACACGGCAACTTGCGCCTTTTGGGCAATATCTTTGAGTGTGACCATTTTTCTCCTTGACGTGCGCCAAAACGTATTTTTGCCCGAAACAGCGTTTCTTTTGCATTTTTGACGCACCAATATAAACATTGTAGCACCATTCTGTCGTAATTGTCAAGAATTCAACAAAATACACCTAAATTCAATGAAATTTCGACAAATTAAACGGCCAGCCCGTCTTGAAACGCCCTTTTGGATATGCTAAAATGGAATCGTAAGGGTGAAATTTTGCTTTTTTGCCCGTCAATAGTGAAATTTATTGAAAGAGAAAGAGAGATAATATATGTTAGATAACAAATACGGATACTTTTCTCCCGACGGAAAGGAATTCGTGATCACCAACCCCTACACACCCAGACCCTGGATCAACGTCATCAGCAACGGTGACTATTCTATGATGGTGTCGCAGATGGGCGGTGGATTCTCATTCAGAGGCAACGCCGAGCAAAACAGGATAACTCGGCTGTATCAGGATATAGTAAAGGACAATTGGGGCAAGTACTTCTACCTGCGGGACAAGCAAAGCGGCCGGTTTTGGAGCGCCGCACTCAATCCCGTCAAAAGCAATTGCGACGGCTACACGGTGCGTCACGGCTTGGGCTACTCTGCATTTGTGCGCACCTCCGAGGGTATCGAGAGCACCCTCACGGTGTTTGTGGCCCGCAACAAGCCTATGGAGTACGCCCTGCTCACCCTCAAAAACCTCACGGACAGGCCTCGCTCGTTGGATGTGACGGGATATTTCGAGTGGGCGTTGGGCATTGCCTACGACACCCACAGGGAGTTTCAGCGTCTGTTCTACGACGTGCGCTACGACAAATCTCTGCATGCGGTGGTGGCCAACAAGTGCCTTTGGGGCTTTGCCGACAGCAAGGGCCGCTACAACAACGACGACTATCCCTACACGGCGTTTTTTGCCGCCTCCGACGAGCCGAGCTCCTTCGACACGGATAAGGAAAGCTTTATCGGCATGTATCGTGACGAGGCCGACCCATTGGCAATGCAAAGCGACAAATTGGCTTGTAACTCGGGCAGATACGGCGACCCGATAGCGGCATTGCGCATCGAGGTTGAGCTGCCCGCAAATGGCAGCCACACGATGTGCTTTGCATTGGGACTTGCGCAAAAGCAGACGGAGGACTATCGCAGTCTGGCCGCATGTGCGCAGGTGGAGCAAGCCCGTGCGGAGCTGCAAGCGGTGCAGGACTATTGGACGGAGCTGTGCGACAAAGAGCATGTCAGCTCTCCCGACCCCGCATTTGACGTGATGACCAACTATTGGTGCAAATATCAGGCGCTATCCTGCCGCATGTGGGCCAAGGCGGCCTACTACCAGATAAGCGGCGGTATCGGCTTCCGCGATCAGTTGCAGGACAGCCTTGTCTGCCTCGAAACGGATCCGCAGCTCACCGAGCGTCAGATATTGTTGCACGCCACCAAGCAATTCCGTCAGGGCGACGTGCTGCATTGGTGGCTCACCTACAACGGCGCAGGCCCCCGCACCAGCTGTTCGGACGACTTTTTGTGGTTGCCCTTTGCCGTACTTTGCTATATGGAAGAGGTCGGCAACCGCAACATACTGAATCAACAGGCGACTTGGTTGGACGGCGGCAGCGGCACCATCTACGAGCACTGCAAGGCTGCGATCAATCACAGCCTGTCCATGTTCAGCGACAGGGGCATACCCCTGATGGGCGCCCACGATTGGAACGACGGATTGTCCGCAGTGGGGCACGGCATGAAGGGCGAAAGTTTTTGGGTGGCGGAGTTTTTGTACTACATCATCACCCGCTTTGCCACCGTGGCAGAGCAAACCGACGACGCCCCCTTTGCCGAGCTGTTACGTGTCAGGGCGGCGCAACTCAAAAAAGATTTCAACAAACACGGTTGGGACGGAGAGTGGTTTTTGCAGGCCACCAACGATCTGGGCGAAAAATTGGGCAGCAAGGATAACGCCGAGGGCAAGATCTTCCTCAATCCGCAGCTGTGGGCGGTGATAAGCGACATCACCACGGCAGAACGCAAGCAAAAGGCCATGCAGTCGGTGGAAAAATACCTGCTGAAAGAGCACGGCGCATTGTTGCTTGCGCCGGAATATTGCTCTCCCAATTGCGAGGTGGGCTACATCACCCGCTACGCCCCCGGTTTGAGAGAAAACGGCGGCGTCTACACCCATGCGGCCACCTGGGCGGTGTGGGCAGAGGCACTTATGGGGCGTCCCGAGCTGGCCTACAAGGCATATAGCGGCATTTGTCCGCCCAACAGGGGCAAGGATGTGGACAGCTTCAAATCCGAGCCGTACGTGTTGCCGGGCAACAGCGACGGGCCCATCTCTCCCTATTTCGGCAAGGGCGGTTGGAGCTGGTACTCCGGCTCGGCGCAGTGGCTGCACAGGGTGGCCGTCAATTGGATACTCGGCGTGCGTGCCACCTTTGAAGGGTTGGTGGTGGAGCCGTGCATTCCGTCGGATTGGCAGGGCTACGACTACAAGCGCAGCTTCCGCAATGCCGTGTACAACATTTCGGTGCGGCGTACGGGTAAAAAACAGCTTGTCGTGGACGGAAAGATCTGCAACCGCATACCCGACTTTGGTCAGGGCGAACACAAAGTTGAATTGGAAATAGAGTAACACGCAAATAACAATCAAAACAGGAGGACCACATGAAAAAGTTAGCTATTGTATTGACGCTGGTGTTGGTGCTTGCCGCCGCAGTTACAGCGTTTGCTGCTTGCAAAAACGATTACGACCTCATCTACGACTGCTGGAATCTCGGCACCGATGCGGAGCCCACGGTCGAGGAGTACATGATCCAAGCCTTCGAGGAGGCGCACAACGTAAGGATCATGCGCCGCAACCACCCGGGAAGCAGCTACGGCGACGCTATCAAATCCACGATAGGCAGAGGCGAAGCCCCCGATGTGTTTATGATAGACAGCATCAACTATGTGCTGTCCAATCAATATGGTCTGGACATCACAGAGTATGCCGCAAACGATGAGGATTGGAAAAACATCCCCGCCGCATTGGAAGAATCCGCCCACTACAAGAGCGGTATCTATGCAGTCCCCTTTGCCATGCACATGGAAGGTTTCTTTGTGAACGTCGATCTTCTCAAAAAGAATAACGTCACTTCTCCCACCAAAGGTTCCAGCCTTCCCTATCCCACCAAAGCTTCCGACTTTACCTACGAGTGGTTCAAAGAGGCCATCTCCAAGGTGACGATGGCCGACCCCGCAACAAATCAGAAAGCCAAGGGATTGCTTTCCGAATCGGAATTTATGGATTGGTACCCCTCCGCCGTCAACAGCGACTACGGTATGTTTACCTGGGACGGCAGCAAGTACAATCTGGACTCGCCCGAATTTGCCGAGGCTTTGGCCCAGACGGCGGATATCAGGGCCAAGGGCTACTCCTACGATTCGCTCAGCGCCGAAGAGCGCCAGGCCGACTTTGGCGGGGTGGATCCAGTTGACGCCTTCAACCAAGGCAAGGTGGCCTTCCGCTACGGCAAGAGCTACGAAGCCCCCGACATGTTCCAAAAATCCGGCGGTAACTTCGAAATTGTGTTTTTGGGTATCCCATATGTCCAAAATTCCACTTCCGATCACAAGCGTACGGAAAGCTTTTCGATAATGATACCCGACTATACAGCCGTCTACAAGGAAACCAAAAATCCCGAATTGGCCTTTGAATTTGCCAAGTGGATGGGTTACAGCCCCGAAGGCATCCAAAAGCGTATCGAGCTGGCCCAGGACGCCAAAGACCTTGCAAACCAAGTGCCCAACACGCTGCCCATGACCACGGACGAAAGCGCTATCGAAAAGTACTTTGCCATCTATCCTGTCAAAGGCGTGGAGAAAATGTACGAAAATCTGGACAAGTTGATCATGGAACCCACCAAGGTGGTCCCCGGCTACACAGGTTCCAGATGGAACGCCGTTACCAAGCTGGAAATCAAAGTTATGGAAGACAACGAACTCAAAACCAAGCAGAACGCCAAGATAGGTGAATTTTTGGACGCTTGCTGGAACGGCTACGGCGATGTGGACTTTACCCCCGAGCGTGCAGCAAGCTGCAACAATCTGGCCAACCAGCAGTACGCCAATATGGTTGCCAAATACGAGGAACTTTACCATTAAAAAACGTCGATAGAGTCGTAAAAAATGCTTACGGCTCTATCTGTCCCGTTGCGGAGACGCCGCAACAAGTGCGCACCGCACTAAAAAATCCAAGGAAAACGTTATGAAAAAAGCATTAGTCGTAGTATTCGCTTTGATATTGACGCTTGCAACCGTCTGTTTGGCGGGCTGCAAGGGCGAGGTATACGATTTTTCCATTGCAAGCACGGGCTTCGACGACGTGGAGCAGTCCGCCTCTGCCGACACAAACAAGCAGCTTGTGTTGGATGAGGCCCATTCGGATGCGCATTGGGTGACCGAGCCGGAAAATCTTCACGGCCGCAACGACAGAGCGTTGTCCCTCCAAGAGGGCGAAAGCGTCACCTTTACCGTCACATTGGACGCCGCCGACAAGCTGGCTTTCTATGCCGAGTGGTACATCGAGCACACGGGCCTGTCCGACAGCGAAGTGGAGATCGTCATCAACGAGCAGGACAAGATCCAAGCGGCGGGCAGTGCGGCAAACGTTCAGCCCGACTCGGCCCGTTCCAGCCTCAAAGCCCTGTGGCGCAACAAGACGGAAACTTTCAGCAAGGATAGCTACGGCAACGAGATCGTGCCCTCGCAGGTCAAGATCGACGAGTGGATCAGCGGCCCCCTGTACGAGTACGACGCTCTCACGGCCATTGCGCCCGTGTATCAATTCAAAGAGGGCGTCAACACCGTCAAGTTTACCGTCATCACAGCGGGAGAGTTGCTGTTGGGCGATGTCTGGGTGCGTTCGGAACAGCTTCCGCCAACCTACGAGGACTATTCCAAACAGAACACCAATATGGGCAGCGGCAGATACACGGTAGAGGCCGAGCATGTGGAGAGCAAAAACACCACATCTGTTGTGCCTACCTACTCCGCAGATGTCAACGTCACCCCCTACGAGACGTACGTTTCGCCGCTGAACACCATGCAGGGCATGAGCTCGCCCACGCATACGCTCACCTACAAGGTAAAGGTGGATACGACGGGCGTGTACAACATTGCGTTCAACTACAACAACGAAAACGCCAACCGTGTTACCTTTGCCAAGATAGAGATAGACGGCAAAACGCAGTTCAGAGAGCTGCTGCGCTATCCCTTTGTCAACGGCGACGACTACGTTGTGGAAACGCTCAGCGACCAAGTCACGGGGGAGCCCTACGGTATCCGTCTGGAAGCGGGCGAGCACCTGATTTCCATCAAAATTGACGGCAGCATGACCGCCAAGTACACCACAGAGCTGTCCCAATCGATAGACGACCTCAACGGTATCTACCTCAACCTCAAAAAGATAGCGGGTACCATCCAGGATAAGGACAGAGAGTGGGTGCCCGACAACGACTACCCCGGTGTGGTGGAAAAGTTGCAGGAAATAAGCGACCAGCTGTATCGGCTCAGCGAAGAGCTGCGCAACGTCAACGGCTCCGAAAACGTCAACTATCAGGCCATCATCTACTTTGAGGCGGCCATCAACGCCATCGAGGGTCTGTTGGAGAAGCCTCAGGCCATCGCCAACAACTACGCCCAGCTAAGCGAAGGCAGCGGCTCCATCGTGCAGACGTTGGCCAACGCCCGCACGGACATCGAAACGACGCCGCTCAATCTGGACAAATTGGTGGTGTATGCCGACGGCGACACGGGCATCGAGCACAAGAGCGGTTTCTTCGGCTTTTGGGAGGGCGTCAAAAAGTTCTTCCGCAGCTTTGTCACCGACTACTCCATTGTCAGCGCCGACGACCAGACGATAGAAGTGTGGGTGGCTCGCAGCCGTCAATATGTCGATTTGATGCAGCAATTGATAGACGGCAGCGACTTTACGCAGCAGACGGGCTACAAGGTGCGCTTCTCCATACTTGCCGACGAGGGCAAGCTGATACTGAGCAACGCCGCCAACATCGCCCCCAACGTCGTCATGGGTATATCCAACTGGCTGCCCTACGAAATGGGTATCAGAGATTTGACGGTGGACCTCACTCAATTTGACAACTACGGCGAGATAATCAGCCGTTTCAGTCCCGGCGCAATGATCTCGCTTATCGCCGACGGCAGAGGCCTTGCCCTGCCCGAAACGCAGGACTTCTATGTCATGTACTTCCGCAAGGACGTGCTCGGCAGTCTGGGACTATATGACGGCACAATGGAATCGCTGCCGCAAACCTGGCAGGATGTGACGGAAATTTTGCCCGTGCTGCAACGTGCAGGCCTCAATTTCTACATTCCGCTGTCCAGCTCCACGTCCAGCAAATCCATCATGACCACGGCGCCCTTCATCTATCAGTACGGCGGCAATCTGTTCTCCGACGACGCCACCCGCACCACGATAGCGGACGAAACCAGCTTGAAGGCCGTCCAGCTGATGACAGAGCTGTACACATTGTATGGCCTGCCCCAGCAGATAAGCAACTTCTTCGACAACTTCCGCAATGGCAGCCTGCCGATAGGCGTGTCCACATTTGACACCTACATTCGTCTGTCCATGGCCGCACCCGAGATTGCCGGCAAATGGGCAGTGGCACTTTCGCCGGGAGTGTACAACGAGGAGACGGGCGAGATCGCTCGTTGGCAAACGGGCAGCGCAACCTCTATGGCACTGTTCAAGAGCGGCGACGCCGCCAAGGACGAGGCCGGTTGGAAGCTGTTGGATTGGTGGTCCGGCAAGGAAACGCAACGAGACTTTATGCAGATGCTGACCATGCTGTACGGCAAGGCGTACATCTGGAACAGCGCCAATATCGAGGCGTTTGGCGAGTCGGTAGCCTTCTCCACCGCAGACAAAAACGTGATTTTGCAGCAGTGGCAGTGGATGAGAGAGATCCCCAAGGTGCCCGGCTGGTACATGTTGGAGAGAGAACTGAGCAACGCCTGGAACAACATCGTCATCAACGGCCAGAACACCCGTTCGGCAGTGGAGGACGCTGTGACCAAGATAGACAAGGAACTGATGCGCAAGCTGGAAGAATTTGGCTATGTGCAGGACGGCAAACTCGTCAAACCTTACAAACTTACCACGCTTGCCGATATCGAAGAACTAAAAAAGGGCAAGTGATTTTGGGAGAAGACTATGACAGAAATTACAGTCAAAAAAGAAAAGTCGATGCGGCTTCCTTCTCGGCAGGAGCTGAAAAAGAAGGGAATCGGCGGCAAGCGTAGCGGCTTTACAACGGCGCTGCTGATAGCACCCTACATATTGTCGTTTGTGGTGTTTATCGTGCTGCCCGTTGTCATCGCCATAGGATTGTCCTTTACCGACTTCAACAGTATCAGCTCGCCCCATTTTGTAGGCTTCGGTAACTACATTCGCCTGCTTACAAGCGACGAGGAATTCATGCAAAAGGTGCTGCCCAACACCATCAAGTTTGCACTTATCGCAGGGCCGACGGGATACTTGCTTTCCTTCCTGCTGGCCTGGATGTTGGCGCAGATACCCAAGCTGCCCCGCACAATATTGGCCTTGCTGATCTACTCGCCGTCGCTTACTGCGGGCGTGGCAATGCAAGTGGTGTGGACGACGATATTCTCCGGCGACCCAAACGGCTACCTCAACGCAATATTGTTGAAATGGGGTGTGATTTCCGAAGCGGTGCAATGGCTGCAAAGCGAAGAATACCTGATGACCATCATGATCATCGTCACAGTGTGGTCCAGCATGGGCGTGGGATTTTTGGCTATGCTGTCCGGCATACTCAACATCGACCCCGAGCTGTACGAGGCGGCCTATATGGACGGCATGAAAAACCGCGCGCAGGAGATATGGTACGTCACGCTGCCCTCTATGAAGCCGCAATTGCTGTTTGGCGCAGTTATGGCGGTGGTCAACACGTTCCAAGCGGGCGCAATCGGCGTGCAGCTATCCGGCTCTAACCCGACGCCCAACTATGCAGGTCAGTTGATGGTCAACCACATCGAGGACTACGGCTACATTCGCTACGAAATGGGCTATGCCGCAGCCGTCAGCGTGGTGCTGCTGTTGCTGATATACCTGCTGAGCAAGATTATCCGTGCTATCCTCACGGAAAAAGACTGATAGCGGAGGTACCCAATGGCATCATTTCAAGGTAAAAAGATAAACCCAAAACACTTCCATGTCAGTCAGATAAAGTTCTACATTATTTTGCTGCCCTTTGCCGTGTTTATGGTGTTGCCGATAATCTACATATTTACTACGGCATTCAAACCGGCAGACGAGTTGTTCAAGTTTCCTCCCAGCTTCTTCGTAAAAAATCCCACCTGGGATAACTACAAAGCGCTGTTCGAGTTGATGGCAGGTTCGTCCGTGCCGGCGTCCAGATATCTGTTCAACTCCGTCATTGTGACGGTGCTGACGGTGGTGATAAGCATCTTTTTGGCGGTTTCGGCAGGATATGTACTCAGCAAAAAGAACTTCAAGGGCCGCAACGTGCTGTTTGAGATAAACACTCTGGCGCTGATGTTTGTGCCTATCGCCGTGTCGATACCCCGCTTCATCATCATCGTCAATCTGGGCTTGGTGGACAGATTTGTAGCCAACATTCTGCCGATAATAGCCATGCCGATAGGCGTGTTTTTGCTGAAACAGTTTGTGGACCAGATCCCCGACCCCCTGATAGAGGCGGCCAAGATGGACGGCGCAGGCGAGTGGACGATATTGTTCAAGGTCATCATACCCATGGTGCGCCCCGCAATCGCCACCGTTGCGATACTGTCCTTCCAATCGGCTTGGGGCAATGTAGAGGCGTCAACGCTGTATCTCAACAACGAAAGTCTCAAAACATTTGCCTACTACATAACAACCTTTTCCTCCGGCGGTTCGTCCACTGTGACGCAAGGCATCACGGCGGCAAGTGCGTTGATCATGTTCCTGCCCAACCTCATCATATTCATTTGTATGCAGAGCAAGGTCATGGACACCATGGCGCACTCCGGTATCAAGTAACCCACAAAGGCAAATTTACAAAAAGCAAGTTACGGAGGTTTCCTTGTGAAACGTTGGTATATAGTGATAGCAATCCTTGTTTTGGCCACGGTGACAGTGTTTGCCATGCCCTCGATTGCCTTTGCCGTACCCTATTCTACCGAGACGATCGGCCCCGAGAGCAGCGTTGTGCCCACACAAACGGCCTACACGCCCACGGGTAAGATCGTGTTGCCCGCAGTCACGTCCAATAACGACAAAAAGGGCATGGACTTTGCAATAGAGGAGGCGGCAGACGTTGCAAACAGCAAGGTGTACATCGCCGACGCCAAGTCGGCATGCGTCACCGTGCTCAGCATGACGGGCGATCAGCTCGGCGTCATCGGCTCGGGCACGCTCAACACTCCCACAGGCGTGGCGCTGGACGACAAGTGGTTGTATGTCGCAGATTCAGGCAACAACAAAATTTACATATTCGACAAAGCAGGCGAGTCGCAGGGCGAGATTTCCAAGCCCACCAACCCATTGGTCGGTGCCGACACGCCCTTTGTGCCTGCCAAGGTGACGGTGGACCGTCGAGGCAATCTGTATGTGGTAAGTACGGGCTGTTCCAGCGGGTTGATGCAGCTTAGCCTTGTCAGGGACGAAAACGGCGCTCTGCAAGGAGAATTTGTGGGCTATGTGGGCGCAAACGAAACGCAGGCCACATTCCAATCCCTGTTGCAGGATCTGTTTTTCTCCGACGCACAGAAAAGCGACTTTTTGGCGGTGCCGCGTTCTCCCACGAACGTCGCCATCAACAGCCGAGGCCTGATATACACCGTCACAAACAATTCGCACAGCAACGCCGTCAAAAAGCTCAACACGCTGGGCAACGCTATCATGTCCCCCTCCGTCAACTACGCAAGGACGGTTGCAGTGAGCATTGACGACGCCGAAAACATCTTCTCGGTGGACAACGACGGCTACATCACCGTGTTTGACAGCTACGGCGATTTGCTGTTCCGCTTCGGCGGCAAAGATTCCGAAGAGCGTCTGGGCAGTTTGTCCATTCCTGCGGCGATCGAAGTGCTCAGCGACGGCTCGATAGTGGTGCTGGACGAGGACTACCGTATGGCCACCGTGTATCAACGCACAGAGTTTGCCGAAAAGGTGTTCAAAGCGGTCAGCTACTACAAGGATGGCCTTTATCTGGAAGGCGAAAACGATTGGAAAGATATCCTGCGCCTCAACAGCAGTTTCATCGTATCCTACAAGGCGCTTGCCCGTGCCAGCATGAAGCGGGGCGACTACGAGACGGCGCTCAGACAGTTCAAGCTGGCGGAGGACAAGGACGGCTACTCCGAGGCCTATTGGGAGATCCGCAACGATTGGTTGCAGGATAACGTAGGTTGGATAGTGGCAGTCATTCTGGTGCTGGTGGTGTTGGTGGTGGTGTGGAAGATCATCGACAAAAAGAAGCCGAAATTGCTGGCTCCCGTCAAGGCGGGCGTGAGCAAAGTTACCAACGTGCGCATCGTGAGAGAGCTGCTCTTCACCAAAAACTACTTCAAATCCGCCCCCGACGCCGTGTATCAGACCAAGTATCACGAGGCAACAAGCGTTTGGTCGGCATTGATACTGTACGTGTGGTTTGTGGTGTTGCAGCTGCTGGATGTGCTGGTGACGGGCTACCTGTTCAACAGCAACAGCGTCTACAACAGCAATGCGCTGCGCATTGTGCTCACATCTACGGCCGTGCTGTTTGCGTTGGTGTTGTGCAACTACTTTGTCAGCACCGTATCGGACGGCGAAGGCAAACTCAAACACTGCTTCATATCCTTCATATATGCGCTGGCGCCCTATCTGATATTGGCGCTGCCCATGTTTGTGATAAGCAGATTCCTCACCTACAACGAGCAGATCATCTACGATTTGCTGATGGTCATTATCTACGGTTGGAGTGCAGTGTGCATTTTCCGCACGATAATGGAGCTGCACGACTACACTTTCTGGCAGGCTGTCAAGAACATAATTTTGACATTGTTTGCCTTTGTCATGGCAATACTGTTTGTCATTGTACTGCGCATGTTGGTAACCCAATTCTTCGGTTACTTTGCGTCACTGTTCAGGGAGATGTTCACCCATGCTTAAAAAACTATTGATTTTAGCGTTGTGCATAGTGCTTGTCGTCTCCGTCGCCATAGGCATCGTGTATGCCGACGATCCTGTCACCCCGCCGGACGAGCAGGAAGACGTCGGGACGGAGAACACCTACTATACGGTTGAGATTGGCGACGCTGTTCTCAAAGTGAACACTTTCAACCTCAATATGGAAATTACCAAGGGCAACCGCACTTGGTACAGTGGCAACAGGCCGGTAGACGAAGAAGGCAACTATCTGGACGGCATGGCGTACCTCGGCAGCAGAGTTACCGACGGTATCACCGTGGGCTACCGCAACCTCAACAGCAACAACAAGATAGTGCAGGCAGAGTCCATCACCAATCTGGTCTCCGCCCCCGGCGAGGACAGCCCAGTCAGCAAATTTGACGAGAGGGACGACGGCTTTGACGCCACGCTGCGCCTCAGAAGCAACGCCGGCACGCTCAGCTTCAAGTTGCAGGTGCGTTTTGACGGCACCAACCTGAAAGCCACCGTGCCCAACAGCTCCATTGTAGAAGGCGGCAATATGGGCTTGGAGCAGATCACGCTGTTCCCCTACTTCGACGGCAGCTATCAGCAGACGGAAGGGCAGATATTTATCCCCGACGGCAGCGGTGCGCTCATCGATCTCAGCGTGCCCACACGTGCCAGAAACGGCTACAACGAGCGTGTCTACGGCGAGGACTTGTCCTACGTCAACACGGCGCAAAGCAACAACCAGCCGGAGCGTGTCACGATGCCCGTGCTGGCCACCCTCTATCCCGACGGCGGCACCACAATGATCGCCACCAAGGGCGCAGAGTACTGCCGTGTTGTTGCCAATGCCAGCGGCACAAACAACATGGATTACAACAGGGCCTGCTTCTCCTTTGTTTACAGAGAGGAGTATTTCAGGGTGTATGACGACAAGGGCACAACGTCCAACTATCCGTCCATGTCCGAGCGCAGCGAGTTCGACGCTCAGATAACCTACACGCTCATGGACGAGGGCGTCAACATCGCCGACGTGGCCGAAGTGTACCGCAAACATCTGGATCTCAAACAATCGTCCATTCAGAACGTCGGCTTGCGCCTGCAATTTTTGATGGCGGAAAACAAGCCATCTATGTTCGGCCGCACCAAGGTCACCATGACCACGACGGACTACTTGGAGAGCGTTGTGCGAGACGTCAACTCCTACTGCAAGGGCCTCACGGTCTCCGTCACGGGCTACCAAAGGGGCGGTCTGGGCGGATCGGGAGCGTCGGTGTTCCCCATGGCGGGCAAGTCCTCCTTCAAATCGCTGGGCAAAACGCTCACCACTCTCGACGTGCCGCTGTGTTTCTCGGTGGATTACGTCCGCATACACGAGCGTGCAAGCATAGCCAAGGGCGACCTGTTGCAAAACATTTCGGAGCAGTTTGTGACCTTGGCCGATACCCGTGCCGGATCCAACGTGACCTATCGTGTGCTCAAACCCTCGTACAGTCTGGACAATCTGCTTTCGGATGCTGACGACCTGCAAGACTTTTATGCGGGCATCGAGGCCTCCAATCTGGGCGCAATGCTGTTTTCGGGATACAAGTCGGAGGTTTTCTCTCGCAGCGACCTCATCAAATCCACGTGCGATGCGATAGGCAGTCTGCAAGTGCCCATTGCCCTGTCCAACCCCAACGACTACATGTTTGGCGTGCTGGATAGCTATGTGGACGCACCGATAGAGTACTCGGCCTACCTCATCGAGACGGAAAGCGTGCCCTTCCTGCAAATGGTGCTGGGCGGCAGCGTGCCGATGTACTCCGAGGCGCTCAATCTGGACTTCACCGGTCAACAATTGATACTGCGCCTCATCGACAGCAACGTGTACCCCTCCTTTATCCTCACCGAGCAGGACGCCATCGAGCTGTACGGCACTGACAGTCAAAGCATCTTTACTTCCTCCTTCGATGTGTGGAAGTACAGCATAAGCGACACCTACAAGCAAGTCAACGACGTGCTCAGTCAAGTGGTGGGCGAGCACATTGTCAACAGAACGCAAGTGGCTGCCAATGTGTATGTCAACACCTACTCTAACCAAGTCAAAACGGTTGTAAACTACTCTTCCACCCCCTACACCTATCAAGGTAAGCTGATTGATGCGATGACGGCAGAAGTTGTGCGCTAAATCACCAACAAACAACTATGAAAAAAGCAAAAAAACAAAAAATTCAATACACTCGTTCGGAAGTGCTTTCGGGATACGCATTTTGCGCACTGTGGCTTGTGGGCTTTATGGCGTTTATGCTGTACCCGATCATCCAGACCTTTGTGTTCAGCTTCAACGACGTAACCGTCCGAGAGGGCGCCTTCGAGATGAAAAGCGTGGGCTTCGAGTACTACATCAGGGCACTGACGCAGGATACGGACTTTTTGCAAGGCCTTGAAGACTACGCCATCAAGCTGGTGCTGTATGTGCCCGTCATCACCGTTATTTCGCTGATACTTGCCATGCTGCTCAACAACAAATTGAAGGGCACGGGGTTGTTCCGCACGATATTCTTTCTGCCCGTCATCATCACCAGCGGCCCCGTCATGCAGATTTTCATCGAGCAGGGCGTTGCGTCCTTCCCCGGGGTTGAAGAGCTCATCAACTTTGAGGCCCTTGCCGGCACGGTGCCGCAGTTTCTGCTGGACGCATTGCAGTTTCTCACAAGCGAGTTCATCATGATACTGTGGTTCAGCGGTATCCAGATATTGGTGTTTATGACCGGCCTGCAAAAGATGGACAAGAATATGTACGAGGCGGCGCAGATCGACGGCGCATCCAAGTGGGAGATGTTCTGGAAGCTGACCCTGCCCGCACTCAACCCGACGATAGTGCTCAACGTGGTGTTCACGGTGGTGATGCAGTCGGTGTTCTCCCTCAACCCGATCATCACCCGCATCAAGGGCTATATGCAACAGGAGGGCTACGGCTATGCGTCGGCCACGGCATGGATCTACTTTGTGGTGATGCTGGCGCTGCTGGGACTGTCCGTGCTGATATTCAAGAAACACGAAAGGAGGGTCAAGAGATGAGCAAACGTACTCCTTCCTCGCAGACGCCGCAAAACGACGAGCAATTGCAAACCAACCTGACGGAGCAACAGACAAGCGAAGTCAACGCCGAAGCTGCACAGCCCGTGGCAGACGCCCCGACGGCCGCTCCGACGGCAACGGCGCAACCCGCAACGGACAGCCTTGCAGAAAGCACCGCAAGCGCCGCCGACGAAGCCGACGAAAAAGAGAGCTTTGGCGCACGTCTCAAAGGCTTCTTTGTGATGTTGGGCAGCAAAATCGGTACATACTTTGTCAATTTGGGCAAGCGTTTTTGCGCCTTCTGGGTCAGATTTTGGCACAAAACGGTCAGATTTTTCAAAAACGTAGGCGTGTTCTTCCGCATGTTGTGGTCGCTGTGCGTCGAGGCCAAGCTGAAACTTGACGACAAACGCAAGGCCCGCAAGCAGCGCAAGGCAGAGGCGCGGGGCATTCAGCTTGAAGTCGCTCCCGAGCAGCAGGATCAGCCCGTTGCAGACGAGCAACAGTCCGCCGAGGCCGAGCCAATCGTTGTCACCGACAAACAGCCTCTTGACGAAACCGTTGTCGAGGACTCCGAGCAGGAAGAAGCTGTGGACGAAGTGTTGCTTATGCGCAGCAAATTTGCCCATTTCTTCCGTCGCCGCACCAAGGACGAATGGAAGGTGGCGCTGCTCGGCAACAACGAAAAGAAGGGCGCAATTCCCCTTATCATATGCTATGCGCTGTTGATATTGTTCGGTTTTGTGTACATCTACCCCATATTGTACATGCTGGCCTATTCGCTGATGGGCGAAAGCGACGTTGCCAACCCCATGGTTACCTATTGGCCCACCGAGTGGCAATGGAGCAACTACCGAGAGGCCTCTCGCACGTTGGATTTCTTCAACACACTGCTGCAAACGGCGTATATATCGGTGTTGCCGTCCATTTTCCAGACGGTGGCCTGCGGTATCACCGCTTACGGATTGGCACGGTTCCGCTTCCCCGGCAAAAAGCTGATTTTCACCCTGATAATCCTCACGTTTATCATCCCGCCTCAGCTTACCATGATGCCGCAGCTTATCACCTTCACCAAGTTCGGCTTCTCGGGCAACGTGCTCAGCTACATGGTGCCGGCGGCATTCGGGCAAGGTATCAAATCGGCCGTATTCATACTGATCTTCTACCAATTTTTCCGTGGGATACCCGACTCGGTGGTGGAAGCGGCCAAGATAGACGGCGCCAACTCCTTCCAGATCTTTGTCAAGATCGGTATCCCTGCCGCCGTACCCGCAATATTGCTCAGCTTTTTGTTGTCGGTGGTGTGGTACTACAACGAGACTGTGCTTGCCGACGTCTATCTGGGCAACACCGTCAAACTGTTGCCGGTGGAGTTGGAAAAATTCCGCGAGACCTTCGACCGCCTCAATGGCACCTCTGCCAGCGGAAAGACAGTCAGCGAGGCAATCTACATGGCAGGTACCCTGCTTAACGTGTTGCCGCTCATCATCATGTACTTCTTCACTCAAAAGTACTTTGTGGACGGCATCGACAAGGCCGGTATCACAGGCGAATAAGCCGAAAAAGGATCTACAATGAAAAAATTTTGGACAAGTATTTGCTCGATAGTGCTTGCGGCGGCAATGCTGCTGTGCCTTGTGGCCTGCGGCGAGCCGTCCAAGGACCAACTGTTAAAGGACTATTCGGAGGCTATCGAGCAGGAAATGAAGGGCTGTTTCGATTTCTTCTGGAACGAAACGCAAACCAACGCCGATTCTCCCGCATACGGGCTTGTGGCCGACAGGAGCGGCTCGGCGCCAAGCAACGCCTCCATTGCCTCGGTGGGCTTTGGTCTGGCGGCCTATGTCGTGGGCGTCGAGGAGGGCTACATCACCCGTCAGCAGGGCGAGGAGCGCACCAAGGGCACCTTGCAAACGCTGTTGCGGCTGCAAACTGAGGGCGGCAACGCCACCAAGCACGGGTTTTTTACCCACTTTCTCAACACAACAACGGCCAAGCCTGCCAGCGGCAGTGAAATTTCCTCCATCGATACAGCCATCATGCTGTGCGGCGCCATCACCGCAGCGGAGTACTTCGGCGGCGAGGTGGAGACCCTCACCAACCAAATCTATGCTAACGTGGATTGGACGTCCATGCGCATGCAGCGCAACGGCAAAAAATATATCGCCATGACGTTCAGCGGCGAAACCCCGATAACTCCGTGGGACTACTACGCCGAGCAGCTGATGATATATGTGCTGGGCGCAGGCAGCCCCAACGAAAACTATCGTCTCGGCGACGAGGAATACTACGATTTCACCCGTCAGCAGGGCAACTACGGCGGACACAAATTCTATTACAGTTGGTTTGGCAGCATTTTCACCTATCAATTCAGCCATGCCTTCATCGATTTCCGCAACAAAAAGGATCGCAACGGCACCGATTGGTGGGATAACTCTGTGCAAGCGTCTCTTGCCGCCTACGAATATTGCCAAGATAACGCCAAACTCTCGCAGACCTATGCAGAGGGTGGCTGGGGATTGACCGCATGCGACTCTCCCTCGGGATACAGCGGCGAACTCGGTTGTCCGCCCCGCGGGTGGAGCTCGTCCGACAACCCCAACTACGAGCGTATACAGGGCACGATAGCTCCCTGCGGCGCAATAGGCAGCGTGGTGTTTACACCCAAGCAATCGCTGGAAGCATTGACGCACTATCAAGGCATACGCCTGATCAACGGCAAGTACGGCCTCAAAGACAGCTACAATGTGGAGAGAAGGTTCTACGCCTCCGACTACATCGGCATCGACAAGGGCATTTCGCTGCTTATGCTGTACAACTACAAGTGCGACGGCGTGTGGACGCTCACCAACGGCAATCAATATCTGCAAAACGGGCTTGCGGCGCTGGGCTTTACCGCCGCATAGGAGAATATGGATCACAACAAAACTACCATCGGGTCTGCCGCTCGCAGCGGCGCAGTCGGCACGGCATTGCTAACGGACGAATTGCACGCATGTTTCAACTACTTTTGCGACAACTTTTCCCGCAGTGAGGCCGCCTTCGGCTTGATGCCCGACCGCATACCCGATGTCAAGGGCAAAAGCTCGATAGCCGCCACGGGCTACATGTTGGCGGCGATGGCGGTGGGGGCGGATTTCGGCTGGATATCCCCGGACGAGGCGCAGCAAATTTGCCATCGCACATTGCAAACGTTGCTGCAATTGCCATCGGATAAAGGCTTTTACTTCCACTTTTACGAGACGGCCACGGGTCTGCGCTACAAGCAAAGCGAGCTTTCCACAATTGACAGCGCCCTGCTGTTTTGCGGAGCGTTGACGGCGGGCGGCTACTTCGGCGGAGAAATCCTCCGTTTGGCGCAGCTCATCGCCCAACGTGCCGATTGGGGCTACTTCTACGACCCCGACCGCAAGATGTTTCGCATGGCCCGCTACGACGACGTGGGCTGGGTGGCGCATTGGGACTACTTTGCCGAGCAGCTGATGATATACGTGTTGGCGGCGGCAAACGGGTTTCCGCAGGCACGCACCGCCTATCAAAGTTTCGGCCGACTGCACGGCTTTGCGCCCAACGGACAAGACTTTGTGTACACCTGGTGCGGCACGCTGTTCACACACCAATTCAGCCACGCATTTGTGGATTTCCGCAACATCACCGACGCCGACGGCTTCGATTGGTTTGCAAATTCCGTCACGGCCAGCGTCAACGATCGTCTGTTCTGCGCCGGTCAGCCGCAGCTGTATCCCGACGGAATCTGGGGGCTGACAAGTTGCGCCACACCCGATGGCTATTGCGGGCGTATCGGCTCGGCGCCCAGCGGCAACAACGATACCGAGCACATCTCGGACGGCACCGTGCCTCCCTGCGGGGCGTTGGGCAGCATTGTGTTTACCCCCGCCGAGTCACTTGCGGCGCTGGACGTGTTTTCCCGATACCAAGGCCTTGCGGGCCCCTACGGCCTGTACGACAGTTTCAATCCAAGCAAAGGCTGGGTGGCGCATTGCTACATCAGCATCGACAAGGGCATAACGCTGCTTATGGGCGCCAACTATCTGCGCAGCACGGTGTGGAGCAGTTTCCACTCCGTACGGGACGTTCCCCTTGCCCTCGATCGTCTGGGGTTTGTCCCCAAGCACACACAGAAACAGCCGCCCCGTGCGGACAAAAATACAAACAAAAATAATTGACGGCACACCCGTCACCATTCAGGAGGAGCAAATGGCAAACATCTCACTCAAAAACATTGCAAAGGTGTACCCCGGCGGAGTCCGTGCGGTGCACGACTTCAACCTCGAAATTCACGACAAGGAATTTGTCGTATTCGTAGGTCCATCGGGCTGCGGCAAGTCCACAACCCTGCGTATGATTGCCGGTTTGGAGGAAATCAGCGAAGGCGACCTCTACATCGACGACAGACGAGTAAACAACGTCGAGCCCAAGGACAGGGACATAGCGATGGTGTTCCAAAACTACGCCCTGTACCCCTACATGACCGTGTTCGAAAACATGTCCTTTGGTCTGCGCCTGCGCAAGGTGCCCAAAAAGGAAATCGAGCAAAAGGTCAAGGCGGCGGCCAAGATTTTGGGATTGGAGGACTACCTCGACCGCAAACCCAAAAACCTGTCCGGCGGTCAGCGCCAGCGTGTCGCATTGGGACGTGCCATCGTGCGTGACCCCAAGGTGTTTTTGCTGGACGAGCCTCTGTCCAACCTGGACGCCAAAATGCGCACCCAGATGCGCACGGAGATCATCAAGCTGCACAACCAATTGCAGGCCACATTCATCTACGTCACGCACGACCAGACCGAGGCCATGACCATGGGCACCCGCATCGTCGTGATGAAGGACGGCCTCATCCAGCAGGTGGATACTCCCGACAACCTGTACACCTACCCCGCCAACAAGTTTGTGGCAGGCTTCATCGGCACGCCCCAGATGAACTTTTTGGATGTCATCATGGAGGAGGAAGGCGAAGGCGCCTCTCGCAAGCTGTATGCCCGCATAGGCCGCAACCGTCTTCTCATCCATCCGGATACCGTCAAGCGCCTCACCGCGGACGAAGTAAACAAGCGCCAGTTTGTGCTGGGCGTCCGTCCCGAGGACGTGCATTTCGGCCCCGGATTTGAGGAGCAGTATCCCGACGCCGTCATCAAGGCCACGGTCAACGTCACCGAAAAGCTGGGCAACGAAACCCTCATCTACTGTTCGGTAGACGGCACCGACGCCGAGATAGTGGTGCGCGGCGGCTCTCGCTGCAAGGTAGAGGCGGAGGACAAGATCCTGGCATATGTCGACACGCAGCACATCCAGCTGTTCGACTACGACACCGAGCTTACGTTGCTAAAACGCTGACAAATGCAACATACTATCGGTAATTCTTTCGGCCAAGCCGAATGTAAATACAAAAAAATTATAAAGGAGAAAAACACAATGAAAGCAAGAAAAATCGTATTGGCTGTTTTGCTTAGCTTGATATTGATCGTTTCTGCCGTCATCGCTGTTGCCTGCAAACCGGACGAAGAAGACAATGGCGGAGTCGTCAAGATCGACATGTCAAAGGCCGCCGATTGGGATCCTCTCGACGACACAGAAACAGCCTATGTAATCAGGACAAACTCCGACGGCAAATTGCAATTGGACTACACAACCTCCAACTACCAATTTGTCAAGAGAGTGTTTGTCGAACCTGTCGAAGACTATCAAAAAGTCAAAAAACTTGTTGCCAAGGTCAAGATGACCAGCAACCAAAGCGAGCCTCAACTGCTGTTTAAGGTAGAGGGCGACGACACCACCGTAGAGTATCCCGAAGTGACCGTCAACGTCACGGGAGAATACAAAACCTACGAGTGGAACTTCGCTAAGTTCAGCAATGCCGACCCCTACGATCTGACAAAGGCCGCCCGTTTGCTCATCTGCGCAGACCCCGGTGACGCTAACGCCGAAGGCAGCATTGTCTTTGAAGAGCTGTACATGTCCTCCGAGGATATCGTCGAGGCCAACAGAGTTGCTCTGCCCCACAAACCCGTCGTCGAGGACTACACCTGGAACGAAATCACCGCCACCAAAACCTCTGTGACCGAGTGGACGCCCGACGCAAACGGCGTGTACACAATCACCAAGAGCGGCACAACCGTCAAGGCCTCCGTCAACAAGGACAAGGTCGACGGCGACGAGTACACCGCAATGATCGGTTACATCTACGGCGACGCCCTCAAAACAATGAAGTCCTTCAAGATCGACATCAAGGGCCCCAGCGGCAAAACCGCCCTCGTCAAGCCCCTCGACTACAAAGACTTCAAAGTGACCTTTGACGGCACTGTCCAACACTTCGAGTTCGATATTTCCGAGCAAGCCTCTCGCAGCGACGCAAACTTCGCTCAATCCGCCAATCCCCAAGCCGACAACAAAGTTGCCATTTTGGTGCTGAACGGATTGAATGCAGGCAAAGCGGATATTGAAATTTCCTCGGCATCATTCTCCACCGAGGCCGCAGTTGTGGACGAAGAAACTACCGAGCAAGTCAACGAAATCACCGCCACCGAAACAACAGCCAACAAGGGCTGGTACGACCTCGGCGACAATGCGTACACAATCACCAAAAATGCCGACAACACCTACAACGTAGTGTTTGACAAGAAAGGCCATGAGTATGCCACAATGTATGCTCTGGTAAAGGGCGCTGCGCTGTCCACAATGAAGTCTGTCAAACTTACGGTAGTAGGCACTGCGGGCACTCACCTCACGTTCAAGCCCTTTGACGATAACAATTATCAATCTAACTTTACCCTCAAAGGCGGCGAGGAAACCTTCTCTGTGGATATCTCCGAAAACGTAAAGAACAAAGACGTCAATAGCGAACTGAAAGTTTGCATAATCGCCGAAAGCGGCAACAAAACGGCCACGGGCGAATTTACAATCAAGAATCTGCAATTCAGCACGGAAGAAGCCTCCGGACCCGTTGACCCCTCTACACTCGTCAACGAAATCACAGACACCAATCGCAAAATAACTCAAGGTTGGCACGGCCTTGACGTAGGCGTCTACGAAATCACGGCTGATGGCACGGCTTTCAACGTCCACTACAAAAAGACGTCCGACTACAACTTCCTGAGAGTTTGGGTAAAGGGCAACGCCATCGCCAATATGAAGAGCGTAACCTTCACTATCAGCGGCACTGCCGGCAAGACAATTTTGCTCAAACCCTTTGACAGCAACGATTTGCAAAAGACCCCCACCTTCTCGGGCAATGAGGACAAAGTCACAATCGATATCTCCTCCTATGTGGCTGGCAAAACGTTCGCCGACAAAGTTCCGTTCCTTATCGCCATTGAGCCCGGAATCGCAACCAACCCCGAGGGCGATTTCAGAATTATCAGCGTGGAATTCTCCACCGAGGCAGCTCCCGTCACAAAGGTCGAGAACAATATCACCGTTGATGAAAGAAGTGTATCTGCCGGTTGGTATGATAAACAGGACGGTGTTTACAAAGTAGAAAAGCAACAAGACGGTTCCTTCAAAGTTACTTTCGACAAGAAGGGCTTTGAGTATCCCATGCTGCATGCTCTTGTAAAAGGCGGCGATATCGCCAAAATGAAATCCATCAAGTTCGTTGTCAAGGGCACCGCAGGCTTGAAACTCATATTCAAACCCTTTAATCAATCAAAGCCGATGGAGACAGAGGTAACGTTGGAAGGCACAGAGGCCGGTGAGACATTTGTTGTGGACATCAGCAGCTATGTAAATGAAAAGACCTTTGCAACAGCAGAGGATATCCTCATTTGCGCAGCGGGTGGTGACAAGACCGCAAAAGGTGAATTTACGATTTTGAGCGCAGAATTCTCCACAAAGGCGGACGGCAGTGCACCCGACTACAACACCAACTACAAAGAAATCACCCACGAGTCTCTTGACGTGAGCAAGTGGCAACCCGCCAGCGGCGCCGAAAGCGTTTATAAGGTAGAAGAGAAAGACGGCGGTGTGGACGTAACTGTCACCAAGTCTGCGGGTATGCAATATGTTGCATTGCAATCTTACATTTGGGGCGACCACCTCAAAAACGTAAAGACATTCCGCATTGTTATCAACGGCGACAGTGGTACGAAACTCCTCTTGAAGCCCTTTAACGAAAATACGCCATTTGTCCTTCCCGAATTAGAAGTTACTCTCGACGGTACAGATCAAACATTTGATGTCTATGTGGATAGCTGGGCAAAGCAAGCCGACCGCAACTTCAAACAAAGAGTCAACTTTGCTCACGAAAACCTGATTTGTATCCTCGGCCTTCCCGGAGCAGAAACCGGCACGCAGCACTTCACCATCAAGTCTGCAACCTTTATCGACACCGACGAAGTGACGACAATCACCGACGCCAACAAAGCTGTCACATCTCGTTATTACAGCGGCGATCCCGTTTACTCTTTCAAAAAAGTTGCCGAGGGCGTAGAAGTAAGTTACAGCAAAGGTGCTTTTGAGTGGCCCAGCGTCAGAGCTCTTGTTACGGGCGACGCTATCAAGACCTACAACAAGGTTGTGTTCAAAATCAAGGCCACGGCAGAATTTGTTTGCACCTTCAAGCCTTTTGATAACAATGACATTCAGCTGGCCGACCAAAAAGTAGAAGTGGGTGAACACGAGTATACAGTTGACTATTCGACCATAAAGAACAATCTCGACACAACTTCTAACCTGTCCATACTGTTGTTTGTCGAAGGTGGAAAGGCCAATGTGACAGGCAGCTTCATTATCGAAAGCATAACTTTCACTGCCTGACACGCACAATGCGCAATTAACAACCAAAATTTGCCGCTCCTCTGCAAATTATGGTAAACAGCTCCCCCGATACATGCAGGCGCCGTCGGACCACTGTCGGCTCGGCCACGCCTGCACACGGGTGGGGACAACCAAACATCACAAATCAAGCCGGCCTCAATCGAGGCCGGTTTGTTTTTTTTTCTCTTTGGCCAGATTGACAATTTTTCTCTTCCTACTACAAAACATTGCATATTCGTCGCCGAGGCCTGCGCTACAATTGGTGGCATGAACGTCTACATCGAGTACGTCGTTTTGGACAATTTTGTGCTGGATACGCTGCTGTTGTGGGCCGCCGCCAAAACGCTGCATTTGCCCTTTGCCAAGTGGCGCATTGCGTTGGGCGGTGCGGTGGGCACGATGGCCGCCGTTGCAAGCGTGTGGGTGGACGGCGTGTGGCTGTACCTGCTCAAAGCGGCGTGTCTGCTGGCGATGTGCGCCACAGTTGCGGGCGTGGGACGTAAACTTTTTTGGTATATTTTGCTGACTGTGGCATATACATTTGGTGCCGGCGGTGCAATCGTGGGGCTGTTTTACCTGCTAAAAGCCGATTTTGTGCAGGGCGGCGCCTTCTACAACATGCAGGTGCCGCTGTTTGTGTACGTGCTGGGTGCTGTGGCGGTGGGATTTGTGTGTTACAGCACGGGGGTGTATCTGCGGCAGGCCAGGCGCATTGCGCCCCACATCGTTGCGGTGGTGGTGACGCTGCACAAAAGCTACAAGGTAAGCGGCTTTTGCGATAGCGGCAACACGGTGGTGCACAACGGGCTGCCCGTGTGCTTTGTAACCAAGCGTTTTGGCGGCTTTGCGGACTATCTGGCGCAGCAAACGCTTGCCCACAACACTGTGCAGCTGTCTGTGGATACCGTGGCAGGTAGCGTCAATGTGCAGGCCGTGCACGCCACCCTTTCGGCTTGCGGCCTCACCAAAGAGGTGCTGTTGGCGTTGCCCGCCGCCAAGTGCGCCACCATCTACAACGTGCTGCTAAGCAGCGAATTTTGCGGAGGTCAACCATGAAAATGCTCAATCTGCTGAAAAAACTGTTGGATAAGCTGTGCCTGTCCGACAAAACCGTCCACTATCTGTGCGGAACGGAGGCCTTGCCGCACCCCCTCTCGCCGCAGGAGGAAAGCGACCTGCTGGACAAGATTGCCCAAGGCGACGCCGCCGCCCGAGACAAGCTGGTGGAGCACAATCTGCGTTTGGTGGTGTTTTTGGCCAAAAAGTTCGAGAGCAGCAATCTGGATATGGAAGATCTGGTGTCCGTGGGCACCATCGGCCTGATAAAAGCCATCAACAGCTTCAAAAAGGACAAGCAAATCAAACTTGCCACCTACGCCAGCCGCTGTATCGAAAACGAGATCCTGATGTACCTGCGCAAACTGTCCAAGCGCAAGGTGGAGGTGAGCCTGGACGAGCCGCTCAACGTGGACGGCGAGGGCAACGAGCTGCTGCTGGCCGACATCTTGGGCACCGACAGCGACGCCATCTACACCCACGTGGAAAATCAGGTGGAGCGCCAACTGTTGGAGGAGGGCCTGTCGCACCTGTCCCAACGGGAGCAGCGTATCATCGAGATGCGCTTTGGGCTGGACGGCGAGGACGAACGCACCCAAAAGGAAGTTGCCGATTTGCTGGGCATATCCCAAAGCTACATTTCTCGTCTGGAAAAAAAGATAATCCTGCGGCTGAAAAAGGAAATAAGCAAGCTGGTGTGAGCGCAATCGAAAAAGCAAGATGTTTTCGGCTTGACCCTGCAATCGGGGCGTGCGCCATCAAAAAAGAAGTCAACTTTGTACGGTTGACTTCTTGTTTTGTTGTGATTTTTGCCACCCCAGGTGCCTATTTTGTCTTGATAAACAGCAGTGCGGCGTTTTGCACGGGGTTGTTGGGGTCGTTGAAGCTTTGCGTGGGGATGTTGAGCAGTTTGAGCAGGTCCGTCATGCGGCGGCAACCGTAGTTGCGGGTGTCGAAGTCGGGGTAGCGGTTTTGCAAAATGGAGCCCACCCTGCTGGCGGGTATCAGGCCGCTTTCCTCGTCGAAGTCGTCGATAATTTTGCGTATGGCCAGCTCAATTTCCTGCAAGGGCGTGGCAGAGGACTCGGCGTCGGCGGACGGCTCGGCAAACACCTGCTTGGAGGACTCGATCGGCTCGGCAGGGGCAGCCTCGGGGGCCTTTTCGGCAGAGGCTTTTTTGACCTCGGCAGGCTGCGGCTTTGCGGATTTGCGTTTGTCGTTTTTGGGGGCGTCCTTGGCGGCCGATTTGGCCTTGGGGGATTCCTGCTTGGCGGATTTTTTGTTTTTAGCCGATTTTGCGGCGGGCTTTTTGTCCTCGCCGGACAGCAAATCGATGTACTTGAACTGCGTGCACGCCTTCACAAAGGGCGCAGGGGTCTGTTCCATGCCCATACCGATCACGATTTTGCCCGCCTCTCTCAGCCGAGTGGCCAATTTGGTAAAGTCGCTGTCGCTGGATACCAGACAAAAACCGTCCAGATTGCCCGTGTACAGCAGGTCCATTGCGTCTATTATCATGGCGGAGTCGGTGCTGTTTTTGCCGGTGGTGTAGCTGTATTGCTGGATGGGCGTCAGGGCGTATTCCAACAACAGGCTCTTCCAGCTTTGTTTTTCGCTGGTGGTCCAATCGCCGTAGATGCGCTTGACGGTGGGCACGCCCATGTTGGTTATCTCGTCCACAATGGTTTTGATGTAGCGGTGCGAAACGTTGTCGCTGTCGATAAGTACCGCAAATTTCTTTTCTTCCATATCTCTCCTTGATGTGATTGCAAAAATGCAAAACGACCGCATTGGTTGCGGTCGCCGTCCGGATCAACCCGCAACACAGTGCGAGTGAAATATCAAAAACGCTGCGCATTTGCAGTTGACTTCCGACGCCGAAACGGTATCTCGGTAGGTGGCTACTCCAAAGCTACCTTGTGGCACA